>JBELAL010000059.1:0-31876 GCA_049508835.1 Holophaga sp. | reverse complement strand
CCTGGTAGGTGGACACGACGATCCGCTGGATCCGGAACTCCTCGTGGATGGGCTTCACGGCCACCAGCATCTGGATGGTCGAACAGTTGGGGTTGGCGATGATGCCCTTGTGGTGGTCAAGGTCGTGGGGGTTGACTTCCGGGATCACCAGGGGGACTTCGGGATCCATGCGCCAGGCCGAGGAGTTGTCGATGACGACCGCTCCCTCCTGTACCGCCATGGGAGCGAGCTTGAGGCTGGCTTCGCCGCCCGCCGAGAACAGGGCGATGTCGGCCTCCTTGAAGCATCCCGGCCGGGTCGGGAGCACGCATACCGGGCTGCCCCGGAACGGGATCTGGATGCCCGCCCTGGATTCCAGGTCGAGGGGGATGAGTTCGGAGACGGGGAACGCCCTTTGCTCCAAAGTTTTGATCATTTCCGCCCCGACCGCGCCAAGGGCTCCGACCACCGCGATTTTAAAACTCTTCATGGCTTCCCCCCTGCAAAATGGATTTGGATGATTCGACATAATTTGATCCCGACCCGGCGATCCGCTCCCACGCGGATGGAGCCAAGCTGGGGCGTTTGCCTGGGATCTGACTTGGGCCCATAGGGGCCCGGGTTCAGCGGATCCTCATTGAGAAGTTAGTATCAGATTGGAAGGGAACCGTTAGGTTCGGGCCCCGATGATGGAAATCTCGTAACTACCTGATTTATCAAATCAATTACGGTATAAGGAAGTATAGAAGTGCCGATAGATGGTAAAAAAGCGAAAGTTTGGACGGGAATGTTTCCAAAGCAGAAAACCTGACCAAGCAATCGGGAAATCGAAGGGAAGGGCCGCCAGATCCTGCGGATCCCTGCCCGACGCCCAGGTCGCCCCTGGATCCGGCAAGGGCCATGGGCCTTTCGGCTCCGCTCTCCCTGTTCCCCTTCAAGGCCCGCCGTGGCGGCTTCCGTCCAGAGCGGCCCCCCGGATGCCTTCAGGTCGTTTCCACCTGCTGAAGTGGCTGTAAGGTATATTCATTAATCATCTTGCTCTTGATCCAAATCCGGAACTTGTTGAGAAGCTTATTGTTCTTGTTCTCTTCGGGGAAGACCAGGTAGTAGCCTAACGGATTGATCTGGCTGTAGTTCAGCACCTGGACCATCTCGCCGGATTTGAGCTGCTCCTCGATGAAGCACCTGGGAATCAGGGCCAGGCCCAACCCCACGCACACGCCGCGGATGAGCACTGAGTAGAAATCCCACTTGATGATGTGGTCGATGCACTCCGGCTTGATCTTGAGGGCTTCGAAGGCCTGCGGCCAGGCGGTGGGGACTTCGGAGTGTTCGATCAGGGTGAAGTTGGCGAGATCCGCAGCGGACTGGATCGGCTTGTCTTCCAGCAGGGTGCGGCCGCCGACCAGGATCAGCTCCTTGCCGCACAGATAGTCGGAGATGCACCCCGGCCAGTTCCCTTCGCCGAAGCATATGTACCCGTCGTACATGTACGGGAAGGTCTCGTCCAGCTGCACCATCGGATAGATGGAGAACTGGACCTTCCCGTTCAGGGTGGAATCGGAAAGGTCGTTGTACAGCGACAGCAGGAGACGTTCGGCGAAGGTGGGCAGGACCTGGAGCTGGAGCACCTCGGACTGCCGCTTCTGCCGGGCGACCTTGACGCCCCCTTCGGTCAGCTTGGCCAGGGCTTCCCGGGTGCAGGCCAGGTAGATCCTTCCCGCTTCGGTCAGAGTCAGTCCGAACTTGCCCCGGGTGAACAATTCGACCCCAAGACAGCTTTCCAGGGACTGCAGCTGTTTGCTCACGGCGCTGGTGGTCAGGCACAATTCCTGGGCCGCGTGGGCGCAATTCAAGTACCGGGCTGCCGACTCGAACACCCTCAGGGCTTGGGTCGAAGGAATATGGGTTCTGATCATGGCACGTCGGTCGCGCCTCCAGGGCTACGGAACCTTTGTTATCGTTCCCTTGCCTGGATCTTAACTCCTGCCAACCGGTGCGGCAAGGCGCAAGGCCCTTCTGTCCGCCAAGACCGCCCTGGGGCCCAGATCCCGGCCCCCGGCCCAGGCGCCCGGGGACCGGTTGGAGGCGGGCTCAGTAGACCTTCGCCTTGCGGATCTCCGCGACCTTGCTCTTCAGGCTGTTGACTTCCTCCGGATCGATGTAGTCCCAGCACTTCTTCATGACCACCGGGTAGATCTCCTTGACGTATCCCGCCATGTCGTCCACGTTTTCGCTGAACAGCAAGTCCCCGGGGTTGTAGCCGTCCAGAACCTGCTCAGTGTTGGTTTGATAGGGGAAGAACAGGCTGCCGTTGCCGGTGGTGGTGGTGTTGGTGTGGTATTGCGCCTTGGCTTCACAATATTCCTTGCCGGTATAGGACTTCTCATCCAGTTCCAGCTTCTTGATCCACATCTTCTCCCCGGAGAGGGGCTCCTGCATGACGAAGGAGACCCATCCGCCCACCCTCAGCTCGAACGGCCGGGTCATGACGGTGATGGTCCGGCCCTCGGTCACGTAGGTCTGGCCCTCCACCTCCCACTTGCCGAACTTCACGTCGGAGGTGATGAACACCGTGGGGTTCAGGGTCAGGTCCGAATTCTTCTTGTCGGAGTAGGTCAATTCGTCGATGGCGCTGAACGGCCCCTTGGAGGTCAGTCCCTTGGCGATCAGGATCTTGTCCATGTCCACGCCCATGGAGGCGGAGAAACCCTTGCCGATCTTCTCGAAATCCCTCCGGGCGAAGGCGCTCTCGTGATCCTTGTAGCTCGGGTTCACCACCAGGATGGTGGCGTTGGCGGAGGCTGGCTCGGCGGTGGCGGCAGGCGGCGTGTAGCTGAAGGAGAAGTGTCCCCCCCAGGCGGAAACCGGAACCTGCTGGGGCGGCGGCGGCGGCGGCGCGGCTGCGGGCGGAGCGCAGGCGACCATGAGCCCGACCCAGGCGGCGAACCCGATCAGGGCGGCGCCAATGGCGGCCGCCGAGCCGACGTGCAGGGTTTTCTGAAGGCGTGGTTCCAGTTTCATGGATGCTCCTGGATTGTGGAGGCGGCGGGATTTGCCGGAAAAAAGAACACCGCCTCCCGATGGGAGGGACTGGCAGCGCCGGAGATGGATAGGATGATTCTGTTAAGTATTGACGCCCGGGTGGGTGGCGTCAAGCCTCTTCCCGGCCCGGGGCCACCTTCGCCCGGAGCCGCCGCGGACGCCCCGCGAGCCAGCCCGCTCCGGCCACGATGAACACCAGGCTGATCAGCCGGTTCTCGGTCAACCACGGCCAGCCCCACCCGAGGGCCGGCCCGGGATCCCAGCGCCAGGTGTCCAGGACGATCCGTTGCAGCCCCTCCAGGACCAGCCACCAGCCCAGGACGGAGCCCGGCCGCCGCGTCCGCCCCAGGAAGCGGCGCAGCCCCAGGAAGATCAGGAAATTGGCGGCCGAGTAGGCGAGCTGGACCGGCGCCAGGGGCACGCCCAGGGGCGTGCCCGCCCACAGCCGGGCCCGGGGATCGGTGAACGTGACCGCCCAGGGCGCGCCGCTGGGTCTTCCGTAGCAGCAGCCCGCCATGAAGCAGCCGATGCGGGCGATGCCCTGGAACAGCGCGGCGGCCGGGGCGAGGAGGTCGGCGAGCCCCAGGAAGGTCGAGGGCCGCTTCAGGCGCCAGGCCAGGGCCAGGGCGCCGCCCAGGAGCGCCACCTGGACGCTGCCCCCCCTGCGCAGCAGCAGGGCCCAGGGCACGCTCCGCGCCGATCCTCCCTGGGCCAGATGGGTGAGGAAGCCCTCGGCCAGGGTCCCCAGGAAAGCCCCGGCCGCCATGACGAGGACGAAGGAAGGAAAACCGGCTTTGATCTCATCCGGGACGGACGGCTGCCGGCGCAGCCAGCCCAGGGCGGCCAGGAGGCCCAGGACCAGGATGATGCCGTAGCTGTTGAAGACCAGGCCGTGGACCTGGAACAGGACCGGATGCAAAGGGCCTCCCTGACGGAAATGGATTCGGCTTGCTCCTGGGCGGATTTCTATTCATTCTCGATCAAACCATCTTCCCAGCTTTCCACAAGCATGAGCGCAGGACCGGCGGGCGGCGAGCGCCCGCCATCCCCATCCACCCGGCAGGAGGCGAAGCGTTCCATGTTGATAAAACGCGAAATCGAAGCCCTTGAAACAGAATTAGTCGACTTGAGGAGGGATCTCCACAGGCATCCCGAACTCGGCTTCCAGGAGGTGAGAACCTCAGGCATCGTCGCCGACTACCTCAAGGCCTGCGGGCTCGAGGTGCGGACGGGAGTCGCCAGGACCGGCGTGGTGGGCCTGCTCAGGGGGAACCATGCCGGGCGCACGGTGCTGCTCCGCGCCGACATGGATGCGCTTCCGGTCCAGGAGCAGAATGAGGTGCCGTACCGATCGGTCCATGACGGCAAGATGCATGCATGCGGCCATGACGGCCATACCGCCATGCTGCTGGTCGCCGCCAAGATCCTGGCCAGGCACAAGGACAGCCTGAGAGGCAACATCAAGTTCGTCTTCCAGCCCAACGAAGAGGATGCCGGCGCCAGGCAGATGGTGGATGAAGGAGTGCTCGAAGACCCCCATGTGGACGCCGCCCTGGGCCTCCACCTGTGGTCACAGCTGGAGACAGGGCGACTCGGGATCGCACCCGGGCCCATCATGGCCTCTTCGGATTATTTCAAGCTGACGGTGACCGGACAGGGCGGGCACGGGGGCGCCCCGCATACGTCCGTGGATCCCGTCATCTGCGCGGCCGCCATCATCCAGTCCGTGCAGAGCATCCAGACCCGGGAGATCGATGCCCTGAAACCCACCGTCATCACCTTCTGCAAAGTGAACTGCGGGACATCACCCATCATCGTTCCGGACCGGATCGTGCTGGAGGGGTCCATCCGGTGCCTTTACGATGGGGCCGAGGATGTCAAGGAGCGGTTCAGGAGAATGGTCGAGAGCATGTGTTCAGTCTACCGGACAACCTATGAACTGAAAATCAATTGCGGCAATATCCTGTTGAGCAACGACCCGGACATGACCGATTTCATCAGCAAGGTGGCCGGCAAGGTCGTCGGCCCGGATCACATTGAAACGAATATCCGGATGATGGTTGGAGAGGACTTCGCCGAATTCAACAAGGACATCCCCGGGGCGTTCTATTTTGTCGGCACCGGGAACAAGGGCAAGGGAACGTGCTATCCCCATCATCACCCGAGGTTCAACATGGATGAGGATTCACTTCCCATCGGCGTGGAGATGCACGCCACGGCCGCCCTGGAATTCCTGCAGGATTAGAACCACACGTTATTCGAGATTCCGGACCACCGCGGCGATGGCGGCGAACACCCCCGGGATCTGCTCCTCCGTCAGGCAGGAGAACGCCACCCGGAGGTTGGCCTCGCCCAGGGCTATTGTCCCCACCCCGTGCTCGTCCAGCAGCCGGTTGCGCACCGTCTCGGCGTCGGCGCGCTTCAGGCGCAGGCACATGAAGTAGCCGCTGTTGGAGGGGTACACGTCCCAGCAGTCCTGGTACTCCGGCTTGAAGCATTCCCGGCGGGTGGCCTCGGCGCGGACCCGCAGGATCGCCACCTTCTCCGCCTGCTGCTGCCGGAACTGGGGATCGCGCAGGGCCTTCAGGACGATGGTCTGGCCGGGGTGGGTGACGCTGGAGACCACCGAGCGGATCATCCCGGCGGTCTTGTCCTCCAGGGCCTTGTAGACCGCGGGGGTGCCGTTGGCGACGCCGTAGGTGACGAAGCCGACCCGCATGCCCCAGACGAACTCCTCCTTGGTGGCGCCGTCCACCTTGACCGCCAGCAGGTTGGGATGGGCCTGGGCCAGCCGCCCGAACAGGGACTCCCGCTCGCAGGCCGGGTCGAAGAACATCCCGTAGTAGGCGTCGTCGCAGACCACCACCAGGCGGGTGCCCGCCTCGGCGGTCTCGGTCAGCGTCCGGACGATGCCCAGGGCCTCGGCCTTGGTGGGCGTGTAGCCCGAGGGGTTGTTGGGGAAGTTCAGGGAGACCAACAACTTCCTCCCCGCCCGCTGCTTCAGGGCCGCCCCGAAGGCGGGCAGGTTGAAGCCCCGGAGGTCCGGGTCGAAGAAGGGGTAGAAGTCCAGGACCGCGCCCAGGCGGGTCTCCCAGGCCAGGTCGTAGTTCTCCCAGTGCAGGTCGCTGGTGAGGACCTCGTCCCCGGGGTCCAGGAACAGCTCCCCCACCACCGAGAGCCCGTGGGTCAGGGCGTTGGTCACCACCGGGGTGGACACCAGATGCCCGCCCAGGGAAGGGGTCTCCTCGCGCTGTTTGTCCGCCCAGGCCTTGCGCAGGTCCGGGCGGCCGAAGCTGGGGGCGTAGTCGTAGACCTCGCCGGGGCCCAGGCCGGAGAAATACCGGTGCACGCATTCCAGGTACATGGGGGCGCCGTTCTCCACGGCGATGCCGATGGTGGCGTTGGCGACCTTGGCCTTCTGCCGGGCCTCGGCGCCCTGGGCCAGGATCCCCTTGGCGGGGAAGAAGATCCGCCGCCCCCGGTCGCTGAGCAAAGCGAAGACCGCCGGGCAGTCCCGCCGGATGTCGCCGTTGGCGGCTTCCGCCTGGGGGTTCAGGGGATGGGATGGCTGTTCGGACATAGTCACACTCCTAGCACCGTGAGGCCCGGCCGGAATCCGGCGTCCGTTCCGGGCACAAGCAGCCGTAGCGGGGGAACCCCGCAACGGCTGCTAGTCTCTCAAATCCGGGGAGCTTAGGGAACCCAGATCTCCGCCGGCACCGGGTGGGACAGGAACGGCGCCATGGCCTCGGTGAACCCGTAGGCCCCGGCCATGCCGAACGCCAGCAGGGAGCCCGGGCGCAGGTCCGGAAGCTGGACATCCCCCAGCCGGTCCAGGCTGGTGCACAGGGGCCCGGCCAAGGTGGCCGGACGGAGCGGGCCCTCGGCCCCCACCGCCCTGACCGGGAACGGCTGGCCGGTGAGCAGGGGGCGCAACAGGTGGTTCACGCCCCCTTCCAGGATGGCGAAGCGCACCCCGCGGCTCTCCTTCACCCGCACCACCCGGGACAGGTAGACCCCGCACGGGGCCGCCAGGAACCGTCCCGGCTCCAGCACCAGGGTGCCGGTGAACCAGGGATGGGCCTCCAGCAGCCGGGCCAGGCCCTGGCCCAGGGCCTCCACGTCCAGGGGCGCCTCGTCCTCCGCGTAGGGCACCCCCAGGCCCCCGCCCAGGTCGATCTGCTCCAGGGCCAGGCCGTGGTCCCGGTGCAGGCGCCGGCCCAGCTCCAGCACGTAGGCGTGGGTGGCCAGCAGCCGGTCCGCGCTGCGCTCGTTGCCGGCGGCGAACACGTGCAGCCCGCGGATGCTCACCTTGGTGAGCCTGGAGGCCCGGTCCAGGAACTCCGGGAGCCGCTCCTCGTCCACCCCGAACACCGAGGGCCCGGTGCCGCCGATGATGCGGCTGGCCTCCTGGATTCCGCCCGCCGGGTGGACCCGCAGGTTCACCGCCACCGGGCCCATGGTCATGGCCTCCAGGCGTTCCAGGTCCTCCCAGCCGTCGGCCTGGATCCGCACCCCATGGGCCAGGGCCAGGCCCAGCTCCTCGCCGCGCTTGCCCGGTCCGGTGAAGAAGGTGCGACCGGTCCCGACGCCCAGGGCGCGCACCCGCGCCAGCTCTCCGCCGGAGGCGCAGTCGAAGGCCGAGCCCAGCCCGGCGAACGCTTCCAGGATGGCGGGGTGGGGATTAGCCTTCACCGCGTAGGCCAGCCGCGCGCGCTCCGGCAGGGCTTGCCTCAGGTGTCGCCACTGATTCCGGGCCATGCCGAGGCTGTAGGCGAACACCGGGGTGCCGTGGATCCGCGCCAGGTCGGCGCAGGCGGCGTCATCGAAGGCGAACAGGGACATCGGCCTATCCTTTCCAGAACGGCGCCAGCCTGCGCACGCCTTCCCGGATCTGCTCCGGATCCCCGGCATAGCTCAACCGCAGGTATCCCCGGCCGCCCTCGCCGAAAGCAATCCCCGGCACCGTCACCACCCCGCCCTCGTCCCGCAGCCGCAGGCAGAAGGCCATGGGATCCCCGAGGGAGGAAGGGGGCAGGGGCTGCCAGTGGTAGAAGCCCCCGGCGGCCGGCCTCGGCTCCGTGCCGAAGGCTTCCCGGTAGGCGCCGGCGAAGGCCTCCCAGCGCCGGCGCAGGTGCTCCCGGGCCTCGGCCAGCACCGGGTCCGACGCCTCCAGCAGGGCCAGGGCGGCCAGCTGGGCGGGGCGGGCCGGGGCGGTGACCATGTAGGCGTGCACCATCCGGGCCGGCGCCAGCCGGGCGGGATCGCCCACCGCCCAGCCCACCCGCAGCCCGGGGGCGCCCCAGGCCTTGCTCACCGAGCCCAGCGCCAGCCCGGTGGCGGAGACGTCCCGCAGGGAGGGGACCTTCCCGCCCAGGCACAGCTCCCGGTACACCTCGTCGGAGAGCAGCAGCACGCCCCGGGCCTCGGCGGACTGGGCGACCTCGGCCAGGGCCCGGGCGGAGGCCCCGGCGCCGGTGGGATTGCCGGGATGGTTCACCACCGCCACCTTGGCTCCCGGGGCGCGGTCCAGCGTCGCCCGGAAGGCGTCCGGGTCCAGGGTGAAGTCCGGCGCCAGGGCATAGGGTACCGGATCCGCCCCAGCCAGGCGGGCCAGGATGGGGTAGGCCACGAACCCGGGGTCGGGCACCAGCACCTGGTCCCCCGGCTCCAGCCAGGCCTGGAACAGGGCGTACAGCACCCCCTGGCTGCCGCAGCCCAGCAGCACTTCCCCCGGCTGGGCGCCGAAGCGCGCGGCCACCGCGGCCTGGAGCTCCGGCAGCCCAGCGTTGGGGCCGTACGGGCAGGGGCCCTCCTGCCGGGCCAGGGCCCGGCGGGCCGGCTCGGGCAGGGCCCAGCCGGGCTCTCCCAGCCCCATGGGCACGCAGCCTGGGGGAGCCCCCTCGCTGATGGCGCGGATGGGGCTGGGGCGCAGGTGGGCGAGTCGACCGGCCGGCGTCATCGCGCACCTCCTGTGCGCGACCCCTTCGGGGCGGGCCTGCGGCCCGTGGCGCTCCGCTCCTGCTCCACGCTCATTGCGCACCTCCTGTGCGCGACCCCTTCGGGGCGGGCCTGCGGCCCGTGGCGCTCCGCTCCTGCTCCGCGCTCACCGCAAGGCCTCTTCCAGGGTGGTGGCGGCGTCGGTGCCCCCGTCCCGGTACTTGACGATGCAGGGGGCCGCCAGGGACAGGCCCCGCTCCCGGGCGAAGGCGCCGGCGGCGGGCCGGGTCCCGGGCACCACCACGGCGCCTTCGGGCACTTCCCGGGTGAGCTCGCGCCCATGGACCAGGTCGTAGATGCGGGTGGAGGCGGTGAGCAGCACGCCCGGGGCGAGCACCGCCCGCCGGCGCACCACGACGCCCTCGAACAGGCCGACCAGCCCGCCCACGAAGGCGTCGTCCTCCACCACCACCGGCACCGCGCCGGCCGGCTCCAGCACGCCGCCCACCTGGGCCGCGGCCGAGAGGTGGACCCGCTTGCCGATCTGGGCGCAGCTCCCCACCAGGGCATGGCTGTCCACCATGGTGCCCTCGTCCACGAACGCGCCCACGTTCACGTAGGCCGGAGGCATCACCACCACCCCGGGCATCAGGCAGGCCCCCCGGCGCACCGAGCTGCCCCCGGGCACCAGGCGCACGCCGTCGCCCAGGCCGAAGTGGCGAGGCGGAAAGGCGGCCCGGTCGAAAGCCGGGCTGGGCCACCCGGGCATGGGCACGGTGCCGGTGGACCGGAACCCGGCCAGGATGGCGGTCTTCACCCAGGCGTTGGCGCGCCAGGCTCCGTCCGGATCCCGGCGGGCGGCCCGGGCCGAGCCCTGCTCCAGGGCGTGGAGCAGGAGCTGGTGGGCCTCGGGCAGGGCCGGATCGGCCAGGATCGCGGCCATCTCCCGCTGGTAGAAGGTCTGCAGGTCCTCGGGGCGCATCAGGCCACCCCGATGCCGGCGTTCAGCAGGGTCTCCAGCCGGTCCCGGGTGGACCGGCTGGCGGCCACCAGGGGCAGCCGCAGGGTGTCGCCGCAGATCCCCTTCAGGGCCAGGGCCGCCTTGGTGGGGATGGGATTGCTCTCCAGGAACAGAGCGTCCATGAGCGGCAGCAGGGCGTGGTGCATGGCGATGGCCTCCCCGCGCTGCCCGGCCAGGGCCAGGTCCACCAGCTGCCTGGTCTCCCGGGGGAGGACGTTGCCGATCACGCTCACCAAGCCCGACGCGCCCACGGCGATGGAGGGGAGGGCCATGTTGTCGTCGCCGGAGAGCAGCGCCTTGCCCGCGGGCAGGGTGCGGGTGATTTCGCTGATCTGGGCCAGGTTGCCGGTGGACTCCTTGACCGCCACCAGTTGGGGGTTCTGCCACAGCATGGCCAGGGTGGCGGGGGCCACGTTGAGCCCGGTGCGCCCCGGGACGTTGTAGACGATCACCGGCAGCCCGGGAGCAGCGTCGGTCACCGCCTGGTAGTGGGCCACCAGCCCGCCGGGGGTGGGCTTGTTGTAGTAGGGGGTCACCACCAGGGCGCCGTGGGCGCCCAGCTCCTGGGCCCGTCGGGTCCAGGCGGCGGCCTGGCGGGTGGCGTTGGAGCCGGTGCCGGCCACCACCGACGCGGAGCCGGCCTCCTCCAGGCAGGCGGTGATCAGGGCGTCCCGCTCCGCCTCCAGGAGCGTGGCCGCCTCGCCGGTGGAGCCCAGCACCACCAGGTGGTCGGCGCTGCCGGCGACCACGTGCCGGACCAGGCGCCGGAAGGCCGGGAGGTCCACATCGAAGGTCGGAGTGAAGGGGGTGGCGAGGGCGACGGACAATCCGTTGAAGGCACGCATGGCTAGTCTCCGAAAGCGAACAGGGGATCGAGGATTTCCTTGGCGACGTGATCGAAGCTGTAGACGCCCTTGCGTCCGCGCACCCAGCGGGCCGCCAGCAGCGCGCCCCGGGCGAACACCGCCCGGGAGCGGGCCCGGTGGGTGAGTTCCAGCACCTCGGCCGGGCTGTCAAGGCCCACCGTGTGGGCGCCGAATTCGGCCCCGGCCCGCACCACCCCCACGCTCAGCTGT
Organism: Holophaga sp.; assembly: GCA_049508835.1. Taxonomy (GTDB): domain Bacteria; phylum Acidobacteriota; class Holophagae; order Holophagales; family Holophagaceae; genus Mesoterricola. The sequence goes on along the minus strand of JBELAL010000059.1, from coordinate 20,815 downwards.
TCGGGGGCGGCGGTGCCGAGGGTCCAGGAGGTCTTGCGGGGGCAGCCGGCCAGGACCGCCGCCGCCAGGCGCTTGGCGGTGCCGCTGGGAGCGTCGGCCTTGAGCCGGTGGTGGTGGTCGGTGACGAAGGGATCCAGGTCCGGGTCCAGGGCCGCGAACCGGCCCAGCACCAGGGACAGGCGGGCCATGAGGGCCACCGCCAGGCTGAAGTTGGGGGCGGCCAGCAGCCCGATGCGCCCGCCCACCCGCGCCTGCAGGTCCGGGATGGACCATCCAGTGGCGCCGACCACCAGGTCGGTGCCGGTCTCCAGGGCCCACCGCAGGTGCTCCTCCACCCCCTCGGCGACGCTGGCGTCGAAGGCCAGTTCCGCCCGGGCGCCGGGGGCCTCGTCCTTGTCGATGTGCCAGGCAAGCTCGAAGTCCCCCCTTTGGGCATTGCCGGACGAGATCTCCTGTGCGATGGCGAGGCCCAGCCGGCCCCTACCGAAGATGCCCACTCTCATGCGCTCCTCCTTGCCGGCTCGGGGCCGACTCCGATCAGCGCCGCGTGCAGAGCGCGCAGCGCCGGCTTGGCGTCCTCCGCTTTGACCACCAGGCTGAGGTTGATCTCGTTGGCGCCCATGCTGATCATCTCCACGTTGATCTCCCGCAGGGCCCCGAAGCAGCGCCCGGTGACGCCCGGGGTGAGCTTGAGCTGCTCGCCGACGATGGCGACGATGGTCCGGTCCCGGGCCACGCCCACCGTGGCGAACTCGCCCAGGTCCTCCAGCAGGGCGTCCAGGGGCGCGTCCGCGTCCACCGTGAGGGAGACGCTCACCTCGGCGGTGGCGACCAGGTCGACGCTGACCCGGCGGCGGGAGAACACCTGGAACAGGCTGGCCAGGAACCCGCTCTGGTTGAGCATCTTGGCGGAGGTGACGGTCAGCACGGTGACCGGACCGCGGCTGGCCAGGGCGGTGATGGGGCGGCCGGTGCGCACCGCGGCGGTGATAGTGGTGAAACGCCCGTGGGGCCGGCGGGTGTGGCGCACGGTCACCGGGATGCCGGCCTCCACCGCCGGCTGGATGGTGGCGGGGTGCAGGACCTTGGCGCCGAAGGCCGCCAGTTCCGCGGCCTCGGCGAAGCTCAGCTCGGCGATGGGTTGGGCCTCGGGCACGACCCGGGGGTCGCAGGTGAGCACGCCCTCCACGTCGGTCCAGATCTGGATGTCGGTGGCGCCCAGGGCGGCCCCGAACAGGGCCGCGCTGAAGTCGCTGCCGCCCCGGCCCAGGGTCGTGGTGAGCCCCCTGGCGGTGGCGCCGATGTAGCCCTGGGTCACCACGGCCCGGCCCGGCCCCAGCAGGGGCCCCAGGATCCGCCCGGCCAGCGCCTCGAGTTCCAGGCTCTGGGGCTGGGCGCTGCCGAACCGGTCGTCGGTGCGCATCACCGTGCGCGCGTCCACCCACGGTGCCCCCATGTGGGCGGCCAGGATCCGGGTCGAGAGGCGCTCGCCGATGCTGGCGATGGCGTCCATGCTCCGCGGGCTCAGCTCCCTCAGCAGGGCCACGCCGCGCAGCAGCAGGTCCAGCTCGCCTCCCAGCTCCACCAGGGCGTTGTCCAGGGCCTCGGGGATCCCGTCCGGGAACAGGTCTCCGGCCAGCGACCGGTGCCGCTGCACCAGGGCCCGCTGCAGGTCCATGGCCGCCCCGAGGTCGCCCTCCTCGGCTCTGCGGGCCACCTCGAACAGCGCGTCGGTGGTCTTCGCCGTGGCGGACGCCACCACCAGGGGGGCCTGGGGCAGAGCCTCGACCACCAGGGCGGCCACCTCCCGCAAGCAGGCGGCGTCGGCGACCGAGGTGCCTCCGAACTTCATCACGATCATCGCACCACTCCCTGGGCCACGGCGAATTCGGCGTTGAGGACCGAACCGCCCGCGGCGCCCCGTTCCGTGTTGTGCCCCAGCAGGGCGAACTTGATCCCCAGCACCGGGCAGCGGCGGATCCGGCCCACGTGCACGCTCATTCCGGTGTCCTCCTCCACGTCCAGGCGCACCTGGGGGCGGTTCTCGGCGCTGTGCAGGCGGATGGGCACCGGCGGGGCGCTGGGCAGCCTGAGCCGCTGGGGCACCGGGGTCCAGGCGGCCATGGCCTCCCGCACCTGTTCGGGGGAAGGGTCGCCCTTGAGCCGCACGCTCACCGACTCGCTGTGCCCTTCCAGCACCGGCACCCGGTAGCACAGGGCGGAGACCGTCATCGGCGCCGGCACCGCCCGGCCGTCCACGAAGGAGCCGAGCAGCTTGGCCGCCTCCCGCTCCACCTTGGCCTCCTCGCCGCCGATGTATGGCAGCACGTTGCCCAGGATGTCCAGGCTGGGTACTCCGGGGTATCCGGCTCCGCTCGCCGCCTGCATGGAGGTCATGAGCACCGCCTCCACTCCGAAGGCGGCCTGGAGCGGGGCCAGGGCCATGACCAGCACGGTGGTGGTGCAGTTGGGGTTGGTGAGGATGGCGCCATCCCACCCACGCAAGGCCCGCTGCCCGGGCAGGAGGCCCAGGTGCTCCGGGTTGACCTCCGGCACCAGCAGGGGGACGTCCTCGTCCATCCGGAACGAGGCGGCGTTGCTGAACACCATGGCCCCGGCCCGGGCGAAGGCCGGCTCGACCTCCGTGGCGGCGGCGTTGTCCAGGGCGCTGAACACGACCGGGTTCCCGGCTTCCTGGGGATCGGAGGGCAGCAGGACGAGGTCCCCCAGCCCGGCGTAGGGCTCCCCGTCCAGGCGCCACTCGCAGGCGCCCCGGTAGGTCTTGCCGGCGCTGCGGTCGCTGGCGGCGATCCGGGTGACTTCGAACATGGGATGGCCGGCCAGGCGGCGCACGAAGCGCTGGCCCACCACGCCGGTGGCGCCCAGGACGGTGACGGGGATTCGGGACATGGAAGAACTCCTTGGGGATGGGATGAGATGTAAATCAAGTCAGGCAGGGATGGGATGATGGGCGGGCCCTTACTGTTCCAGGAAATGATTGGCCAGCCTGCCATTCAGGTCGATGCCAGCGTGCAGGTCGGCCAGGGCGAGGTGCTCCTGCTCGGTGTGGGCCACATCGATGGTGCCCGGGCCGGCCAGGACGGCGGTGCCGTCGGGGATCAGGGGGCGCAGCTGGGGCACGTCCGAACCGAAGGGCATGGGGGCCCGGGGAAAGCCGGGCAGGGCGGGGTAGCGGCTGGGGTCCATCGCCACCAGCACCCGCAGCTCGCCCTGGGGCGGGCGGAGCGCTTCCAGGGCCCGGCGGAACCCGGAGCCGGGGACGGTGCGCAGATTCAGCACCGCCTCGGCCCGGTCCGGCACCACGTTGGCCGCCGTCCCGCCCTGGATGGTGCCCAGGTTCCACACCTCCGCGCCCAGGTCCGGGTCCCGGGCCAGGGGCAGGGAACGCATGGCCTGCAGCCAGTCCAGCAGGTCCAGCACGGCGCTGTGGCCCAGGTGCGGGCTCCCCCCATGGGCGGCCCGGCCCCGGCAGGCCAGGCGCAGGATCTCGTACCCCTTCTCCCCGGTGGCCAGGTTCAGTTCCGTGGGTTCGCCGTTGATGAGCGCCCGGCAGCGGGTGAACCGGTCGGCCCAGTGCCGGGCCTCGGCCGCCCCCAGGCTGTCGGTCTCCTCCCCGGCCACCCCCAGCCAGGCGAACCCCTCCCGCCCTTCCCGGCGCAGCCGGTCGATGGCCAGCCACTGGGCGACCATCTGCCCCTTGGCGTCGCAGGCTCCCCGGGCGAACAGGGTGTCCCCTTCCAGCCGGACGGGCAGGAACGGGGGCACCGTGTCCAGGTGGGTGGAGAACAAGATCCGGGGCTCGCCCCAGGTCGCCAGCACGTTGCACCGTCCCGGGGCCAGCTCCCGCACCTCCACCCGGGCGCCCAGGGCCTCCAGGACGGGGACCAGGGCCGGCAGGAGGGCCGCCTCCTGCCCGGTGGTGGAGTCCAGGGCGCACAGGTCGGCCAGCAGGCCGAAGGCCCGATCCGGATGGGACACCTGGGTGGGCGGCGGGGGAGCGGGCTGCACAAGGACCTCCGGACGTACGAAGGAAGCCCTTTCAACCCAACCACGTGCCCCGGAGGGCCAGGATGTCGTCTTCAGGCACTCCGCAGCGGACGACCGCCGCGACAGCCGCAGGGTGTTGACCCTGACGTCCAAGGCGGGCGGTGATGAGGCGCCTGCCTTTCGGCGATCCACCCCTTTCGCCAAGCCTCACCGGGTTCATCGCCCTCCGCCTGGGTAATGATGGGAACCGCTCCTCCATCGGTGACTTAACCGTGACAGGAGCCGACAACTCTGGCAAGGGCAAAAAGCGGGGGTCCGGCCTTCCGGGGGCCGCCCCCCAGGCCGGAAACCTTGGCGCCGCGCCCGGCAACCAAGGCTGGAGCGGGGAGGGACGGCGGCATGCTTTGGCCCAACCAGATGGTGCTGGGAAACACTTTGTTGCGCTGGGTCCTCGCCTTGGGGGTGGCGGCCGCCATCCTGGGGGTGGGCCGGCTGGCCCTACGGTGGCTGGCGGGCGTCATGGCCGCCCGGGCCGACCGGTCTGGGAAGCTGTTCGACGTTTGCCTGGCCAACCTCTTCCGACATACCCATGTGCTTTTCATTGCTGCCCTGGCGGTCTCGGTCGGGGCCTTCTTCCTCGATCTGCCGCCCCGGGTGGCGCGCTGGCTGGATTATCTCCTGCCCATCGGCCTGGTGCTGCAGACGGCAGGCTGGGGCCACTGGGGGGTCGGGCTGTGGATCGACCAGCGGTTCCGGGGCGACCCGGCGGGGCGGGCGGCCAGTGCCAGCCGGGCGGCAGTGCTCGGGTTCCTGCTGCGCCTGGCCCTGTGGTCCCTGGTGCTGCTCCTGGTCCTGGACATGCTGGGCTTCAACGTCACCACCCTGGTGGCCAGCCTGGGCATCGGGGGCATCGCCGTGGCCCTGGCGGTGCAGAACATCCTGGGCGACCTGTTCGCCTCCCTGTCCATCACCCTGGACCAGCCGTTCGTCATCGGCGACTTCATCATGATGGGGGACCCGTCCAACCTCTACCTGGGGGCGGTGGATTACATCGGCCTCAAGACCACCCGCATCCGCAGCCTCTCGGGCGAGCAGATCGTGGTCTCCAACAGCGACCTGCTCCGGAGCCGGATCCGCAACTTCAAGAAAATGCTGGAGCGGCGGGTGCTGTTCAACCTGTCGATCGACTACCGCACCCCTCTGGACGTGGTGGAGCGCATCCCGGAGGAGGTCCGGCGGGTGATCGAGGCCCAGTCCCCGGTGCGGTTCGACCGGGCGCACCTGTTCGAGTTCGCCGACTCGGGCCTGAAGTACGAGATCGTCTACTACGTCCTGAGCGCCGACTACAACCTCTACATGGACGTCCAGCAGGGCATCAACCTGGGCCTGCTGCGGGTGTTCCGGCAACTGGGCGTCACCTTCTCCTTCCCGACCCGGATCCAGCTGAACCGGGGCGAATGACCCTTGCAAGCGGGGGCGATCGGTGCACCATGGTGGCATGTCCCAGACATCCTTCCCTTCCACCGCGGCCACCCGGTTCCTGAAGGAGCAGAACGTCCCGTTCGAGGGCCACCTCTACCGCTACGAGGAGCACAGCGGCACCCGGGTGTGCGCCCGGGAACTGGAGGTGCCCGAGCACGCCGTGATCAAGACCCTGGTCATGGAGGACGACACCGGCAAGCCGCTGGTGGTGCTCATGCACGGGGACCTGGAGGTCAGCACCAAGGCGCTGGCCCGCCAGATCGGGGCCAAGGCCGTGCACATCTGCAAGCCGGAGGCGGCCAACCGCTATACGGGCTACCAGGTGGGGGGCACCAGCCCCTTCGGCACCCGCAAGGCCATGCCGGTCTACATCGAGCGGACCATCCTGGAACTGGAGCGGATCTTCATCAACGGCGGCAGTCGCGGCTTCCTGGTGGCCCTGGCCCCGGCGGACCTGGCCCGGGTGCTCAAGCCCACCCCGGTGGACGCGGGGCTGGCGGAAGCCGAGCACCATTAGGCTCCTAGGAAATCTGCCGCTCCTCCTGGTACACCTGGATCTTGAAGCTGAACTGCGCTGCCAGGTCCACCGGGGGCTGGGGAGCCGGCGCCGGGCGGGGCGGGGCGGGCAGTTCGGTGAAGATCCCGCGGTACCCGCCGGTGCCCCGCTTCAGGTTCCACCGGGTCAGGATCCACTCCCCGTCGCCCCGCTTCATGCGCAGGGTGAAGGGGGCCGTCTGGGGGTGCTCCAGGCCCTGCCGGAGCGCCTCCAGGTCCTCCGGGTGGATCAGCGCCTCCAGGGCGGGCAGGTCCCTGGGCAGGCCTCCGGGCGGCAGGTCCAGCACCTTCTGGCCCTTCTCGGAGATGACCAGTTCCTCCTCGGTGAGGTACCAGGGCACCACCCGCCCGGCCCGGGCCGCCTCCAGCAGGTCGGTGGCGATGGCGGACGGTTCCTGGGGCTGGGCGGCCTGTTCCCGCCCGGCCACTTCCACGAAGCTGAACACCCGGCCCACCGTCTCGCCGCCCGCCCGCTGGGACCGCCCGTAGGCCTGGACGGCGCGACGGTTCTTGAGGTTGAGCATGCCCAGGGGCCGGCGTTCCGCGTGGTCCGCCAGCATCCGGGCCTCGCCCATGAAGGCTTCGGGATCGGCGAACTGGTCCTGGAGGAACTGCAGCACCCGGTCCAGTTCCATGGGGGCCATGACGTATTCGGGTATGCCGCACAGGGACATGAACTTCCGGTTGTAGGTGGTGACCCGTCCGGCCAGGTCCACCACCAGGATGCCTTCGGAGGTGGCTTCCAGGACGGTGCGCAGCAAGGACACCAGGCGGGCGCCGTCCGCCTCCGCCTCCCGCAACGCCGCCCGGTCCCGGCTTTCCCGCAGGGTCCGCCGCACCGCGGGGGCCAGGCGGCCCAGTCCGGACCAGGGGATGCAGTCCAGGGCTCCCTGGCGCAGCCACTGGCCGGCCTTCTGCTCGTCCATGGCGGCGGGCAGCAGGATCACCGGCAGGCCGGGGCGGGCGCCCCCGGCCAGGGTGATGGCTTCCTCCACACTCAGCTCGCCCAGGGGGTCCCCCACGAACAGCAGGTCGTAGCCCCACAGCCCCTTCAGCGCGTTCTCGAACGCCGTCCGGCCCTTGACCCAGGCGACCTCCACCGCCAAGTACTCCCGCTTGAGCATCAGGACGACCTGGTCGACCGCCTCTTCCCGATCCTCCAGATACAAGATCCGGCCCTCGTTCTTCATTGCGGTCCCCTGACGGTGGGCTGGGCGCCCTGCGCTGGTGGGTGGGTGAACACTTGAGTATGTCAAGGGATGATCAAATCATGCAAAGGGTGACGCTACCCATGGATGTTCATTGGATTTCAAGGGAAGGCAAGGTGGTTGGAAAGGCTCAGGACTTAAAATATAAGTTCTTTTCCTCGACCATCCGCAGGCGTATTTTCGCCCGGTCCCGTCACCCCGACCCCCCGCCCAGGCTTCCCAGGGCGTGCTGGAGCAGGCTCTGGTTGCGTCCCTGGGGTGCCAGGGCCAGGGCCCGGCGCAGGCGGTCCCGGGCCAGGGGCAGCAGCCGCGCCCGCTCCCCGGGGTGCGCCTTCATCTCCATCACCTGGGCCAGCCCCTCCAGGGCCGTGGCCGAGGCCGACTCGGGCACCTGGCTGCGGGCGCTCTCGGCCAGCGCCAGGGCGTTGCGGATGCTGGACGCCGGATCGAGGCCCCGGGAGGATTCCCACCCGGCGCGGATCAGCCAGCCTTCGGCGGAAGCCTCTTTCAGGGGCCACAGGGGCCGCTGCTGGAGCAGCGGCTGCAGGTGCTCCTGGGCGGCCTCCAGGGTGGGCCGGGGATCGGCGCCCCGGGCCGCCTCCATCCGGGCCTTGAAGTTCAGCACCCCCCAGAAGTAGTCCTGGAACAGGAAGGCGGTGTGCCCGGAGGTCTTCAGCGCCTCGGTGAGGTCCGGTCCCGGGTCCTGTCTCCGGGCGAACTCCCGTTCCGCCAGCTGCCAGTAGACCAGCATCCGGTCGGCCTTCAGGGCGGGCGCCAGGGGCTCCCGGGCCCAGGTGCCCAGGAAGTCCCGGGCGGCGGTCAGGTCCGGTTCCGGATCCTGCCCCAGGTCGGCCAGGCGCATGGCCTTCAGCCACCGGAACGCCACCCAGTCGTCCTGCAGCCGGGGATCCTCGGGGTCCAGGCGCAGCGCCTGGGTGGATTCGGCTTCCAGGTCGGCCAGGAAGGGCAGGGACAGGGACCCCCATTCCAGGTCGAGGGCCGCCAGGGCCCGGGCCGCGGTGAAGTAGGCGTGGTGCAGGTCCGGGTCGCTGTGCCCCACCGCCAGGGCCAAGCGGGCCTCCGTCATGGCCTGCTGGAGCAGGGCGCGGGCCTGGGCCAGGGAGCCTTCCTCGAGCTGCTGCCGGGCCTGGGTGGTGAGGCATTCGGCTTCCAGGCCGGCCGACTTGAACCGCCAGGGCGAAGCCAGATGGCGGGCGTGGCTGACGGCGGCGGCGCGCTGGTAGTCCTGCCGCAGGCAGGCCGTCAGCGCCTCGAGATCCTGGCCCAGGTCCGCATCCTGCCCTCCGGCCTGGAGCAGGATGGCCTCGGCCCGGCGGATCGGCGGTCCCGCGGCGTAGGGACGCCGGCCGGTGTCGAACTCGACGCCCTCCCCGGCGGAGCGGCCCGCCCCCAGGGCGGCCAGGGCCAGGAGGCCGGCCACCTTGGGGTTCTGGAACCCGGCGGCCCAGGCCTGCTCCAGCTCGGCCTGGGCCCCGGCATAGTCCCCCGTCAGGAACAGGTCGGAGCCCAGGGCATAGCGCCCTTGTCCCCGCCATCCGGGCGCCAGGGCCTTGACCCGGGCCCGGTCGGTCTCCAGGCGCGCGCGGATCCGGGCCAGGGAAGGGCGCAGGTCGTGGATGGGCAGGGTCCGCTCCAGGCGGAAGCCCGCGGACGTGTCCTCGGCTTCCAGGAGGCAGATCTGGGCCAGGACCGTCTGCCGGCGTTCCAACTCCTTCAGGTGGCTCACGTGGCCCAGCCAGCCGGCGCCGCCCAGGACCGCCACCCCCAGGGCCAGGAGGTACGGCCGGACCACCCGGAACTCCCTCCGGCTCCAGGTGCTGAAGCGGTCCATGCGGTTGCGGGCGGAGGCCCGGATCGGGGCGCCCTGCAGGTAGCGCCAGAGGTCCTCGGCCAGCGCGCTGGCGGTCAGGTAGCGGTGCTCCTGGTCCTCCTCCAGGCACTTGCCGATGATCAGCCCCAGGTCCCTGGGGATGGGCGGGTTGCTGGCCGCCAGGTTCTTCAGGCTGAAGGGGGCGGAGGGCGGGCGGCCGGTGAGGGCGTAGTGGAGGGTGCCGCCCAGGGCGAACACGTCGGTGGCCGCGGTGATGCGGCTGCGCTCGCCGTGGAACTGCTCGGGGGCCATGTAGGCCGGGGTGCCCAGCACCCCGTGGGAGTAGGTGAGGGCCGGATCGTCCAGGGCCAGGGCCAGCCCGAAGTCGCACACGAACGGGGTCCACTGGCCTTCGGCGTTGCGCTCCAGCAGGATGTTCGAGGGCTTCAGGTCGCGGTGGATCAGGTTCAGCCGGTGGACCAGGTGCACGGCCTGGGCCACCAGGGCCATGATGGTGACGAGCTCCTGGACCGACAGGTCCCGGCACACCTGCTCCAGGGTCGGGCCGTGCACCAGCTGCATGGCCACCCGCAGGGTTCCCTCGTAGTTGTCCACATCGTAGATCCGGCAGATGTTCGGGTGCACGATCCGGGCGTGGACCTGGGCTTCGTGCATGAACCGGATCAGGGCCGCCGGCTGGATGTCCTTCAGCACCTTCAGGGCCACCGTGCGGCACAGGACCACGTCCCAGGCCTCGTTCACGTCCCCCATCCCGCCCCGCCCCAGCAGGGGGCCGACCACGTAGCGTCCCTCCCGGGGACACTGCGCGTTCAACCAGGGCGGCTGGTGTTGGTGGATCTCGGTTGCCATCGAACCTTGGGGAGGTCAAGCAGGAGGTTATGATATAGGAAAGTAATAAATTCAATGGCAAAAAAAAGCGGCCCCGAAGGGCCGTTTTTTTGTTTAAAGGCTCAACTTTACGCTGTATTTCGCGGAATCAGCGTTCTTCCTCGTCCTCCTCCGGGGTCATATGAATTTCATAACCCGGAAGGGCCTGGGCCAGGGGGATCGGCCATCTGGCTTATCCCTCTCTTTTCTATATTTACTTCACTTCCATGGGTGATGCGCGAGGTCATCGCGTAGATGATGAGCACCAGCAGGACCAGCCCGATCCCGAAGAAGATGTAGCCGGCGCTCCGGGCAATGCCTTTCCAGGCCTCCCATTCGTCCTTCACCCGCACCTCGTCCAGGCGGCCTTCCGCGACCAGCCGGTCATACCAGCGCTTGCGCTCGTGCAGGAGTTCCGTCTTGGAGACGCGTCCCGAGAAGATCACGGTGTCCATGGGGAACTTCTCCAGCCGGAAATGGGTGTTGAAGAAGTGCACCGTGAAGATGAACCCGGCCGCCAGGAGCGCCTCGTCGGAGTGGATGATGAGGGCCACGTTGATCATCCAGCCGGGGAGGATGTGGCTGCTGGCCACCGGGAACCACATGATCAGGCCCGAAAGGCCGATGGCGAAGATCCCCCAGAACACCGCCAGGTAGTCGAACTTCTCGAAATAGGTCCAGCGGTCGAATTGGGGCTTCGGCCCCTGGCCGAAGAACCAGCGGTTGTGGGCCACGAAGTCCCGCAGGTCCTGCCGGGTGGGGATCATGGAGTCGGGGTGGGCCATGGCCTTGAACAGCCGGCCCGGCCGGATGGCTCCGGTTTCGGGGTCCCGCAGGAAGGAACGGTGCCGCCACAGCCTCAGCAGCGTCTCGCTCACGTGCATGCCGAAGTAGAGGAAGGTGATCACCGCTCCGAGGTGGTGCAGGGTGCGGGCGACCTCGGCCCCGCCGAGCCAGCCGAAGAGCACCTTGGCCCATTCGGTGTAGTAGAACTTGAGCGGCATGCCGGTGATGACCAGGAGCAGGAAGCTGCTCACCATGAGGAGGTGCAGGAACCGCTCGAAGGGTGGGAAGCGCACGAACTGCTCGTCGTCCTCCTGGATCTCGATCTTGGCCTCCCGGAATTTCTTCGAGTCGTGGCGGTAGAGCCAGGCGGAGCGGAACATCCACAGCAGCGTGTGGGCGCCGAACAGCAGGAAGGTGAAGACCAGCAGCCCGGTCATGGCCAGGAAGACATAGTACAGCTGCGGGAAATGCTTCCGGTCCATCGGGTTCGCGTGGGGCGCGTACTTGGTGAAGCTGGTGTTGGCGTTGGGGTGGCACTGCTGGCAAGTCTTCACGATGTTCTTCGGGTTGAGCCGGCTGGCCGGATCAGAGACCCGGCGGACATCGTGGTTGCCGTGGCAGTCGTAGCAGGCCGCCACGTCGGTGGCCTGGGAGGTGCGCCCGAGGGCCATGGCCTTGCCGTGGTAGGTGTCCCGGTAGTGTTCCAGGCGGTCCTGGTGGCACTTGCCGCAGATCAGGTCGCTGTTCGCCTTGAAGTGTCCGCTGGTGGGCGCCTCGATGGAGTGCGCCGAGTGGCACTGGATGCACGTCGGTCCCCGCGGGTCGCCCTTGGCCAGGAGCTGGCCGTGGACGCTCTTCATGTAGGTCTCTTCCACCGTGGTGTGGCATTTGCCGCAGGTGCGGGCGACGTTGGCGTGGTTGATGGGCGAACTGCGGTCGACGCTGCGCTTGATGTCGTGGACGCCGTGGCAGTCGTTGCAGCTCGGGGCCACGATGAGGCCCTTCTCCAGCAGCGCCTTGCCGTGCATGCTCTCCTGGTATTGCGATTCCACGGCCGGGTACTTCATCTTGTACTCTTCGGTGATCCCGGGGTTGGCGTGGCACTTGGCGCAGGTGAAGGGCAGGTTCATCTTGTAGACCGGCGAGGTGAGCGAATGCACCGGCTGGATCTCGTGGTTCCCGTGGCAGTCGTGGCACTTGGCCGCGGCGCTGGCGCCCATGGACTGGCTGACGCCGTGGATGCTGGTGGCGTAGATCTTCGCTTCGTCGGAGTGGCAGCCGCCGCAGTCCACGGCGGTGTAGGTCTCGCTTCCGTCCTGGTGCTTGTCGGTGAGGTTGGCGTGGCAGTCCCGGCAGGCGAGGGAGCCGTGCATGGACGCTTTGAACCGCTGCGGGTCCACGAACAGGGAGCGCTTCACGCCGTTCTCGTCCTTGGCCATGTCCTTGTCGCTGTGGCAGTCGAGGCAGCTTTCCTGCTTGGGCTGCGGGGCGCCGGCCTGAAGCGTGACGGCGCTGCCCAGGAGGAGCATCGGCAGGGCGATCAGGAGCCCCTTCAAAGCCCGAAGGGGGATCAGTCGGTGGATCCTCAGCATGAGCTTCTCCCGTTGCGAATCATTGGAAAGATCGCGGATGGCTTCATGGCTAGTCTTCCTCCCCAGAGCCGGGGTCCTGGTGTCCCCCGGGCCCCATGGGCCCCATGGGGTCGAGGGGGTGCTCCTCATGGTGGTGATGGGGATCCACCTTGCCGTCCCAGAAGGCGAAGTTGAGGGGGTAGACCTCGGGATCGAAGATCACGAAGTAGAAGTGCCAGACGAGGATCGCCAGCGTGGCCAGGATCGCCTCGAAGTAGTGGACGGTGATGCCGACGTCCACCACCCATCGCGGCAGCCAGCGGGTGAAGTAGAGCTTGAACCAGATGAGCGCGCCGGTGGCGCCCATGAGCCAGGTGCCCCAGACCACCGCCCAGTACTCGGCTTTCTCGGCGTAGCCGAAGCGCTTGAACATGGGCCTGGGGGCTCCGGGAACCACCAGGTGCCGGATCTGGGTCAGGACGTCGAGGAGGTCCTTGCCTTCAGGCAGCATGTCCTTGACGAAGGCGCGCCCGTCCTGGGTGCAGAGGGCGTAGTAGAGGTGCCAGAACGCCCCGGCGACCATGATGCAGGCGGCGGTCCGGTGGGTGAGGCGCCGGACCGCCTCGCTGCCGAACATGAGCCAGTTGAGCCAGGAATTGGGGTATTTCAGGGCGAAGCCGCTGACCACCAGGATGATGAAGCTGCCCGCCAGGAGCGCGTGCTGGATCCGGGCGGCCTGGTTCATGCGCTGGAAGGTGCGGTTGGGGTCGCGCAGGTTGACCAGGAGCTTCCTGCGGAGGATCAGGAGGTTGTGGGCCAGCATGCCGCCGATGGTCAAGAAGATCAGGGTGAGGTAGGCGCTCCGGACCCAGCGGTCCAAATTGGCGCCCAGATCGGCGCCGGCGTCCTTGCTCTGGTGGATGGTCCCCTTGATGAAATTCTCGTTGGCGTTGGGGTGGCATTTCTGACATGTGCTGACGAGGTTGGCCTTGTTGACGGAGGACCGGGTGTCGGAGGCTGGCAGCACCAGGTGGTAGCCGTGGCAACTGGCGCAGTTGGCGACCTTGGTTGACCCCTCCCGGGCGGACATGCCGTGGTAGCTTTCGAAGAACGTGGTGACCCGGTCATTGGGGAGGTCGAACTTGGCGTTCATCCGCTCGGAGGCGTGGCAGCGGCTGCAGACCTTCTGGGCCACCTTGATGGGGGTCGCGCTGGTCAGGGCCTCGAAGGCGTGGTCCGAGTGGCAGCCGGTGCAGGTGGGAGCCTCCAGGATGCCGTTCTTCACGGCCTGGCCGTGGACGCTCTGGTCCCACTGCTCCACCACGTCCGGATGGCACTGGCCGCAGGTGGTGCTCAGGTTCTCGCGCTTGACCGGGGAGCCCTCCTCGAACGCCTTCACGATGCCGTGGGTTCCGTGGCAATCGGCGCAGGTGGGGGCGCCGGTGTTGCCGGCGGCCCGGGCGCGGCCGTGGGTGCTGACCTGATAGGTCCGGTCCTCCTTGTCGTGGCAGGAGGCGCAGGAGACTGGGGCCGGCTTGGCGCCGCCCGGGTGGCTGTCCAGGTTGACGTCCGGGTGGCAGCTGGTGCAGCCGTTGCCGGCGTGGACCGACTTGGCGAACTTGCTGGCGTCCACGAAAGGCGGCCCCTCGGGCTTCTTGCCGTGCTTCGCCGGAGCCTGCTTCTGGCCGTGGCAGGCCAGGCAGGCGGCGTCATCGGGCGGGGAGGCCGGAGCGGACGCGCCGAAGGCCAGGCCGGAGATCATGACGGCGGCGAGGAGGGATTTGATCCCGAGACAGTTCATCACACGCTCCGAGAAACCCCTTCCTTGCGGGCGGGGAGGCACGGCGGGGAGGCCGGGAATCCCTCCTCATTCAGGGAGAGGGATCTGAGTCAGAAACGGGCGCCCCTTAAATTGACAACAACAAAGGATAATCTTATCCGATTAGCCTGGCCCCATAGCCTCTTTATTTGTGAGCAAGTTGGCTTTTCCTCCGGCGAGCCGGCGGCCGCCCGGGGCCCCCGGATGGGCAAGCCTTCCCTCACTCCGGGGAATCTGGTAACATGAGGCTCCGCGCCTCTCCAACGGGGCGCATCCTTTTATATGCCAAAGACCGCCTTCGCCCCGGTTTTCCGCCCAGCCGACTTCCCGCGGGAAGTGGCCGCCGGGGTTTCCGCCACCCGGCCGGGGCCCTCCACCCCGGCCTCATCATCCCGGGCCGACGCCCCAGCCATGGAATGGATATGCCAAAGCATGTACTTGCAAAACTTGAAGCGGAACTGAAGGTCCTGAAGCAGGCCCTTCTGGTGGAGATCCCGAAGGAGATCGCCCACGCCGCCTCCCAGGGGGACCTTTCCGAGAATGCGGAGTATGAGCAGGCCCTGGCCAAGCGGGATATCTACCAGAACAAGGTGGTCGCCATGGAAAAGCGCATCGCCGAGGTGGCGAGCCTGGACATCAACCGCCTGCCCAAGGACAAGGCGGCCTACGGCAGCCGGCTCACCCTCCTGGACCTGGACACGGACAAGGAAGTGACTTATAAGCTTGTGCTACCAGAAGAATTGGGAGAACATCCCGAACATTTGAGCATCAGCTCCCCCATCGGGATGGCCCTGGTGGGGCTCGAAGAAGGGGCCGAGGTCAAGATCAAGATCCCCGCCGGTGTCAAACGGTTCGAAGTGCTGTCATTGCTGACCGTCCATCAGCAGTGAAACCCCATGCAGGGGAGGCCGCATGGCCTCACAATGGGGGGGCCGGTTCCGTCTGAAGGAGAGTTCATGAACAACAAGACGAAGCGGGAACAGCAATGCTCCTTCTGCGGCAAGGCCCCGCACGAGGTCGAACAGCTCCTGGCGGGACCAAGCGCTTACATTTGCAATGAATGTGTTGAAGCGGGGCAGCTCCAGCTGCGCATGAGCCGCCAGGGGAAGCCGGCCGGCAAGCACGAACCGAGACTGGCCCGGCCCAAGGAGATCAAGGCCTTCCTGGACGACTACGTGATCGGGCAGGAGGGCGCCAAGAAGCGCCTCTCGGTGGCCGTCTACAACCACTACAAGCGCATCCTCGCCCCCCAGAAGAGCCTGGGGACCTCCGAAGTGGAGCTCACCAAGAGCAACATCCTGCTCATCGGCCCCACCGGCACCGGCAAGACCCTGCTGGCCCAGACCCTGGCCCGGATGCTGGACGTGCCCCTGGCCATGGCCGACGCCACCACCCTCACCGAGGCCGGCTACGTGGGCGAGGACGTGGAGAACATCCTCACCAAGCTGCTGCAGGTGGCCAACTACGACGTGGAGCGGGCCCAGCGGGGGATCGTGTTCATCGACGAGATCGACAAGATCGGCCGCAAGAGCGAGAACCCCAGCATCACCCGGGACGTGAGCGGCGAAGGGGTCCAGCAGGCCCTGCTCAAGCTGGTGGAAGGCACCGTGGCCAACGTGCCCCCCCAGGGCGGGCGCAAGCACCCCCACCAGGAATTCATCCAGCTGGACACCTCCAATATCCTCTTCATTTGCGGCGGCGCCTTCGTGGGCATCGAGGACATCATCAAGCAGCGGGTCCGGGCCAAGGCCGTTGGCTTCGGCGCCAAGCCCACCTCCAAGGACCGCAAGGACGAGCTGCTCAAGCTGGTGGAGCCCGAGGACATCATCAAGTTCGGGCTGATCCCGGAACTGGTGGGCCGCCTGCCGGTGCTGGCCACCCTCCAGCCCCTGGACCGGGAGGCCCTGGTGGCCATCCTGACCCAGCCCAAGAACGCCGTCACCAAGCAGTTCGCCCGCCTGTTCGAGATGGACGACATCGAGCTGACCTTCGAGGCCGGGGCCCTGGAGGCCATCGCCGACCAGGCCCTGGCCCGCAAGCTGGGCGCCCGGGGGCTGCGTTCCATGCTCGAGCAGATCCTGCTGGAGCCCATGTTCGAGCTGCCCTCGGAGGAGCGCACCGCCAAGGGCACCCTGCACCTCACCCGGGCCCAGGTGGAGAAGGAGCTGGGCATCACCACCATGCCCATCCCGGTGGCGGGCTGAGCCCTACGTACCCTGGTTGGGCGCGCCCCATCGGCAGCTTTCATCTCCGAGTCCCCCGGAATGGCGCCGACCCACCCTTGCCTCGTTCTCTCAAGCCGTGCTCGCAAAGCTGCGCGCGCCTTGAGAAACGAGGTTTGCCGTCCTCCAGACGGCTGGCCTTTTGACTGCGGTTTCTTGAAGGGTACAAGCTGCACCGAAGCTGGGGGCCTCCTCCCGGAAGGGCTCGGACGGTTATGATCGATTGAAGGAGGAAGCGGCTTGCCCATGGATACCCGGACCAAGACCCTGACCCTGCCGGCCATTCCCATCCGGGACATGGTCCTGTTCCCGGGCAGCCGGCTGCCCTTCCTGGTGGGCCGGCGGGCGTCGGTGCGCACCATGGAGCTGGCGGTGAAGGTGGGCGACCACCTGGTCATGCTCACCCAGCGGGATCCCAAGGAGGAGGAGCCCAAGCAGGACTCCCTCTATCCCACCGGGACCCTGGCCCTGGTTGAATCACTCATCCAGGTGCCCCGGGACCACTACAAGGTGGGGGTGCGGGGCATCGCCCGGGTCAAGCTGGAGCGCTACCTGGACGAAGGGGACGTGGTCCAGGCGGAGGTCGCCATCCTGGCCGAGCCCACGCCCCCGGAGTCGGCGCTGCTGCCCTCCTTCCGCCAGGCGGTGGCGGCGCTCATGGCCCGCAATCCCGAACTGGCCCGCAACCTCTCCCCCGAGGCCCTGCAGGAGCTGCCCCTGGGCAGCGCCATCGACGCGGTGGCGGGCGCCCTGCCCGTGGATGTGCGGGACAAGCAGCAGGTCCTGGACCAGGTGGAGATCGAGCCCAGGCTGCACACCCTGCTCAAGCTGCTGGAGCAGGACGCCGCCCGGCACCAGATGAGCGGGGAGGCCGAGGAGAAGGGCCGGGCCAGGCCTGGGGCGGAGCCCAAACCCTTCGTCCTGGGCGAGAAGATGGGGGGCACCCAGCCGGGCAATGGGCGCCGCAGCGAGCGGGAGGAGATCAACCGGCTGCGGGACCAGATCGCCAAGGCGGAGATGAGCGAGGAGGCGGAGAAGAAGGCGATGGAGGAGCTGGACCGGCTGGAAGGCATGGACCCCCGCGGGGCCGAATCCACCGTCTCCCGCAGCTACATCGAGTGGCTGCTGGCCCTGCCCTGGAAGACCTACGCCGACGAGCACCTGGATCTGGACGAGGCCGAACGGATCCTGAACGAGGACCACTCCGAGCTGGAAAAGGTGAAGACCCGGATCCTGGAGTACCTGGCGGTCATGCGCCGGCTGCGGGACTCGGCCCCGCCCGGGGAGAAGGGAAGGGCGCCCCTGCGCGGCCCCATCCTCTGCCTGGTGGGCCCGCCGGGGGTGGGCAAGACCTCCCTGGCGCGCTCCATCGCCCGGGCCCTGAACCGGCCCTTCCTGCGCTTCTCCCTGGGCGGGGTGCGGGACGAGGCCGAGATCCGGGGCCATCGGCGCACCTACATCGGCTCCATGCCCGGGCGGATCATCTCGCTCATGAAGAAGGGCGGGGTACGCAACCCGCTCATGAACCTGGACGAGATCGACAAGATGGGCGCCGACTGGCGGGGCGACCCCAGCTCGGCCCTGCTGGAGGTGCTGGACCCCGAGCAGAACTTCGCCTTCCAGGACCACTACCTGGACGTGGGCTTCGACCTGTCCCAGGTGCTGTTCCTGGCCACCGCCAACGTCCGCCACATGATTCCCCAGCCCCTGGAGGACCGCCTGGAGATCCTGGAGCTGAGCAGCTACACCCTGAACGAGAAGCGCGCCATCGCCAAGGACCACCTGGTGCCCAAGGCCTTGGAGCGGCACGGCATGGAGCACATGGGCATCGTCTTCGAGGACGCCGCCATCGACAAGATCATCCAGGACTACACCAAGGAGGCCGGGGTCCGGCAGCTGGAGCGGGAGATCTCCGGGGTGCTGCGCAAGCTGGCCCGGCTGAGCCTCCAGCCCGGCAAGGGCGGGGACGCGGCCCCGGCCTTCGACGGCCTCGTCACCCCCGAGCGGGTGTCCAGGCTGCTGGGCCCGGAGATCTTCCTGGAGGCGCCCCTGGGCCGCCAGCAGCCTCCCGGGGTGGTGCACGGCCTGGCCTGGACCCCCGTGGGCGGCGATCTGCTCACCATCGAGGCCGCCAAGCTCCCCGGCAAGGGCAACCTGCGCCTCACCGGCAAGCTGGGCGAGGTGATGCAGGAGAGCGCCAACCTGGCCCTGTCGTTCGTGCGCATGCGCTCGGAGAGCCTGGGGCTCAAGACCGACTTCCTGGAGCAGACCGACCTGCACGTGCACCTGCCCGAGGGCGCCATCCCCAAGGACGGCCCCAGCGCCGGCATCACCCTGGCCATGGCCCTCATCTCGGTGCTCACCGGCATCCCGGTCCAGTCCGACCTGGCCATGACCGGCGAGCTCACCCTGCGGGGCATGGTGCTGCCCATCGGCGGCCTCAAGGAGAAGCTCCTGGCCGCCCACCGCATGGGCATCACCACCGTGATCATCCCGGCGGAGAATGCCCGGCACCTGGAGGAGCTGCCCCAGGAGGTGCGGGACCAGCTGAAGATCCACCTGGTCTCGCACATGGATGAGGTGATCAAGCTGGCGCTCATCCGGCCGCCGACCCCGCGGCCTACCGCAGCCGAAGTCAGTCCTGCGGAGTCCTGACGCGGGTCCAGGTGGGGTAGGCCGCCCGGTAGCCCATGCTTTCGTACAGATGCCCGGCCACCCAGTTGTCGTCCAGCACCATGAGATACGTCCGCCGCGCCCCCATGGCGGCGGCCTGGGCGTGGGCCTGCTCCATGACCCGCCGCCCCAGGCCCTGGCCGCGCAGGCCCGCCCGCACCACCACGCAGGAGATCCCCGCCCAGCCATCCTCGGCCACCACCAGGGCGCAGGCGGCCGGGCCGTCCTCCGCCTCCAGCAGGACGCAGCGCCACTCCGGTTCGATGTGCTCCATGATGCGCCGGGCTGCGGCCACCTGCCGCGGATTCAGGCCCCGGCCCTGGGCGAAGCAGGCGAACCAGTCCTCGGCCGGCTGCCCGGGGGCGGAGGCGCGCAGCCCCGCGGGCAACGGGGGCGGCGCCGCGGGGAGAGCCTCCAGCACCCGCATGGTGCCGATCCCGAACCGGGCATAGCCGCGCCGTTCCAGTTCCCCGTCCAGCCCGGCGGGCTCGGCCTCCGGGAACATCTTGAAGCAGGGGGGCAGGCCCGCCCGCTCCAGCAGGGCCTCGCACCGGGCGATGCGCGCGTCCAGGGGCAGGGTGCCCGGGTGCAGGGGCAACACACTGTTGGCCCGGCGGGTGAACCCGTCCCCGAAGCGCACCAGCCACCCGTCCGCCACGGACCACCGGATCCCCGGCCAGCCGTTGTTGTTCAGCTCTTCCAACCGTCGCACCGTCACTCCGCGTCCACCAGGAAGAATACCGTCTCCCCGTCCTCTTCCCGGGGGCGGCGGGTGGGGTCGAAGGGCAGGGATTCCACCAGCCGTCCGCCGGGGTCCAGGATCTCCACCTGCGCGACCCCCTTGAGCCGTTCCGCGTGGGATCCCTCCCAGCAGACTTCCACCAGGTCGTCCCAGAAGCCGGTGTGGCCGTCGATGCCGATGATGGCCTGGGGGTCCGACCGGTGGATGGCGACGGTCTGGTTGGGGATGGCGGTTTCCGGGGCGGAACCGGCGGAGCCACTTGGGACCAGGCGGACCAACGCATTGCGGACGATGGTATTCATGGTCGTTCTCCACGAATACCTTATCACTTCTCCTTGGGCCGTTCAGGCCGGCATCCCGCCGAACGGCGGGTTCCGCCTTTCGTATTCGGCCCACTTCTCCACCAGCCCGGCCAGGTCCTGGCGGAACCCCGGCGGGGTGGCGGTGAACTGGATCCCCACCCCCATGGAGTGCCGCCCGGCCGCCTTGCGGTCGTGGACCCAGGCGATCCGGCCCCGCAGGGCGCCCGGAGGGACGCCGGGATGGACCAGCTCCAGGTCGTCCACCGAAGGCCGGCCCAACAGGGCGCTGGCCAGGGGCGCGGGGACGTCGATGCAGCAGCCGCCCGTCCCCAGGTTCACCACCGGCAGGTTGAGCAGGGGCCCCTCGTCGAGCCGCAGCCGGGCCCGGCACTGGGGTTCCACCGGAACGCGGGGATTGAGCCTGTTGTCCATGACGGCACCTCGAACGGGAACGTGGGTGGGGTTCCGGCCGCCATCGGCCGGACACGCTATTAGGTTGTGGGAAGGGTCCGGAAATTCCACCGGCGCCGGGTCGGGCCTCCGGTTTTTTCCCCGCGCCGTCCAGACGCCCGGGCCGCAGTTTGGGCCGTCCACCAGGCTCCTAGCTGTCGAGGCTAAACAGGTTGTTCACCCTTGAGGCGGGAGGCCTGCCTCCCAGGGACGAATGCGGTCGATGGTTATTGTAGTAGTGAAGCCAAACCGCCAGGGCTTTGCTCCGCTCCTCAGAG
>JBELAL010000058.1:0-32002 GCA_049508835.1 Holophaga sp. | reverse complement strand
CTGGCGGGCGATGCGGACGAGCTGGTCGATGGTGAGTTGGGAACCGCTCAGGACGATAGTCACACGGACCTCCAGAAGAGGTTGGACTTGGATGGATGTGAGAGATAGGCCATTCTCCCACGGCTCCCCCTAGAGGAAAACCGTCCGGGCTGGAATGCCTCAGCTTGTGATGCACTCCGAATGACGAAAAAGGCCTGCCGCACCTTCCTTGGCTCAATAAAAAATGCCCTTGAAATGTTTCGAAGGTGGTTGAGAGTAGAATGTGAATACACTGAAAAGAGCCCCCTAAAGCCAGAGGTATAGAGCAAGCTCGTATGATATATGGATTAACTCGAGCCCGTATTCTTGTGGAGGTTCCAGATGTTTTCTCCGACATATGTAAGGGTCCATCTTGAAAATATTCGGAAGAACATGGAAACAATTCGCTCCCGGATTGGACCTGATCGTAAATTGCTCTTGTCACTTAAGGGCAATGCCGATGGACATGGTGCTGTAAAGATTGCTAACATGGCAGAAAATTTAGGATTGGCGGACTGGTTCGGGGTAGCGAGGGTGTCTGAGGGCATCGAGTTGAGGGACGCGGGAATTCATCTCCCCATCCTGAAATTCTCGCCGGCCTTTCCGGAAG
The DNA here is from genome assembly GCA_049508835.1 of Holophaga sp. GTDB lineage: Bacteria > Acidobacteriota > Holophagae > Holophagales > Holophagaceae > Mesoterricola. Next base: position 31,374 of record JBELAL010000058.1, on the reverse strand, counting down.
AGATGGCCATGGCCGTGAGCAATGGGATCACGCTGGCCGTTTGCGAATCTGCCAACATCAAGGCCCTCCAGGTGATCAGTGCTGCCATGAATACTAAGGCCCGGGCCCATTTAAAAATAGAAACCGGGCTGGGTCGCATTGGTGTTGACGTAGCTGATGCTGCTGATCTCGCTCAGTTCATTGAAAAGAATTGCCCAAACATCTACCTAGAGGGAGTTTTCTCCCATCTGGCCGTGAGCGAAGATGATGCAGGCGCCGCCTTTACTGAGGCGCAGATAGCCCTTTTTGGAAAGACAGCGGATGAGATTGTGGCGGCCTTGGGCCGGCCCTTGGAATTGGTCCATTGCGCCAATTCCGGAGGCATTTTGAAATTCCCGAATGCCTGGTTTTCCATGGTGCGAACAGGTCAAGCTGCTTTTGGTTCGCTGGAAGGCGTGCCCGATTCCATGACCCTTCAACCTTGCATGTCCTTTTTCACTCGCATTTCCTTTTTGAAGAAGGTCAAGAGAGGGACAAAAATCAGTTATGGTCTGACGTGGGAGGCTCATGAGGATACCTGGATAGGTACTATGCCGGTGGGCTGGGGTGATGGTTTTAATCGATACTTCTCTAACCGGGGACGGGTACTGCTGAATGGCAGATCGTATCCCATTGTGGGCACCCTATCCATGGATCAGTCCATGATCGACCTTGGCGCGGATACTGATGCGCAGGTGGGGGATGAGGTGGTCCTCGTCGGTCGCAGCGGCAACCTGGAAATCACCATGATGGAACTGGCAAAGGCGCTGAAAACAGTGCCCCTGGAGATAACCAGCCTGATCCCAACGCGCGTGAAGCGAGTATATGACTAAAACAATTATTATTTAATTCTCGGGCGGAATATTATTTTCGGTTTTCCCTCGGTGCCTCGGTGCAAGCATGCCGCGGCCCGCCAGGAAGCGGCCCCAGCACCCGGACTGATCTGGCGGGAGGGGCCAAGCTTGCCGTCCGTTCACGAAGACCCGTTCAATTCCTCCGGACTCCTGGCGAGGATTGGTATAGGTTGCCCGGTCCTGTACCCGGGTGGGGTCGAAAAGTACCAGGTCCGCGAAGCAACCCTCCTGCACCAGACCCCTTCCACTAAGGCCGAACACCGATGCGGACAGGGAGGTCATCTTCCGAACCGCTTCCGCCACCGAGAACAGGCCCCGGTCGCGGGCATATTCGCCCAGCACCCGAGCGAAGGCACCGTAAAGCCGGGGATGGGGATGCTCATCGTGGGGCAAACCGTCCGAACCCACCATGCAGCGGTTCCAACTCAGAAATCGACTCACATCGGCTTCATCCATGTCGAAGTAGACAGCGCCGGCGGGCTGGAGCCGGCGGATGGTGTCGGCTTGGGCGCAGCCCCATTCGGCGGAGATCTGCTCGAGGGAGCGGCCGTTCATTTCGGGGTGAGGCTGGGACCAGGCCAGCAGCACTTGCCGGGAATTGGCCACGTAGAACGGGTCCAGCATGGTGGAGCCGGCCGCATAGGGGTAGGCGTCGATGGCGAAAGGGATATCGGGCCCCTCCCGCAAGTAGAGATCAATGAGTTCGAGGCTGCGGCCAAAGTTTGCCAAGCCGGCCACTTTCTGGTGGGAGAGTACCAGGAACGCCCTGGACCGCCTGGCGCACTGGAAGGCCTCTCGCACCGCATCGGCGACGCCATCGAATTCGTCCCGGATGTGCATGCACAGCAGACCGTGGTGAGCGGCGGCAGCCCGCGCCAGGGTCACCACCTCGTCGGTGTCGGCCCCTCGGTTGATGGGGTAGGCCAATCCGCAACTCAGGCCCGCAGCCCCGGCCGCCATGGCCGCCTGGACATCCTGGACCATTGCCTGGATCTCGGCCACGGTTGCCGCCTGGGAAAAGTCCTCCATGTTCTTGACCCGTAGGGTGCCATGGCCCACCAGGGCCGCCACGTTCACCGGCAGGGGAGTGACCTGGAGTGCGTCCACATACTGGGAGAAGGTGGCGAACCGGAACCGGGCCGGTTCAGCCAGGGAATTGAGGGGGGCGGGCAGTTCCCCCTTCGGGCTCAGAGGGGCCAAACTGACGCCGCAGTTGCCCACCACCACACTGGTCACACCCTGGCTGAGCATGGGCTGGCAGGCGGCCCATTGGAACACCGCCTCGTCGTCATGCGCGTGCACATCGATGAATCCAGGGGCCACCATCAGGCCGCCGGCGTCGAGGGTGGTAACGCTTTCGGCCAGATCCAACCTGCCCACGGCGGCAATGCGATCCCCGCGGACTCCCACATCGGCTCGGTAGGGTTCCCCGCCTGAGCCATCCACGACCATCCCATGGCGAATAACTATATCAAAAGTCGGTTGGCTTGCGCTCATGTGGAACCTCCGAGGCAGCTGAAACCGGGCCACCGCACCCGGGTGGACCGGTCAATCCAATCTAGAAAACATGATTTCAGTTTGAAGAAGCTGGCTACAACGCCACCCGCCTGGAATCTAGTAAAGGTGACAGGCGGTGAAGTGCCCCGGCGCCACTTCCTTGCGTTCGGGGTAGGCCTCCCGGCAGCGGTCCGTGGCCCGGGGGCAGCGGGGGTGGAAATGGCAGCCTCGGGGGGGGTCGATGGGCGAGGGCAAGTCCCCCGGCACGGTGGTGCGCTTCCCGCGCAGGTCCGGATCCAGGATCGGGGAAGCTTCGAACAGGGCCTGAGTGTAAGGGTGCAGGCGCTTGGCCACCAGCTCGGCCTTGGGCGCGTCCTCAACGATCCGACCCAGGTACATCACCAGGATGCGGTCGGAGATGAACTCCACCACCGACAGGTCGTGGGCGATGAAGATGTACGTGAGCCCGTGGGCCTGCTGCAGATCCAGCAACAGGTTAATGATCTGGGCCTGGATGGAGACGTCCAAGGCCGACACCGCCTCGTCGCAGATGATCAACTCGGGGTTCAGGGCCAGGGCCCGGGCAATGCCGATGCGCTGGCGCTGGCCGCCGGAAAACTGGTGGGGGTAGCGGTTGCGGTAACGCCGGTCTAGGCCCACTTCGTCCATGAGGTGGTCCACCCGCTCGCGCCGCTCGGCCCCGCTGCATATGCGGTGGATGACCAGGGGCTGCTCGAGAATGGCGGAGGCACTGCGGCGCGGGTTGAGGGAGGAGAACGGATCCTGGAAGATCATCTGCATCCGCCGCCGCGCCGCCTTGAGCTGGGCGCGGCCCAGGCCGAACAGGTCAACCCCGTCCAGCAGGGCGCTGCCCGCGGTGGGTTCCTCCAGGCGCAGCAGGGTCTTGCCCAGGGTGGACTTGCCGCAGCCCGACTCCCCCACCACCCCCAGGGTCGCGCCCCGGCGCAGGTCGAAGGACACCCCGTCCACGGCCTTCAGCACCGCCCCGCCCTTAAGGTTGAAATGCTTGGCCACTTGGCGCACTTCCAGCAGCGTGTCCATGGTGCTCCTCACCGTCCGGGGGCGGACGGCGCGTCCGCGAAGTGGCACCAGACCGAGTGGGTGCCGGAGACTGCCTGCTCCGCCGGGAACCGATCCCGGCACACGGCCTTGGCCAGGGGGCAGCGGTTCTCGAATGGGCACCCGTCGCCCAGCCCGGCTAGGTTGGGCACCGAGCCCGGGATCGATTCCAGGCGTTCGGCGCCCCGGTACTTGGGATTGGCGGGAATGGAGTTGAGCAGCCCCCGGGTGTACGGGTGGCAGGGGGAGGTGAGCAGTTCCTTAGTGCGGGCCGCTTCCACCTTACGCCCCGCGTACAGCACCGCCACTTCGTCGGCCATCTCCACCACCACGCCCATGTTGTGGGTGATCAGCAGGATGCTCACCCCGATCCGCTGCTGGAGGTCGCGCAGCAGGTCCAGGATCTGGGCCTGGATGGTCACGTCCAGGGCGGTGGTGGGCTCGTCAGCGATGAGCAGCCCGGGATCGGGCGAAGCCAGCGCCATGGCGATCATCACCCGCTGGCGCATGCCCCCAGAGAGCTGGTGCGGATAGTCGTCCACCCGCTTCTCGGGGGCGGGGATGCCCACCAGGGCCAGCAGCTCGATGGCCCTCCGGCGCGCCTCCCGAGGCTTCATGCCCTCGTGGTAGGTGAACATCTCGCCGATCTGGCGGCCGATTCTGAACACCGGGTTGAGGGAAGTCATGGGCTCCTGGAAGATCATCGAGATCCTCCGCCCCCGCACCGACCGCATCTGGGCATTGTCCAGGGCCAGCAGGTCCCGGTCCTCGAACCGGATGTGGCCGGCGACGATCCGCCCGGGAGGCGAGGCGATCAGGCGCATGATGGACAGGGCGGCCACCGATTTGCCGCAACCGGACTCGCCCACCAGGCAGAGGGTTCGGCTCCGGTCCACCCCGAAGGAGACCCCGTTCACCGCCCGGACGATCCCCCTCTGGGTGTAGAAGTAAGTGTGGAGGTCCTCCACCGAAAGCACGCGCTCCCCGATCCCGGTCATGGCCGCCTACTCCTTCATCCGCGGGTCGAGCACGTCCCGGAGGCCGTCCCCAAGCAGGTTGAACCCCAGCACGGCGAGGAGGATGGCCAGCCCGGGGAAGGTGATCACCCACCAGGCGGTGGAGATGTACTCCTTGCCGGAGGAGACCATTGCGCCCCATTCCGGGGCCGGGGGCTGGGCGCCCAGGCCCAGGAAGGACAGGGCGGCGGCGGAGATGATGGCCCCGGCGTAGGCCAGGGTGCTCTGGACGATGATGGGCGCCACGCAGTTGGGCAGGATGGCCGAGAAGATCAGGCGCAGGTGGGAGGCGCCCAGGGAGCGCTCGGCGGTCACGTAGTCCAGCTCCTTCTCGGCCAGCACCGAGGCGCGGATGACCCGGGCGATGGAGGGGATGCCGATCACGCCGATGGCGATCATGGCGTTCTGCAGTGACGGGCCCAGGGTGGCGCAGATGACGATGGCCAGGAGGATGGACGGGAAGGCCATCATCAGGTCGATGAAGCGCATGGCCAACAGGTCCAGCGCCCCACCGAAATAGCCCGCCACCAGTCCCACCACCCCGCCGGCCACCACGGAGATGGAGACCGAGATGGCACCCACCATGAGCGAGATGCGGGACCCGAACAGGATCCGGGACAGGATGTCCCGGCCCAGGTCGTCGGACCCCAGCAGGTAGCCTCCGTGGAGGGGTCTGGTCAGGGACGCCGGCAGGTGCTGAAGCAGCGGGTCGCCCGGCGCCAGCACCGGGGCGAACAGGGCCAGCAGGGAGAAGGTGACGATCAGCAGCAGCCCCAGGAGGGCGGACTTGGACTTCCGGAACTGGAGCCACTGCTCGTGCAGCAGCGAGACGTCCGGGGGTGGGGCGGACCCGTTGGCGGCCGGGGCGCTAGTAACGGATTCGAGGGTTGACGTAGGCATATATTACGTCCACCAGGAGGTTAATGAGGATGAAGGCGATTGAGACAAAGGTGACGCCGCCCTGCACCGAGAGGTAGTCCCGGGACAGAACCGCGTTGTAAAGCCAATTGCCAAGGCCCGGCCAGGCGAAGATGGTCTCGGTGAGCACCGCTCCAGCGAGGTTGTAGCCAAACTCGATGCCGATGATGGTGATAACCGGGAGAAGGGCGTTCCGGAAGGCGTGGCTCCAGATCACTGTTCGCTCCGGGAGCCCCTTGGCCCGGGCAGTGCGGATGTAGTCCTGGCCGAGGATCTCAAGCATGGCGGCGCGGGTGACCCGGGCGATCACCGCCAGGGGCAGCGTGGCCAGGGCAAGGGACGGCAGCACGATATGTTTCAGGGCCGAAAAGAAGTAGCTGAAATCATGCTCCTTGAAGATCCTTATGAAACCGTCAATGACATAGAAACCGGTGATCCGCTCCATGAGCATCCGCTCGTCGAGACGGCCCCCAGTGGGGAATAGGTTTAGCCGCACCGCGAACACGATGATGAGGACGAGCCCCAGCCAGAAGACCGGCATGGAGACGCCAACCAGGGAGCCCACCATGGCCACAAAGTCAGCGATGGTATTGCGGCGGGTTGCGGCAACCACCCCCGCCAGGATGCCCAGGATGGCGGCGATGACGATGGAGACGACGGAGAGTTCCACGGTGGCCGGGAACCTGGTGAGGATTTCCCGCGCCACGGGATCCCCGGTCTTGTACGATCGACCCAGATCCAGGCGCAGCACTTTGCCCATATAGATCAAATATTGATCGAGCTTGGGCCGGTCCAGCCCCCAGTCGGCCCGCAGCACCTTCACCGCATCCGGAGTCGCCCGCTCACCGAGCATGAGCCGGGCTGGGTCGCCCGGGGCGAGGAAACGAAGAAAAAAGACCAAGGTGACCACCCCTAGGATCGTCGGAACGACCAGGAGCAAACGCTTGGTGAGGTAACGTCCCATGCAGTTTCTCAACGGGAGAACAAGAAAGTTGTTATATGGATATCGAGACGATAGCAACAAAAGAGCACACCGACAACCCGTACCTTCGCCAGTTGGCGAAGGTACGGGTTGTGTTGGACTCGATCAACTGAAGCTACTTCTCCAGCGAAACTGGCGAAAAGTCGAGGTAGCCATTCGGGTTGATGACAAAACCCTGGACCTTCTTGTTCATGGGCATGAATCCTTTGCCTCGGGCCAACATGAGAACGGGGGCTTCCTCCATGAGGATCCGCTCGGCCTTGTAATAGAGGGCGCTGCGGGCCGGAATGCCGGAGGCGACTTTTGCCTTGGACACTAGGTCAATATAATCCTTGTTCTTCCAACGGGATTCGTTCAGGTACCCCTCAGTGAACATGTTGTATAGGTAATCGTCGGGGTCGGGCTGCCCGTTCCAGCCATTCATGCCGAGGTCGAACTTGCCGGCATCCAAGGTGTCCCAGTAGGTGCCAAAGTCGAAGGTCTGGAGAGCAGCCTCGATACCCACCTCCTTCAACTGGGCCTGCACGATCTCCGCGATCCGCTTGCCGCTCGGGTTATAGGGGCGCCAGGCTGGGAAGTAGATGAAGTTGATTTTGATGGGAGTCGGGATTCCGGTGGTTTTGATTAGTGCCTTCGCCTTTTCCGGGGAGTAGGGGTAGTCGGGAATACTCTTGTCGAAACCCCAAAGGTTCTCTGGAGTGGGCAAGGTATTTTTCACCCCAGTCTTGCCGTAAACGGAAGTCAGGATTTGATTGCGGTCGATGGCATAGCACACCGCTTTGCGAAGGCGCTTGTCAGCAAAGGGTCCAGTCTCGCAATTAAAGGCCAGCCAGCCGAGTCCGAGAATTTCCCCAGGCTGAAGTTTGAGATTGGGATCGGCTTCGATGGTCTTCATTCCCTCTGGGCCGGTCGAGTCGATCATGTCGGCCTGGCCCTTCTGCAGCGCGAGGATGCGCGCCTGTTCATCCGGGAAGACCTTGAAGATGATTCCATCGAGGTGCGGTTTCTTGCCCCAATAGCCGTCAAACCGCTTGAGGGCGATGTGATCATCCTTGATCCATTCGACGAACTGGAATGGTCCGGTTCCCACCGGGTGGTTCTTGAATTCGGGGCCGAGTTTCAAGGCCGCGGTCGGTGACACAATGTAAGTGAAGAAGAGTGCGAAATTGTAAACGATGGATTGATCCGGGCGATTGAGGATGACCTTCACCATGCTGTTGTCGACCTTGATAATGTCCTTGACGAGGCCTGGCCCTTTATCGGTGGCTGACCAGCCCTTTGAGTTCCAGAACTTCCATGGACCATACTGGTTGAAAGGGTTAGTCTTGTCGTTCTGCCGCTTGAGTGAGAAGACTACCGCGTCGGCATCCATGCTTGTGCCGTCGTGGAATTTGACGCCCTGGCGGAGGGTGAAGGTAATTTCCAGTTGGTCCTTGGAGAAGGTCGGTAAGCTGGTGGCCAGACAGGGCACGAGTTCAGTGGTGCCGGGCTTGAAGGCCAGGAGAGACTCGTAAACGTTGTTGGCAACCATTACTGAGTTGTTCTCATCCATGCACGCGGGGTCCAGCAGCCGTGCATCGGCGGACTTCCCGAATACTAACATCCCCCCGTTGGTGGAAGCGGCTGCGGAGAAGGTCATGGCACTTGCGACCAATGCGCAGAGTGTCGCCATCAGTTTATTCATAACCTATCCTCCATTGAAATTGGGTTACACCAATTACGTTAGAAATCAGAAGCTTGGTGGAATTCATGAAATGCTTGATGAATTCACGAACGTGGTCCATGAAGCGGCGAGAATCCTGTAACTTCTGCTTCAGGAAGTTGTACTCCGGATCGCCAAGTCCCAGCCAGCCGCCGCGGGCAGAGTCGTGGTGGCTATCCGATACCGCAGATTCCCTCCTATAGGAACCATCAAGGTGTGCAGTCCGCGGCCTGCGACACTTGCTGGGGCAGCTACGAATAACCTCGAAGCCGTACTCTTGGTGCGGCTGGTTAAGTTCCCGGATTGTGTTTGGTGGCATCAATAGATGGATATACCCAGGAGTGGACAGATGTCAAGAGACGAACAGAAAAATTCTCTTCAAAGCATTACCGGACGCCTTCGGATCGGTTCTGTTGCAAAGTTGACGGCGGGGCGAAATTGCCCTTTCCCGAACGGCAATCAAGTAACCCCTCGGAAAGGGGTCTCGACGGAGATGGCGAGGACCTTCCCGTCCCTCCGTTGTACCTGCCCGACCTGGCCTTTCCGGATCATGGGCATCGTTTCGTAGCCTTGGATCGTTCGTTTGGCAGACAATTTCGCAGCGACATGGTTGAAGGTTGGGATGAAGGAATCGGGCGATGGGCTGGCTCTCCTATGTCCCCTTGTGGGAGAAAACCAGTTGAGCCAGGTGGGCGACCTTCATAGGTCTGGGTGCGTACTCCCCCACAAGGCAAGACAGCCAACCAGAAATTTTTGCGCACTCCAAACGGGATGGAGTGGCGCATCACCAGCTCCTTTTCCCGTCGTTCAATACATCGGGAAAGACACAACCCCGATATCTGCAGAACTCCCCAAAGAAAATATGAACTACGGCCCCATGGGGGATGAATTATTCCCTTGGTCAAGGTCGGGCGATGCTCCACCAACCGCAGAAGTCACGAGCGGTCTGGTTGTCAGCAAAGGGCCGGCAACCGTGCCGGAAGAAGGATCCGCGTGATCCCCCAGTCAGGAACGCTTGCTCCTCTCCCACTGGGCCTGGAACTCTTCGCTGAGCATTTCCAGGTCGACGTAGACCAGAGATCGCTTCTCCCCCATGGGGATCTTCACGAAGCACTTCCGGTACGGGCCATCGGATGAATACCAGTACTTGAGGCGGTTGCCGTCGATCGGGATCCGGTCCTCCACATCCTTGAGCTTGAACAGGCCGGGCATCCGGAAGAGCTCGTCCTTCGGGGTCTCCTCGCCATTCTTGTCGAAGTCCCGCCCCTTGACCCGGATACGTTCCATCAGTCTCACGGCGCCTTGTTTTGGATTCGGCTTGGTCATGAATTATCCTGGTTGGTTGGTGGAGGTTGGACGATTGGCTAGGCGAGCACAGGAGAGATAGCCAACCGATTAGCCAGGATATTAGACCAATTTCGAGGCTCCTGGCCGCTCTTATCATCAGGGCAAGCGTGGCAGCCTTGGAACTGGTCCTTCCTCTTCCTCCATGATCAACTCGTTCACCACCAAGAGACGGATTCGCCTTATGAGCCAACAGGAGGCGGATCGGTCGCTCTTCACCCAGGCAGGCCCTTGGTTTGAAAGGAAGCCATCCCGTTCCGATCCCAGCACCCAACTAACCAAACATACCTTGATGACCACAAAGATGCCCGTATGATGGCCGTGGTGTGTCCATGACCTCAATCGTTCCCACCTCCGCTGCCCTCTACTCCCCTTCGTCCTGCGCTACGCCTATGACGCATGGGTCCTGGGCATCAGCAACCACTTCGCTTGGAGGGTCCGGAACGTGTCAACGACTTCGAGACAGAAGGTGGCCTGATTTCAGGCGCCGACCCACCGGCTGCGGAGAGCCGCCGGGACCATGGAAACCGCTTGGCGTTTCCCACCGCCCCTTGGAAAACCCTGCGGGTTTCCCACAGCTCTCCGCAGCGGGGGGTGATCATCATGCAACTTGTTCCTGTTCTTGTTCTTTCGGCCGGTTGATCCAGGCGGGTCCCGGCAGCGCCGGCGGCTTGGGGCGACCCTTGAGGAACCGCTCCGGGTGGGCCTGGAACGCCTGGTCGAGGACCGCCTGACGGGCCTGGTAGATGGTCTCCGCCCGGCCTTCGTGGACGTCGATCGGCGTCATCATGCCGATGCCGCTGTGGCGGTGCGGTTGTTGTACCAGTGGAAGTAGCGCCGACAGAAGCTGCGCGCGTCCTCGATGGAACCAAACCGCTCTGGAAACCCGGGGCTGTATTTCAGGGTCTTGAACTGGGCCTCCGAATACGGGTTGTCGTCAGAAACGTGCGGCCGGCCGTGGCTCCGCGTGACCTTCAGGTCGATCAGGAGGTCGTTCACCGTTTTGGAAACCATGGCCGCCCCGCGATCCGAGCGAAGGGTCAGGTCGCCGGGACGAATGCCGTGCCGGATGAAGTTCTGACGGTGGAATTCCTTGGCGATGTCCTCGTCCTCCTTGTGCTGGACGGTCCAGCCCACCACCAGGCGGCTGAACAGGTCAATGGTCACGTAAAGCTTGTAGCGGGAGCCACGCACCGGGCCTTTGAGATCAGTGATGTCCCAGCTCCAGACCTGGTTCGGGGCCTGGGCGCACAACTCCGGCTTCACCTAGACCGGGTGGGTGGCCTGCTTGGCGGTGGGGCGTGGACCGGTCGGCCCCTTGGGCTTGCGTGTCCGGTAGGAGGTCGTCCGGGAAACGCCCAGGGCTTCGCAGGCGGCCAAGGGGCCGACCTCTCGGGCCAGTTCCTGGGCGACCATCATTCGCTGTCGTCGGTCTCGAGCTGATGGCCCAGCGCCATCTGCTCCATCAGCTCCGCACCTTTTTTTGCGATCTCCAGCAGCCACTCAGCGCGCTTAAGCTTGCCCTCCAGGGCTTTCTTCTCCTTCTCCAGTTCCTTCACCCGGCCTTCCAGCGGGTTCCGCTCCTTGGGGCGGGGACCGGTCCTGGCCGGCTCCAGGGCGTTCAGCGTCTCGGCCTCGGCCAGGATCTTCAGCTTGTAGTCCGCGCTGAACCTGCGCCGCTTGGGGCACTGCAGCACCTGAACCTCGCCGCTGCCCAGATTGATGACCTTCTTCATTCGAATTCCTTCCCCGCCCAGCATAGCTAAGACTGTTGAGAAACTCCTGTCCCAACATTGTTGGCACGGGGGATCCTCTGGAGCGCATGCCGGCCCATCGGCCTTTTCCGCGCTCACTCAAACGACGGAACGATTCCACGGCCTCTCGTTGTTGGGCTGGGTACGTGTTTGGAAGAACCCCAGCCTTAGCCTTCCTGAATGACATGTTGGTAACCAAGTAAGTTCTTGATTCCCTTTATCCTACTTTCGCGGCATTGTAAGGTTCTTCCATTCATTTTCCTCCCATGCCGCAGAAGATAGGTGTTCCTGTCCCTAGGTTTGAACCATGCACCGGGTTGGGGTGACCCCATGAACCGGTGGTTGTTTCATCCCTGGCTGGAAGTGCGGGTGCCTTTCGTGCTCGGCCTGCTATTCATCACTGCAGCGATCTCAAAAATCGCCGAGCCGTACCAGTTTGCCAACGCTGTTCGCCTTTACCGGTTGGTTCCGGCCGGGTCTGTGTTTCCGTTTGCAATGCTGGTCGCAGGCCTCGAATTGCTTTGCGGCCTCGCCCTGTGTCTTGGTTTGAAGCTGCGTTTGACCGCATGCTTGGCCGCAGGTCTGCTCCTGCTCTTCGTCGCGGCTCTCACCATCAACCTGGTCCGCGGCCTTCCAGCCGACTGCGGATGCTTCACCGCGGGCAGAACTCCCGGCAACCCAGCGGAAGCCTTTAAAGCCATGCGTCTGGTCATTCTCCGGGACCTGGTCCTGCTACTTCCAACGATGCAGGTGCTGCTGCGGCCGAGGCTCGACAAGCCTTCGGCGTGACCCCGCCCAGCCCGGCATCCCGCCTACAGGAGCCGATGATGGACAACCACCTCAGCCTGGAAATCCTTGAACGGATCCTGGACGACATCAGCGAAGAAGTTTTCTGCGTCAATGACCGATACGAGATCGTCTATTGCAACAAGAATGCTTCTGCCAACTTGTTCAACAATGCGAACGTGATCGGGCAGTCCACCTTCGTCGCCTTCCCCCATATGACCATCGAGGAGAGCACCTTCGCCAAGGTGTTCAGCACCGGGAAACCGATCATCAAGAAACCCACGACCTTTTTCTGCAACGACGGCCGGCGAAAGATCACCATAACCACGACTCTGCCCATCAAATCTGGCGACAAGGTGGTCGGCGCCTACGAGATCAGCGAGGACATCACGGGTATCAGCAACCTGACCGAGCAGTGGGTCATCGACAATGTCCAACTGAGGAAGGACCACTGGGAAGGAAAGGATCAGAAGAGCCAAGGGAAATACTACACAATCGATTCCATCATCGGCCAAAGCGACACGATTCGCTCGCTCAAGGAACAGATCCTGATCCTCGCTGGAAGCGCCTCCAACCTCCTGATCTACGGAGAAACCGGGACCGGCAAGGAAATGGTGGCTCAATCCGTTTTCTGCCTGAGTCGCGATCCGAAAAAGGCGCCTTTCATCGCCCAGAACTGCGCCGCCATCCCCGAGACCCTCCTGGAGAGCATGCTGTTCGGGACCGTCAAGGGGGCCTTCACCGGCGCCGAGACCCGGCCTGGCCTGTTCGAACTGGCCAACAAGGGCGTGCTCTACCTGGACGAAATCAATTCGATGTCCCTGGCTCTACAAGCCAAGATCCTGCGGGTCCTGCAGGAAGGCCGGGTCCGGCGAGTGGGGGCCAGCGAGGAGGTCCCGGTCGACTTCCGCCTGATCGCCTCCACCAATGTTCCTCCGGACCGCCTGCTTTCCCGGGGCATCATGCGTGAAGACCTGTTCTATCGGATCAATGTTCTTTACATTGAAATTCCGCCATTAAGGGAGCGAAAGGAAGATATCCCGTTTCTCATCAACGCCATCACCCGGGAATTCAACCAGAAGCTGCACAAACAGATCATTGGGTTCGATGACCAGTCCATTGATCTCCTGATGAAGCACCACTGGCCCGGCAACGTCCGGGAATTTCGGAACATTGTTGAACGGGCCATGAGCCTGACCACCACCAAGATCATCAACCTGAAACAAATCAAAGTCACGCCCCAGGGCATGCAGCCAGCGCCGGGTCCTGCCGGCGCCGCCCCTGCCCACCCTGGGAACGACCGGATCCGGCTCAAGGAAGCCCTGAGAGAGACGGAGATCAAGATCATCAAAGCGGAACTCCAGAAGTTCAATGGAAACATCGCCCGCACCGCTCGGGAACTGGACCTGCCCCAGCAGACCCTGAACAACAAGGTCGACAAGTATGGTTTGCGGCCCTTCATCGCCGCACTTTGACCATTAGCCAGGCTGCCCTGCCTCGCCCGGATCAAGCAACCGTTACGGCGCTTGCGCCGTTACAGTTGCTTGTGCCCAGCATGGGCGCTCCATGCCAGAAGATTCCAACGGTGCTAGCGACTGCCCAGGCTTCCGGCCAGCATGCCGCCGTCCAGAGGATAGACCTGGCCGGTGATGTAGGCGGCATCTTCCGAGGCCAGGAACGCGCAGAGGGCGGCCACTTCCTCGGGCCTGGCATGCCGCCGGAGGGGGATCTTCCGGTTGACCGCTTCGATCATCTCATGGGTATACACGTTCAGCTGCATGGGTGTCAGCGTGTAGCCGGGGGCCACCGCGTTGACCCGGATCCTGGGGGCAAGTTCGAGGGCCATGCACCGGGTCAATTCGATCAGCCCGGCCTTGGTCGTGTTGTAGGCGGCGCAAAAGGGAAACCCGGCGAGCCCGTGGGTCGACGCCATGTTGATGATCACCCCCCCCTCTCGATGCTGCATCGCCCTGGCACCGGCCTGGGCGACGAAGAAGGCGCCAGTGAGGTTGACCGCCAGCACCCGGTCCCAATCCTCGGCGGTAATCTCCAGAAAGCTGTGACGCAGGCTTATTCCCGCGTTGTTCAGAAGCACATCAAGGCCGCCCAGGGCCTCGGCCGCCTTGCCGATCGCGCTCTCCACCTGCCTCCGGTCGGTCACATCGCAAGCAGAACATCCGGTCACCTGTGGCAAGGCTACTTGAATGGTCTGGAGGCCCGGCACATCCCGGTCCACCAAGAAGACTTTCGCGCCCTCATCAAGGAACCGGACCGCGGCCGCCGCACCGATCCCACTGGCGCCGCCGGTCACCAGGACGTTCTTGCCTTTGAGACCTTTCATGGGTTCCCGCCCCGTCTTCACCCGCCCAGGTACATGGACGAGATGTCCTGGTTGTCCTTGAGTTCGCTGCTGGGGCCGGCCACCACGATGGCGCCGGTTTCCAGCACATAACCGAAGTGGGCCAACTTGAGCGCCATCTTGGCATTCTGCTCCACCAGCAGGATGGTCGTGCCATCCTCGTTCAGCTGTCGGATGATCTTGCCGATTTCGCTGACAATCACCGGCGCCAGGCCCATGGACGGTTCGTCCAACAGCAAGACCTTGGGGCCGGCCATCAGGCCGCGGCCAATCGCCAGCATCTGCTGCTCGCCTCCGGAAAGGGTTCCGCCCAGTTGGCGAGGCCTTTCCCGAAGCCTCGGGAAACGATCGAATGCCGCATCCAGCCTGGCTTTGCGGATCTTGTCGTCCTTCAGGGTGTAGGAGCCCAATTCCAGGTTCTCCTTGACCGTCAGGTCTTTGAAGATCCGCCGTCCCTCAGGTACATGCACCAGTCCCATTTCCACGATCTGGTGCGCGGGCAGATGGGTGATGTCCTCCCCAAAGAACTCCACGCGCCCGGCGGATGCCGGCACCAGCCCGGAAATGGTCTTGAGGGTCGTGCTCTTGCCGGCGCCATTGGCACCCAGGAGCGTCACGATCTGCCCCTTGCCCACGGTGAAACTGATGCCATGGAGCGCGCAGATCTTGCCGTAATTGGAATAGACGTCCTGGAGGCTCAGGAGTACGTCGCTCATGGTGGCTAGTCCTCCTCCTTCCCCAGGTAGGCTTCGATGACGGCGGGATTGGTCTTGATCTCCTCCGGGTTCCCTTCGGCGATCTTCTTCCCATAGTCGAGCACGACGATTTTCTCGGAAATGCGCATGACCAATTCCATGTTGTGCTCGATCAGGAAAACGGTGATGCCGTAAGCCCGTCTGATCTGGTCGATCAAGTCGATGAGCTGGTTCTTCTCATCATGGTTGAGCCCCGCCGCCGGCTCATCCAGGAGGAGCAGTTGCGGCTGGGAGGCCAACGCCCTTGCCAGTTCCACCCGCCGCTGGATCCCGTATGGGAGATTCTTGGCCACTCGGTCCCGTTTGTCCTGGATGCCCATAAACGCAAGACAGTCCATGGCCGTATCCCGGATCTTCCGCTCGTCCCGGCGCTGCCCGGGAGGGCGGAGGATGGCGCCCAGCACCCCTGAGGCTACGCGGCAGTGCATTCCCGACATAACATTTTCCAGGACCGTCATTTTCTTGAACAGACGGACATTCTGGAACGTCCTGGCAATCCCCCGCTTCGTAATCAGATGTGGGGCTATCCCCATCAGGCTCCGCCCCTTGAAGAGGATGTCCCCCGCCGAGGGCCGGTAGAACCCTGTCAGGCAGTTGAAGGCCGAGGTCTTGCCGGCGCCGTTGGGGCCAATCAGGCTGGTGATGGAATCGCTCTCGACCGCGAAAGACAATTGGTTGACTGCGGTGACACCGCCGAACCGCATGGTGAGGTCTTTCACTTCCAATAGCGCCATCGTTCGTCCTCTACCCTTTCAAACGGTCATTGGTATTTCCGTGCTACTTGTACTTGTCCGGCCATAACCCCTGGGGACGGAAGACCATCAGGAGCACAAGGACCACCCCGAAGGACAGCATCCGCCACGACCCGATGCCCCGGAAAATCTCCGGGAACAGTACGAGGAGGGTTGCCCCGATAAGGACACCTGGAATCTTGCCAAGGCCCCCGAGCACGATGGCCATGAGGACGTTGGTGGATTGGGTGAACATGAAGGACTCAGGCGAAACGGAGGCCATTTTCACGGCAAAGAAGCACCCGCCGACCCCAGCGAAAATGGATCCCAGGATGAAGGACAGGAGTTTGTGCTTCAAGGTCTCGATGCCCATGGCTTCGGCGGCGTCTTCGTCTTCACGGATGCATTCCAGGGCCCGGCCGAACTTGGAATCATGGATCCGGTAAGAGACCACTACCCCGATGATCACCAGGATCAGGAAGGCGAAATAGAAGTCCGTAACCGTGCGGAGCTTGTACCCAAAAAGGGAAGGCCGCGGGATTCCCACCAAGCCGCTGGGACCACCAGTAATGGTCAGGTTCCGGGCCAGGAGCCGGGTGATTTCCCCGAAGCCCAAGGTCACGATGGCCAGGTAGTCGTTCCTCAAATTGAGGCAGGGAATGCCGATGATGCAGGCGACGAGGATCGAGACCAGGATGGCCACCGGGATGGTCAGCCAGAAATTGACCCCCATGGTGCATAAGATCCCAGTCGTGTAGGCGCCGAAGGCGAAGAAGGCGGCGTTGCCGAGGTTGAACAGCCCGCAATAGCCGATCGTGATGTTGAGGCCGAGGCAGAGGACGATGTAGAAGAGGATGTTGCTGCCCACCTCGATCACGTAGTTGTTGCTGTATAGGGGCAGGGTGGCCACCAGCACGACCAGGAGCCCCACCAGATATTTCTGGGTGGGGGATTCGGCCGCCTTCCGCCAATAACCTGTGAGCCGGTCCGCCAAGGTGCTGCTGAGTCGGCTTTCGGCCAGAAGCAGTTTGGAGGGCTCTTCCGACATCCGCTCACATCCTTTCGATTTCGCTCTTGCCGAACAGTCCGGTGGGTTTGAAAATCAGGATCAGGATCAGGATCGCGAAGGAGAACACATCCTTGTAGGCCGATCCCACATGGGGGAACTGCGTCCCGGCCGCTTCGAGCATGCCGAGGATAAGGCCGCCGATCATGGCGCCGGGAATGCTGCCGATCCCGCCGATGACCGCGGCGGTGAAAGCCTTGAGGCCGATCAGGAATCCCATGAAGTAGTGGATCTGGCCGTAATAGATCCCCGCCATCATGCCCGCGGCCGCGGCCAGCGCCGATCCGACGAAAAAGGTCACCGCGATGATCTTGTAGACGTTGATCCCCATCAACCTGCAGGTGTCGTGGTCGAGGGCGATGGCCCTCATGGCCTTGCCCACCATGGAGCGGGAGATGAAGGACGAAAGAACCACCATCAGTGCCGCGGTGAACGAGACCATGAGCATCTGAACGAAGGTGACATGGATCCCCAGGAGGTCGATGCCTGCATTGGTGAAAGCGGTCTTGACCCCGATGTAGTCGCCGTTGGTCGCGACCATGACCGAATTGGACAGGATCAGGGACACTCCCACGGCCGAGATGAGGATGCACAATCGGCTGGCGGAATAGAGGGGCCGGTAGGCGAGCCGCTGGATGACCACCCCGAACACGCCGACGATCGACATGCTGCAGACCATGGCGACGAGGACACCGGCCCAACCGTTGCCCAGGATGCCGCTGACTAGGCCGAGGATCACATAGCCGATGAACGCGCCGAACATGTAGACGTCGCCATGGGCGAAGTTCAGCAGTTTGATGATGCCGTAGACCATCGAATAGCCCAGGGCGACGAGGCTGTAGAACGATCCAAGGATCAAGCCATTCACGATCTGCTGAAGAATGATGGTCCTCCAACCCATGGCGGTGCCTTCCTTCCTAGTTCAAGAGTTCGTACTTCCCGTCCTTCACCACCGTGGCCATGACCAGGCTGTTGGAGATGGTATGGTTTTTCTCGAACTGGACATGGCCCAGGATGGTGTCCATGTTGGTTTCACCCGCCGCCTTGAGGATGTCCTCCATCTTCAGGCTGCTGGTCCGGGAAAGTACGTTCTCGATGATCTGGCAGGCATGGTAGGCACAGGGCTCGTAAGGTCCAGGTTCCTGGTTGGGATATTTGGCCTTGTAGTCGGCCACGAACTTGGCGGCGGAGGGCAGGACTTGGGCGATGGGCGGTGACAAGACGATGGCGCCTTCGGCTGCCTTCCCGCTGAGCTCGATGAACTGTGCTCCGGAAGAGCCGTCGCCAGCCATGTACTTGCCCTTGTAGCCTGCGGCCCGCAGGTTCTTCACCAGCAGGGCGCCATCGGCGTAGTAGGCGGTCCAGAACACCAGGTCCGGCTTCTTGGAAATGAGGGTGGTGACCAGGGCTGAAGTGTCCTGTTCGCCCTTGTTCATGGTCTCCTTGGCCACCACGTTCAGACCGTTCTGGGTGAAGATCTCGTTGGAATCCCGGGCCAAGTCACCCGAGAAGGCGTCGCCCTCGTCGACCAGGGCGATCTTCTTGGCCCCGATCTTCTTGGCGATCTCCAGGGCCTTCAGGACCTGGTGCCGGCTGGTGTACGGCAGGATGAAGGCATTGCCTGGATTCTGGTCGACCAGCTTCAGGGAATTGGCGTTTGCGATCATGAACGGAATTTTGGCGTCGTTATAGAGGGACATGGCCGGCAGGGCCGCACCGGAGCAAAAGGTGCCGGTCACCAGGACCACCCCCTCGGAGATGGCCTTGTTGGCCGCTGTAGATGCCATCTGCGGATCGCAACCGTCGTCCACATAGACCGGCGTGATGGTCTTGCCATTGATGCCGCCCTTGGCGTTGACCTGTTCGATCCAGAGGTCGTAGGTCCGCTTGAGAGCCAGCCCATCGGTGGCCGAGCCGCCCGTCAACGGGAGCTGGATGCCGATCTTGAGTTCCTTCCCGGAAGCGGAAGCCCCTTCCTTCTTGCCGCAACCGAGCGGTGACAGGCAGAGCAGAAGACCCGCCATAGCTAAAGCTGTTTCTTTGAATCTCATGGTTTGTTCCTCCTGAGGCGATTTAGATGAGGTCAGCAACTACTTTTCCCCAGCCGTTGACTTCGCCGGCCAGGAAATCCACCACGGTATATCCGCCACCGATGATCCTGGTCGGGGTGAACGCATCCAGGGGGTCGGTCGGGAGTCCGGACAATTTGACCTTCACCTGGCCGAATTCCTCGGAAATCAACCTGCAATCCATGGAGTTGTCCCGGGCGATGACACGCTGTTTCCAGATCCCGGGACCTTCGGCCTTGGGGATGGTCTGGAGATTCAGGTGGGGAAAGACCTGCATCTTTTCGAACCTCGGGACAGGGGCCGAAAGATCGCATTCGACCTCGATGATCGGCTTGCCCTTACGCATGGCCAAGCCCCGGACCCGGTTGCCCTCCCGTTTGAGCGTGATATCGGCATATTTTTTCGGATAACCCCACAGGGACCGGCCCGTTTCAATAGCGGCGTCGTTGTCTTCATATTCGAAAAGGTAGTAACCGCCCTTCAGATCCCGGTACTTGATCTGGAGGATGATCCCCGCATCCATGTATGGCAGCCGCTTGCTTTTCGAGAAGTCGTTGACGTAGATCAGGCACTGGTTGCTGGCGGACGTGAAAGGCGTGGGCGCCAGATACTTCTTGATGGTCGCTTCGTCGACTTCGCAAAGCGCGTAGACGGTGATGCTTTCCCCCGAATAGGGAACCACCGGATCCGGGACCAAAGGCGCCTGGACCGGCATGTTGTTGGCGGACTGGACCACGAACTCTGCCATCTTTCCCACCTCCAGAAATGGTGTTAGACCAGCGTTTCCAGGACCTTGGCCCAGCCGTTGGCCGGCGTCGCGAAGTAGTCCCCGATCTCGTAGCTCGCACCGTAGATCTTCACCGGCGTGAATTCCCCGATCGGGTTGTTGTGGGTGCTCTTGAGGGTGATCTTCCCTTCCCCCGTCGTCTTGCTCTTCCTGACGAAATCCGCGGAGGTGTCCCGGAGGAGGATCCGTTTCGAGAAGATCCCCGGTCCATCGCAGTTGGGCATGACCTGGATGTTCAGATGGGGATGGATGACCGGGTTCGGGAGGTCGTCCTGGGGCGGTTTCTCCGGATCCATCTCCAGGCGAAGGAACTCGACCCCGTTTCTCACGAGGTTGGCGATGATCTTCCCCCCCTTCTTGACCAAGTTCCCGGTGGCCATCTTCTTGGGGTAGCCCCACAGTTCCCGGCCCGCACACACACAATAGTCATCCTGTTCATACTCGAACAGGTAGTATCCATACCTCCGTCCTTTGTACTGGATCGTGACCACCAGAGCCACATCGTAGAACCCGCCGGTGGTATGCCCGGTGTTCATCATGTCCGCCGCGGAAACCACGAAATCCGAACTGACGAATTCGAACGGGGTGGGTTCGAGGTATTTCTCGATGACCCCAGGAGCCGCCCTGCAATAAATGCAGAGGCACGGCATGTCGGCCACTTGGTAAGGCACGAAGGGGTCGTCGTAGAGCGGCATTTGGAGGGGGATATTATTGGCGTTTTTTACCGGAAAACCGTTCTCTGGCAAGGCAGCCTCCTTCGGTGTTTTGTTGGGGTGGGATGATTAAAAAATGCATCTTCCGTGCCAAGTCGCTCGATTCGGATCGACCAAGAAAGGCAGACCTTTCAATAGTTTGGCGACGGCAAAAAATCAAAGTTACCCAAAATATTACCCAAAATTTTACCCGTTTTTGAGTAATATACTCGGCCCCCTCGCATCCTACCTGCCTGGGTGTGTACTCCCCCCACAAGGCCAGACAGCCAACCTCAAGATCTTGCGCACTCCAGGCCAAGTTGCTGGCCTCGAAACGGCGGCTTCACTGGTGACTCCATGAACGCTTTCCTCTGCGGCGCTGCCCACAACCTGAGCAAGGTCCTGGCCTGGGCCAGGCGTTGCCTGTACGAATGGGCTGCGGCCTTTGGTCCCAGAGAGCTGCATACTCCGCCTTAAGGTCATCCTTTGCCATCAGGTCGCCTGAATCGCCTGAACCCACCTGGACGGGTCTGATGGCCCTCCAAGGTCTCGGGCGGTCGGAACGGGGTTTTCTAGGCCGACTATTTATGGATTCCTGAGTTTGCAACTCTCTGGATTTCTGCGCAGGGTTCTTCCTTTCTGCTAATCCTGCTGCTGAACCCAGAATAGGGGCAAGCCGTTTGGAGAACGCGCAACGTTCTCCAGCCGAAGCCCGAGGCTGTGCAAAGGGTAGGAGGGCCCTGGGTCTCCTTCAGGAAGCATGTTACTAGGTGACGTAATGCTCATCGCTGAAGTACCGGTTCATGTGGTCCGGCAGGACGGTCACCACGTTCCCGCCCCCCAGCTTCTCCGCCTCCCGCAGCGCCACCAGCACGTTGGCGCCGGAGGAGACGCCGGCCAGGAAGCCTTCCCTGCGCAGGCGATGGGTCATGTTCACCGCCTCGGTGTCCCCCACCACCACCACCTCGTCCACCAGGCCCGGGACCTCCACGATGTCGGCGAGGATGCCTCCATCCACGTCGTTCCGGATCCAGGTCCCGCCCGGCACGATCCGCCGGACCGAGGAGGCCGGCTGGATGCCCACGATGCGGACCTGTGGGTTGGCCTTCCTCAGCGCTTGGGCGATCCCTTTCAGGGTGCCCCCGGTGCCGATGGAGGCGACGAAGACATCCACCCGGCCCGGGCACTGTTCCAGGATCTCCATCCCGGTCTCGAAATGGGCGTTGGTGTTGCCGGGATTGCAGAACTGGCGGGCCCACCAGTAGTCCGGGCGGGTCCGCTCCAGGTCCAGGCACAACAGCCTTCCCGGGTATTCCACTTCGGCGCCCATCACGCTGTGTTCCTGGGTGCCGGCCGGCACCACCGGCGGCAGAGGGCGGACTTCGGCGCCGAAGCTTTCCATCAGCTTGCGCTTTTCCACCCCCAGTCGGCCTGGACTTGTTTCGTAAATGATGACCTTCCAGCCCAACATGCATCCGACGAAGGAAACGGCGATGCCCGTGTTGCCGGTGCTGCTCTCCACGATTGTGCCCCCGGGTTTCAGGAGCCCCGCTTCCCTGGCTTCCAGGATCATTTTCAGGGCGATCCGGTCCTTGATGGAACCGGACGGGTTCAAGAATTCGGGTTTGACGAAGACTTTGGCCTTCAGGCCTTCGGCCAGCCCGCCCAGTTTCACCAGGGGGGTGTGTCCAATCATTTCCAGGACGCTTTTATTGAACATTACACCACCTCCATCCGAACCATGGGGAAGCAATTAGCAACCGCCGGATCCAGTCCGCATCCGGGATCCCGCAGGACCTGCCCGTTCAGGCTAGGTCATGAAAAACAGTCGATTATTGGCTTTTATTTCAATATAATTTTCAACAGACCCGTGTCAAATTATATTTTTTTCACTAAGTCGTTAGTATTTCCTTAATTAATCCCCCGTCACCGGCATCAGTCCATTTGGGTAAAAAATCTTAATATAGAATCGACTAATGCTTACCTCGACCTACAACATCGACGTGCGCCGCTTCCGGGTGCTCCGGGAATTGCGGGACCGGGGCACGCTCGCGGCGACCGCGGACGCGCTGCACATCACCCCTTCAGCCGTTTCCCAGCAGATCCGGGCCCTGAGCGAAGAGATCGGTGTGCCCCTCCTCAGCCAGCATGGACGCGGCGTGCGCCTGACCCCCCAGGCCCACGTCCTGATCAGGTACACCATGGCCATCGACCTTCAGCTTGAGCTGGCCCAGACGGAACTGACCGCCATCACCGAAGGCTGGCTGGGCCGGGTCGCAGTCGGAGCTCCCGCCTCGACCATGCCGGACCTGGTTGTGCCCGCGGTCCTGCGCCTGCGCCAGACGCGGCCCAACCTGGACGTGTCCATCCGCGAGGTCGACACCCATTCCGATATCCCCAATTACCTGACCCTCCTGGATCAGAATGAACTTGATGCGGTCATCGCCGTGGATTTCTCCGATGGTCCGCGCTGGGACAAGGACCGCTACCGCCGCATCGACCTCCTATTGGATCCCCTATTGGTGGCCCTGCCTGAAGCTCATCCCCTGGCCAGCCAGCAGGCCATTGACCTGGAAAACCTGGCAAGCGAAACCTGGGTCATGGGGCCCGACTTGATTCCATCCAAGGAATTGGCCATCGCCGCCTGCACCTCGGCGGGATTCAAGCCCAACATCGGCCATTACGTGGACAACTGGAACGCCGTGCTGGCCATCGTGGCCAACATCGGCAGCGTGGCCCTGGTGCCGCGCATGGGCACGACCACCTGGTCGCGCCCGGGTGTGGCCCTGCGCTCCCTGAATGGGTACGATGGGCTGGGCCGCCGGTTTTATGTGGCGCTACGATCCGGCTCAGAGGCCAATCCAAGCCTTACCCCCTTGCTGGATGCCATGAAGGAAACGGCCGAAGGGCTGATCGCATCCCATGGCGGCAGCTATTACAAGCATTTCTGAAGCCCTTAATCAAACACCCGGGAAACCATACTCTCGCTTCACCCTTGGCCCGATCTGGCAGATGACCTCATAGGCGACCGACTTCAGGACCTCAGCCAACTCTACCGGGGTGATCTCCTGGTCCTTGCTGCGGCCGATGAGGATGACCTCGTCACCCACCTGGACATCGGTTTCCGGACCGAGGTCGATCATGCATTGGTCCATGCCCATGGTCCCCACGATGGGATAGAACTTCCCGTCCACCAGGACCCGCCCGTAATTGGAAAATTTTCGACTGAACCCGTCGCACCAACCCATGGGGATGGTCCCGATCCAGGTATCCTCCTTGGACTTCCACGCCAGCCCATAGCCGATAAAGGATCCTTTCACCACTTTTTTCCGGAACGAAATCCGGGTCTGGAACGAGATCATGCCTTTGTAGAACGCAGGCGCGCCCGCTTTGGGAACCAGGTTTCCGTACAAGCCATAGGCCGCCTGGCCGATCCTGACCATGGACAGGCTGGTTTTCCGGCCATGCCTCAGCACCACCCCGGAGTTGGCGCAATGGAGCAGTCCAGGCATGCGCCCGAGCACTTCCGCGATCCTCCGGGTCGTGGCCATGAACAACTGGAACTGGCCTTCGGTGTAGGCATCACCCTGGGGCACCCCGCTGGCCGCCATGTGGGTGAACACCCCCTCCAGGCCCAGGTTCGGGCACTTCTTCTCGATGAACACCGCCAGTTCCGGGGCTTCGGAAGGGGCGACGCCGATCCGCCCCAGGCCGGTTTCCACCTTCAGGTGGACCCGGGTCCTGGCGCCCTTTGCCGCGCTGAGGGCCTGGAGCGCCTCGATGTTGGTCCGTTCGCATACCGCCAGGGTGATCCCATGGTCCAGGGCGGCCTCCATCTCCTCGGGAAAGGCCGGCGAGAACTTGAGGATCGGCAGGCGGACACCGGCCTGCCGGATCTCCAAGCCTTCCGGCACGGTCGCTACCCCGAACCAGTCCACCAGGCCCTGGCGCTCGGCCATGGTCGCCACCCCGGGCGCACCCATCCCGTAGGCATTGCATTTGACCGCCAGGAGCAGCTTGGGTTCCGGTCCGATCATGGAGCGGATCGCCTCCAGGTTCCTGCGGATGTTCTCCAGGCTGACGCGCATGTGCGTCTGGTACAACATGACCGACCTCCATTGCGACGGCACAGAAAAAGTTGGCGACGATTCAAGTCAATTGAGTTCCTTGGCCAGATGGCAGGCCACGAAGTGGTTCCTGCTGAGTTCCACCAGTTCGGGCGGCTGGTTCCGGCAGATGTCCTTGGCGTAGTTGCACCGCGGTGCGAACCGGCAGGCGTTGGGGGGTTCGATGGGCGATGCCAGCTCACCCTTCAGGATGATCCTTTCCCGTCTGGTTCCACTTTTCAGGCGCGGGATGGCGGAGATCAGCGCCTTGGTGTACGGATGGTAGTGCCTGCGGAAAAGCTCCTTGGCATCGCACTTCTCCACGATCACACCCAGGTACATCACCGCGATCTCATCGGAGATGTGCCGCACGACCGCAAGGTTGTGGGTGATGAATATGTAGGTCAACTGCCGCTGCTCCTGCAGATCCTTCATCAAGTTCAGGATCTGCGCCTGGATCGACACATCCAGCGCGGAGACCGGTTCATCGCAGACGATGAACTTGGGGTTGAGCATGAGCGCCCGGCCGATCCCGATGCGCTGACGGCGCCCGCCGTCCAGCTCGTGGGGATAGGAATTCTCCAGCCGGGATTCGAGCCCAACCGTGTCCATCATCTCCTGGATCCGCCGCTGGTAGTCCTCCTGGTCCGGGCAGACCTTGTAGATGTCCAGCGCCTCGCCCATGAGCTGCCGCACGGACATCCTGGGATCGATGGAGGCGAAGGGATCCTGGAAGATGATCTGCATTTCCCGGCGCAGGCCATGCAGCCGTTCCGGCGTCACGTTGGAGATGTCCTGGCCGTCGAAGAAGATGCTTCCGCCGGTGGCGGGCAGCAGATGGAGGATCACCCGGCCCAGCGTCGACTTGCCGCAGCCGGATTCCCCCACCACCCCCAGGGTGGTTCCGCGGCGGACATCCAGGTTGACGTCGTCCACCGCATGCAGCAGGCCGTCCCTGGTGGGGAAGTACTTTTTCAGGTGCCTGACCGACAGCAAGGTGTCGTCCACGGGGGCGGCGTTCACGACGGAGCTCCTTCGTTCGAAAGCAGGAAGCAGGAAGCCCAGTGTCCGGGTTCCACCTCGACGGGCTGCGGGCGTGCCGCCAGGCACTGTTCCCGGCAGTACCTGCACCGGGGCGCGAACGTGCACCCCGCCGGCAGGCTGGACGGGTCCGGCATCATGCCTGGGATGGACTCCAGGCGTTCCGAATCCACGCTCAGGTCGGGGATGGCCTTGAGCAGGCCCTGGGTGTACGGGTGCGCCGGGCGGTCGTAGACATCCCGCACCTTGCCCTTCTCCACGATGTTGCCGGCGTACATGACCGCGACCCGGTCGAACACTTCGCTGCCGATGGCCAGGTCGTGGGTGATCATGAGCATGGATGTGTTGAATTCGGTCTTGAGCTTTTCGATCAGCTCCAGCACCTGGGCCTGGATGGTAACGTCCAGCGCGGTGGTGGGCTCGTCCGCGATGAGGAGATGGGGGCTGCAGGCCAGGGCGCAGGCGATCATGACCCGCTGCCGCATGCCCCCGGAGAACTGGTGGGGGTACTCCTCGTACCGGTTCGCGGGTATGCCTACCAGCTCGAGCATCTGCTGGGACCGCACCGTGGCCTCGCCCCGGGAGATCTTGTTGTGCAGGAGGATCACCTCCATGATCTGGTCTCCGATACGGGCGACCGGGTTCAAGGAGGTCATGGGATCCTGGAACACCATGGAAATGGCGCTGCCCCGGATCTTCCGCATCTCCTTCATGCTCTTGCCCACCAGGTCGTCGCCCCGGTAGCGGATCCGGCCGCTCACGATCTTCCCGGGCGGGCTAGGCACCAGGCCCATGATGGCGAGCGCGGTGGTGGTCTTGCCCGCCCCGGTCTCGCCCACCAGTCCGACGCACTCGCCCTGCTGGATCTCCAGGGAGAGGTCGTTCACGGCCTCCACCACCACTTCGTCCACCACGTAGTGGACGGTCAGATGCTCGATTTCCAGCAGTGCACTTTCCATTCCTTCCCCACTTATTTGTTGAGGCGAGGATCCATCGCGTCGCGAAGCCCGTCACCCAGGTAGTTCAAGGCGAAGGTGAGGGTCATGATCGCCAGGCCCGGCATGATGGACAGATACCAGCTGGTTCTCAGAAAGGCTCGCCCGGTGGAGATCATCAGGCCCCATTCGGGGTGGGGCGCCTGGACCCCCATGCCGACGAAGCTCAGGGCGGCGCTTTCCAGGACCACGAAGCCGGTGCCGAGGGTGAACTGGATGATGAGGGGCGCCATGGAATTGGGCAGGATGTGGCGCAGCAGGATGCGCAGGTTGCTGGCGCCGATGGCCACCGAAGCCTCGATGAATTCCTGGTTCTTCACCACCATTGCCTGGGAGCGGGTGACCCGGGCGAATCCGGGAATGGTGACCACGGTCAGGGCGATGATCATGTGGCCCATGCTGATGCCCAGGGCCGCGATGAGGACCAGCAGAAGGGGGGTCGTGGGCATGCCGATGATCACATCGAGGGCGCGCATGATCAGGTTGTCCAGCTTCTGGTAGTAGGCTGAGATGAGTCCCAGGGGAATGGCGATCAGCGCCGACACGGTGATGCAGAAGAACCCGATGAAGATGGTGTAGCGGGTGCCGTACATGACCCGGCTGAACATGTCCCGGCCGAAATTGTCGGTGCCGAACGGATGCCTGAAGCTGGGCGAAAGCAGGGCGTTCTCCAGGTCCTGGGCCGCGTAGTTGTAAGGCGTGATGAGGGAACCCAGGATGGCCACCAGCAGGAGGGCGAGGATGATACCCAGGCAGACCATGGACAATTTGTTCTTCTTCAGCCGGCGCCATACTTCCCGCATCGGGCTGTTCTTGCGCAACCGGCTCGGCTTGGCGGTCATGGCGACACCCTGCCCTGGGCCTGGGAACGATCAGGCTTCTTGCGGGCCCTGATGACCTGGTACGTGGACTTGATGCGCGGGTCCAGGAACCCGTAAGCCATGTCCACCAGGAACGTGATGATCACGCAGTTGATGCAGATCCAGAGGACGGTGCCGAACACGATGGGATAATCCTGGAACTCCACCGCTTCCAGGATGAACTTGCCCATGCCCGGCAGGGCGAACACCGTTTCGATCAGGACCGATCCACCCAGGAAGCTGCAAATCAGGATGCCGGCCACCGTCAGGATCGGCAGGCCGGCATTGCGCAGGGCATGTTTGAAGATGACGTTCATCTCGGTCTGCCCTTTGGCCCGGGCGGTGCGTATGTAGTCCTGGCGGATCACCTCGAGCATGCAGGACCGGGTCATGCGCATGATGGAAGCGCTGGTCTGCAGGCCCATGGTCATGATGGGCAGCACCCAATACCTCAGCCCGTGCGACCCGGTCGCCGGCAGCCAACCCAGCTTCACGGCAAAGGCGAGCGTCAGCAGCATGGCGATCCAGAAGCTGGGTGCCGAGACGCCGAACAGCGATATGGACGTGAATAGGCGGTCGAAGAAGGAATATTGCTTCACGGCCGAGAACACCCCCACCGCAATGCCGATGACGATGCCCACCGCCATACTGCCGAAGGTGACCTTCAGCGTCGTCGGATACCTTGACAGCACCTCCTTGATGACCGGCTCCCGGCTCCGGTAGGAGATGCCCATGTCCCCGTGCGCGAGGTTCCAACCGTACCGGGCCAGCCTAACCACGAAAGGGTCATCCAGACCGAGTTTCTGATGAATTTCCTTGACCGCTTCCACCGTCGCCTTTTCGGGTCCCAGGATGGCGATCGCGGGGTCGCCGGGCACAAAATTCATGAGGGTGAAGATGAATGCCACCGTAACGGCCAGCACACCCACCATCGCGAGCAATCGGCGCAGGATATACAGAAGCATCGCAGCCTCGGCGTGGACAAGGAATCATCTGGAGGGGTTCCTCATGCTGGCATGGAAAATTCCAGGGATGCAATAACCGGCTGGGGTCGGCCATTGCATCCCTGGTCCAACCAACATTATTTGAAATAGACGTACTGCAGATAATGGTGCTCGTAGGTCCTCGTGATCTTGAACCCTCCGACGCCATCACTGACCGCGGCATTCAGGGCCTTGTGCCAGAGCGGCAGGCTGACGCAGTTCTCCATCATGGTGTTGATGGCCTGCTTGTAGAGATCAGCCCTGGCTTTGTCATCCATGGTGAGGACGGCCTTGTTCACCGAATCCACGAACTTCTGGTTGCCGAAGGCGCACAGTTTGAAACCGACCGTCCCCGGCAGGAACTGGACCAGGGAGCGGTCCGCTTCGAAGTCGGAAGCCGTCTGCCCATAAATGCACATATTGAATTTGCCGGCGAACCCCTGGGCGGAGAAATTGTTGTCCTCCAGGACATCCACCTTCACGTCGAAACCAGCTTCGCCGAGCTGGGCCTGGAACACCTCGGCCATGTCCCGCCGCTCCTGGCTGCTGGCGGGCACAGCGATATGCACCTGGACCCCGTTGGGATAGCCGGCCTCGGCCAGCAGCTGCTTGGCCTTCTGCGGATCCCGCTTGGGCACGAACTTGGCCATCACATCCGCGTCATAGCCCTTGATCCCCGGGCAGACCCAGCCGCTGGCGACAGCGCCGAAGGTCTTTCCGTACGCCGCGATGACCGCAGCCCGGTAATCCAACCCGGTCCAGATGGCCTGGCGCACTTTCAGGTTGTCCAGCGGCTTGAGCTGGGTGTTGAGCAGCAGGTAGACGGTGTTGGCGCCCAGGTCGGAAACCACCTTCACGCCCTTGGTCGAATTGACCGCCGCCACGTCCTTGGGACCGATGTAGTAGACGATGTCGGCGCCCCCGGTCTCCGCCTCGATCGCCCGTGAGGCCGTATCGGTGATGAAGCGGAAGATCACGTTCGCGATGTGGGGTTCGCCCTTGCGCCAATAGCCATCGAATTTCTTCATCACCACCTGGTCGCCCGAGGTGTAGGAGACCAGCTGGTAGGGGCCCGTGCCTACGCAAGCGCCCTTCAGGAAGTTGCCGTTGGCTTCCTTGTAGGCCCGCTCGGACAGGATGGCGGAATCCGGCCCCTCCAGCAGGGCGATCTGGGTCGGCGCCGGGCCCTTGGTCACCAGTTTCAAAGTGTAGTCATCGAGCACCTTGCACTGGCCGATGTCCACCTTCTGGATTTCCGTCAGGCCGTCCAGCTTGTCCTTCACGATCCGCTGGAAGGTGAACAGGACATCGCTGGCCTTCAGGGTGTCGCCGTTGTGGAACTTCACGCCCTTCCGGATATGCAGAATGATGGTGGTGGGGTTCGGCCGCTCGTACTTCTCGCACAGCCAGGGGGCGATTTCGTACTTGTCGTTGTAGACGAACAGCGTCTCACAGATCTGCCGCGTGACCTGGAAATGCTGCTGGTCATCGGAGGCATTGGGATCCAGGTGGGCCGGAT
Source organism: Holophaga sp. (assembly GCA_049508835.1). Classification (GTDB taxonomy): domain Bacteria; phylum Acidobacteriota; class Holophagae; order Holophagales; family Holophagaceae; genus Mesoterricola. The sequence goes on along the minus strand of JBELAL010000058.1, from coordinate 1,460 downwards.
CCGCGTTGGTTACGACCCTCAGGGTGTCCTTGCTGGCGGGGGCCGCAGCCAGCGCGAGAGGGATGGTGATCAATGTTCCGAAAAGCCCCCGACGCCATGTGCTTGGTTTCATGTCCTGACCCTCCACGGGAAATGGATTGAACTGGACTCGGATGTACCTGGCCCTCCGGTCCTAGGGGCCGCGCTACTTCGCTTCGACCATCCTGGTGGCAATAGAACTGTGCCCACCCAACGCCGTTCTCCATATGAATAATTGTTCAAAGATCCACCCTTCCCAATGAGTCACAGGATCATCGGACTTAGATTGGGAAAATTGATTGAGGCTTTCCCTTAGAATAGGTCTCCAATGAGTGGTGTCCAATTAGATTTTTTCATCTAATTCATTAGAAAAGGCTCAACCCTTTCGTTTCAAGGGCAGATCCCCGGCTCCATTACCCCATCCCGGCCGGCCCATGTGGCTGGGTCACTACCGGCCCCTTCCGATCCTCATTTGCTGTTCCCCTTGGGAATCAGACCTTCGGCTCGAGCCGCCAAGTTGTTCAATCCCTCGATCAGCGCCTGGTTTTCCCAGTCCTTGGACCCTTTCAGGCACATGGCCAGCTTGGAGACATCCATCTGGGTCTGCTGAGCGAGGATGGACCGGCCTTTCTCGGTCAATTCCAATTCCACAATCCGTTCATCACTCAGGCTGCGTTTACGTACGACCAGATCCTTGGCCGAGAGTCGCTTGACCAATTCCGAGGTGGAAGCCGGCGCGATGCCCAGGTGCTGCCGGACTTCGTCGATGCGTGGATTGCCCGGGTGCATGGCTATGAATTGCAGAACGCGCACCGATTGGTGGGTAAGATCCTCGGAATAGGTCGGTTTTAGCAGGAAGTAGAGTCTGGAGATGGTCGAAACGATCTCCTGGGCGGCCTGCTGCTTGGGATTTGCACTTGGGACTTCATCAGCCTTGTTTCGCATGGTACGAAATTATCCGGGCCCGGCGTAGTGGGTGCTCCCGATTTGAGCAACGCCCGGCGCGTTCCGTTTCCCCTCTTTTCCCCTTTCCATGGCTAACTCATTGGCACCATCCAAGCTGGGAAACATCTTTCAGGTAAAACCCTTGCATGGATAAAGTCATTTCGCATATTGCGATATATTAGGCTGATCCGAGGTAAATCTATATGATTAATTTGTATAGCGATACCCAAAGCCTGCCCTCACCTTCCATGCGCCTGGCCATGAGCCAGGCTGAAGTGGGCGACGAACAAAAAGGGACCGATCCGACCGTCAGCAAGCTCATCGCCACCGTCGCCGGATTGCTGGGGAAGGAGACCGGCATCTTCCTGCCCTCGGGGTGGGCGACGACACTGTGTGGAGTGCGTCAGCGACAACTACACCAGTGCATGGAGTAGCGCTGAACCGGGCGTATTCATGACACGTTTGAGCTGCGACCAAGTGGGCGCAGGAAGGCGTTG
>JBELAL010000057.1:0-32142 GCA_049508835.1 Holophaga sp. | reverse complement strand
TCACCTGCGTCGCCTATGTGGATGATCCCAACTTCTCCGCTTTCAAGGCCACATACGCGAAGAATCACCCCGGCAAGGAAGCGAACATCTGGGGCTTCCTGGGCCTGGACTGCCTGAAGATCATGGAGAACGCCATCAAGGTCGTCACCGCCAACAACGCGCCCTGGAGTCAGGAAAAGTTCCGCGACGCCATCGAGGCCACCAAGGATCTGCCGGTCTTCACCGCCGCCAAGTTCACCTTCGACAAGGCCAACCACAACCCGTTGAACAAGCCCGTCATCCTGCTCGAGATCAAGGACGGCAAGTTCAAGTACCTCGAATCCTACGCTCCCAAGGCTATGTAAGTCAGCGCTCGGGTTCCGGCCCGTCGTCGTGATCGTCGGTGTCGCCTCGCGGTGCGAGGCGACACCGACGGAATGAAGGCGGCGGGGATGTCAGGCCCCTGTTCCACCCTCAAGTGGGGTGGGCGGGGGCCTGATCTATTCCCGGAGCGGAGTCCGGCCGGAGCGAAGGGGTCGCCAGGTTTGCCTATGGGAACAGCAAAACCGGGGACCCCCTCGGGGTCCCCGGTTCATGACAGCGCCGTGCCTCAGTGGGTGATGCCCAGGTAGCTCGCCTGCACCCGCGGGTCCGCCAACAGGTCCTTGCCGGTGCCTTCCATGGCGATGTTGCCGGTCTGCAGGACGTAGGCCCGGTGGGAAAGCTCCAGCGCCAGGCTGGCGTTCTGCTCCACCAGCAGGATGGTGACCCCCATCTCCTTGTTCAGGCGGACGATCCGCTCGAACAGGGCGTCGATGACCACCGGCGCCAGGCCCAGGGAGGGCTCGTCCAGCATGAGCAGCTTGGGGTGGGACATGAGCGCCCGGGCCACCGCCAGCATCTGCTGCTCGCCCCCGGAGAGGGTGCCGCCGCGCTGGTACATGCGCTCCTTGAGGATGGGGAAGAGGGTGAAGACGCCTTCCAGGGTCCGGTCGACCTCCTTCTTGTCGGACCGGGTGAAGGCGCCCGCCGCCAGGTTCTGGCGCACCGTCAGCGGCGCGAAGATCCGCCGGCCCTCGGGCACCAGGGTGATCCCGACCCGGACCGTCCGGTGGGGGGTCTTGGGCACCGGAATGCCCTCGAAGCTGACGGTCCCGGTGGTGGGGCGGTGGACCGAGGCGATGGCCCGGAGCAGGGTGGACTTGCCGGCGCCGTTGGCGCCGATCACCGAGACGATCTCGCCCTGGTCCACGTGCAGGCTGACCCCGTGCAGGGCGCGGATGCCGCCGTAGTGCACTTCGATGTTGTTGACTTCGAGCAGCGTGCCGTCAGTGGCCATTTTTCCTCTCCCCCAGGTAGGCCTTGATGACCTGCGGATCCTTCTGGATCTGCTCCGGGCCGCCCATGGCCAGGTTGGCGCCCAGCTGCATCACGTAGATCCGGCCCTTCCGGCACAGGTCCATCACAACCGCCATGTGGTGCTCGATCATGATGATGGTGTAGCCCTGGGTCTCGTGGATCCGGCGGATCAGGCTGACCAGGTCCTTGCATTCGTCCTCGTTCATGCCCGCCGCCGGCTCGTCCAGGAGCAGGATGCGCGGGTTGGCGGCCATGGCCCGGGCGATCTCCAGACGGCGCTGGAGCCCGTAGGCCAGGCTCCCGGCCCTGGCGTTGGCGAACTTCTCCAGACCCACGGTCTCCAGCAGCTGGTGCGCCCGGATCCGGGACTCCTTGTGCTTGCGCCTCGCCCGGGGCAGGCGGATGAAGGCCTCGAACAGCGAATACTGGGGCGCGCTGTGGATGCTCAGCTCGACGTTCTCGTACGCCGTCATGAAGGGGAACAGGCGGATGTTCTGGAAGGTGCGGCTGATCCCCATCCGGCAGATGCGGTCCGGGGTCTGCCCGCGCAGGCTCTTCCCTTCGAACAGGATCTCCCCTCCGGTGGCCTGGTAGGCGCTGGTGATGAGGTTGAACACGGTGGTCTTGCCGGCGCCGTTGGGGCCGATCAGGCCCACCAGCTCGCCCTTGGCGACCGTCATGTTGAACTGGTTGACGGCGCGCACCCCGCCGAAGTCCACGGTCAGGTCGCGCAACTCGATGATGAAGGCGGAGGAATCGGGTTCGGAAGTCATGGCTGCTCCACGGCTGGGGGCGTCTTGCGCCGGAAGAGGTGGGTGATCCACCGGGAGTTCATCTGCATGTAGCCGAACAGGCCCTGGGGCCGGAACACCATCACCACCACGAACAGCAGGCCGTAGACGATGAACCGGTACAGGGCGAAGGTGAGCAGGAGCTGGGGCACCGCCACGATCAGGATCGCAGTGATGAACGGGCCGATCAGCGACTGGATGCCGCCGAACACCACCGACGCCAGCAGGTCCGAAGAACGCTGGATGCCGAAGAAGGACGGGTTGATGTAGCCGAAGTAGAAGGCCAGCAGGGCACCCCCCAGCGCGGCCAGGAAGGCGCTCACGAACAAGGCCAGGAGCTTGGTGCGCAGCAGGTCCACCCCCATCATCTCGGCGGCGGCCTCGTCCTGGCGGATGGCGATGCAGTTCATCCCGTACTGGGAGGTGACGAACATGTGGGTCAGGTAGAGGGCGACCAGGCACACCACCACCACCACCGCCCAGTCCGGCAGGAAGGACATGTTCTTCAGCATGGGCAGGTCCATGTAGCCGAAGGCGCCGCCCAGGTTGATCTTGCCGATCCGGTGGACATTGTTCAGCAGCAGGCGCAGCGCCTCGGCGAAGCCCAGGGTGGCGATGGCGAAGTAGTCGCCGCGCAGCCGGCTGCGGAAGGCCGGATAGCCGATGCCCAGGCTGATGATCCCGGAGAACAGCCCGGCCCCCAGCAGGCTCGGGACCAGGCCCCAGCCCATCTCCTTGGCGAGGATCCCGCCCATGTAGGCGCCCAGGGCCATGAACCCTGCGTGCCCGATGGAGAACAGGCCTGTGTAGCCGGTGAGCACAGCCATGCCGAGGACGGCAAGGAGGTTGCACCCGCTCAGAATGGTGATGGCTTGCAAGTATCCCATGGGTTCAACCTCGTCTCTTCACAGTTTCTCTTCAAGGCTCTTGCCCATGATGCCGTTGGGCAGGAACAGGAGCATGACGATCAGGAACGCGAACGAGAACATGTCCCGGTAGGTGGAGGAGATGTAGCCGGCCACGAAGGTCTCCAGGATGCCCAGGATCATGCTGCCCAGGACCGCCGCCGGCAGGCTGCCCAGCCCGCCGATGATGCTGGCGATCATGGCCTTGATGGTGACGATCCCCATGGTGGGGTAGACGGCGTACTTCATGCCGTAGAACAGCCCGGCCGCGGAGGACAGGATGCCGGTGATGGTGAACACGGCGACGGCCACAAGATTGTTGTTGATCCCCATCAGGGAAGCCGTGAGGATGTCCACGCTGCTGGCCAGGATGCCCAGCCCCAGCTTGGTCTTGTACAGGAACCACCAGAGCAGCAGCAGGATGAAGGCGGACATGACCAGGGCGATCAGGTCCATGCGGCCGATGGAGATCTGCCCGACGAAGAAGGGCTCCAGGTCCTCGATCGGGAACCGCTGGAACAGCCCGCCATAGATGGCGTTGAGGGCGTTGACGATGGCCAGGTTGATCCCCATGGCCGAGATCATCATGAACAGCCTGGGCGCCTTGCGCAGCCGCAGGGGCCGGTAGGAGGTGGTCTCCACCGTCACCGACAGGATGACGGTGAGCACGATGGAGGCGGTCACCGCCAGCCAGAGCGGCAAGCCGAAGGTGAGGATGGCGGTGAACCCGATGAAGGCGCCGAACACCATGAAGCCGTCGAAGGCCCAGTTGGTGAAGTTGTAGACGCTGTAGACCAGGGCGTAGCCCACCGCAAGGAGCGAATAGATGGCTCCGATCGAGATCCCGCTGACCAGTTGCTGGATGAAAAGTTCCCAATCCATGTGTAGCTCCCGCCTGAGTGCCGGTTTGGTGGCGCAGCGGCCGCCGCCCCGGGGGAGGATTCCGCAAGGGGTGGCGGGCTGGATCTGTGGAGGCGACTCCGGCGGAAGGATTCCGCCGAAGGTGCCGATGCTGAGAAGATTTGAAATTGGGGTAGCATAGCACAGGTGTAAACCCACTTTTTTTTAAATCGGCTGGAATAGCTGTTTTTTCTCTTCAAGCCAAAGTCCGCCCGATCAACCAGCTTCCCGGAGCCCAGGACTGCCGATGCCCCTTCACCCAGACATGGCCCTCGACCCCAGGCCCGACCCCGCCGTCGAGACCAGTCTGGCCGCCCAGGCCTACCGGCTGCTGGAGGAGATGATCGTGACCCTGGCCCTGCCCCCGGGCGCCACGCTGTCCGAGGCCGGGCTCAGCGCCCGCACCGGCATCGGCCGCACCCCGATCCGGGAGGCCCTGAAGCGCCTGGAGCACCAGGGCCTGGTCACCAGCATGCCGCGCAAGGGCCTGATCGTCCGCGACATGAAGGTCGAGGACCAGCTGGCCCTGCTGGAGGTGCTGCGGCCCCTGGACCGGCTGATCGCGGTCAAGGCGGCCCAGTGGGCCACGGAAGCCCAGCGGGAGGCCCTGAGGGCCTGCGCCCGGCGCATGGCCGCGGCCGCCGAGGCCAAGGACCTGCACCGGTTCCTGCAGCACGACCAGGAATGCGACGTCCTGATCTACCAGGCCTCCCGCAACCCCTTCGCCATCGACCTGGTCACTCCGCTCTACTCCCACTGCCGGCGGTTCTGGTGCTCCTTCAGCCGGGACCGGGACCTCCCGCGCCTGTCCAGGCTGCACGGGGACCTGATGCGGGCGGTGGCGGGAGGGGACACGGAGCGGGCCGCCGCCGCCTCGGACACCCTCGTCAACGACCTGGAAACCTTCGCCAAAGCCATGCTCGGACTGTCCTGAACTGAGGAGATAGCCATGAAGCTGCTCATCGCCGTGGACATGGAAGGCGCCACCGGGGTGACCGCCTGGGACCACGTGGATCCCAAGACCGCCGAGTACCTGCGCTTCCGCAACCTGCTCACCGCCGATGTCAACGCGGCGGTGGAGGGCGCGCTGGCCGCGGGCGCCGGGGACATCCTGGTCGTCGACGGGCACTGGAACAGCGGCAACGTGCTCATCGAGGAACTGAACCCCAAGGCCCAGCTCATCACCGGCACCCACCTGCCCCTGTCCATGGTGGAGGGCGTCCAGGGCGGGGCCGACGCGGCCCTGTTCGTGGGCTACCACGCCCGGGCCGGCACCCTCCACGCCGTCCTCGACCACACCTGGTCCGACCGGCGGATCATCAACCTCTGGCTCAACGGCCGGCTCGCCGGGGAGACCGGTCTGAACGGCGCCCTGTGCGGCGCCTACGGTGTGCCGGTGCTGCTGGTCACCGGGGACCAGGCGGTGGCCGCCGAGGCCCGGGACTGGATCCCGGGGCTGGAGACCGCCGTGGTCAAGACCGCCCTGGGACGCACCGGCGCCCAGTGCCTGCCCCCCGCCGAGACCGGGCCGCTGATCCACGCGGCGGCGCGGCGGGCGGTGCGGCGGTTCCTGGACAAGCAGGGGCCGTCCCCGGTGCAGATGACCCGGCCGGTCACCGTGCGGATCGAGTTCGGGAACAGCCAGATGGTGGACGCCGCCAGCCTCCTGCCCGGTTCGGAACGGCTGGACGGCCGGACCCTGGAATTCACCGCCGGGGACATGACCAGCGCGTACCTCCAGTTCCGGGCCGCGGTGAGCCTGGCGCCCACGGGCTCCTAGTTTGACTGGGTGGGCCAGCTTCGCGGCCCACCCAGTCAAACTAGTTCACCCCGCCGTGACTGTCGGCAGGTTCCGCACCGGGAAATTGCAGGAGTTCGCGATGAAGCACTCCGCGTGGGCCCGGGCGTGCAGGGCCAGGGCCAGGTCCACCTTGTCCTCCTCCCGGATGGCCACCCGCGGGTGGAGGGTCGCCGAGGTGAACTTCCCGCCCCCGTCGGGGGTGAGGGCCATGACCCCCTGGGCTTCGTCGGTGTAGGTCATGACCGTGACCCCGTTGCGGGCGCACAGGGCCAGGTAGGAGAGCATGTGGCAGGCACTCAGGGCCGCCACCAGCAGATCCTCGGGGTTGTGCCGGGCCGGGTCGCCCCGGAACGCCGGGTCGGCGGAGCCCAGCAGGTCCGGCTTGCCCTGGAGGCGGACGCGGTGCAGGCGGTCGTAGCCCTGGTACGTGGCCGTGCCTCCGCCCCGGTTGCCCTCCCAGGCCAGGCTGCAACGGTATACGTGTTCGCCTCCGGAAGGTGCGGCCATGTCGCCTCCATGCGGGACGGGATAGGTCCGGTCCCGGCCTGGAAAGATAGGCCGCAAACGCCGTGCTTCAACCGCAGGGCGTTATCATCCGTCCAAGGGGAAGGGGTTGGCCATGAATGGAAGCATCCGGAAGCGGGCAATCCTGATCGCGGGCCTGTGGGCCGCGCTGCTCCAGGCCGCGCCGGTCTCGCCCCAGGGGCTGCGGCTGGCGGCCGCCTACGACGCCATGGATGTGGAGCACCACTGGCTCCCGGGGCAGCGGATCGACTGGCGGTCCGGGGACCCGGCCGTTCCGGCCCACCTCGGCAAGACCCACTGCAGCGCGTTCGTGGCGGCGGCCTGCGAACGGCTCGACATCTACATCCTGCGCCCGCCTGAGCACGGCGAGGTGAAGCTGGCCAATGCCCAGGCCGCATGGCTGGCAGGAGAGGGCGCGGACCGGGGCTGGCGGCCGGTCGGATCCCCCCGGGAGGCCCAGGAACTGGCCAACCAGGGGCAGGTCGTGGTGGCGGTGTACGCCAGCCCCAACCCCGAACGGTCCGGACACATCGCCCTGGTGCGCCCGGCGGACAAGCCCGAGGCCCTGCTGGAGGAGGAGGGGCCCCAGGTGGTCCAGGCGGGGGCCGAGAACGCCGCCTCGGCCAGTCTGAAGGTGGGGTTCCGCCACCACCGGGAAGCCTGGGCCTCGGACAAGGATTTCCGGGTGTCCTTCTACGTCCACGCCGGGCCCGCTTCGGGCGAATGATGCGTAATTAATTCACCGGGTCCCCGGGTGGGGGAATCCCCAAGAAAAATCAAGGCATGTTCCCAAGGCGGAAATATCTTGCCATCAGCTCCAGCGCATTTCCCTTCGGGGGGCTCCGAGAAAGGAGGCCGCCCTGAGAAGCAGGGCTTGCAGGCACGCGTGCCTTGCCCTGGCCGGAGCGGTGTTCCTGGCCCCGGCCGGCGCGGCCCAAGGGGCGCTCCCCGGCGACACCCAGGCGCCCCCCGGGTTCCAGGACCTGGTGCAGGCCGCCCAGGGCGAAGGCGCGCTGGTGGTCATGGGCGAACTGCGGCGCTGGGCCACCTGCGGGGAGATCTTCTACACCTTCTTGGAGCGCTACGGCATCGGGATCCGCCAGCTGCAGTTCAACGCCACCACCCCCGAACAGATGGACGCGATCCGGGACAACACCGGCGGCGGCCTGGTCGCAGGGGTGTACGCCATGGGCATCAGTGCCTACGCCCAGCATCCCAACGCCGCCCGTCCGTTCGAGGAGTTCCTGCTTTCCGACGAAGGCCAGATCCTTCTGCTCAAGGGCCACGCCCATCCCATCCGCCTGGATGACCTCGTCCAGCGCCAGGTGGTCTCCGACGAGCTGCTGGGCAGCCTGTTGGCGGTCCCGGCCGGGGTGAAGAGTGTCTTCCCGACCCAGGCGGAGCTGGAAGCGACCAGGATCGCCGGGGAAGAGCAGTGGGTCGCGGTCGTGGGCGAGGTCCGCTAGCCTATTCCAGGCGCCCCGCCTTGAATTTGGCGTACAGCCCCTGCAGGCGATCGGTCACGGGCCCCTTGCGTCCCCCCGGCAGCACCGTCTCATCCACCTGGATCACCGGCATCACCTCCGACACCGTGCTGGAGATGAAGACCTCGTCCGCCCCCAGGCATTGCTCCAGGTACAGCCGGGCTTCCCGCACCGGGATCCCCGCCTCCCGGGCCAGGGCCAGCACGTGCTTGCGGGTGGTGCCCGGCAGGATGTTGTCCAGGTCCGGGGTCAGCAGCGCGCCGTCCTTGACCGCGAAGATGGTGGAGCTGGGGCCCTCGGTGAGGTACTTGCCCCGGGCGTCCTCCCGGCAGAACAGCGCCTCGAAGGCCCCGTGCTCCTTGGCGAACTGCTTGCCCAGCACGTTGGGCAGCAGGTTGATGGACTTGACGTGGCAGTAGCCCCAGCGGATGTCCGGGAAGGTGACGGTGCGGACCCCCACCGACCAGCAGTCGTCGGGCATCTTGCGCAGCGGGTTCAGGATCATGAAGAAGTTGGGCCGGACCCCGTGGGGGAACGGGTGGTAGCGGGGCGCCTCGCCCCGGGTCAGCTCCAGGTAGAGTTCCCCCACCTGGAGGCCGTTGCGCGCGGACAGCTCCTTGGCGGCGGCGAGCAGCTCCGCGGCGGGGTAGGGGAATTCCATGCCCAGGAAGGCGGCGCTCTGGGCCATCCGGTCCAGGTGCTGGCTGAACAGCAGGAACTTCCCGCCCACGCAGCGGATCACCTCGAACAGCCCGTCCCCGAACAGCAGGCCCCGGTCCTGGACGCTCAGCAGCTTATCGGTCTCCAGGTGGAAACCGCCGTTGAAGAAGATCTGGTTGGCCATGTTCTGCCCTCTACTGGTTCTTGCGCTTCCACATCCGCCAGGTGATGGCCCAGCGCTTCGGATCGTCGAACGGCGCCGGGTCGATCCGCCGGCACACGCTGCGGTGGGGCGCGGTCTTCACCAGCTGCGGGTCCGTGTACGCCTCCTCGGAGATCTTCTCCAGCACCGCCACGTACTCGTCCAGCTCCTCCCGGGAGTAGGACTCGGTGGGCTCCACCGTGAACGGCTGGGGCACGATGAAGGGGTGATGGCTGCTCCACAGGTGCATGCCGTAGTCGGCCATGCGCAGGGCGATGTCCTCGGTGGTGACGCCGGTGTCCTTGTGCAGCTGCTCCCAGCTGTAGCGCACCTGCTCCACCCGCCGGCGCCCTTCGGCGAAGGGGGCCGAGGCGCCGCGGATGCGGCGGATCTTCTCCAGCAGGTAGTTGTTGTTGAGCACCGCCACCTCGGACACCTCCCGCAGGCCCCGCTCCCCCAGGGCGCGGATCCAGGCGTAGGCCTTGAGCGCCACCTGGACGGTGCCGTAGAAGGCGCGGGTCTTGCCGATGCTGTGGGGCAGGTCGTAGTCCAGGACGTAGCGGTCCCCGTCCCGCTCCACCACCGGTACCGGCAGGTAGGGGGCCAGGGCCCGGGTCACCCCCAGGGCGCCTCCGGCGGGCCCGCCGCAGCCGTGGGGCGTGCCGAAGGTCTTGTGCAGGTTGAAGAAGCACAGGTCGAAGCCGGCGTCGGCGGCGCGGGTGACGCCCAGGATGCCGTTGGCGTTGGCCTGGTCGTAGCCGCAGAGGCCGCCGGCCTCGTGCACCACCCGCACGAAATCGTCGATGCGGGGGTTGTAGATGCCGGTGTCCTCGGGATTGGTGATCAGCAGGCCGGCGGTGCGCGGGCCCACGGCCTGGCGCAGGTCCTCGAGGCTGGGCAGGCCGTCCGGGCCCTGGTACAGGGTGATCACCTTGTAGCCCTTGACCGCGGCGGCGGCGGCGTCGGAGGGGTGGCTGAAGATGGTGGTGATCATCTCGTCCCGGACCTGGGCCCCGCCCTGGTTCCGGTGGTAGGCCTGGATGATGGAGACCATGTTCAGGATCGCCGCCGAGCCGGAGGCCGGCTGCAGGCTGAACCGGTCCAGGCCCGAGATCTCCCGCAGGTACAGGTCCAGGGTGTGCATGACGCGCAGGGCGCCCTGCACGGTGGCCGGGTCCTGGAGCGGGTGCAGCCGGGCCAGGCGCGGATTGGCGGCCAGGGCGTCGTTGATCTTGGGGTTGTACTTCATGGTGCAGGTGCCCTGGCCGATGTCCACGGTCAGGTCGGCGCCCAGGGTCTCCTGGGACAGGCGCAGGTAGTGCTTGAGCACCCGCATCTGGGCCACCTCCGGCAGCTCCGGCGGGGTCCTGCGCACCAGGGCCTCGGGCAGGGCGGACACCCCGTCGCCCACCTCCGCGGCGATGCCGGGCTCCACCGGGGCCACGGCCACGCCCCGCTCCCCGGGCTGGTGCAGCTCGAAGATCAGCTCCTCGTCCCACTTGGCCTGGTGGAACCGGGTCCGGAGTTTCGCGGTCCGCTGAGCGAGCATGTCATACCCCCAGAATGCCGGCGAGGACGGAGATGAAGCGGTCGATCTCGTCCTGACCGACCTGCTCCGTGACGCAGTAGAGCGCCGTCTGCCCCAGGCGGGGGAACTCCGCCGAGAGGTCAAGTCCGCCGAAGATGTTCCGCTGGAGCAGGGCCTGGTTCAGCTCGGCCACGGTGCGCCCGGTGCCGGTGAAGTCCACGGTGAATTCCTTGTAGAACGGCGCCTCCAGCGCCGGGGCCTTGACCCCGGGCAGGGCGTCCAGGCGCCGGGCCAGGTACTGGGCCTTCTGCAGCAGGTGCACGCCCAGCTCGCGCATGCCCGCGGGCCCCATCAGCGCCAGGTAGACCCCGGCGGTGATGCCGTGCAGGGCGGCCGCGGTGCCCACGAACTCCTTGCCCTGCTCCCGGTGGGCGAAGGAGGTGCGCTCGTAGGCCACGTCGCCGAAGCCGTACTCCCCGGGCACCTGGGTGGCGGAGATGCCGAACAGGCGGCTGGGGTACTCCAGCACCAGCTTCTCCTCGTCCCGGCTGGCGATGAATCCGCCCATCCCGCCCCCGAAGTTCATGGGGTTGCCCAGGCTCTGGATGTCGCCGCACACCAGGTCGGCGCCGTACTGGGCGGGGGGCGTCAGCACGCCCAGGGAATTGGGGTCGGTGTACACCACCAGCAGCGCGCCCCGGGCGTGGACCAGGTCCGCGATCCGCCGCCCCCGGCTCTCCAGGGCGCCCAGGTAGCCCGGATTCTCCAGGTAGACCGCGGCCACGGTGGCGTCCAGGCGCGGCTCCAGGTCGGCCAGGTCGGCCAGCCCGGTGCGCGGACCGGGCTTCAGCACCTGCACCGACATGACCGGCTCGCAGTAGTTGCGGATGGCCCTGAGCCGGTCGGGTCCTATGGAGCCCACCACCAGGATGCGGTCCCGGCCGGTGTAGCGCCCGGCCATGCGCAGGGCGGTGCTGGCGGCCTGGAACCCGTCGTAGGTGGGCACGTTGCACACGTCCATGTCCAGCAGCTCGGCCATCAGGCTCTGGTACTCCCACAGCGTCTGGAACCGGCCGAAGTCCTCGTAGGGCTCCCCGGCGTAGGCGGTGAGGAACTCGCTGCGGCGGGCGACCTCCTCGCAGATGGCCGGCACATAGTGGTCGTAGCACCCGGCCCCCAGGAAGCTGGTGGCCTGGGCCGCCGAGGTGTTGCCGGCCAGGATCCCCTCCACGTGCCAGCGGAGCTGGGACTCGGCCTCGATGGGCTCGGGGATGGCCAGCCGGCCCCGGAACCGCAGCCGCTCGGGGATCTCCTGGTAGAGCTCCTCGGCCGATCCGGCGCCGATGGCCGCAAGCATCGCGGCCTTCACCGCCGGAACCGAATTGGGTATGTAGGGATGGCCTCGATAGTCCCGCTCGGACATGGACTCACTCCTGTGGGAATTAGGATCGTCAGGCGGTGCCGCCGCCGTCCACCGTCAGGTGGGTGCCGGTGACCCAGGAGGAGGCGCCGCTGGCCAGGAACAGGACGGCGTTGGCCACATCCTCGGGAGTGCCCACCCGGGGGATGGGCCGGGCCGCCGATTCGGTCAGGGACGCGACCGGGTCCGCGCCCAGCTGGACCCACTCGTCCCGCAGCATGGGGGTGTCGATGTCGCCCGGGCAGACGGCGTTGACCCGGACGCCCTTGGCGCCGAAGTCGATGGCCATGGCCCGGGTCATGTTCAGCAGGCCTCCCTTGGCGGCGCAGTAGGACACGGCGCTGGGACCGCCCTTGAGGGCCCAGCCGGAGCCGGTGTTGATGATGCTGCCCCCGCCGCCCTTGATCATGAAGGGCAGCACCTCCCGGGACAGCAGGTAGGCGCCCTTGAGCACGATATCCAGGGCCCGGTCCCACTCGGCCTCCTCCAGGTCCAGGACGTTCTTGCGGATGCAGACTCCGGCGTTGTTGCACAGCACGTCGATGCGGCCGAACCGGGCCATGGCCTCCTGGGCCGCCTGCCGACAGTCCGCCCGGGAGGTCACGTCGCAGCGCTGGAAGGCCGCCTGGCCTCCGGCGTCCAGGATCATCCGGACCGTTTCCCGGCCGCCTTTCTCGTCGATGTCCAGGGTCAGCACCGCCGCCCCCGCCTCGCCCAGGCGCCGGGCGATGCCCCGGCCGATGCCCGAGGCCGCGCCGGTGACCAGGGCCACCTTGGTTTCCAGGGACAGCAGTCCCGCGATGCTGGGAGCGAGGGTCATGGGTCCACTCCTGGAGGAGACATGCTAGTATACCAACAGCATCTCATAGCTATACCAGAATCTTGTTACACTTGAGGCTCTCCCTGGAGGATGCCATGCCCCTTGCCATCGATGCCCTGAGTACTTGCCGGGCTCAGTTCCCGATCCTGCGCCGCGACTTCCAAGGCAGGAACATGGCCTTCTTCGACGGTCCCGGCGGCACCCACGTGCCCCAGTCGGTGATCGACGCCATTTCCAACTACTATGCCCACTGCAATGCCAACTGCCATGGTCAATTCATTACATCCCGGGAATCCGACCAGATCATTCACGAGACCCGCGAACGGGTGGCGGCCTTCCTGGGCGCGCCGTCCTGGCGGGAGATCTCCTTCGGCCCCAACATGACCTCCCTGGCCTTCAGCCTGAGCCGGGCCCTGGCCCGGCTGCTGAAGCCCGGCGACGAGGTGGTCATCACCCAGCTGGACCACGAGGGCAACCGCGGCCCGTGGCTGCGGCTGGAGGAGGCCGGGGCAGTGGTGCGGGAAGTGGCCATGCGCCCGGACGGCACCCTGGACTCCGACGACCTGGCCCGCAAGATCGGCCCCCGCACCCGGCTGGTGGCCATCGGCTACGCCTCCAACGCCCTGGGCACCGTCAACGACCTCGCGCTGGCCCGCAAGCTCTCCCGGGCGGTGGGCGCCTGGCTGGTGGTGGACGCGGTGCACGCGGCGCCGCACTTCTCCATGGACGTCGTCGGCCTGGACACCGACTTCCTGCTCTGCTCGGCCTACAAGTGGTACGGTCCCCACATCGGCGTCCTGTACGCCCGGCCGGGCCTGCTGGAGCAGCTCCCCACCGACCGGCTGCGCACCCAGGATCCCGCCGCCCCGTTCCGGATCGAGACCGGCACCCTGAACCACGCGGCCCTGGCCGGCGTGGGCGCCGCGGTGCAGTTCCTGGCGGGGTTCTCCGCGGGCGCCACCCTGCGCCAGCGGCTGGTGGCCACCATGACCACCCTGGAGAAGCAGGAGCGCGCCCTGGCCGCGCGCTACTACGACCAGGTCAAGGCCATCCCCGGCGTCACCGTCTGGGGGCCCGACTTCAAGGGCGGCCGCCGGGCGCCGACCGTCTCCATCACCGTGGCCGGCCTCACGCCGGAACAGGTGGCCCACCGCCTGGGCGAGCGGGGCGTGGCGGTCTGGGACGGCCACTTCTACGCGGCGCGGTGCATCGAGGTGCTGGGCCTGGGCGACAAGGGCGGCGTGGTCCGGTCCGGGATGTCCATCTACACCAACGAGGAGGACGTCCAGCGCCTGGTGGACGGCGTGGCCGCCGTGGCCAAGGGCTGATGCGCCTCCTGCTGGCAGGCTTCGGCCACGTGGGCCGGCGCCTGGTGGAGCTGCTGGACCGGCCCCGGGAGCACCCGGGGCTGGCCCGGCTGGAGGCCTCGGTGGTGGCGGTGACCACCGGGCGCCACGGCGCCTGGGCCGACCCCGCCGGGCTGGGCCCGGCGCGGATCCTGGAGCAGTACCGGACCCACGGCGGGTTTCCCCAGGACCTGGACACCCTGGAGGCCGCCCGCAGCCTGGACTACGACGTGCTGGTGGAACTCTCGCCCCTGACCGTCGAGCGCCGCGGGGAGCCCGCCATCTCCCACGTGCGCGCGGCCCTGGCCCGGGGCCGGCACGTGGTCAGCGCCAACAAGGGGCCGGTGGCCTGGGCCTGGCGGGAACTGCAGGCCCTGGCCCGGGACCGGGGCGCGCGCTTCCTGCACGAGTCGGCGGTCATGGACGGGACCCCGGTGTTCAACTTGGCCCGGCACTGCCTGCGGGGCGCCACCGTCCTGGGCCTGGACGGGGTGCTCAACTCCACCACCAACGTGGTGCTCGGGCGGATGGAGCAGGGGGAGAGCCTGGACCAGGCGGTGGCCCGGGCCCAGGCCATGGGCATCGCCGAGGCCGACCCCGCCGCCGACCTGGAGGGCTGGGACGCGGCGGTGAAGCTCGCGGCCCTGGCCAACGTGCTCATGGACGCCGACCTGGCCCCCGAGGCCGTCCGGCGCCAGGGCATCGCCCACCTCACCCCCCGGGACCTGGCCGAAGCCGCGGCCCGCGGCCGCCGGCTCAAGGTGGTGTGCGAAGCCGTCCGCTCCGGCGCCGGCGTCCAGGGCCGGGTGGAGGTGCGGGAACTGGAGCCGGGGCACCCCTTCGCACGGCTGGAGGGGGCCGATTCCATCCTGCGGCTGCACACGGACCTGATGGGCCGGATCAGCATCCTGGAGGAGAGCCCGGGCCTGACCGGCACGGCCTACGGGGTGATCGCCGACCTGCTGGAGCTGTCCTAGGAGTCTGTCCTAGCGGCGCGGCCCCGAGGGCCCCGGGGACACCACTTCCACCGTGGCCGCGGCCTCGGCGCTGCCGGCGGGCCCGGTGGCGGTGAGGACGTACCGGGTGCTGCCGGTGGGCCACACCAGGATGGAGCTGCCCGCGCCCACCTGGCCGATGCCGGGCGCGAGGCTGACGCTGTCCGCGCCGGTCACGGTCCAGGACAGGAGGGTGGCCTGGCCGGCCAGCACCTGGGGGGGGCTGGCGGTGAAGCTGGTGATCGCCGGCGGCGGCTGGGCCACCGCCACCTGGGCCGAGGCGGTGATGCTGCCGGTGCCGGGGCTGCCCGGGGCGCCGGCGGTGATGGTGTAGGTGGTGGTGGCGGAGGGCGTCACCTGGGCCGTGCCGGACGCGGCCACGGTGCCGATGTCCGGGCTGATGGTCACCTGGGTCGTCCCGGTGACGTTCCACGCCAGCTGGCTGGCCGACCCCGGCTGGATGGTGGCGGGGCTGGCCTGGTTCACGGCCACGCACTCCAGCTGGAGCAGGCCCGGGTCGCCGGCGGTGAAGGTGACCTGGGCGGTGTTCTCGCCGCCGGTCGGGGTCCCGCCGGCGATGGTCCAGTGGTAGGTGGTGGCGTCCTGGAGCGGCACCGAGGCGGTGCAGCCGGAGGCCTCGGCATCGAGCGTGCCCGCCGGGAGCATGATCACCGGGGTCGCGGGAGGCGGCACCACCCGCACGGTCACGGTCTGGGTCGCGCTGGTGCCCGCGTCGCCCCCCTGCACGACCAGGGTGAAGGCGGTGTCCGCGGCCAGGGGGCCCACGGCCATCTGGGTCCCGCTCGCCACGGGGCCCACGTCCGGGGAGATGGAAGCGGTGGCGCCGGTGAACACCGCCGTGAGGGTGGTGCCAGTACCGCTGGTGACCGGATTCTGGGCCGGGGCGAAGGACTTGATGAGCGGGGCGGGGGGGAGCACCTGCCCGGCCTCGGTCCCCCCGCAGCCCAGGAGGAGGAGGCCGCCCAGGGCCGCCATCAGCGGCAGTGCGCCGCGTCCGTCCGCCGTCCTTCTCGGTATCCCCTTCGGGGATACGCGAGACGCACTGATGGTTGCCGTTGCCGTCATCGTCGCACCCTCCTTTCGCGCCCGCGGTGCGCAGAAGTCAGAACCGGAGGCTCAGGCCGCACCCGAAGCCGCTCTGGGTCCCGGCCCGGACGAAGGCGCCGACCCCCGAGCGCCCGTGCAGCGAGATGAACACCCCCGCCCCGGCCCGGTCGTGGACCACGCCGTCGAAATAGGCGTTGGTCGGGGTGGGGGTGACGTAGTCCTCCTCCCGGGCGTACTCCCCGGCCACCCCGATCGTCCAGAACCCGCCTCCGCCGTAGAGCCCGATCCAGTAGGCAGTCTTGTCCAGCAGGTCGCCGTTGTGGAGCGTGCCGGCCTCGAACGACCCCCGCCGCCACTGGGTGCCGCCGCCGAACACGCCCAGGTAGGTGAGCCCCCACTGGAGCACCGGCGCCCCCAGCTGGACCACCGGGCTGAACCCCCCGGCCCCCGGCCCCACCGTGTCGGCGCCCACCTGGAAGAAGTAGGGCCGGGGCCGCAGGCTCCCGCCCTGGGCCCAGGCGGCCCAGGGCAGGACGGACATGACTGCGAGGCAGAGGAACCGGCTCATTCGGAGCTCCGGGCACGGCGCGGACACCGTTCACATGGAATCAGCGGAAGGGGGACGAAATTCGCGCATCTGCTGGGCGAGCGAATCCACCGCGGCGGTCACTGCCTCGCGCATGGAACGGTTGGCGTCCAACCGGGCACGGCCCTTGCACTGCACCTGGAAGATGCCCAGGAGCTTGGAAGTCTCAACGTCGATCACCCGGACCCGCAGGGTCAGGGTGCTGCCCAGCATCCGCACCGAGAGTTCGCCGTCGGCCAGCACGAACACCTCGATCCCGGCCAGCCGCCCCAGGGCCTTGGTCTCCTGGGGGGCCACCAGCCCGCGGTTCTGGAACTCAAGCTCGGACATGATCTGGCCCAGGAGGGCCGGGTCGGTCCGGGTCACGATCCCGTATCCTCCTTGCCGGAACAACATGTCGCTAAGCTGTTCGTGGATCAGCGCCTTGGCCGCGTCGGTCAGGTCGCGGTCGTCCGCAGTCAGCAGCACCGGCAGCACGCCCACCCGCAGCCGGTGCACCGGAGCCGCCGGGACGGGCTCCTGGACCGAGGCCTCTGTGCCGGACAAACGCGCCAGGCCTAGACCCATAGCCAACAGGAACAGGCACCAGGTTCGATGGGCGAGACGGCGGTCCATGGCTGAGAAAGGCCTGCCCGGGGGTCCGGGTGAGTGGGAAAGGGCTGTGGGTGTGGACGGGGGCTAGGTGAGTAGAGGAGAGTCTTTATAAATTAACAATGGCAACTGGAACCTCTGGGGTCTAATATCAGCCGCAGGACCCCCCCGGGCAAGATTAAATAATTATTCACATGACCACCATCCACGGGACGAAAAAAAGGAGGAGGCCGGCCGGCTGCCCCATGCCTGAGGTACGATGGCCAACGTCCTTGCCCCTTGGAGATGCCCCCATGAACCCTTCCGGCCAGACCCAGGAAGCCCTCCTGCTCGTCGACATCCAGAATGACTACTTCCCCGGAGGGGCCTTCCCGGTGCCCGGTAGCCCGGGTGCGGCGGAGCGGGCGGCGGACCTCCTGGAGGCCTTCCGCCGGGGCCGGGGGCCGGTGGTGCACGTGCAGCACATCGCCGTGAAGCCCGGGGCCACCTTCTTCCTGCCCGGCACCCCCGGCGCCGGGATCCACGACCGGGTCCGCCCCCGGCCGGACGAGCCTGTGGTGGTCAAGCACTTCCCCAATGCCTTCCGGGCCACCGAACTGCAGGACCTGCTGGGCCGGCTCGGCGCCGGGCGGCTGGTCGTGGCCGGGATGATGACCCACATGTGCATCGACGCCACCACCCGTGCGGCCTGCGACCTGGGCTTCGATTGCACCGTGGCCGGCGACGCCTGCGCGGCCCCGGCCCTGGCCCTGGGGGGTGTCCAGGTGCCGGCGGAGCAGGTCCACGCAGCCTTCCTGGCGGCCCTGTCCGGGTCCTACGCCAAGGTCGTGCCGGCCGCGGACCTGTTCTGATGCATCGTCCGGCCCCGCGGCGCCTTCCAGGATCATGCCTGCTGGGATTCCTCCTGCTGCTGGGCGTGGCCCGCCCCCTCCCGGCCGCGGACCTCGTGCTGAAGGACACCCCCGTCCACGTGTACTTCAGCCCGGGCGGCGGGGCCCAGGCCGCGCTCACCGCGGCCATCGGCCAGGCCCGCGCGACCATCCTGGTGCAGGCCTACAGCTTCACCAGCGCGCCCATCGCCGGGGCCCTGAAGGCCGCCCACGACCGGGGCGTGGCGGTGCGGGCGATCCTGGACAAGAGCCAGCGCACCGAGCGCTACAGCGGTCTGACCTATCTGGTGCACGCGGGCATCCCCGTGTGGGTCGACGCCGCCCATCCCATCGCCCACGACAAGGTGATGGTCATCGACGGGCGCGTGGTGGTCACCGGCAGCTTCAATTTCACCCGGGCCGCCGAGGAAAAGAACGGCGAGAACCTGCTGATCATCGAATCTCCGGCCCTGGCTCAGCTCTACACGAAGAACTGGCAGGCCCACCTCGCCCACTCTGATCCGGTCGATTAAAGCCGCGGGGAATGGTACATTGGCCTCAAGGGCCCATGCGATGACCGATCCGGCTACCAACCAAAGGGAATTCACCCGCGTCCTGGTGAGCGCCCGCACCATGATCAAGGCCGGAGAGACGGTCCTGTCCGGGGCGCCCACCCACTCCCTCAGCATGAAGGGCATGTCGATCGTCACCGACCAGCGCCTGCCCCTGGGCACCGAATGCGGATTCACCATCATCCTGGTGGAAGGCCAGGTGGAGATCCAGGCCGAGGGCACCGTAGTGGCCCACCTCCCCGACGGCATGGCCTTCCTGTTCAACAAGATCCTGGGCCTGGAGAGCTTCGAGCACCTGCGCAACCTGGTCTACTACAACGCCCCCGACATCGACCAGGTGGAGAGCGAACTCAGCTCCCATTCGGGCATCCGCAAGAAGGATTGATCCGGCTCCGGGGATTCGGCAGGTTGTCGCGTCCGGGTGCCCATTTTTCGCGCCGACCCACTCTTACGATTCGGACTTGTGCGTCCTCGCTGCGCTGCGGGCGCACAAGTCCGAATCGTCAGCCGATCTCCGAAACGTCAGGACCATGGATGCGTTGTTCCTGAAGGTCCACCGCCTTCAAGGAACCGAAGCCAATGTCCTGTCCGGCTCGAGGACGGCTAACCGGTTTTGCTTGTTCGCGCGCAGCTTGCGAGCACGAACAAGCAAAACCGGAACGAGTGGGTCGGCGCCATTCCGGGGAACCCGGTGTGGGTCGCGCGGGAACAATGGGGACGAACCACGCCGCCGGGGCCGTCGGCAGACACAGCCGGGACGGGACCCGGAGGAAGAAGCAGGATCAGGCCGTCTGCATGCGGCGGCGGCCGAAGGAGTAGCCCGCGGCCAGCACGGCGGTGTAGATGCCCAGCACGATCGTCAGGGCGAAGAAGTGCCAGCTGCCGCCCAGGGTGACCAGGGCTTGGTAGAGCTTGAAGGAGAACAGGAGGGTGAGGGCCTGGCAGGCCAGCACCATGCCCAGGGCGCGCAGGCGGTCGAACTCCAGGCGGAAGAACAGCACCGGCAGGGCCCACAGGGTCATGGCGCCCACCAGCGGGTACCAGATGTTGTTCCACAGGGCGTCGAACATGCCCTTGCCGGCGGTGAGGTCGGCCAGGAAGCCGCTGTTCCACTGGAGCAGCAGGACGAAGCCGATGGCCAGGGCGGCCATCACCGCGCCCCAGTCGAACAGCTCGCGCATCCCCGTGTCGGCGCGGATGGCGGTGTCGATGTGGTGGCCCCGGGTCTCCTTGATGAAGATGCCGCCCACCACCACGGTCACCAGGGCGATGCCGATGGGGTAGAGCAGGCCGGCGTAGATGGCGCTGGAGCCGAAGGCCGCCTTGGCCGCGACCGAGGCGGTGACTGCGGTGGCGATGAGGGGCAGGAAGCCGCCGAACCAGCCGTTGCCCAGGTGGTAGGGCAGGGACATGGAGGTGTAGCGCACGTTGGTGGGGAACAGCTCTACCAGGTAGGCGGCGATGGGGCCATAGACCATGGTGACGTAGATGATCTGGACCAGCACCAGGGCGATCAGGGCCACCAGGTTGGAGAAGGGGATGGCCCCCAGCATGATCTCCTTGGCCCCGGCGGCCATGGCCGGGGTGACGGCCTTCATGCCCATGTAGATGGGGATGTAGGTGATCGCAGCCAGGAGGCAGCCGGTGAGCATGATCCGCTTGCGGCCGATGCGGTCGGAGAGGTGGCCGAACACCAGGAAGAAGGGGGTGCCCAGCAGCAGGGCCACCGAGATGATCAGGTAGGCCGGCAGCCAGTTCAGCTTGAGCACCGCGAGGAGGAAGGTCAGGGCGTAGAACTGGCCGGTATACCACACCACCCCCTGGCCGGCGGTGGCTCCGAACAGGGCCAGGATCACGTAGCGCAGGTTCACGGGGTTGGTGAAGCTCTCCTTCAGGGGGTTCGCGGACACCTGCCCCGCGGTCTTGAGCTTGGTGAACAGGGGGCTCTCCTTCAGCTTCAGCCGGACGTAGAGGCTGATCCCCAGCAGGATGAAGGAGAACAGGAAGGGGATGCGCCAGCCGGAGATCCAGGACCCGGTGCCGTTGGTGAAGGCCCCTTCGCCCATGAGCCAGCGGCAGAGGCCGATGATCGCCATGCTGATGAAGAACCCCAGGGTGGCGGTGGTCTGGATGTAGCTGGTGTAGTAGCCGCGCCGGGCATCGGGCACGTTCTCGGCCACGTAGGTGGCGGCGCCGCCGTACTCCCCGCCCAGGGCCAGCCCCTGCATGAGCCGCAGCAGCACCAGGATGATGGTGGCCCAGATGCCGATGCTGGCGTAGGTGGGCAGCACCCCCACCAGCGCCGTGGACACGCCCATGGTGGCCATGGTCACCAGGAAGGTGTACTTGCGCCCGATCAGGTCGCCGATTTGGCCGAACACCAGCGCGCCCAGGGGCCGCACCGCGAACCCGGCCCCGAAGGTGGCCAGGCTGGCCAGGAGCTGGGCGGTGGGGTTCGTGGCCGGGAAGAACCGGCTGCCGAAGAACACCGCCAGGGAGCCGTACAGGTAGAAGTCGTACCATTCGAAGAGGGTGCCCAGGGAGGAGGCGAAGATCACCTTCCGCAGGCCGGAGTCCCTCAGCGAGGTGGGGTATGGGATGGATTGTCCGATGGCCTGCTCACTCATGCCGTGCTCCTGGAAAGGGCGGGAGGAAGACAAACCGTCCTCACCCGCCGGCGGCTGGCGGGGGACGGGTGGGGATGTTGCGGCTGGCACTACTTATAAACGACAAGAAGATAGGCCCCGGCCCGGGTCCGGGGAAGAGGGAGGATGAAGTTTTTTTACATTCACGAATCAGCCGTCAATTGATAACGGACGGGCTTTCTATTGTTTGACTTGGTCCAGGGGGGAGCAAAGTGCTAATGGAAATGATTTCTATTTGTTACCATGGGAAGCGTTGAAGGCGGCACCATGGATCCCACCCCGGCCCTGACCATTCGCGATCTTTGCAAAAGCTTCCCATCC
Source organism: Holophaga sp. (assembly GCA_049508835.1). Lineage (GTDB taxonomy): Bacteria > Acidobacteriota > Holophagae > Holophagales > Holophagaceae > Mesoterricola. The sequence continues at coordinate 10,775 of JBELAL010000057.1, read as the reverse complement.
GGGGCCGGAGGCCGGACCGAGGTGCTGAGCATCCCGGCCCTGGACCTGGGCGCCGGGCGGCAGGCGGCCCTGAAGGGCGAGAGTGGGCTGGGCAAGACCACCCTGCTGCACATCATCGCCGGGATCCTGGAGCCGGACTCGGGCCAGGTGGCGGTGGGCGGGACCGAGCTGACCGGGATGTCGGAGGCCCGCCGGGACCGCTTCCGGGCCGAGCGGCTGGGCTACATCTTCCAGACCTTCAACCTGCTCCAGGGGCTCAGCGCCCTGGAGAACGTGGAACTGGGGCTGGCGTTCGGCAAGGGGGTCCAGGCCGGGGCCGCGCTGGAGGCCCTGGAGCGGGTGGGGCTGGCCCAGCGGGCCGGGTACTTGCCCCGCCAGCTCAGCACCGGCCAGCAGCAGCGGGTGGCGGTGGCCCGGGCCCTGGCCAACCGCCCCTGCCTGATCCTGGCCGACGAACCCACCGGCAACCTGGACACGGTCCGGAGCCGGGCCATCATCAAGCTGCTGCGGGACAGCGCCGCCGCCCTGGGCTCGGCGCTGCTGGTGGCCAGCCACGACCCGGAGGTGCTGGGCTCGTTCGAGGACGTCTACGACCTGGCCCAGCTGAACCAGGTGCGCGCCCACGGGGAGGATCTCTGATGCTGTTCCTGCTGATCCGGCGCGTCCTCCGCCAGCACCTCGTCTCCACCGCGGTGGCGGTGCTCCTGGTGGCCCTGGGCATGGGCCTGGTGGTCTCGGTGTTCGTGGTCCGGGCCGAGGCCGAGCAGAGCTTCACCCGCTCCGCCTCGGGCTTCGACGCCGTGCTGGGCGCCCGGGGCTCCAAGCTGCAACTGGTGCTGAACGCCCTGTTCCACCAGGAGGCCTCCCCGGGCAACATCACCGCCGACGACTACAAGCAGATCCGCGACCTGCCCTTCGTGGACCGGGCCCTGCCCATCGTGGTGGGCGACAACTACCGCGGCGTCCGCCTGGTGGGCACCAACGAGGAGCTGTTCCGGGACCTGGAGTACGCCCCCGGCCGGACCTACCAGTTGGAGGAAGGCCGCCCGTTCCGGGTGGACGAGAAGGAGGCGGTGGTGGGGAGCCTGGCGCTGCGCCAGCTGGGCTGGTCCATCGGCACCACCTTCCACCCCTTCCACGGCCTGGACTACAACCCCAACGCCCAGCACGAGGAGGTCTTCCGGGTGGTGGGGGTGCTCGCCCCCACCGGCACTCCCGCCGACCGGGTGATCTGGGTGCCCATGGAAGGGGTGCAGAAGCTGGGCGGGCACGACCCCGCCACCTTCACCGAGATGAGCGCGGTGCTGGTGAAGTTCAAGCCCGGGGCCCAGGCCGCCGGGCTCATGCTGGACACCCGCTACAACCGCCAGGGCAAGCGCCTGACCCTGGCCTGGCCGGTGGCGGCGATCCTGTCCGACCTGTTCTCCAAGTTCGACTGGGCCGAGCAGGCCCTGCGGGCGCTGGCCTACCTGGTGGCGCTGGTGGCCGGCGCCGCGGTGTTCTCCTCGGTCTACTCCTCCATGACCGCCCGCAAGCGCGACCTGGCCATCCTGCGCGCCCTGGGCGCCCACCGCCGGTTCCTGTTCACCTTCGTGCTGGGCGAGTCCGCCTGCATCGGCGTCCTGGGCAGCGCCCTGGGGTTCGCCCTGTACGGGCTGATCGCCTCCTTCGTCCAGGAACTGCTCCGGACTCGGATCGGGGTCCTGTTCGAGCCCTGGGCCTGGAACCCGGTGCTGGTGTGGGGCCCTGTCCTGATGATTGCCCTGAGCCTGATCGCCGGCGCCATCCCGGCCTGGCGCGCCTACCGCCTGTCGGTGGCGGACGGCCTCGCCCCGCTCAGCTGAGGCCCCCATGCGCCGGCTCAAGATCCTGGTCATCCCGCTGCTGGTCGCCCTGGCCGGAGCCGTCTGGCTGGGCGTGCGCGCCCGCATCCGCGCCACCGCCCTGGCCGGCTCCGCCGCCGACCAGCCCAAGCCCCACCAGCACCATCCCCCCCACGGCGGCACCCCCATCGTCCTGGGCGACGAGGCCTTCCACCTGGAGCTGGTGCGCGACCCCGCCGCCGGCGCCCTGAAGGTCTACGTCCTGGACGGAGAGATGGAAGAGTTCGTTCGGATCAAGGCCCGGCAGCTCGACCTCCAGGTGGAGATGGAGGGCCGCACGTCGACCCTGGCCCTCAAGGCCGTGGCCGACGCCGCCACCGGGGAGACGGTGGGGGACACCTGCCTGTTCGAAGCTAAGGCCGACTGGATCAAGCGCACGGGCCACTTCAAGGGCGTGTTCCCCCTGCTGCAGATCCAGGACCAGACGTTCCGGAAAGTGGCGTTCGACTTCCCGGAAGGCAACGACAAGGATTGATCATTCCTCCGCGACCCGCTCCGCGTCCATCTGGTAGATGGAGCAGAGGAAGGTCCCGTCCCAGCGCTCCTTCACGTGCATCTTCCCCACCACCGTGATCGGAGTATCCATGAGCACCTTGGTGGGGGGCGTCACCTTGAGCACCTCCACCACCTCGTTCAGCTCGGGGGGGATGCCGAAGCAGCAGGTGTTCTGGGTGCGCAGGAGCAGGAACTCGGTGACCAGGCGGTTGTGGATCCGGACCGGGAGCATGAAGCCGGTGACGGCCACCTCCTGGCCGTCCAGCTGGCGCAGGGTCCGGGGCACGAAGCCCAGCACGTGCCCGGGCTTGGCCTTGAACAGGGCGTCCGGGATGTGCCACCCGGCCAGTTCCTTGAAGGAGATCTTCTGGCAGTCCGGAGGCGGTTCGGTATTGGCGGACCGCAAGGGGGCCAAGCCCAGGGCGGCGGCGAGCAGGACCTTGCCCGCCTGGGTGAAATGCCGGGGGCGCAGCGCGGAAATGGTCATCTCCTTGATGATAGGCGCCGTTCATGGGGCAGGCCAGGGGGGCGGGCCGGGATTCCGGAGGCCCGGACCGGAAATTCGTTTGAAAATAAGGCTTAGGTCGGATGTAAATTTCATTGAAAATTTTTTATCATAGAGGTTAAAAATTTTCTTTTCCGGAGTCAGCCATGGCCAAGACAGTGGTAGTCGCCATTGGAGGCGATTCTCTCATCACGGACAGCGGGCATCAGACCGTGAGCGACCAGTACGAGGCCGCGGCCAGGACCTGCGTGCACATTGCCAGCATGCTCGAGGAGACGGGCGTGCGGCTGGTGGTGACCCACGGCAACGGGCCCCAGGTGGGGTTCATCCTGCGGCGTTCGGAGATCGCCGCCCCCGAGCTGCACATGGTGCCCCTGGACTCCTGCGTGGCCGACACCCAGGGCGCCCTGGGCTACCAGCTGCAGCTGGCCATGCACAACGAGTTCCGCCGCCGGGGCGTGTCCCGCAGCGCGGTGACGGTGGTGACCCAGGTGCTGGTGGATCCCGATGATCCCGCCCTGAAGACCCCCAACAAGCCCATCGGGTCGTTCATGACCAAGGAGCAGGCGGAGGAGCACCGGCGCAAGGCGCCCTGACCGGGGTCGCGGCGGTGATCGACAAGGACCTGGCCCCCAGCCTCCTGGCCCGCGAGCTCAAGGCCGAGACCCTGATCATCTCCACCGCGGTGGAGAAGGTCTGCCTGAACTACGGCAAGCCCGACCAGAAGGAACTGGCCTCCATGACCGTGGCCGAGGCCAGGCAGTACATCGCCGAGGGCCACTTCAAGCCCGGCAGCATGCTGCCCAAGGTCCAGGCGGTGGTGGAGTTCCTGGAGGGCGGCGGCAGGGAGGCGATCATCACCGATCCGGAGCACCTGGCGGCGGCCATGCAGGGCAAGGCCGGGACCCGGGTGACGCCGTAGATGCCTATTTCAGGATGAAGCCCTTGCCGATCTCGTCGCCCGGCTCCAGCCAGTAGCGGGCCTCGCCCGTGTAGTGGGCCTGCCCGCCCACCTTCACGGTGACGGCCGGGCGGTCCCCGCAGCGGGTGGTGTCCACCACTTCGCCGGTGAACAGGGCCTGGGTGACGCTGGCGAAGACACACTCCTGGCCGGCCTTCACCAGGCCCCGCTGATGCCGGGCGGCCATGCGCGCGGTGACCCCGGAGCCGGTGGGGCTGCGGTCCACCTCCGCGTCCGCGAACACGCAGATGTTGGCGGAGGGGCCCTCCTCCGGCCGTTCCCGGCCGTCGGTGAGGATGCTGCCGTAGAGGAAGCCCAGGTCCGGCTCCTGGGGATGCACGATGCGCAGATTGGCGTTCACCGCTGCCGACAGGGCGGTGGCGGCGTCCACCAGGTCCCGCACCCGGCTGGCGCGCACATCCAGGCCGAAGGCCGAGGCCGGGGCCAGGGCGTAGAACGCGCCGCCGTAGCTGACGTCGGTCACCACCGGCCCGTAGCCCGGCACCTCCACCCGCAGCTGCTCGGCCAGCAGGAACGCCGGCACGCTGCGGAAGCTCACCCGTCCGGTGCGGCCGCCCTCCACCTCCACTTCCACCTGGACCAGCCCGCACGGGCACTCCAGGCCGATGTGGGTCACCGGCTCAACCTTGGGCACCAGCCCGTGGTCCACCGCGTAGCGCCCCAGGGCGATGGTGGCGTGGCCGCACATGGTGCTGTAGCCCTCGTTGTGCATGAACAGCACCGCCAGGTCCGCCCCGGGCAGGGAGGGCTGCACCAGCAGGGCCCCGTACATGTCGTAGTGCCCCCGCGGCTCGAACATGAGCATCCGGCGCAGGTGGTCCAGGTGCTCCTTGGCGTGGCGGCGTTTGGCCAGGATGGACTCCCCGGGCACCGGCGGGTAGCCCCCGCGGATCACCCGCACCGGTTCCCCGCCGGTGTGCATGTCGAGGACGTGGATGGATGGGTACTCCGGCATGGGGGATCCTTTCGTGGTGGAATGGGGGGCATTAGGCCCATCATAGCCAGGAAGAGGCGCGGACATGAACATCACCTTCGCCCACGTGAACCTCGTCGCCGAAGACTGGGAGCGCCTGTCCCGGTTCTACCAGGACGTGTTCGGCTGCGTGCCGGCGCCGCCCCGCCGGGACCAGTCCGGCCCCTGGCTGGACGCGGGCACCGGCCTGCGCGGCGCCCGCCTGCGCGGGGAGCACCTGCGCCTCCCGAGCCCGGGCCAGGACGGGCCGACCCTGGAGATCTACAGCTACGACCAGGCGCTGCCCCGCCCGGATCCCGCCCCCAACCGGGTCGGCCTGGGCCACCTGGCCTTCCAGGTGGACGACGTGGCGGCCCAGCTGGACCGGGTGCTGGCCCACGGAGGCCGGGCCCTGGGCACGGTGACCTCCCTGCCGGTGCCCGGCAAGGGCACGGTGACCTTCGTGTACGCCGCCGACCCCGAAGGCAACCTGCTGGAACTGCAAGCCTGGTCCTGAATGGCCCCGATCTTGCTCCTCCTCCCCTGAGCCTGCAAAGGCTGCCCAGTGGGAGGAATTCATGAGCGTCACCGCCGCCAGCGCCCAATCCCAGAGTATCGCCAGCCTGGTCTTGCAGCAGCTGCTTTCGGGCAGCAACTCCCAGGCCACCGCCGGTCTCAGCCCCTCCGTGCTGCAGGAAGTGCTGCAGAGCTCCGGCGCAGCCCAGACCAGCTCCCAGGGGGCCCCGGCCGCGGTCGCCCAGGCCCTGGGCGACCTGCTCTCGGGCAGCGACCCGGGCGCGGCCCAGACCGACCTGGCCACGGTCCAGAGCTACTTCAAGCAGAACCCCGACGGGCTGGCCAACCTGCTGAGCGTCCTCCGGAGCGGTTCCGCCACCTACAACGCCGACGGCACCCTGAGTTCCAGCACCAGCCTGTTGAGCGCCCTGGAGGGCACCTCGGGCAGTGGCTCGACCGGATCGATCCTGGCGACCCTGCTGGGCGGCCAGGCCCAGGACCCGCTCCTGGCCTCCCTGAGCGGCTCCAGCACTGACCAGAGCGGTTCACTCTCCTTGCTCGGCTGACGGCCTGGCATCCGCGGCCCTCATGCCCCCGCGCGGGGCGGCCGATAGGGAAGGGGAGGCGCCCAGGGGCGCGCCTTCCCCGGAGAACCCATGGACCCGCTGGCCCCCATCAGCAGCTTGGCCGCCCGTTCGGTGAGCCTGGACCTGGGCGCCCGGATGGACGCCATCGGCGCCGCCGGGCAGGACCCCACCCCTGCCACCGCCACCACCCAGGCCCAGACCGGCACCCAGTCCGATGCGGCCATCGCCGTCCTGCGCAAGGTCCTGGACCTGGAGTCCAGCGAGGGGGCCCAGTTGGCCCAGATGGTGGCGGGCTCGGTGGACCTCGTCGGGTAACGGACCGGCAACGAACCTGTAACTCCCGCTGGGCCAGCGGCATCTGAACCAGGGCAGCGAATCGTCCCCGCGAGGGATCCGGCGGTCGTCCCAGCCCTTGGTTGATCGGTTGGTCGGTCGCTGGCTTTCGGAAGCGGGGCAAGCCCGCGGCTTCGAACCCAGCGGGCGATCGCGGCATCCTTCCCCTGAAGGATGAATGAATGCTTGACCCATCGGTTGAAAGAACCCATCAGGCCGAAGACTCCGACCCGGATGAGCCTGACGGCGCCCCCTCCTGCCCGCGGCGGTTGACCCTGCCGGTGGGGCGGTTCCTCATTGATCTCCCCGGGGACGCCCGGCCCTATTTCGGGCGGCAGGGCTTCAACGAGGCGGGGTCCTTCATCCAGAGCCTCCCGGTGGGAGGCGCACGGGCAGCCGAGGCCATGGTGCTGGCCCAGGCGCGGGCCCTGGACATCCCCCACGAGGAGGGTGGCACCCAGCTGGAGCGGCTGGCCCAGGGCCGCCGGCCCCACAGCTGGTTCGTCTACTTCTGGAAGGACACGCTCTTCAAGGACCGGACCCTGGAGGTCAACGGCTACTTCTGGCGGGAGGGCCTGCTGTCCATCTTCCGCAACGCCTGCCTGGCCGAGCCCCGGGCCATGGCCCAGCAGGCCGAGCGGCAGGAGGCCATGTTCGCCCGGATGCGCCGGCGCTCGCTGCTGGAGAATCCACCCGGGCCGGGCTTCTGCCTGCGGGAGGCCAAATCGTGCCCAATTATGGTTATGAGTGGAACCTTGATTCCTTGAATTGATTGAAAAATATGGTTTTCTTACCCACTTGTCTCCAAGGCCCTCCAGAGGTATCTTTTTACCGTGAATTTACCGTGGAGGTAAACAAGCATGACCGACCCAACTCCTGACCCGCCCAAACCCAAACGGACCCTTCGCAACCCTCGATTGGAGACCCGGTCTGCTCGGGGCAACTGCCCGGTTGACAGGGAACCCTACTGGTCCAGGCTGGCTCCCAATGAATACCTGGGCTACTACAGGCCCTCAAAAGACGAGGGCTACTGGCGCTGTCGTCTTTATCTCCCCGCCTTGAAAAAATTCAAGAAGCAGGCTCTGGGGGCAGCTGATGATTCCCGGGCAGCCGATGGCAAAGAGATTTTCAGTTACTTTCAGGCCAAGGCCAAGGCTGAGGAACTGTTCAAGGAATGGCGCAAGGAAGCCCGCCGCGCAGCCGATGGTGAGCCTGCGGCCTCGGATACTTACACCGTAGGGATGGCCATGGCAGACTACTTCGCAAATTGCGATACGCGGGGAGTGAAGGGCCTAGCCCAGGATGAGCGGCGCTCTCAGGCTTGGATCCGGCCCACCTTGGGAGACCAGCCCGTGGCGAAGTTGACCCGCCGGGGATTGGACAAATGGCTTGCCGGAATCGCGGAATCAGGCCGCAGGGTGCGGACGGGTGTAGGGAAAGAACAATCCTTCAAACCCGCCCCAGCAAATGACGATGAGCAACGCGCCAGAAGGGGCAGTGCAAATCGAATTTGGGCCGTGCTGCGTGCGGCCCTGAACTATGCACTGGACCGGGGCAGGGATACCGGCGTAATCGATGGCTCCGCTTGGCGAAGCGTTCAGCCGTTCAAGGGGGTGGGCCAGGCCCGAACCAGGATCCTGGATATTGCTGATCAGGTGCGCCTCGTAAATGCCTGTCCCCCGGACTTTCGCCGCTTGGTGCGCGGCGCCCTTCTGACTGGTGCCAGATATGGTGAACTGGCCCGGGTTAAAGTGGGTGACTTCGACCGAGAGGCCAGAACCCTATGGATCGCTCCCGGGAAGACCGACAAGAGCCGGTATGTTGCGCTGACCGATGAGGGAGTCGACCTGTTCACGGAACTGTGTGCCGGGCGTCCAGGTGCGGACAGGATCTTTTTACGGGATCAGGTCTCACGGCGGAATCGCTCAGACTTGGGGCTCGCATGGGGGCCCATGGATCAGACCAAGCCAATGGCTCGTGCCTGCAAAAGTGCAGGATTGGAGCCCCTGGGGTTCCACCAGTTGAGGCATTCCTACGCGTCCATGCTCCTGAAGGCAGGGGTTCCAGTGGCCTTCATCGCCGCTCAGTTGGGGCACTCGAACACGCGGATGGTTGAAACCGTGTATGGCCACCTTCACACTTCCGCCCTGGTCGAGGCAATTCGGAAACTAGCTCCGCGCCTTGGGATCACGACGCCCGCAAAGGTGGAACCGCTAAAAGTAGGCGGAGGAGTGTAGTGCGACATCTCCAGGAAGTCATTCTTGGCCCGGCCCCATGGTATGGATTTCTTTACCCATTTCTGTTTGGAATTATTTAATTTACTCTCAAAAATGAATTATTCCCTGCCTGTGCTGGGGATAGCTGAACTGGAATTAATTTATTTTTGAAATAAATTAAATAATTGCGATTTATCTCCTTGACTTTCTGGGCTTCCAGAATGATTGTGCTTGGACGAGAGAATGAATCTTAACTTGACAGGAATCGGCGATGTTCTAAATTGGTATCGGAGTTGAAGTGTGAACGCCCAAACGCTTTTAGGTCAACCTGGTATCCGCTGGCCCCAAACCTGGTTCCCAGCGCCCCAAAGCAGATCCCTGGCGAATGGTCCCTTCCTACCTTCAACACCAAACAGTCTCGGTACTTCGCGGTCCTGAGCCCCATCACTGGGTCCTCGCGTAGGCTGGAGAGTTCTGAACTGGAGCAAACGGTGGGCTAAATGCCCGTGTGAACCCCCTTTCCTCCATTCGAGAATCCATCATGCCCAAGCTGAATCCTAATTCACCGCCCAAAGTCCGCCCCGAGCTCCCCCGGCTCTCCCTTACCATCGCGGAGGCCGCCGCCGCCCTGGGCCTGTCCAAGTCCACGATCTACAACCTGCTGGGTGACGGAACCCTGCCCTTCGCCCAGGTGCGGGGTAAGCGCTTGATCGCCGTAACCGCAATCGAGGCCCTCCTGGCTCCTGCAGCCAAGGAGGGCTAGCCATGACTACGCTAGCTGCAAAAACCCCCGGTGCCAACGGGGGTCTGGTGGGGCTATCTGATCACTCCACATTAGTTTACAACCGGTGGGACGACTGCGCAAGTCCTATCACCGCCACCGAGGGCGAAACCGTGTCCCTCCAGGAGCCAGACTTTTTAGGCGCCTTGGAATGCTCATCTTGCCCCGTGGTCCTGCTGTGCCGGTTACAAGCCCGCGCAGAATTCTTTGCTGATCTTCGGGAATCTTCACGGGAACTTGGAGCGATGGCTGTGGAGACATCGAGGTTGCTCGATGTTGTTGAGCCCACGGCCCGGGGATGGGTCGAGCAGGCCGTCAATGCAATGCTTGCAAGCAAACATCTTCTGCTGCTGGCCTATTTCCGTGACCGAGGGGTGACGGAATGAACTGTGCCGCCATCAAAGCCGTTGCCGCCGCCGCCCTGAATCACTGGGAGGCCGTGGCCTCTGGTATCGATAAAAAGTATCAGCTCACCGGTGATGAAGCGGTGCTGCTCAATCCGCGCCGCGATGATCGGAGCCGGAGGAGCTTCAGCTTCAACCGCCGCACCGGGACCTGGAAGGACTTCGCCGCTGGGCCGGAAGCCGCCGGGGCCGACCTGGTGAGCTGCTGGGCGTACTGCCGGAACCTTGGCCAGGGCGCCGCCGCCGAAGACCTCGCCGCGCACCTGGGGCTGGACCCCGCCGGACTGCCTGGAGCACCGGAACGCCAGCGGGATACAGTTCGCCCTCTAGCGCCGGTCCCCCCCGAGGCGCTCAAGGCGATACCTGGTTTTATGGTCTGGGCCAAGGCGGTCAAACATGCCACAGGGGAAAACTGGATTGTCCGAGACCTGGCCGGCCACGCCCTCATGCTTCGAGTCCGGTGCCAGCCGACGAGAGAAAAAAAAGCCGTGCTGCCCTTCAGTTGGAACTTCGGGAAGAACCAATGGCGGCAGGGCGGGAACTTCGCGTCATTGTTCTATGGGCTGGAACGGCTCCAGGCCACGCCGGACGCCCGGGTGCTGCTGGTGGAGGGGGAGAAGACCGCGGACGCCGCCCAGGTCCTGTTCCCGTCCCTGGTGGCCCTGGCCTACATGGGCGCCGATACCGTGCGCCGGGTGGACCTGACCCCGGTGCTGGGCCGGGAAGTGATCGTTTGGCCGGATGGTGACCCCCAGGGTATCGAGGCCGCCCGCACCCTGGCCGCCAGGATCGCCCAGGAGGGGGGCCGCGTGCGGCTGGTGGACCTTCCGGAGCCGATCAAGGCATGGTCGAAGCCCGGAAAGACCGAACCCGGCGGGTGGGACCTGGCGGACCCGGCGCCCGCGAGTGTGGACCTCGGGGCCCTGCTGGACGGCGCCGTCGTGGTGGAGACAACCACGCCTCAGCGAAAGGACCGCCCCGCGCGTCCGTCTGCCCCCACTGATTCACTCGAACCCCCTGATATGCCTCCGCCACCGGGGAACGAGGACGTGCCGCCGGCTGCGGACGGCGGGAAACCTGGTCCAGCCGAAGCGCAGGACCGCCCGGCCGTGAATGGCTTC
>JBELAL010000056.1:0-38521 GCA_049508835.1 Holophaga sp. | reverse complement strand
GAATGGTTCACACCCGAATCAAGGACCTGGAGCGCCTTGGTTACAGGGTCGTACTGGAGCCTCTCGAAGATGTTCCATAACTAGGTTAATATGCAATAGTTACCGCATGTTCTCATGGCAGTGGGAAGGCGAGCTGGACCTGGCCCGGGCGCGGAGGGTCCTGGACGACCCGGGGCGGGAGGGGGATCCGCCGGACCGGCCCGGCTAGCCCAGCAGCTCCGCCGCCCGCGCCAGGAGGGGATGCCCGGCGTCCAGGGGTCCGCAGTCCGGGCAGGCGTGCACCGGCACCGCGCCCTGCAGGGCATTGCTGAGCAGCAGGGCCTCGGCCCGCGCCAGGTCGGCCTGGACCAGGGGCGCCTCCTCGGCCAGCCCGGCCTCCAGCAGGCAGCGCCGGGCGACCCCCGGCAGCGCCCCGTCGCTGGCCGGAGGGGTGAGGAGACGTCCTCCCAGGACCACGAACAGGGTGGTCCGGGATCCGTCGGTGAGCCTCCCGGCCTCGTTGAGCGCCAGAGCCTCGAACAGCCCGCGTCGCCCGGCCTCCCGGGCCAGGAGCCGGTTCTCCAGGTACGAAAGGGTCTTGAAGCGGTTCAGGGGACTGTCGCTCAGGCGGCGGATCTCCCGGCTCAGGGCCGCCTGGATCGGGCCCTGCCGCCCGGGCTCCCAGGGAGCGGCCCAGGTGAGCAGCTTCCCGTCCACGGCCAGCAGACGCAGGACGCCACGCTCGAGCCCGGCGCAGACGCCCCGGGCGGCCAGGAAGTCCCGGACGGCGTCCGGCCCCGGAGGCGGCTCCAGGCCCAGGAACCGGGCGCCGGCGGCCAGGCGCTCCAGGTGGGCCCCCAGGCGCGCCGGCGCCCCGTCCCGCACCCGGATGGTCTCGAACAGGCCTTCCCCGTGCCGGGCGGCGGAGTGGGCCAGGTCGACCCGGGTGCCGCTCAGAAGTTCAAGCATCGGATGATGGAACTGCCCTTGTGGACCGTCTCCCAGTATTCCGCCTGGGGATCCGAATCCCAGACCACCCCGCCCCCTACCCCAAACAGCAGGTCCCCCTCCGAGGCCCAGGCGGTGCGGATGGCGATGCTGAAGTCCGCCTGCTCCAGGTCGTGGGAGAACCAGCCCAGGGCGCCGGTGTAGACCATCCGCGGGTGGCCCTCCAGCTCGCGGATCAGCCTCATGGCGGTGAGCTTCGGGCAGCCGGTCACCGAGCCGCCCGGGAACAGGGCCGCGAACAGGCCCTCCAGGGCCAGGCCCGGCATCAGTTCGCCGGAGACGTCCGCCACCAGGTGGTGGACGTTGGGATAGGTCTCCAGGCGGGGAAAGGCCTCCACCCGCACCGAGGGGATCTGGCACACCCGGGTGAGGTCGTTGCGCATCAGGTCGGTGATCATGGCCAGTTCCGCCCGCTCCTTGGGGCTGGCCAGCAGGTCCCGCTTGAACAGGGCGTCCGCCGCCGGGCTTTCGCCCCGGGGCGCGGTGCCCTTGATGGGGCTGGCCAGGATCCGCCCTTCCCCGACCCGGAAGAACCGCTCGGGGGAGGAGGACACCACCGCGAATCCCGGCCCGGCGATGAAGGCGGAGAAGGGGGCGGGGTTGACCTCGAACAGCCGGCGCGCGAACTGCCTCAGGTCCCCGCGGAAGGCCCAGCTTTCCAGACGGGTCAGGTTGACCTGGTAGACGTTGCCCCGGGCGATCTCCTGCCGGATCCGCCCCACCTTCTCCTCGTAGCCGGCGGGGGCGTCGCTGTCCCAGATCTTGCGGGCCCGGAAGCCGCCGTCCAGCAGGGCGTTCCGTCCGGGTTCCGCAGGCTCCCCGTCCTCGCGGGAGGCCTGGTAGAGCGTCTCGGTGTCCCGGTCGTACAGGCGCAGGCTGCGGTAGACGGCCAGGTGGCAGTCGGGGAATGGGAACAGCTTGGGCAGGGGCGGGGGCAGTCCGGGCGGGTTCCGCACCCCGGATTCGTAGCCCACGTAGCCCAGGAAGTCGGGCAGGACCGGGGGCAGGTCGCCCGAGCGGCGGAACCGGGGCAGCGGCCCCCGGGGCTCGGACAGCACCAGGAGCGGGTCCTCCCCCAGGATGAGCCAGCGGGCCTGGGCGCCGTCGCCGTAGAGGAAGGCGAACGGTTTCTCCCCAAGGTCGTTGAAGAAATCCGCGGCCTTCAACCGGCAGGAGCGGGCCGTCCAGGTTTCAGAAATCTCCTCGCAGGGCATGTTCCAGTATTGCAGGGCCGTCGTCGGTGAGGAAAGAATCGGGGTGGAACTGCACGCCCGCCATGCGGATGCCCCGATGGCGCAGGGCCATGGGGACGCCGTCCTCGGTGCGGGCCGTGACCTCCAGGCAGGCCGGCACTTCCTGCACCTGGAGGGAGTGGTAGCGCGCCACCCGGATGGGCGAGGGCAGGCCCTGGAACAGCCCGCGCCCGTCGTGCAGGATGCGGGAGGTCTTGCCGTGCATGGGCTCCGCCCCGGGCTCCACCACCCCGCCGTAGGCCACGGCCAGGCACTGCATCCCCAGGCACACCCCGAAGATGGGCACCCGCCCCGCGAACCGCCGAATGGCCGCCAGGGAGACCTGCGCGTCCTGGGGCCGCCCCGGTCCCGGCGAGACCACCAGCAGGTCCGGGGGATCCGCCTCCAGGGCATCCAGGTCCACCACGTCCGCCCGGCGCACCTCCACCGTCGCCCCTGCCGCGGCCATGCCGTGGGCGATGTTGTAGGTGAAGGAATCGAAGTTGTCGATCAGGAAGACGCGGCAGGACGGCACGGAAGCTCCGTGATGGACAGGACTATCCTAGCGGGTTCGGCAGACCGGTGTCGACGGGCTCAGTCCTCCAGCATCCGGTCGACCGCGGCGTAGGGGTCCAGGGTCCGCTGGGCGATGGCCTGGATGAGCCGGTCCTCTTTTTCCGCGCCGGCCCGCTTGCGGGCCCGCCGAGCGGCCTCTTCCGCCAGCAGGCTGCCGAACCGCAGCCGGGCCCGGGCCTGGGCCTTGGCCTGGTGGCCGCCATGTTCCCGCAGCCACTGCCCGTGCTCGCGGATGCCGGCCAGGAGTTCCGGCAGCCCCTCCCCCGTCCCGGCCACGGTGCGCAGCACCGGCGGGTCCCAGGGCCTGGGGCCGGCCGCCGCGGCGGACCGCAGGGACTTCATCCCTTCGATCTCGGATTCAACTTTCTCGACCCCGTCCCGGTCCGCCTTGTTGATGACGAAAAGGTCCGCGACTTCCATGATGCCGGCCTTGATGGCCTGGATCTCGTCGCCCATCCCCGGCACCAGGACCACACAGCAAGTCTGGACGCAGCTCACCACGTCCACTTCGTCCTGGCCCGCCCCCACGGTCTCCACCAGGATCACGTCCCACCCGGCGGCGTCCAGGAGGTCGATGGCGTCCTGGGTGGCCCGGGCCAGACCCCCCAGGGCCCCCCGGGTGGCCATGGAGCGGATGAAGATGCCCGGATCGGCCGCGATCCGCCCCATGCGGATCCGGTCGCCCAGGATGGCCCCGCCGGTGAACGGGGAGGTGGGGTCCACCGCCAGGATGCCCACCCGCTTGCCCTCGGCCCGGAGAAGACGCGCCAGCTGGTCGGTGAGGGTGGATTTCCCCGCGCCCGGAGGCCCGGTGAGCCCCACCACGACCGCCCGGCCCAGGTGGGGCCAGGCTAGGGCCATCAGGTCCCGCGCCTGGGGGTGGCCGTTCTCCATCCAGCTGATGGCCCGGGCCAGGGCCCTGGGCCGCCCGTGCTGGAGGGCGTGGAATAGGGTCGTTGCGGTTTCCATCCCTCCAGGATGCCATCGGCCCGGTCCCCCGGCGAGGACCGACCGGGGAGGTGACCCGAGCCCCCTCATGGGGGTGTTATGATTCCCCCGGACCGTACTGTCCTTTCGAGCCAACCCATGAGCCTCAAGCCCCCCGCTCCCACGCTCCCCCCTCCGCCGGCTATGGGTACTCCGGCGGCGCACCAGGCGGGGATGGTCAAGGTCGTCAAGCGGGAAGCCAAAGCGCCCAACCCCATGCGGGAGAAGATCTGCGCCACCTGCGGCCGGACCTTCGAGGTGGCGCCGGACCAGAAATTCTTCAACTGTCCCCACTGCTACCGCAAGTCCCTGCCGGTCCGCAAGCCGGCTCGCCGCAGCGAGGCCCAGATTCTTGCTCAGATCACCTGTGTGGAATGTGGCACCGTCGAGTACCTGGATTTCGTCCCGCCAGATCTCCATGCTACCTATTGCCATGCCTGCTTCGCCAAACGGCGGCAGGAGCTTCTAGCGTCCAGGGCCAACCCCTGAGGCGCAACCCCTCCCTGGAGATACCAATGAAAGCAAGTTTTACCGCTGTTTTCTCCGCGCTGGTGCTGATCGGCCATGCGGCCGTCGGGCAGACGCCGGGCGTGGAGAAAGCCACCAAACCCAGGAAGCCGGGGGCCACCGCCCCGGCGGGCAAGCCCAAGGAGAGCCTGGAGGCCCAGTTCGCCCGGCAGAACTTCAAGCAGGTTCTTGACGCCGTCAACGATTCCTGGTTCGGCAAGTCCTACATCGGGGTCAACGCCGTGGACCTGCAGGGTTCCATGACCATCAACCTCACCGCCGCGGCCCTGAACGCCAAGGTCGACCAGCTGGGCCAGGGGGCGGTCCAGGGCGGCCTGACCAAGGGCGCCACGGTGAACCTGAAGCTCAAGGGCACCTATTTCGCCAATGCCGATTTCCGCACGGAGCTGACCGGTGACTTCGGCAACCTGCTCTATTACCGGGTCGGCAACCGGGGCTTCCTGTACAGCAAGGAGCAGAACGCCTGGACCAGCCGGGTGGATCCGCCCCCGACGGACGCCCCCACCTCGTTCGTCGGCTGGTTCCGCCAGTGCATCAACGACATCCAGAAGGTCTACGTGGACGGCACGTCCTTCAAGGCCGCCCTGGGCAAGGACTCCGGCGGTGGCGGCGAGACCCTGATCTTCACCACCCCCACCGGGCCCTACGACCCCAAGAAGCGCGAGCAGAGCATGGCCGAGAGCCTGGGGTTCTGGAAGCGCGGCCGGCTGGAAGTGGTGTTCGACAAGGCCACCCGCCTGCCCCAGCAGATGAACTACAGCAACGACAGCCAGGGCATCTACACCAACATGACGTTCAGCTACAACCCCGGAGGCAGGGTCAACAACATCACCATCAACAACCAGAGCAAAGGCATGGAAGGCCCCGCCTCCCTCACCATCGGGTACGACCCCAACGGCCTGATCAGCCACCTGACCGGCCAGATGGGCTTCAAGCAGGGCACCATGAGCTTCGACCTGGACCTGGCCTTCGCCAAGAACCGCAAAACCAGCAGCATCATCACCGTCCCCCCGCCCACCGCCACCAAGAAGGGCCGGGAGGAGATGGAGACCCTCCTGCTGGTGAACCTGGTTCCCAACGCCCCGGCCCAAGCAGGATTCCCTTCGCGGCCGGAGTGGGGTTTCGCTATGCTGGGGTCTCAGTCGGGGCGTGGCGCAGTCTGGTAGCGCATCTGCTTTGGGAGCAGAGGGTCGGAGGTTCAAATCCTCTCGCCCCGACCAAAAAAAAAGCCTGATTCACAAAGAATTCAGGCTTTTTTTTGTTGAATTAAGGTGACAATTTTTTTGAGTATTACATGACCTTCATCACACTATCATCACGTCCTTGACCAAATCAGGGCAATGTCCCTACCCCAACAACCGAGCAAGTGAAAGCTCCACCTAGCTTCCGTCAACTCTTGTGCTTGGATCGACATGCTCGAAAGGATGAAGGAAGAAGGGTGCACTACGGCCCAGGAGATGAACATTCGCGCAATCTTGGTGCGGATGATGGTGCCCGTGACCAGTTTCCCTGGTATGTCGATCGATCCATGGACGGCTGGCTGGGCCCTGCACCGGGAGAACATGCTCAGTAGAATGAGGTAGTCCTCGGCCACGTCCTCCTTTCCTAGGTGACCGCCGCGAACCTTTCGGAGGTGCCCGGGAAAATCTTGATAGTTCAAAAAATCAACTTAGGTTGCCAACGTGACTTGCGGAGGCAATCTATCTGGCAGGCGAGCCGGTGGACCGGTCGCGGCAAGGGTCCCGGGTAACCGGGATCCTTATCGCGACCAAAGTAATCCGTGCTGCTAAAACACCAGATCCAGACTTGGCGCGATGTCCGGAAGGGATTTGAGCCTTTGCCTGACGAACTATGGCGTGACGCCGGGGGCTTGGCGAACCATTTGACGCGGCACTGGTTCGGAAGCATGCTACGGCGGACGGAGGCATTGCCGCTGCCAGCCGGGTGGGCTAGGCAAGCAGGCGAAATTAATTGAGACGACGAAGGAGGTTGAGGGAGGAGTGCCCGTGAAATGGATTCGAAATCAGGCAAGCCATGGCTTTTTGGCATGGGCAGAAGACTTGCGGGGAGGACAGAGTCTTTGCCGTTGGAACGCGTACAAGCTCTTAATCAATTTCAACATCACGCACTCGATCACCCTCCTGACCGACGGATGCACAAACTTCCGCAAGTTTCTGGTCGAGGGGACAAAACCCAATTTGAGGAAGATCAAGGAGTACGTTGACTGCTCGCTGAAGCTCGGATTTGTAACGGAAGACGGGTTTGACCGCGTAATCGATCCGGTAAAGATGGTCCACCCGTACGTGCCATAAGACAGCTGAAAACACCGAGGTTCTGATCTAGCATTACGTGAATTAACAATCCTGGATACGGAAGGGAAAGTATGACAACCAACAAGCGCGGAATTGAATTGCTTCAAGACCCCTCATTCAACAAGTCCACCGCCTTCACTGAGATCGAGAAGGAGGCACTGGGTCTGATTGGACTTGTTCCTGATGTAACCGAAACCGAAGACCTGCAGCTGAGCCGCGTCATGATGCAGCTCAGCCAGAAGAGCACGAACCTCGACCGCTACATTTACCTGATCAATCTGCTTGACCACAACGAAACACTCTTCTACCGCACTGTAATGTCCGACCCGGCTCGATTTATCCCAATCGTGTATAACCCAACCATTGGAGAGGCTTGTCTCAAGTTCGGCCACATCTATCGCCAGCCGCGTGGGATGTATCTGTCGATCACACGCCGTGGCAAAGTGAGAGAAATCCTAAAGAACTGGCCGCAGAAAGATGTTCGGTTCATCTGCGTGACTGACGGGGGCCGAATCCTCGGCTTGGGGGATCTTGGGGCGAATGGTGCCGCCATCCCCATCGGTAAGTTGCAGCTCTATACCGCCTGTGCCGGAGTGCCGCCGCAATACCTGCTCCCTATGTATCTCGATGCAGGCACGAATAACGAACAGTACCTGCACGATCCCTTTTACCTGGGCATGCGCAAGCCACGCCCATCAAGGGACGAGTTGTATTCTTTCGTTGACGAGTTTGTAGAGGCTGTCCAAGAGGTCTTCCCCAAGTGCTGCATTCACTTCGAAGATTGGACGGGCGTTGACGCCATTCACCTGCTCCAACGTTACCAGGACAAATACTGCGTCTATAACGACGACGTGCAAGGCACGGCTGGCATCACCCTTACCGGGATGATCAATGCGGCCAAGCTCAAGGGCACGAAGTTGAAGGACGAAAAGTACCTATTCCTCGGCGCGGGCTCGGCCGGCATTGGCCTTGCCAAACTGCTTTGCTCTGCGCTAGTCGCACAAGGCCTGACTCTCAAAATAGCGCAATCACGAGTCTACATGTTCGACATCAATGGTTTGCTGGAGTCGACTCGCAAAGACCTTGTCGATTTCCAAAAGCCGTATGCACACCAGCATGCTCCGACGCGGGATTTTGTGGATGCTATCGAGAGCATTAAGCCAACCACGATCATCGGCGTCAGCACGATCGGCGGCGCATTCAATCAAAAGATCGTCGAGGCAATGTCAAGCTTCAACGAGCGACCGGTGATTCTCGCTCTTTCAAATCCAACGGAGCATGCTGAGTGCACACCAGAACAAGCCTATACCTGGTCGAAAGGAAAAGCGATCTATGCGGCCGGGGTGCAGTTCGAGCCGGTCCACTACGACGGAAAGACATTTCTACCGGGACAGGTAAACAACTTCTACATATTCCCGGCGGTTGGTATGGCGGTCTTTGCAACCCAGGCCACGCGTGTCACAGACGAGATGTTTATCAAGGCTGGGGAGGCCGTGGCGGATCAGGTACCGGCTGACTTGCTGAATCAAGGGCTGCTGTATCCCCTCCAGTCGAAAATTCTGGAGACAGGGATCCAGACCGCGGCGCGGGTGGCAGAGCTGGTCTTCGATTCAGGACTCGCTCGCGTCGATCGTCCGTCAGACTTTGTGTCGTTCATTCGTCAGCACGTTTACAAGCCTGAATACCCCAATGAAGCAGTTCTGGGGGGGTAAAAGCCCTTCTTTTCCAATTCGGGTGGACCGGAACAGGCGCTCATGGGGCAACCATCGGGCTCCTGCCCTGACGGGGTTGAGTCAGGGGGAGATGGTTTCTTTCGTTTCGGTCTTCTGCTTGAAGTCGGCAAAATATTCGTCGAGCACCTACAAGGGCGAATTTGCCGATGGCGGCATATTCGATATTGGTGAGATTGGCCAGGGACACCCGAGCCGACGTGTCCACCACCTCATTGCGTAATGTTCTGGAACCCATTCACGCATGAATTAATTTGGGATTCAGTAGGTTCTCGAGGGAGAATAATTCGTCCCACTTCTCCTGGGAAAGGAGCTTTCGTTCCAGGACGACGATCTGGTGGATGGACTTGGCGTGGGCGGAGCCCTCCAGGGCGATCTCAGAGCATTGCTTGTAGCCCAGGATCGGACTCAGCAGGGTGACGATGCCCAGGCTGCCCAGGACCATGTCCCGGGTGCGCTCCGGGTTGGCGGTAATGCCGATGATGCACTTGTCGCGCAGGGTCTTCATGGCGTTTTCCATGGTCATGATGGAGCTGAACAGGGCGAAGGTCATGACCGGCTCCATCACGTTGAGCTGGAGCTGACCCGCGGAGGCGGCCAAGGTGATCGTGAGGTCGGCGCCGATGACATAGAAGCTGGCCTGGTTCACCACCTCGGGAATCACCGGGTTGACCTTGCCGGGCATGATGGAGGAGCCCGGCTGCAGCTGCGGGAGGTTGATCTCGTTGAAGCCGCACCGGGGGCCCGAGGCCAGCAGGCGAAGGTCGTTGCAGATCTTGGACAGCTTGACCGCGGTGCGCTTGAGCACGCTGGAGAGCTGGACATAGGCGCCTTCGTCCGAGGTGGCTTCGACCAGGTCCACGGCGAGCTTGAGGTCGAGCCCGGTGATGCGGCTCAGGTGGCGCACCACCAGTTCCGGATAGCCCTGGGGCGCGTTGAGTGAAGTCCCGATGGCCGTGGCGCCCATGTTCACTTCGGACAGTAGCCCCTTGGCGTCCTCGATGCGGGCCAGCTCCTCGCCCAGGTTGGTGGCAAAGCCGTGGAATTCTTCTCCCATGGACATGGGCACAGCGTCCTGCAGTTGAGTCCGGCCCATCTTCAGCACCTTGGCGAACTCCGTCCCCTTGTCGTGGAAGGCGTCCCGAAGCCGGGTCAGGGCCTGGGAGTAGCTGCCGAGGCGGTTGATGAGGGCGATGCGGAAGGCCGTCGGGTAGGCGTCGTTGGTGGACTGGGAACGGTTGACATGGTCATGGGGGTCGACCCGCTGGTAATCGCCCTTGGGGCGCCCCAGCTGCTCCAGGGCCAGGTTGGCGATGACTTCGTTGACGTTCATGTTGGTACTGGTGCCCGCGCCGCCCTGGATCATGTCGGTGGGGAACTGGTCCAGGAACTCCCCGGCGATGATCCGGTCGCAGGCATGGACGATGGCGCCGGCCACATCGGCCGGCAGGACGCCCAGCTCCCGGTTGGCGAGGGCCGCGGCCTTCTTCACGTATCCGAAGGCCTGGATGAAGAAGGGTTCTGCCGATATGGGCACGCCAGTGATCTTGAAATTTTCAATCGCCCTCAGGGTCTGCACGCCATAGTAGACGTTGTCGGGAATCTCGCGCTCCCCAAGGAAATCCTTCTCGACACGGTTGGGCATGTCCGGCCTCCTGGTCATCCATTGCGGTTTGCGGCTCCATTGGTTTGCCCCTACCGCAATCACAAGCAGATTTCGCGCCACTCCGTGTTTGCATGCGGGCCCACGGGAATAGGACCGTGCTGGCGGTGCCCGCGGAACCGCTTCGCAGGCTTGTTGTCATCCGATTTGAAAGGATCCCCCGTCATTCTGAGGTAAATCCAAGACGCGGCAGGCATCAATGATAATTAAAATTATGAAATAATTGAATTTAACAATTGGATCCGAAATTGCTTACTGTAATCGGTTTACGAATCAATGAATGAACACCAGGGGGCGTCGGATGCTGGAGCAATTAAAACCCAAAGAGGTATTCCACTACTTCGAAGAATTGACCAAGATCCCGAGAGGTTCAGGCAATGAAAAGCAGGTGAGCGACTTCCTGGTCGATTTCGCCAAACAGAGGAAGCTCGAGGCCTTTCAAGACAAAGCACTGAACGTGATCATCCGGAAACCTGGAACCGCGGGCTATGAGCATTCACCCGCCGTGATCATCCAGGGGCACATGGACATGGTCTGCGAGAAGGCCAAGGGGTCCAAGCACGATTTTTCCAAGGACCCGCTGGTCCTGAAGATCGAGGGAGACTTCCTGCGGGCGGACGGCACCACCCTCGGCGGGGACGACGGCATCGCCGTGGCGTGCGGACTGGCCATCCTGGACAGCAAGGACATCCCCCACCCGCCGCTCGAAATGCTCGTCACCACCAGCGAAGAGACTGGCATGGATGGGGCCCATGCCCTCAAGGCCGACCATCTCACCGGGAAAACGATGCTGAATATCGATTCCGAGGAAGAAGGCGTGTTCTTTGTCAGCTGCGCGGGTGGAGTCAGTGTCGAATGCGAGTTCGCCACCCGATGGGAGCTGGCTGCGGGCAGCACGCTGCACATCGAAGTCTCGGGCCTGAAGGGTGGGCATTCGGGGCTTGAGATCATCCAGCAACGGGCGAACGGGATCAAGCTTCTGGGCCAGATCCTCGATGCCGCCCGAGCGGCGGGGGCGTTCGCCATCGTCTCGCTGTCGGGAGGCGCGAAATCCAATGCGATCCCCCGGGAAGCGCAGGCGACCATCACGGCGGAAGGCCCTGTCCTCACCAAGATCAAAGCCATCGTGGATCGCCTGTCCAAGGACCTGAAGAAGGAGTTCGCCAAAGCGGATCCGGACATCAGCGTGGTCATGACCGCCGGCGACAATGCCGCGCGCCAGTTGGACCGCGCTTCCACGGACAAGCTCATCGACCTGCTCGTGGTCGCCCCCAATGGGGTCCAGTCCATGAGCATGGACCTGGAAGGTCTCGTGGAGAGCAGCTTGAACCTCGGCGTGCTGCAGCAGTCGGGCGAGTCCATCAAGCTGATCGTCATGATCAGGAGCTGCGTCGATTCGATCCGGGAGAGCCTGGCCCGCAGGGTGGAGATCCTGGCAGGCCTGGCTGGCGCCAAGAGCGCCAGGACCGGCGCGTATCCCGCCTGGCAGTACCAGGCGGATTCCAAGATCCGGGAACTGTGCTCCAGCGTCTACAAGGACGTTTTCGGCAGCGCCCCCCAGATCAAGGCCATCCATGCAGGGCTTGAATGCGGCCTGCTCAAGGTGAAACTGCCGCAGACAGACATGATCAGCTTTGGTCCGAACCTCTACAACGTGCACACCCCCGAGGAGCACCTGAGCATCAAGTCGGTCGCCAACACGTGGAAATTCCTGACCTCGGTTCTCGCGCAACTGAAATAAGGGGAGACGGCCATGAAAAAACCAGTCGTAAAGCTCGGGTTATCCAAGAGCGCCTACGGCGGCTGTCCGGGCGCCGACTATGTGCCCTATGTCCCCACGACCGAGGCGATGCCCGAAATCACGGGCTACTCCATCATCATGGGCATCCTCTTCGCGCTCCTGTTCGGCGCGGCGAATACCTATCTCGGCCTCAAGGTGGGCATGACCATCGCCTCGGCCGTCCCCGGCGCGATCCTGGCCATCGGCCTGCTGAAGAAGGTCTTCAAGCGGAACAACATCCTGGAAGCGAACCTGGTCTCATCCCTGGCCGCGATGGGCGAGGCCCTCTCGGGCGGCATCATCTTCGTCCTCCCGGCGCTGATCATGCTCGGCTTCGGCCTGAGCGTCACGACGTGCATGATCGTGACGGTCATCGGCGGCCTCATGGGCGTTGCCTTCATCGCCCCCGTGCGCCGGTACCTCGTCGTCGAGGAGCACGGCACGCTCATCTATCCCGAGGGGATGGCCGCCGCGGAAATCCTCGTCACGGGAACCGAAGGCGCAGGCGGATTCAAGACCATCATCATGGGCATCAGCTTCGGTGCCACCTTCAAGCTGCTCGCCGGCGGCTTCTCGCTCTGGGGCGAGGAGGCTGCCTACACCATCAAATCCTACCAGGGCACCATCGTCAGTATGGACACCCTGGCTTCCCTTCTGGGCGTCGGCTTCATCGTCGGCACCAAGACCACCGCCATGATGTTCGCCGGTTCCGTCATCGCCTGGCTGGCACTGATCCCTCTGCTGAAGCTGTTCGGGACCGGGCTGGCGCAGCCGGTCTTCCCCTCCACGGTCCTGATCTCGCAGATGGATGCCAACTCCATCTGGTCCCATTACATCCGCTATATCGGCGCGGGCGCCGTGGCGGCCGGAGGCTTCATATCGCTGGCGAGATCCCTTCCCGCCATTTACAGGAGCTTCAAGCTGGCTGCCGGGGGCATGGGCAAAGGTGAAGCCGGACCGGTGACCCGGGTGAATCGCGAGACGCCCCTCACCTGGGTCATCGCGGCGGCGGTCCTGGGCTTCCTCCTGGTTTGGTTCGTTCCGGTCGTGGGCGGCGGCCCGGTCGGCGGGATCATGGCCGTGGTGTTTAGCTTCTTCTTCGCGGTGGTTTCGGGCCGGATGGTCGGCCTGATCGGCGAGTCCAACAACCCCGTGTCAGGCATGACCATAGCGGCCCTGCTCGTGGTCGCCACCGTGATGAAGCTCATGGGGCATACCGGCACACCCGGCATGACGGTCGTGCTCATGATCGGCTCGGTCATCTGTGTCGCCATCGCCGTGGCGGGCGGCACCTCCCAGAGCCTCAAGACCACCTTCATCATCGGGGGTGATCCCAGAGCCAACCAGGTGGGTATGTTCGTCGCCCTCTCGGTGGCATCGATCGCCTGTGCGGGAACCTTGATGATGCTGAACAAGGCCTACGGAGTCGGGAGCATGGCCATTCCTGCTCCCCAGGCGACGCTCATGAAGCTGATCGTGCAGGGCATCATGACCGGCCAACTGCCGTGGACGCTGGTTGCCGTGGGTGTGGCGCTGGCCGTCTTCTGCTACCTGGTGGACCTTCCGATCCTCGCCATCGCGCTCGGCATATACCTTCCACTGGGCCTGACCTCGGCGATCTTCGCGGGCGGCATCATCAGGTCCCTGGTGGAACGGAAAGCGAAGCAACAGGGCGATGAGGAGGCCGTTGCCGTCGACAAGGGCGTTTTGCTCGCCTCGGGATTGGTGGCCGGAGGCGCCCTGATGGGCATCGTCGTCGGGATGTTCGCCGCCCTCGGGGTGAACATCGCGCTGGGGCTCAAGCTGTTCCCGGCGGTGTCCAAAAGCAATCTGCTGGCACTGGTCATGTTCCTGCTGCTGGGAGCCTGGATGTACTGGTACTCCTTGCGCAAGGCTCGGACAGAATGACCACGCAGTACTCCACCAACGACAACTTCGTCCTCTACGTCCCTGAGATCAAGCATCACCGGTTCAGGGTGACCGAGGCGGGCAAGGTCGTCCTGGAGTTCGAGATCAACCCGGTCAAGAGGCGGCTGGCCAGGCTCGTCCACCGGAACCCCGTCTCGGACATCGAGTTGGACAGGCTCGCCTCTTCGGCCTGGCTCAACATGGACGGGAGCCGGTGCATCCTGGACGTCGCCCGCATTCTCAGCGAAAAAACCGGAGACGACATTGACGAATCGGTGAGAAGAATCGTCAAGTTCATGAGATACATCGCAAAAAGAGGCTGGATCAGGTTCAAGGAGGGAAAAAAGATCTGACGAATCCAAGTGGAGCCCATGGTGGGTGCCCCCTGACAGGTGGATTGCTGGAGGGTAGGTTGGCATGCCGCAAAGAGTGATCCCGGCAACCACATCGTTCATCCGAAGGCGGGTCGCGAGCCTATGGCAGCGGCTCTTGCGCTACGGGGAGCGCCACCGTCTGCCTGTGTCGGAAGGCAATGATGTTCGGCTCCTTCCTTCAGGGACTGAGATCCTGGGCTGCCTCCGGACTTTGATCGGAAGAGCCCAGTTGACGGTCCACTTCGAGATTTACGAATGGGCAGACGACACCACCGGGCGAGACCTGATGACCAGCCTGCAGGAGGCACAGTCACGAGGGGTCGAAGTCCGAGGCGTGGTCGACCATTTGGGCAGTTGGGGCGCCGTGAGGATGATCAAGGCCTCCGGTCTGGATGTCCGGTTTTTCCACCCCATCGGCTGGCGCTTGCCCTGGCGCCTGTGGCGGCGCCGCAATCACCGCAAGCTGCTGATCGCGGATGGGACCAGGGCCATGGTGGGCAGCGCCAACTGGAGCAATGAATACAACGATGAAATTCCTCCGAAATACTACCGGGATCTGGGGATTGAACTTCAGGGACCCGCAATCGAGCAACTGGAGGCCGACTTCTTGAAGTCCTGGAGGCGCGCGGGTGGAACCATGCCCGAACCCCGGTCGGTTCCGGGAACACCCGTAGCAGAACCAGGCTGGCACTGCGATGTTCCGGTCCAAATCGCGTCGAGCTTGTGGGGTGGAAGGTGGGCCATTCGCCACCACTTCCTGCTGATTCTCAGGCAGTTGCAAAAGAGGGCGGTCTTCGCCAATGCCTACTTCATTCCTGACCCCCAGTTCCTGCAGGTACTCCTGCGGATGGCGAGGAGGGGCGTAGGGGTGGACCTCATCGCGCCAGGGAATTCCGATCACCCCTTCGCCCAGGCTGCCAGCCGAGCGACCTTCGGGCGACTGCTCCGGGCGGGGGTCCGCATATGGGAGCGCCGGGAGCGGGTGTTCCATGCCAAGGTTGCTTTGCTGGACGAGGATCTTGTCCTGATTGGCACCGCCAATCTCGATTCCTTCAGCTTTAAGCGCAACCTGGAGCTGAACCTGATGGTGCGGAGCATGGCCTTGGCCAACGCACTGCAAAAAGCCCTGGATGAGGATCGGGCCCATAGCAGACTTCTCACCCTGGACGAGTGGCTTGCCCTTCCTGCCTATCGGAGCGCATTTCAGAATCTTGCCTACCTCTTCTGGTGGTGGCTTTGAGGAGATTGCGCGCCGAGTTCATGTCCCCGGGGAACTTCATGAGGAAAGGAGATTCTGATGGCACTCTACAAGCGAGAGGATATCCTCAGCATCCTGGACACAGGAATCTATGGGACCGAAGCGATGGGCCAAGGGGTGCCCAGATATCGGATGCCCATGGAGGGGTTGCGGTCGGACATTGCCCATGCGCTGGTGAGCGACGAACTGATCCTGGACGGCAATGCCCGGCAGAACCTGGCCACGTTCTGCAAGACCTATCTCGACGCCGAGATCCACCCGCTGATGGATGCGTCGCTGGATAAGAACATGATCGACAAGGATGAATACCCCGCCACAGCCGAACTGGAGAGTCGATGCGTCCATATCCTGGCCGACCTCTGGAACGCGCCTAAAGCGGCCAGCACGATCGGCTGTTCGACCACAGGATCCAGTGAAGCCTCCATCCTGGGGGGATTGGCAATGAAATGGAAATGGCGTAAGCGCGTGCGAGCTGCCGGCGAACCGAGTGATCGGCCGAACCTGGTTACCGGCCCCGTCCAGGTCTGCTGGCACAAGTTTGCCCGCTACTTCGATGTGGAGCTTCGAGAGATTCCCCTGGAGCGCGGCCGGCTGGGCATGACCCCGGAAGAAGTCCTGAAGCGGGTGGATAGGAACACGATCGGGGTAATGCCGACCCTCGGCGTCACCTTCACCTGTCAATACGAACCAGTGGCGGAAGTGGCTCTGGCCTTGGACCGGCTGGCGCAGGAAGCGGGGCTGGATATTCCGATGCACGTGGATGCGGCTTCGGGGGGCTTCGTCGCGCCGTTCGTGGTGCCCGACCTCGTGTGGGACTTCCGGATACCGCGGATCCGTTCCATCAACAGTTCGGGCCATAAATTCGGGCTGGCCCCGCTGGGTGTGGGCTGGGTGGTGTGGCGCGAACAAAGCGACCTACCGGAAGATCTCATCTTCATGGTCAACTACCTGGGGGGCAACATGCCCACTTTTGCCCTGAATTTCTCGCGCCCTGGGGGTCAGATCGTTTCCCAGTATTACCTTTTCCTCCGGCTCGGAAGGGAGGGCTATCGGCGCATCCACCAGAACGCATACGACACGGCGCAATATATCGGGCGGGAGATCCAGAAGATTGGCCCCTTCGAATTGGCCTTCGATGGTGACAGCCGCAAAGGAATCCCTGCCATTTCATGGGCCATCAAGGACGGCAGCGATCCGGGCTACACTCTATTTGATCTCTCGGATCGGCTGCGCATGCATGGCTGGAAAGCGGCCGCCTACTCGATGCTACCGAACATCACCGATGTGGTGGTGATGCGATTGATTATTCGGCATGGGTTCAGCCGCGATATGGCGGACCTGATGCTGGGCGACTTCCGGCGTACGATCGACCACCTGCGGAAAAACCCGGCGCAAAAGCCACTGACCGCCGCCGACGGAACGTCCTTCACCCACGATGCTTTCGCGAAAACGAGGCCATGATCCAGGCTCCTGTCCGAAAGGATGAGCCAATCCCGTTTTCCAGACCAGTCTAGAGATTAGTTTTCTGGCCTTTGAGCCAATCCCGTTTTCCAGACCAGTCTAGAGATTAGTTTTCTGGCCTTCGAGAGCCTCCTGTGCCGACCTGGTCGGCCTCGGGAGCGATGGTTGAAGTCACAGTATACCCTCACGCAAAAGCCCTTCGTCGGCAGGCCCTTCGTCCTCGTGGCGGAGCAACAACGGCTGGGGGCCGGCAGGGTCAAGGGTGCTTTCTCCCTTGATGCTGCCGGCTTCCAGCCGACCCATCCTCGATGAGGGCGAAGGGCCGCGGGCATGCCGGCGCGCGAATTCCAACGGCGTCAGGTAGCCAATGGAACTGTGCGGGCGCCGCTGGTTGAAGTCCTGGCGCCAGGCGGCCAGCTTCCCTGCGACCTCGGCCATGCTACGGAACAGCTCGACCTCCAGGCACTCGGCTCGCAGCCTGCCGTTGAAGCTTTCCACAAAAGCGTTCTCCGTTGGCTTCCCTGGCCGGATGAAGGCCAGTTGGACCTTGTGCAGGTCCGCCCAGGTGTCCATCACCCTGCCCGCGAATTCGCTGCCATTGTCGACGGTGATCGAGACTGGCTTGTCCCGCTCCTGGATGGCCGCGTCCAGGGCCTCCGCCACGTCGTAACCCTGCAGGCGCGGCTTGGCATGGAGCATCACGCATTCCTTGGTGAACTGGTCGACCACCGTCAGGATCCGGAACTTCCGCCCGTCCTCCAGCCGGTCGTGGACAAAATCCATGCTCCAGCGCTGGTTCGGACCCGTAGGGAACTCCACCACCACCGGGCGCCTGCGCGCAATCTTCTTCCGCTGCCGAGTCCGGACCATCAGACCCTCCTCCTTGTAAAGCCTGTAGACTCGCTTAGGATTTACCTTCCAGCCCTCCCGCCGGAGCAGGATGGTCAGCCGCATGAACCCGAACCGAACCCGGATCGCCGCCAATTCCTTCAGCCGCATCCGAAGGGCAAGCTGAGGATCCTTGTGGCCGAGGTAGCGGGCCACCGCCCGGTTGAACCGTAACAGGCCGCAGGCCCTGCGTTCGCTGAGCCGGAATCCCATTTGGATCCAGTTCAGCAGCTTGCGCTTGCCCGCGGCCTTCAGACTTTTTTTGAGAGGATCTCCTGCAGGATGTGCTTGTCAAGACTCAGATCGGCCACCAGCTTCTTCAGCCGGGTGTTCTCCTCCCGCAGCTGGCGCAACTCCCGCAGTTCGGTCACGCTCAGGTTCCCGTAAAGCCGCTTCCACCGGTAGAAGGTCTGCTCGGTCACCCCCAGCTTGCGGATGACGTCCGCCACCTTCGCCCCGTTCTCCACCTGCTTCAAGGCGAAGACGATCTGCTCCTCGCTATGACCCGTTTTCGGCACCTCAGCCTCCTCGCTTGGGCTCCCTCCCAGGATGCCCTCGATACCGTTGAACTAAATTCTCAATTGGGCTGAAAAGCCGGGGATGGGTCAAGAACAGCAATGAGCCCAGCGTCAGTGTTCCTGAACGCCCCCATCAAAGCTTCGACCATGATCGGCACGAACGTCGCCAATCTCGAGGGCGACAGCCTCGGAGTCATCAAGGAGATCGTCATTGAACCCCATACCTTCAGGGTGGCATATGTGGTCGTGTCCTTCGGCGGCTTCTTCCGCATGAGGGGGAAGCTGTTCGCCATGCCGTTCGGACTGTTCCGCTACGATGCCAACAAGGTTGAGTACATCCTCGACCTGGCCAAGGAGAAGCTGGTGGAGGCCCCTGGGTTCGATCCGGAGCACTGGCCCTCCATGGCCGATGAAAAGTGGCACCGGGATGTCTTCGAATACTACGGGTATCGGCCCTGGTGGGAAGATAGCCTATTGTAAGCAAACCCAACGGAGAGCGTGTCCCGCTCCAGCCCCTTCGTGAATTCAGTCAAAGGCTGGGGCAGCACGTCGGGATTATTTTCGGAATGCTGGAGCAGGGGGCCGCTCGATCCTGGCCTGGAGAGCCCGGGTGGGTCAGTCGAGGAGGTTAATGTCGCGCTTGTGGGCGGTACCGGCCACGGTCAGCATGCGCTCCTCAAATCGGCACCTTCCTTCACTATCGGCGCCGAAGGACACTTCCCACCAGAAAACGGCCTTCCGGATACTTCTCTCTGCGGCATTTCTTGTAGGCACGGTGCCTTTGCGGTGCAGGCAGGTTCACAGGCTGTCCCGCTGCCGAAGCAGATCCTTCGCGGTGCCCCGGGGCCTTCTTGGTCGTGTCCGGCCCGTCCCGCAGGATTTCCAGCCGTTGGGTTCCACCGGCTGCTTGCGCTGGGGCCCACGATCCGGACTGGGCGGTTTCGAACTGTTTCTGGAACCCTGCTTTCCTTTCGCCTCAAGTTCGGCGATACGGGTTATCGCCGCCTCAAACACCACCTCCAGCTTGCCGAATTTCTGGAGCCTGGGGCGAACCTCGCAGGATATCTGGTCGCCCCAGGCTCCAGAAATCACGGCAGTGAACTGCCGCGTGATTGGAGGGACCTGAACGCCTACGTTCTGGGTAGTGCCGGTATCGGTCGAAATGAAATGCTTTCCAATCAAAATGAATGGAGAAATGGGGACTACGTGAGTTGGGGTCTCGCTCAAGTTGGATGTGACGTTCCTTTGTTTCCAATTCCATTTCCTGAAAGCCCACCCCGATCCAATATTTTAAGGGTTAGTGCAGTTTTTCTGGCTTAATAATTGCTCGCCAATTCTTGGTTGTTCGTTGCTTTGAATGCAACATCCGAATGGAGCCGGCCGAAACACAAGCACAAAAGCCCTCGGAACCCCGGGGAAGCCGGCATTCCCATTTTAAAATGACATAGGCACCAGCCATGAAACTCGTTGATCCCCGGATCCTGACCATCAATGGCGGATCTTCAAGCATCAAATTCACGCTATTCGAGGCCGGTGATTCGCTCCGATCCATTCTGGAAGGTGCCATCGAACGGATTGGCCGGCCGGAGGCGTCCCTGCGGGTGAAAGGTATCGATCAAGCGGATACGTTTTCCCGGTCGGTGGCGGCACCGAACCACGGGGTGGCGGTGAACGCCTTGATGGATTGGCTGGAAGGTCGCGCCAAGGGGGAAACCTTGACCGCGGTGGGGCATCGTCTGGTGCATGGCGGGGCGAGATTCAGCCAACCGCTGCGGATCACAGCGGAGGTGCTCACGGAACTGCGCCGACTAAGCCCATTCGCCCCAGACCATCTGCCGGAGGAGATCCGGTTGGCTGAGGCGTTTCAGCGCCGGTTCCCGGACCTGCCCCAGGTGGCCTGTTTCGATACGGCTTTTCACCATGACCTCCCTCGCGTGGCTCGATTGTTGCCGATCCCCCGCCGTTACGAAAGCAAAGGTGTGCGGCGCTATGGGTTTCACGGGTTGTCGTATGCGTTCCTGATGGGAGAACTGGAACGTCTGGCTGGAAGGGAAGCGGCCCAAGGGCGGGTCATCCTCGCCCACCTCGGAAGTGGTGCCAGCCTGGCGGCGGTCCGGAACAACCGATCCATGGACACGAGCATGAGCTTTACCCCCGCGGCCGGGGTGCCGATGAGCACCCGTTCAGGAGATCTCGACCCGGGGCTGTTTGGTTACCTGGCGCGCACCGAAGGGATGGATGCAAACAAATTCAACGAGATGATCAACTTCGAGTCCGGACTGATCGGCGTGTCGGAAACCAGTTCCGATATGCGTGATCTGCTCGATTGGGAAACGCTCGACGTGAGGGCCGCTGAGGCGGTTTCGCTGTTCTGCTATCAGGTCAAGAAATGGATCGGCGGTTTCGCAGCAGCGCTTGGTGGGCTTGACACGCTGGTGTTCGCCGGTGGCATCGGCGAAAACGCGCCCAAGGTGCGCGCCCGGATTTGCGATGGATTGGACTTCCTGGGGATCGGGCTTGAACCGTCGCGAAACGCAGGGAACGAGGGCGTGATTTCCGCCCCGGCCAATGCGGTTGTGGTCCGCGTGATCCATACAAACGAAGAACGAGTCATTGCCGAGTTGGTTTGCAGCATGCTTGGCCTTTTTCCCAAAAAGGAGCATTGATCCATGATGAGCAGCATCCTCCCCCCTGAATTACTGCAACAAATGCATGCCTACTGGCGTGCCGCCAACTATCTTTCGGTCGGCCAGATCTATCTTTACGACAATCCGCTGCTGAAGCGCCCGTTGCAACTTTCGGACGTAAAGCCCCTGGTGGTGGGACACTGGGGCACGACCCCGGGTCAGAACTTCATCTATATGCATCTGAACCGGGTCATCAAGAAGCATGACCTGGACATGTTCTATGTCGCCGGTCCCGGTCACGGCGGTCCGGCGCTGGTGGCAAACACCTACCTCGAGGGTACCTACAGCGATATTTATCCGAACATCACCCAGGATGAAGCCGGGTTGAAGAAGCTGTTCACCCAATTCTCGTTTCCCGGCGGAATTTCCAGCCACGTTGCGCCGACCACCCCGGGCTCAATCCACGAAGGCGGTGAACTTGGTTATTCCCTCAGCCATGCCTTTGGGGCGGCCTTCGACAATCCCGGACTGATCGTCGCCTGCATCATCGGCGACGGTGAGGCGGAAACCGGCCCCTTGGCCACCGCGTGGCAATCCACCAAGCTTCTCGATCCAAGGACCGACGGAGCGGTGCTACCCATCCTACACCTCAACGGCTACAAGATCAGCAACCCCACGGTCCTGGCCCGCATCGAGCCCGAGGAACTGGAGCAGTTCCTGCGCGGTTGCGGCTGGGCCCCCCTGTTTGTGGAAGGTGATGAACCGGCCAGGATGCATCAACTCATGGCGGCCGCCCTGGAAAAGGCCATCGAGGATATCCGGCAATTCCAGAAGAACGCCCGCGGAAAAAAGGATACGATCCGTCCGCGCTGGCCCATGATCGTACTCAGGTCACCCAAGGGCTGGACGGGACCGAAAAAGATCGATGGTCTGCAAATCGAGGGGACCTTCCGCGCGCACCAGGTGCCACTCCTGGTTGATCCCGAGCATCCCGACCACGTCAAGCTCCTTGAAAACTGGATGAAGAGCTACAAGCCCGAGGAACTGTTCGATGCGAATGGCCGTCTCATGGCGGAGTTGGCCGAGCTGGCCCCCAAAGGTGACCGCAGGATGGGAGCCAATCCTCACGCCAACGGAGGCATTCTCCTGCGCGACCTGCTCATGCCTGATTTCCACCTCCATGCGGTCAAGGTGGCTTCGCCCGGGTCCGTTGACGGCCAGGATACGCTCGTGCTGGGCCAGTTCCTGCGGGACGTGGTCAAGCTGAATCAGGAACACCGAAATTTCCGCATCTTCGGCCCCGATGAGACTCTTTCGAACCTCCTGGGTGCGGTCTTTGAGACGACCAGCCGCCAGTGGGATGCCCGGACCCAAGAGAACGATGAATTCCTCGCGCCCGATGGGCGGGTGCTGGATTCGATGCTCAGCGAGCACCAGTGCGAGGGTTGGTTGGAAGGCTATCTGTTGACAGGGCGGCATGGCCTGTTCAACAGTTACGAGGCCTTCATCCGAATTGTTGATTCCATGTTCAGCCAGCACGCGAAGTGGCTGAAGGTGACCCTGGAACTCCCCTGGCGTCGGAAGATCGCCTCGCTGAATTATCTGCTGGCCTCCCACGTCTGACAGCAGGACCACAACGGCTTCACCCACCAGGATCCCGGTTTCCTCGACCATGTCATCAACAAGAAGGCCGATATCGTGCGGGTCTACCTGCCTCCCGACGCGAACTGCCTGCTGTCGGTCTTCGACCATTGCCTGCGCAGCCGTCACTATGTCAATGTGGTGGTCGCAGGCAAACACGCCCTCCCGCAATGGTTGACCATGGACGAGGCGGTGGTGCACTGCACGGAAGGTGTGGGTATCTGGGAGTGGGCCAGCAACGACCAGGACACCGAACCTGACGTGGTGATGGCCTGCTGTGGAGACACGCCCACCCTGGAGATTCTGGCCGCCGTGGACACGCTTCGCCAGCATCTGCCCGACTTGAAAATCCGAGTTATCAACGTCGTCGACCTGATGAAACTGCAACCCAAGAGTGAACATCCACATGGCTTAAGCGAAACCGACTACGATTCGCTGTTCACCAAGGACAAGCCCATCATTTTTGGCTTCCATGGTTATCCCTGGCTGGTGCATCGGTTGACTTACCGCCGGACCAACCGAAACCTCCATGTCCGGGGTTACATCGAAAAGGGCACCATCACCACGCCTTTCGACATGAGAGTGCAAAACAAATTGGACCGGTTCCACCTCGTTCAGGATGTGATCGAACGCCTGCCGGAGACGGGATCCAAGGGAGCCTACCTGAAGCAGTTGGTCCAGGACAAGCTCATCGAGCACAAGCAGTACATCGACAAGCACGGTCAGGATCTGCCGGAAATCAGGAACTGGAAGTGGGGTCACCCCAAATGAACGCCCAAGAGCTCATCGCCACAGCGAAGGCGCTGGTTGCCAGGGATAAAGGTCTGCTGGCGTTGGATGAAAGCAATCCAACCTGTGATGAAAGGTTTGCCAAGTTGGGGATTCCCCAGACCCAGGAAGCTCGGCGCGCCTATCGGGAATTGATTGTGACTACCCCCGGTCTCGGTGAGGCGATCAGTGGCGCGATCCTCTATGATGAGACGATCCGCCAGCGGAAGCTGGATGGCATGCCTCTGGTTAAAGTCATCATCAATGCTGGAATTATTCCCGGCATCAAAGTTGACCTGGGCGAAGAGGATCTGGCATCCCATCCCGGCGAAAAAATCACCGAGGGGCTGGATGGATTGCGGGGGCGCTTGGCTGAATACGCTCACATGGGTGCTCGTTTCGCCAAGTGGCGCGCGACGATCATCGTGGGCCCAGGCCGGCCCAGCCTGGCCTGCATCGAGGCCAATGCCCATGCCTTGGCCCGCTATGCAGCATTGTGCCAGGAAGCGGGGCTGGTTCCCGTGGTCGAGCCGGAAGTGCTCATGGACGGCGAGCATACCCTGGAACAGTGCGGCGAGGTGACCCAGGAGGTACTGGAAACCTTGTTCTGCCAGCTCTACACCCAGCGGGTGATGTTGGAGGGAATGATCCTGAAGCCGAACATGGTCCTTCCGGGTTTGCTCTGCCCCAGGCAGGAACCGGTGGACGTGGTTGCCGACGCCACGGTGAACTGTCTGCTGCGATCCGTCCCAGCCGCCGTTCCGGGGATTGCGTTCTTGTCGGGCGGCCAATCCGGTGAGCTGGCATCAGCCAGACTGAACGCCATGAACACACGGTTCAAGTCTCGAATGCCATGGGCGTTAGCGTTCTCCTTTGGCCGCGCCATCCAGGAACCGGCTTTGACAATCTGGCGAGGCGAGCAGGCCAATGTGCCGGCGGCCCAGCTAGCCCTGCACCACCGCGCAACCTGCAATCAGGCTGCGCGCCGTGGCGAATACCACGCCGCCATGGAAAGAAACTGAATGAATCCGATGCCGATCTACCATTCCCCGGACCATAGCGATTTATGGTAAATCGCCATGGCAGGTCCCCCGAACAGGAAAGGAGAACCATGTCCCCTGACAACTCCGTCATTGCTGTGTACGTGTCCCACGAGGCTGCGGAAGCGGCGATCAAGGAACTGCAGCATTCAGGTTTCGAAATGAAGAAACTTTCGATCATCGGCCAGGATATCCATATGGACGAGCATGTGGTCGGTTATTACAACCTCGACGACCGGATGAAGGCCTGGGGGAAGACCGGCGCCTTCTGGGGCGGGCTGTGGGGCCTTCTGTTCGGGTCGGCCTTTTTCCTGGTCCCCGGTTTGGGACCGCTGCTTGTGGCTGGACCGCTGGTCGCCTGGATCGTCGGAGCACTGGAAGGCGCCATTGTGGTGGGCGGTCTGAGCATTGTCGGCGCCGCCCTGTACAACTTGGGAATCCCCAAGGACAGCATCGTGCGCTACGAAAAGGCGCTGAAGACCGGCAGGTTCCTCCTGATCGCCCATGGCGCCATGTTCGAAGCGAACCTGGCCAGGGAAATCCTCGACCGCACTGGACCGGAAACCCTGGACCACCACGACCGTGGCGCATCCGAAGTGCGCACCTGTGCGAAACCATGATTGCGGACTCTATTCCTGTCACCTGTCTCTTTGTTGATATCGGCGGCGTGCTGCTCACCAACGGCTGGGATGCTTCCATCCGCCAAAGGACCGCGGCGCATTTTCAGTTGGAACTCGCTGAAATGGGGTATCGACACCACCTGACCTTCGACACCTACGAAGAGGGCAAAATCACCCTCAAAGATTACCTGGCCCGAGTTGTCTTCTACCAGGCGCGACCGTTCACCTTGGCCCAGTTCCAGCAGTTCATGTTCGCGCAATCCAAACCCTGCCCGCAGATGATGGAGTTGGTGCGCACGCTCAAAGCCAAGTACGGCCTGAAGACGGTGGTGGTGAGCAACGAAGGCCAGGAATTGAACGCGCACCGGATTCGCGCGTTCAAGTTGGATACGTTCTTGGATTGTTTCGTGTCCTCCTGCTTCGTCCACCTCCGCAAACCCGACGCGGACATCTTCCGGCTTGCGTTGGATATTGCCCAGGTGCAACCGGACCAAGTCGTTTATATCGAGAACACGCCAATGTTCGTCCAGGTTGCGGAAGGCCTAGGGATTCGCAGCATCCTCCACACGGACTACGAGATCACCCGCTCGCAACTGGCCTCGTTCGGATTGTCATGAACACCCTGGCCAACGCTCCATACGGTCGCCCGAGGCTTATGATAGGCTGCTCACGGGTATCATGATGAATGATCCCACCTTGTTCATGCGCAGCGCTCAGGTTGAGGCATCGTGCCGGTTCCTGACGCCGGTACTTGAGGCCTGAGCGGCTGGCCTGCCAAGTGATTTTCCCAATTACGCTGCCGGTAGAGTTGGGGAAACAGCAGATGCCCAGGGCATCCCCAAGACGTCGTCTATCAAAAGAGGGGCAGCGCAAGGAAGCAACGAGCCTGATGCGGAGCGTACCTCACAACCCGGCGAAGCGGGACGTTATGCAGGTGGCGTTCTTCGAACGAGCAGGTCCATCATTCTGACTTGTGGGCCCGACCATTGCTGCCATGGGCGCTTTCGTAAACGATGCAAAATGTTATATTAATCAACTTGGTACAAAGTCTGCTTACAAATTCCTAACCAAGGGGGGCAACCACTCCCTTGGCCAAGGAAGGGAAAAGATGCCCCAGCGCGATTCCCAAATGGACGCGATGCCGGTGTACCCCCTGCGGTTTGCGCCGATCTGCCAGTACCGCCCCTGGGGTGGCCGACGCTTGGCCGACTTGCTTTCCACCCCGCTGCCCGGCGCTGACCCCATCGGCGAAGCTTGGCTCCTGGGTGATCGCGAGGACCATGCCAGTCTCGTCGCCAATGGACCCCTCAAGGGACAGACCCTCGGGCAACTGCTGAAGCATTGGCCGGAGCCCATGTTGGGGAAACAGGCCAGACGTTTCCAGAGGTTCCCGCTCCTGCTGAAATTCCTCGATGCGCTTGACACCCTCTCCGTTCAAGTCCATCCAGCGGATCGGCAAACCGGCTTCCTGCCGCCGGGCGAGTCCGGCAAGACCGAAGCCTGGGTGGTCCTGGAGGCGGGGCCTGACAGCCGCGTCTATGCGGGCCTGAAACCGGGCACCTCGGTGGGCGGCCTGCGGCGGGCGATCGCGAACCGGACAGTACCTGACCTACTTGCCAGCTTCAAGCCGAAAGCAGGCGACGGCATCTTCATCCCAGCCGGCACCGTGCATTCCCTGGGTGACCTGGTAGTGTTCGAAGTGCAGGAGAACAGTGACGTGACCTTTCGGCTTTACGACTGGGACCATGTGGATCCGAAGACAGGCCGGGGCCGGCCACTGCAGATCGAACAGGCGATGGCGTGCATCGACTTTGAGCAGGGCCCGCCCGGTCCGGTGACGCCGGTGGTGGAAGCGGCGCAAGGGCTGCTGCGGGAGCGGATCTTCTTTTGCGAACATTTCGGGTTGTGGCGTATCCACGGTGCTGCTCCGTTCACGGTCGGCGCGGCGGCGACACCTCGGGTAGTGGTCTGCGTCGCCGGAAATGGCCAGTTGGACCACGACGGCGTCTCTTATGCTGTGGGCAAAGGCGACGTTCTGCTTCTGCCGGCGGCGGTGGGAGCATGCTCATGCTCCAGTCCTGGCACGATCACGTTGCTGGAGCTTTCCCTTCCGGAGGGCGTTTGACCCATGAAAAAGCTCATCGTATTTGACCTGGACGGCACGATCGCCGAAAGCAAGTCGCCGCTCGATGCCGAAATGGCCACCTTGCTCAGCGGGCTTCTGGCGGTCGTGAAGGTCGCCATCATATCTGGCGGCAACTGGCCCCAGTTCCAGAAACAAGTGCTCTCCCATCTGGCCCTGGACCCCCATCTGAGGCAGCTTTCCATCCTTCCCACCTGTGGCACCAAGTTCTACCAATATGAGACAAGTTGGAAACGGCTCTATTCGGAAGATTTCACGGACGAGGAGAAGAAGAAGATCCTGGATTCATTAAAGAAGACGATCGATTCATCGGGATTCAAACCCGAAAAAACCTGGGGCGAGGCGATTGAAGATCGAGGCAGCCAGATCACCTTTTCTGCCCTGGGCCAGGAGGCGCCCATCGAAGCCAAGGAGAAATGGGACCCGGATTTCTGCAAGCGCAAGAAGATGAAAGTTCTCTTGGACAAGCTTCTTCCCGGGTTTTCGGTACGCCTGGGCGGCACCACCTCCATAGACATCACCAAGCCTGGCATCGACAAGGCATACGGGATCAGGAAACTCCGGGACACGCTGGGCATCGCCATCCAGGACATGATCTATGTCGGAGATGCCCTGTTCCCGGGCGGCAACGACTTTCCAGCCAAGGAAGCCGGCGCCTTGTGCATCCAGGTCCGGGATCCTGACGAATCGAAGCGAGTGATTGAAGCGATCATCGCGTGTCTGGGCTTAGCTCGATGCGCAAATCTGGCCGAGGGGACAAATCGATGAATCCATTTCAGCTGCACCGCCTCGGCCAGATCATGGAACCAGCGCCCGGCAATCCCCAGGAGGGGGAAGGGGTCACCAATCCTGCCGCCGTCCGCGGCCCTGATGGTGAACTGTATTTGTTTCCCCGGCTGGTCGCGAAGGGCAATTATTCACGCATCGGCATGGCCCGGGTCCAGTTCAATTCCGCCGGTGATCCATCCGGAGTTGAGCGGCTAGGCATCGCGCTCGAGCCCGAAGCGGACTATGAACTGCGCCCAGACGGCGGGGGCTGCGAAGATCCCCGCATCACGTTCGTGGAACGGTTCAAGCGCTATGTGATGACCTACACCGCGCATTCGGCCCAGGGGCCGCGAATCGCCCTGGCGGTATCGGCGGATTTGTTCCACTGGAAACGGCTGGGGCTAGCCACCTTCGACGCCTTCCAAGGCATCGATTTTGTCCACGTGGACAACAAGGACGCCAGCCTGTTTCCCGTCGCCATTCCCAATCATGCCGGGAAGATGCAGTTGGCCCTCCTCCATCGCCCCCTGTTCCCCGGCACGCGCCCCGAAGAAACCGCCCTCCGGCCCGGATCCCGGGTGCTGGATCTCGACCATGAGAGCATCTGGATTTCCTACTGCCCGATGGCCCTGGATGGGCTTGACCCGGATCACCTCGGCCTATTCAACTCGCACCACCGCCTGGCGACCCCGGTATCGCCCTGGGAGCGACTCAAGATCGGTGGAGGCACTCCGCCCATTCTCACCCGGCACGGCTGGCTGATCGTCTACCATGGGGTGTGCCAACTGACGGAGCCGGGCGACGACCGCCACCCGCTGTGCTATTCGGCCGGCGTGATGGTGCTCTCGAAGGAGCACCCCCGGGAAATCCGCTATCGTTCGGTGGAGCCGGTGCTGACGCCGACGCTGCCCCAGGAACGGCACGGGACCGTCGCCAACGTGGTGTTCCCCACCGGCATTGACCGGCGCGACGACCTCGGCGAACCGGACCGCTTCGACGTCTATTACGGGATGGCCGACAGCCGCATCGGCGTGGCCCGCCTCGACCTGCCGGCCACTATACCGCCGGAGAGAGCCGTCGACCCGCCACTGGCCATGGTCTGACCCGCCCCATTCCAAGCCTCCAAGCACATGAGAGGACCCAGACGATGAGTAAAGCCGACGACCAGCCAAAGACTCCCGTGGCCGAGCCCGCGGTGAAGGACGAATTGAAAACCCTGCCCCTGCCCGAGGTGGAGAAGAAACTGGGGTCCACACCGGACGGCCTGTCCCAGGCCGAGGCGCAAAAACGGCTGAGCCAGTATGGGCCGAATGAACTTGAAGAAAAGAAGACGAATCTCCTGCTGAAATTCCTCTCCTATTTCTGGGGTCCGATTCCGTGGATGATCGAAATCGCGGTGATCCTTTCGGGCGTGGTGGGGCATTGGCCGGATTTTTCCATCATCCTGGTCCTGCTGGTGGCCAACGCCACGGTCGGGTTCTGGGAAGAACGCGAGGCGAGCAACGCCATCGCCGCCCTGAAAGCACAGCTGGCGATCAAGGCCCGGGTGCGGCGGGATGGCAAGTGGATTAACCCGGCAGCCCGGGTGCTGGTGCCGGGCGATGTCATCCGCATGCGTCTGGGCGACATCGTGCCGGCGGACGCGCGGCTGCTGGGCGGCGACCCGGTGGAGGTGGACCAGTCCGCCCTGACCGGCGAGTCCTTGCCCGCCGAGCGCAAGACAGGCGACGCCGTGTTTTCCGGGTCGATCATCCGCCAGGGCGAGACCACCGCCATGGTCTATGCCACGGGCGAAAAGACCTATTTCGGCAAGACCGCGCAACTGGTGGGAGAGGCGCACACCGCCAGCCATTTCCAGAAGGCGGTCCTGAAAATCGGCAACTACCTCATTATTCTGGCAGTGGTGCTGGTGGCCGTGATCATCGGCACTGCGATCGTCCGCGGTGACCCCTTCCTCACCACCCTGCAATTCGCCCTGGTCCTGACCGTGGCCGCGATTCCCGTGGCGATGCCGACGGTGCTTTCGGTGACGATGGCGGTCGGCGCGCGCCTGCTCTCCAAGAAACAGGCGATCGTGAGCCGGCTGGTGGCCATCGAGGAATTGGCCGGAGTGGACGTGCTGTGCTCGGACAAGACCGGCACCTTGACCCAGAACAAGCTCACCCTGGGGGATCCCTTCAGCGTGGGCGCGGTTCCCGCCGACCGAGTCATCCTCTTCGGCGCGCTGGCCTCCCGCGAGGAAAACAACGACACGATCGATCTGGCGGTGCTGGGCGGGCTCAAGGACAAGGATGCCCTGAAGCAGTATGAGGTGGTCCATTTCCAGCCTTTCGACCCGGTGCACAAGCGCACCGAAGCCACTGTCAAAGGCAAGGACGGCAAGACGTTCAAGGTGACCAAAGGGGCGCCGCAGGTGGTCATGGCCTTGTCCGACAATGCCGGAAAGGTGAAAGCCGAGGTTGACAAGGCGGTTAACGAGTTCGCGGCACGCGGCTTCCGGGCGCTGGGTGTGGCACGGGCCGAAGGCGACGGCCCATGGCAGTTCCTGGGGGTGCTGCCCCTGTTCGATCCGCCCCGGGAGGATGCCAAGTCGACCATCGCCACCGCATTGGCTATGGGCGTCAAGGTCAAGATGGTCACCGGCGATGCCCTGGCCATCGCCAAGGAGACAGCCAAGAAGCTTGACATGGGCAGCAATATCCTAAATGCCGCTAGCCTGGGCGACACGGACAAGGAGGAGAGCAAGGAGGTGGCCGGATCCATCGACAAGGCAGATGGGTTTGCACAGGTATTCCCCGAGCACAAGTTCCACATCGTGGATGTTCTGCAGAAACTCGGGCACATCGTAGGCATGACCGGGGACGGGGTGAACGACGCTCCTGCCCTTAAGAAAGCCGATTGCGGTATCGCCGTCTCGGGCGCCACCGACGCGGCACGCGCGGCAGCGGCCATCGTGCTGACGACGCCCGGGCTGTCGGTGATCATCGACGCGATCAAGGAGAGCCGCAAGATTTTCCAGCGGATGAACAGCTACGCGATCTACCGCATCGCCGAAACCCTGCGAGTGCTGTTCTTCATGACCCTGGCGATCCTGGTCTTCAATTTCTATCCCTTGACCGCGGTGATGATCGTGATGCTGGCGCTGCTCAATGACGGCGCCATCCTGTCGATCGCCTATGACAACGTCCACTACAAGAGTGCGCCCGAATCCTGGAATATGCGCATGGTGCTGGGGATTTCCACCGTGCTCGGCTTCATCGGGGTCATCGCCGCCTTCGGCCTGTTCTATCTGGGCGAGCGGGTGTTCCATCTCGATCGCGCCCACATCCAGACCCTGATGTACTTGAAACTGTCGGTGGCTGGGCACCTGACGATTTTCCTCACCCGCACCCGTGGCCCGTTCTGGTCCATCCGTCCCGCGCGAATTCTCTGGGTGGCGGTGCTCGGCACGCAAATTGTGGCAACGCTGATCGCTGTTTATGGATTGTTCATGACGCCCCTCGGCTGGGGCTGGGCCGGGTTCGTGTGGGGCTACGCGTTGCTGTGGTTCCTCTTGAATGACCGCATCAAGCTACTCGCGTTTCGGATTTTTGATCCGGTCAAAGCCGGGACGAAACCTGAAGCCAGGACCGAGGAAAAACCGGATGTCAAGGCCGCGGCTAAGCCTAAAACCGGGGCTGAACCGAAACCCGAAGCAAAGGCCGAGCCTAAACCCGGGACCAAAGTCGAGCCTGAGCCTGATACCGATGCAGCCGAGTCTGAGTCGGGAACCAAAGTCAAGCCACCGTCCGATTTGACGCAGCAGATCGCCAAGCGATCCTATGAACTCTATGAGGGACGAGGGCGTGAGGATGGCAAAGCAGGTCAGGATTGGAACCAGGCGGAGCGTGAGATTCGGAAAGCTGAAATCAAAGCCGAGCCTGAACCCGCGACCAAAGCCGAGCCTGAAGCCAAGGCAGCGGCCAAGCCCGACGCAAAGACAGAACCCAAACCCGAGGCCCAAGCCGAGCCCGAGCCAGAGCCGGAAAATGGAGCCAAGGTTCAGGCCGAAGCCAGCGCCAAGCCACCGACCGATTTGACGCCGCTACTCGTCAAGCGAGTCCATCAACTCTACGAAGACCTGGGGCGCAAAGACGTTCAAGCAGTTGAAGAATTGGAGAAGGCGAAGAGCGAGCAGCGTAATCGTTCGTAAGGTGCTCATCTGCTCAGTCTAGAGTGGGTCTTGGAAACAAGAGGAATCTTTGCAATAGTGCCGCATTGACTATTATCGTTGGATTTCCCAGAACGAGCCGGAGTGGGCCGACTTCCGAGAGGACTATCGTAGATGCAGTGTTCTGGATGTGGACCTGGGCAACCAGGGAACGGAATCAACCCATAGCGGTGATGCCAACCAGATGGAGACAACCCGATGAACGACAACCATGATCAGCGCCCATCAGCAGACGAGTTCGGGCATTATCGCAAATTATTTCGCGTCGAGCCGGGGAAGCCAGTCCAGCTCAAGGACTTCGATCCGCAGTATGCAGGCAAGCACGAAAATAAATCAAAGGCGATTCCGGAAACCGAATTGCTGCGGCAGCGGATGGACCAGCTTCAATTCCAGCTTTATGCGGAACAGAAACGCTCCTTGTTGATTTGTCTGCAGGCTCTTGACGCAGGCGGCAAGGATGGCGTCGTCCGGCATGTCATCGCCTCGATGAATCCGCAAGGATGTCGCGTTATCAGTTTCAAGCAACCATCAGCCGAAGAGCTCGCTCACGATTTTTGGTGGCGGATCGAGCGCCAGACCCCTAGGCGAGGCGAGGTTGTCATTTTCAATCGCTCCCACTATGAGGATGTCCTCATTGCGCGCGTTCACGATCTTGTGCCCAAGAAGGTCTGGTCGAAACGCTACGAGCAGATCAATGACTTCGAACGACGACTCGTCGCTGGCGGAACCCACATCCTGAAATTCTTCCTGCACATCAGCAAGGACGAGCAATTACAACGCTTCAAACAGAGGCTCGATGATTCCGTTCGGCAGTGGAAAATCAGCGAAGCGGACTATTCGGAACGAGAATACTGGGCCGACTATGAGAATGCCTATGAGGCTGCACTTGGCAAATGCTGCACCGATGATGCGCCGTGGTACGTGATCCCCTCGGACCACAAATGGTTCTGGGACCTGGCCATTGCCGAAATAATCGTTGATACCATGGAAAAATTAGGCATCGAAGTTCCGAAGCCGACCGTCAACATCGATGATATCCGCCGGAAGTACCACAAGACGGAAAAGGAAGAGTGAGATCTGGAGGCCATCGAGGGTTCCGCCGTTCCGGCTATGGTTGCGACAGCCATGGAGTGGTTGCTGTTTGGGGGAAGCGGGGCAGTCCACCCGGGAATGCGTCGCCCTACCCCGCCCGCCACGGCCCCCATTGTGCTGGCCTGACTTGCTCTACCACCTTGTCATCAACACGGATCTCATTCCATGCCCCGATGCGGCGCGTTTGATCGCGGAGCTAGCGTTGAGAATGCTTCAGGATGGTGCTGGAGATTGATGGGTGAACCGGTTAGATCCCCTGAATGGACCCATGGTTTTAAACCAAATCCATGCCACCTCGATCATCCGGATCCCGCTCCGGGATCCACCTCGTTTTTCTGGTCTAGATCATCTGGACCCAAACCATACGTGCGCAGGAGACCCTTCAAGGTCACGATACCTTCCA
This sequence comes from Holophaga sp., assembly GCA_049508835.1. Classification (GTDB taxonomy): domain Bacteria; phylum Acidobacteriota; class Holophagae; order Holophagales; family Holophagaceae; genus Mesoterricola. The sequence goes on along the minus strand of JBELAL010000056.1, from coordinate 5,007 downwards.
TCTTGTTGATATCACTGCGGCCCACTACGGGCAAAAGGTCTAGTTTTGCCGCGCCCATTCTTTCGAGTGCCCAGTAGAGGGAATGATCTGGGTGGACATGGGGGAAGGAGTGCTCGTCAAAAAGCTCATCCAACCGTTTGTCGCCGGGTCCTTCCCCAACGGCCCTTTCAAGGATAGACAAATTGATCACACCTACCACCCCTCGATCACTGATCACGGGCCACGTTCGAAAATTGCTGGAACGCGCCTTCTGATGGGCTTCGGAAACAGTCAGGTGTGCCAACAGTATCTCCATCGCCGGGCGCATCGCTTGACTTACCGTGTATTGAGAACCCTGACGAGGCGTTTCAGAACTGGGCAAGTGAATTCCGTCTTGAAATGAAAGTGCGGCATAGATGGGGTATGGCTGTAACCGCTTGGAAATGTAAAAGCTCACCAGATTTGAAATCATCAGCGGCACGATGACCATGTAGTCTCGCGTTGTTTCAAAGATCATCAAGACAGAAGTCATCGGGGCCCGAACGATTCCCGCAAAGAGCGTGCCCATGCCCACCAGGGCATAAACGCCAGGGGTAGCCGTAGCGTTAGGGAGCATGTGGTGGGCTACCCATCCCACCGAACCTCCCAGCATCGCCCCGATGAACAAACTCGGACCGAAAAGCCCCCCGGCATTCCCTGACGCATAGCTTGTGGTCACGGCCACAACTTTTAGGATGACCAGAATGGCCATCAGCTCAATCGCCATTCTGCCATTCAGGGCATCCCCCACGTACCGGTATCCCACACCAAGCACCTCTGGAACAAACCACCCCATCACCCCTACCATCAGTCCCCCCGCCAGGGGCTGGAACCAGACGGTTTTGATTGGCATTTTTAAAAACCAGCCACGCATCCAAAGCAAGAGTTTGGTGAACGCCACCGAGACCAGACCGCCGGTCACGCCGAGAACTGCATATACAACGAACTCCCATGGGTGGATCAGACGGTACTCTGGCACTTGGAAGAGAGGGGTATTACCCAGGAACAGGCGCAGCACCATCCAGGATGTCGCCGAGGCAAGCACAACCGAGCCAAGCACGGGTGCGTGAAGATCACTCATCACCTCTTCCAGCGAGAACAATACCGCGGCCAGGGGCGTATTGAATGCGGCCGCGATGGCGGCCGCAGCTCCGACGGGGATGAGCGCTTTCACTTTTGCGGGTCCGAGGCCCAGGTGTCGTCCTAAAAACGAGGCTATGCCGGCGCCAACCTGGACGGAAGGGCCCTCCCGCCCAAGGGGGATTCCGCTGGCGAGCGTCACCGAAGTGCAGAAGAATTTTCCCAGAACCGTGCGCAGAGAAATATGACCTTCATGCACGAACAGCGCGGCTTTGGTCTGGGGCACCCCGCTGCCCCTGGCCTCGGGGAAGAATCGGAACAAAAGGATCCCCATGGCGAATGATCCCAACACAGGGAACAGCAACCTCCGCCAGGCTGCGCTCGCCGCAGGGTAGAGTCGAAGCCCGAAGCGTTCCGTGAGCAAGATGAAAGCGACAACGGCCAGACCGGTCAAGGCTCCGATCACAAGCGTCAAGACGAGAAAAACCTGCTCCTCACGCTCATGGAGAATCGCCGCCCATTGCCTTTGAGGGTATTTCAAAAAATAAGCTAAATTAAGGTTCCTGGATTTCTCCATTTCTGAATGTCCCTTCCTGGCCATTCATCCAGCGCTCAAAAGGCTGAAACCCACGAGAATCCACTGAAATGCTACCACAGGGTTGGCGAGGCTTAATTTGTCCGTGCCAGTTTCGACCGTGCCTGCCACCTTTTCTATCGCGGTTAGCGCCCAGGGTGAGGCTTCAAACTTCCGGATTTCTTCCTCGCCGAGGTCCACCATCGCTCAAGGGCTCAGAAAGCGTGTGGACCTCAACGACCTGGTCCAGCAATCGGCTTTCGCCGCCTGCAGCGTCCTTGACCCGGTTCCGAAAGACCATCCGTCAGATGACCTGATTCGTATCTGATGCTTGAGGCCAAGGGATCATTTGGCACTCAGGATCTTTTTCGTGGCGGAAGAATCGCCCGCTTCATTGGTGATCCTGCATCGCAAAGTGAGATTGGGGCCGTACCCGGCATGGAACACCACGGAGGAGGCGGTGGAACCCGTGATGATGGTTCCGCCTTCGATCTCCCAGGCGTAGGTCATTCCGTCCACCTCGGGCACACTGGCGCGCAGATCCATGGCTCCTGGCTGATAAGAATCAGGCGCGACGAGTCCCTCGGGAGGTTCCGGTACGACCTTCACCCTTGCGGTGACTGTCTTGGTGGGATCGTCCAGAGAGGTTACCCGCACCGAATAAAGACCCGGCATGGTTGGAGCCACGTAATTCCCCTGGCCGTCGATGCTCCCGGCGCCGGGATGCCCCAGGTTCCAGGTCACGCCCAGACTGGTCCCGCCGGCAATGTTGAAGCCGAACTTCATGGTCCGTTTCGCGGTGATCGTCACCGCCTCGGGGCTGATGGTAAGCGATACCGCACCCACCATCGTGATCTCCTGGGATGCATTCAAGGCATCCCCAGCCGCGTTGGTCACCCTGCAGGTCAACACCAGCTTGGGCCCGGCGCCGGCCTGGAAGGAAACGGCATGGCTGTCGCTGCCTCCGGTCAGCGTTCCCCCGGTGATCGTCCAGAGGTAGTGCGACCCGGGAACCGGGGCGATGCTGGCCACCAGGCCCCCGGCCCCTGGCCACACTTCGTGGGGGGCCGTGATTTCGCCGGCAGGTGGAAGCACGACGGTCACCTTGGCCGTCGCGGTCCGGTGCGCACTGTACTTGAATTCCACCTGGACCGTGTAGACGCCGGGGATGGCAGGGGCCTGGTAGTGTCCGGTCCCGTCCACCGTCCCGCCTCCCGGCTCCAGCACTCGCCAGGCCACGTCCAAGGCCGCTCGGCCATCATACTTCGCGGCAAAGGTGGTGTCGCGCCCCACGGTCAGGTTCGCCGTGGCAGGCTGGACACTGTAGGTATCCACAGGAGGTTCTGCCATCGGATGAGAACCGTTCCAGCAACTGGCAAGGAAGGTGACCGCGGCGATGCCAAGGACTTTTTCAATACCGAGAGTGCGCATCATGGGCTCCAGAATCTCGCGCTAGCTGTCCCGGTTGACCTCAGATTTGAAGACAGGCTCGTGCGTGGGTTGCTCAACTTGCCGGTTCGGCTCGGGGGTAATCAGGATGGAGAACCGGCGGTACGGCGTCTCCGTGTTGAGACTCCCCTCCAGATTGTTCGTCAATGTCAACGCGCCGATGTTCTGGATGGGCTCACCCGGTCGCTGGATCCACACGATGTAGACCGTGGCGTCCGGATGCACCTTGTAAGCGGGAGCAAGGTGTTTGACCCGGACGTAAAGGTTCGTATTGCCATTGTCTCCCAGTGTCGCCTTGACCGTCCCTTCGCCCGCGGGAACATCGGAGGCCGAGGTCATCGAAGTGGGGCTTGTCTCCCAAGACCTAATGGTACTGCAGCCGAATTGCATGCCCACCAGTCCAACCACCATCGGAAAAACAACGGAATAAATGACGGGCGGAATAGTAAAATTTCGTGAACTCATGGCTTGTCTCCTTGTGGACCAGCTAATTGAGCATTATTAATGCCAAATCATAAATATATGATTATTGGCTAAGTTATGCCATTGCGCTCCGGCCGGCCAGTTGCCGAGACCATCAAAGTGAACCGTTATTTACTTCGAATTGAACGAGTGCCCCATTGAATCACCAGGCCTGACCGCTCTCGGACTCAGGATGTTAGGGTTCACCCGATTGAGGCCGTCAGGCCGAATTGGTCAGGTTAAACTTTGGGCTCAACCTTCGTCCCAATATTCGGGCTGTCCTGACCGATTCCCATGGTCAGGGCGGTCAGCCCGGCAAGACCGCCAAGCTGCATGGATTCCACGGCGGTGCTGGGGACGATCACGATGGTGGAATTTCCCTTCAAACCCTCATAAAGCATGTTCATCGCCCTTAGATGGAATGCAACTGGATCATTCTGGTAGCTCTTGGCAGCTTCGGAAAATTTCTCTGCTACCTGTCGCTCTGAATCTCCCAAAATGACTCTAGCTTGACGCTCTCTTTCGGCCTGGGCCTGCATTGACATGGCATTTTCCAGCGCTTGAGGAATTAGGACATCCTTGACCTCTACAAAAATCACATTAATCCCCCATGGTTCGGTGCGTTCGTCAATGATCTTCTGTAGAATGCTGCTGATCTTATCCCTGCCTTCGAGCATTTCCGAAAGCATGGTTTTACCGATCACATCGCGCAGGGCAGTTTGGGAGGCCCAACTTATAGCGCTTTGGAAGTCGGCTACGGCCAAGGCGGCTTTTTTTGGATCAACAACTTTCCAGAAAAGCACAGCATCCACATCCACCGGAACTGTATCTTTGGTGAGAGTTTTTTCCGCTTTGAAAGCGGAGGTGATGACGCGGGTATCGATCCAGTAAGGAATCGCATCTATAACAGGAATAATGAAAAATAGGCCAGGCCCTTTAAGGGCGTGAAATTGGCCCAGGCGCAATATCACTGCCCTATCCCACTGATCCGCCACCTTCGTTGCAAGAGAAATTAAGATGCCAACTACAAAAGTAATGCTCCATATGCAAATCGATACAACAGGAGCCGTGGGGCTAAAAGTCATCGTGGCAATTCCTCCACCGACGACAATAATTATGACGAAGATCAGGCTGGATAATGAACTGCGCGTTTTCATTGCTATTACCTCCACAACCTGGATGGTTGGATTTGGTGGAAACCAATCCGCTAGATTAGGTTAACGGATACCCTAACTTCTTCTGGCGGGTGCGAAGTAGGGCTGTTAGAAAAACAAGAAATGTCCTTCACTTGGTATCAGCTCTTCGGTCAATGGACCAGTACGGCGGGCGTCCATAATAATTATAAAGATCTGTCTCGTATTCACGGTCGATCGCCTCGCCCGGAATCCACTGAGGGCTGTCTTTGATCGATTGCCGAGACATGT
>JBELAL010000055.1:0-33224 GCA_049508835.1 Holophaga sp. | reverse complement strand
AACGAGCCCGGGCGGTTGACCCCCACCCCGAAGGTGTTGGGGCACAGGTGGCGCTTGCCGGCCTTGCAGTTGCGGCAGTGGCCGCAGACGATGTGGCCTTCGCCCGAGACCCGGTCGCCCACTTTGTAGCCTTCCACCTCGTCGCCGACCTTCTCGATCACTCCGGCGTACTCGTGGCCCACCGCCATGGGCACGGGGATGGTCTTCTGGCTCCAGGCGTCCCAGTTCCAGATGTGCATGTCGGTGCCGCAGATGGCCGACGTGTGGATGCGGATGAGAACATCGTTGGGACCGATCTCCGGCACCGGGATGTCCTCCATCCACAGTCCGGGCTCACACTTGCTCTTGACCAGTGCCTTCACGGATCACCTCCCGGGATTCGGTTGGGACCAATCGCTTACCAGGCCCGATTCGCGGCCCGCCTCGGCGAGCGCGGCGAAGGCCGGGAACCCGCCTGGAACCAGTGCATCAGCTTTCCAGAGGAGAACCTCAGACCGAGGCCAGCACACGAGGTAAAGGTTCCCATAGATATTTTTGCGATTGCCCCGAGGAATCCATGTATACCCTATCCACCCGCGGGCTGATAAGGCTGGTGATCTCCCAGGGGACGGTATCCAGAGCCGTTGCAAATTCTTGCAGGGTTATTTCCAGATCACCACTGCGACCCATCAGGACAACCTCATCTCCAACCTTCGCCTGGGCATTTGGACCCAGGTTGATCATGCTCTGATCCATGGCCATCATGCCGACGATGGGATAGGATTTCCCGTTGACCAGCACATGCCCCCGATTGGAAAAGCGGCGATTCAAGCCATCTCCATAACCCACCGGCAAGGTGCCGACCCAGGTATCCTCTGGAGCTGCCCAGGTCAGACCATAACCGATCCTTTGCCCCATCTTTACCCTTTTCAGGTAGGAGATCCGGGTCAAGAACGACAAGGTGGGGTATAGCTTCACGGAATCCTGCACATAATCTAACCAACCATATGGCACTTGTCCGGAGCGCACCATGTTGAACAGTCCCTTTTTATGTCTAAGGATGACCCCGGAGTTGCCACAATGGAGCCATTCCGGCACTCGCCCCAGGGCCGTTGCGATCTCGTCGGTCGTCTTCTTGAAAAGCATGATCTGCTCTTCGGTGAAGGAAGCGCCCTTGGAAAGGTCGCTCACGGCCATGTGGGAAAACACCCCTTCAAGATGGATGTTTGGGCAATTTTTTTCAGTGAATAGAGCAAGCTCCGCGGCATCCTGGGCCGCAATCCCGATGCGGCCCAGGCCAGTGTCCACTTTTAGATGCACGCATGCATTCATTCTCTTTTTGGCACAAATTCCCTGGAGAGCCAGGATGTTTGACTTATCGCAAACAGCCAAAGTGACTTTGTTTTCCACCGCGGCCTCCATCTCATCCGGAAAGGCCGGCGATAATTTCAGAATCGGCAGATGCAGTCCTGCATACCTCAGCCTGATCCCTTCGGGCACAGTCGCCACCGCGAACCAGTCTGCCAACCCTTCACTCTCCACCATGGAACCGACTGCGGCAGCGCCAAGACCATAGGCGTTCCCTTTCACCGCCAAGACCAGCTTTATTCCCGGCCCGATCATCCCCCTGACGGTCATCAGGTTTTTCCTAATATTATCGAGGTGGACTTTTACATGAGTCGCGTACAGCATGTTCAACTCCTCAATCGATAAAAATCAGGTTTTTCGGTAAGGCAGAATGGTTTGGGTTCAATCCGCGAATATCGCAGCATCTTGATGGCTCAGGCAAAGGCCATGGCTCACGCCCAAGGCATGACTTCCAAGCACCTGGTGATTGTTGATACTGTTTCGGAAGCCCTACTTGGTGTGATCTCCCTTCGGCAACCCGGTGCCTACCTGCATGAATGGAATAATCCATGCATTTAATCCCAGGAAGCCGATTTAATTTAACAGCTATTCAGGAGGGTGAATTTCCATGGACTGGCTGATCTTGTTCTCACCCCACTTTGCGGGGTCCGCCGACCCAACCTTCATGATGAAATATTTTGCGTTAACCGGGTCGCCATTCTTGTTGAAGGTGATGTTGCCGGAAAGCGCAGGGAAGTTCTGAAGTGCCCGCACCGCCTTGCAGACATTTTCGCGGGTGGGCATCTTGCCCCCGTTGTCATTGGCGGCATTCTCGATGGCCTTCAGCAGGACGGAAGCGCAGTCGTAGGCCATGACCGCGTACGGGTTCGGCGTATTGTTGAACTCTGCCTTGAAATCGGTGATGAATTTCGCTGTGTTGGGATAGGCGTTGGCCGGACCGACGATTTCGGAATAGTACGTCCCGGCTCCCTGGATCAGCGGCTCTCCGCCGATCCTGGCGGCATCCGGCGAGTCGAAAGCATCGCAGGACAGGCACATGCCTTTGAAGCCCTTCTGGCGGGCCTGCTTGAAGAACACGGCGATCTGGTCGTACGACCCGCCGAAATAAATGCAGTCGGGCTTGGCGGCGAGAACAGGCGAGAGGATCGGGTCAAAGTTGATCTTTTCTTCGGTTCCGATGGCCCCCAGCACCTTGAGGCCCAGCTCCCCGGCCTTCTTCTGGAACTGATCGGCCACACCCTGGCCGCCGGCAGTCTTGTCGCCCATCACCCAGACGCTCTTGAGCCCCTGGGCTTTGACAAACTGAGCCCCGACCCCGCCCTGGATGTCATCCCGGCCGCACACCCGGTTCACATCGAAGTGCCCGCGCATGGTGACCCTGGGATTGGTGGTGGAGGGAGAGATGCTGCAAAGATTTGCAGCATGGTACTCCTCGGAGGAGGGAATCATGACGCCGGAATTGACATGGGCGACCACGCCCAGGATCTGCGGGTCGGCCACGATGGCCTTGGCATTGGCCACCCCGGTGTCCGGGTTGGCCTGGTCGTCGAAGGGTGCGATTTGGACCTTGAACCCCATCTTGGTCAGGGGTTCGGAGAGGTGTTCTACCGCGAGCTGGGTTCCGTTCTTGACATCGGAGCCGAAGAGGGACTGGGAACCGGAAAGGGGGCTTTGGGTCGCGATCTTGATGATCTTGTTTTCCTTTTCGCAGCCGCCGGCCAGCAGCAGACAGAGCAGCCCAAGGGTGGACGTGATTGCAGCAACCTGATTGCGCATAAATTTTATCTCCTGTTTTTGAACCAGCTAGGTTTGGTTTTCGATGGGCGTGGTGTAACCCGGTGGAGGTGAAGACGACTTATCGTTAAGTCCATTATGAAAAATGCAGTGATATAAAATTTGTGCACAATTAATGGGGGAAAGCAGCTTTATGCGGATGCCTGCAAAGTTGGGAGGGCAGAGGGTAGTTCCATAAAATTTTTAAAATTCAGCCATAACTGTATCTCGCGATATATTTCAAAGCATCGCCATGAAGCCGATACCTCACCTTTCCCATAGAGCACCTCAATACTCAATCCTGGTTTACAGTACAAGGCAATATATTCGATATTTTTATTATCGCGTTTATATGACAAGAAATAAAACAGATTGCCATTAACGAAACTGGGGAGTGATTACGAATAGGATACTTTCCGGGGTCCCCTTGTCAAGGTTTTGTTGAACACTTTTTTAATTTTTTGTTGGACAATTTGAAAAATTCAAATGATTTCCCATACCCCATAGTCGGGCCGGAACGCCGTGCACGGGGGGCCTTCCGGGTTGGTGCAAATCGAACCAGGTCCGCCCTGTGCACCGAAAAACATCCGGTTCCGCGGCGTTGAACCAGGGCTTCGGCGGTCGGGCCCCTTCGGGAACGGGTGGTGGATGACGTTGACGCCGAAGGTTGACCGTGCCGAATCGGCGCAGTCACCTAGGGTGGCTGACGAGGAGCGCCACGATGCCAAAGATGGCGTCCCGTTAAATAGAGGCGTTGCTTATAGGACTTTGCGCATCCCACCTGGTATCAACACCAACCTCAAAAGAGGTCCTGCCGGCTTCAAGGAGCATCCTCACGCCCATCGCATTTCCTATCATTCCGTCCACGATCACATGGCCCATCTCCCTGAGGGAATCCATAACTGCCTTTGGAATACCTTCTTCGATACGCAGAGAACGAGTCTCTTCGAGAAACGCGATCTTGGCAGCACCGATCGCTTGCTGCATATTCATTTTAAAATCAATCAAGTTAAGAATGATCTGGGGGACGTTCTGCGTGATTGTATGCCCGCCAGGCGTGCCAAGCGCCGCCCATGGCGTCCCGTCTTTCATGATGATCACGGGACAATCGCCCGAAACCTTGTAACGGCCTGGAACGACGTCCATGGGGTTGCCTTTGGGTTCGAAATTCGAGTAGGCCATCGAGTTGTTCAGCCATATGCCGGTGCCCTCCACCATGACCCTGCTGCCGAACATGTTTCCCAGGGTCTGCGTGGCGCTCACAATATTGCCCCAATCGTCAACCACCACAAAATGAGTGGTGTTTTCGTGTTCATGCTCAAAGGGGAGGGAAAAATCTGAAGCCCTCGCCAGATCAAGAGCAGCGGCGACAGAGCGGAAATTCTCATGGGTGAGGATATTATTAATGATAAAGTCTTTCGCTTCCACCTCGCCTGGATGCGTCAGGCGCACCTTGCAAGACTCTTTTGCTGCTTCTGCGAGAAGATGGAGGTAGCCTTTGGAATTATGCCCAAGAGAGGTAAGATCAAATTGTTGCATCAAGCCGAGTAAATAAAGCCCGGGATAAGCGTTGCTTGGCATACCAGCCGTATATATTTCATATCCTCTGTAATGGATGCTGACCGAGTCCCACCATTCAGCAACATTGCGCCGTAGATCCTCAATGGAAAGAAAACTTCCAATATTTTCCATTTGTTTATGGATGCGATTCGCAATTTCTCCATGATAAAAAGGATCAGGTCCTTTTTCGGCAATTAATCTGTACGTTCTTGAGAGATCCTGCTGTACAAGAAGGGCTCCTTCTTTCAAGGGCAGCCCAGCCGTCCCATAGAAAGATTTAGAATAGTCGGAAAAAGAATCAAAGGAGGCATCAATCCACTTCGCGCAATGTGGAGTAACCTTGAAACCTTTTTCGGCATAAGTGATGGCGCTTGCAAATAAAGCCGGCCAAGGCATTTTGCCGTAGGTCTTATGCAATTCTCTCCATGCATTCAAGTTCCCTGGGGTTGAAATGGCTTTCGGGCCGGTTCTATTCCCCAGGTAATCTTTTATCGGTTCGCGCATCAAGTCCGAGTTGCACTTGAGCGGGAACCTGCCACTGCTGTTCAAGTAACGAATTTGTTTTTTATTTGCGTCGTAAACCAGAATCGTGCCGTATCCGCCCAGGCCGGACATCATGGGCTCCACGACATTCAAAGCTGACGCCACGGCAATGGCGGCATCAAACGCATTGCCGCCTCTGGCGAGGATCCGGCGTCCCGCCTGGGTTGCCAGCGGGTGAGCCGAGGCTATCTGCCCGTGCTCCTGATGGGGGTCGGCTTCAGCCGAAGCATTCCGGGCACCGGATGCTTCCATGATCCGATTCACTTTGCGCACGATCCCACCTCCGGGCTAGACGACAGCAAGCAGCGTTTCTGGTTCAGTTCCCCTTCAAGGCCTCCAGCACCCTCTCCGGGGTCATGGGCAGGTGGCAGACCCGCGCTCCCACCGCGTCGAATACCGCATTGGCCAGGACCGGGCCCACGGGCACCACCGGGGGTTCGCCCAGGCCCTGGGAAGGCAGGTCCGGATTGTCCACCAGGACCACGTCGACCGCCTCCAGCACCCGCTCCACCTGGATCTTCCCGGTGGACTTGTCCACCGCCACCTGGGCCAGGGCCGCCACCAGGGTGCCCCGCCAGGCGCCGCAGGCCAGACCCACGCCGCCTCCGGACGGAGCCGGGGCCGGCACGTAGCCGAAGGCCCGTGCGGCGGTCTCCAGCAGGCGGAGCAGGCGCTGGTCGGTCACCTGGCGCAGGCGGAAGGTCATGGGGTCGATCCCGGCCTTGGCGGCCATCCGGTCCAGGTGACACTCCCGGGCGAAGGCGTTGGTGTGGGCCCCCGGGGCCCTCCAGGCTCCGGTCTGGATCGGGTGCAGCCCCGGAGTGCCGCCAGGGCCGCCGGTGGCCAGGAACCGGGCCGCCGGGATGTCGTAGGCGTATTCGGCCTCGTGGTGGTTGATGCCGAACACCTGGTAGTCCCAGAAGGTCAGGTAGCCGGCCTGGTCCAGACCGGCGCGGACCTTCATCACCGCCGCCGGGCGGAAGGTGTCCAGGAAGAAGTCCTCCTGGCGTCCCCAGGCCAGTTGCACCGGATGCCCCGGCACCAGGCGGGCCAGCCGGGCGGCCTCCACCGCGTCCGGACCCACCAGTTTGCCGCCGAAGCCTCCCCCCACGTAAGGGGTGATGATCCGCACCTTGGCGGCCGGGAGCCCCAGGGCCTCGGCCACGTCCGTGCGGATCCGGAACGGGGCCTGGGTGGAGCTCCACACGGTCATGCGCCCGTCTTCCCACTTGGCCACGGAGGTATGGGGCTCCAGGGTGGCGTGGCCCACGTAGGCGTTGCAGTACTCGCCCTCCACCACGGTGGCGGACCGGGCCTCCCCGGCCTTCAGGTCGCCTCGGGCCACGGCCACCGGCAGGGCCGGGCTCTTTTCCACCAGATACCGGTAGAGGCTCTGGCTGTCCACGTCCGGTTCGGCGCCGGTCCACTCCGCCTTGATCCGTTCCAGGGCCTGGCGGGCCACATCCGGCTGCTCGTGCAGCACGGCGGCCAGGGCTCCGTCCCGCACCACCCGCACGCCGGGCATCCGCTCCGCCCCCGAAGTGTCCAGGCTCTTGAGCGTCAGCCCGTGGGCCGGGGGCCGGACCACGCAGGCGTACAGCATGCCCGGCAGACGCAGATCGCCGGCGTACTGCGCCGCGCCGGTGATCTTGGCCTTGGCGTCCTTGCGCGGGGCTGGTTGGCCGACCAGGGTGCGGGCTGCCAGCGGCTTGGGCTGCACCTTGCCCAGGTGGCGCTCCAGGCGCCGTCCCTGGACCAGCTCGCCGTATCCGACCTTCCGTTCCGGGGCGCCCTTGGCCGAGACCACCCCGTCCTTCACCTCCAGGTCGGCGACGGGCAACCCCAGCCGCTCCCCGGCCATCGCCAGCAGCACCGCCCGGGCCTCGGCCGCGGCCCCGCGCAGCGCCGGGCCGAGCTGCCACAGGGTCAGCGACCCGCCGGTGGGATTGTCCCAGGGACAGAGGTCGGTATCGCCCATGAGCATGTCCACCTGGTCCGGGTGCACGTCCAGTTCCTCGGCCACCAGCACCGCCAGCGCGGTCATGATGCCCTGGCCCAGTTCCACCTTGCCCACGAAGCAGCCCACCCGGCCGTCCGCGCCGATGCGCAGGTAGCTGTTGAAGTCGGGGGGATAGTCTCCCGGGCGGGGCGCCAGCAGGGGCGCCGCCTGGGCGCTGCCCTGGAAGAACAGGAGCAGCCCGCCGATGCCGGTGGCCTGGATGAATTCCCGCCGTCTCACAGGACACCTCCCATGGCTTTGTCTGCCGCCTCCCTGGTCAACGATTGAATTATGACAGGATACGGCGAACGGGCTCCGGGGGAACGCGTTACGATATCGCCATGCATCACAAGCGGGTCGCGCCACTTTACGGCCTCATCGCCGGCTCTCTGTGGGGTCTGTCCTTCCTGAGCATCAAGGTGACCGTGGCCGTACTGCCGCCCATGACCCTGGCCGCCGCCCGCAGCCTGGTGGCCAGCGCCGCCCTGCCCCTCATCGCCTGGTGCGCCGGGACGCGCCTGCGGGTGGCCGCCCGGGACCTGCCGATCCTGGTGCTGGGCGGCCTGCTCAACATCACCTTCTACTTCTATCTCACCAACCACGGCCTGGCACTGCTTTCCGCCTCGGAGTGCGCCCTGATCATCGGCCTGGTGCCGGTGGCCACCGTGCTGGCCGAGCGGGTGTTCCTGGGCATCCGCCCCGGAGCCCGGGCCTACGCCGGGGCCCTGCTGAGCTTCCTGGGCGTGTCCCTGATCGTCGCCCGCCAGCTGAGCCTGTCCGGCTCGGCCCTGGGCTACGCCCTCATGGCCGGCGCCGCCATGGTATTCGTGGCCTACATCTTCGCCACCCGGGCCGTGTCCGGCCGCTGCGGCCTGCTGCAGACCACCTTCTGGCAGACCCTGTTCGGGATGCTGGGCTGCCTGCCGTTGGCCCTGCTGGAGGCCCGCGCCTGGCGGACGCCCAGCGCAGCGGTGACCCTCAACGTCATCTTCCTGGGCCTGTTCTGCTCCGCCGTGGCCTCCTGGCTCTACGTCACCACCATAAGCCTGCTGGGCGGGGCCCGGGCCAGCGTGTTCGTGAACCTGATGCCGGTGGTGGCGGTGGCGGCCGCGTATTTCATCCTGGGGGAGCGCCTCGGAGGTCTGCAGCTGGCCGGAGGCGTAGTGGTGGTGGGCGGTGTCTACCTGGCCACCGTTCCCGGGCGGCAGGTCCAGGCGCCTTTCCCCAGCCCGGCGCCGTCCCTGGGCGATCCCGGCGAGTAGGGGCAGGGAAGGTCTCGTCACCCCAGGGCGGACACTTCCAGGCTGTTATTGCCTGATTTACGTTTCTGCATGCATTTCCCTTTCCGTCATACTTCGGCCGCGGTCCCCGCCAGGATTTCCGAGCGGACTCGGCGATGCACGGGGTCGAGGAGTTGGGCAAGCCCCTATCCTGCGACGATGAGCAGGGAGAAAACTCAGCCAAGCGAGGCGCCAAGGGGCTGATGCCGGTTCCGGAAGGTCGCCGGGGCGCACGCACCGGCCGCCAAGCCGTGATGATCATCCCAGGGTCCATGACAAAACTCCTATTGGCGATTCCAACACTCAAACCCACTCTTTCGCCCAGGGCTTTGCTGGGCCAGGGCGAGCCGGCACTCGCCGAATGGGAGGTTTCCCATGGTCGATTTGAGACGGGAAAGTGAAAAACCGGCGCGGAAAAAAGACGGTTCGCTGGGTTGAGACGCCATGTGGCCCTTCGTTCTGTATTCCGCTCTGGTCCTGCTGGTCGTCGCGAGCATGCTCCAGATATCGTTCCTGCTCGGGCAGCGGCACCAAAGCCGCGCCACCGGGTCGCCCTACGAGGGAGGGATCGTTTCGGTGGGTTCCGCGAAGTTGCGCCTGTCCGCCAAGTTCTACCTGATCGCGATGCTTTTCGTGGCCTTCGATCTGGAAACCGTGTTCCTTCTGGCCTGGGCCGTCGCGGCGCGGGAACTCGGCTGGCCCGGTTTCCTGGAAGCACTGGTCTTCACGGCCATCCTGGTCGCGACGCTGCAATACCTGGCCCGGGTGGGGGCGCTTGACGTGCCCGTGAAGGACGCCGGCCAACGCCGTGGGGGGAGCTGAACGAATGCGCTGGTCGCTGAGCCGAGCCGGCAAGAGGTCTGGATCCGCGGAGCCACCCGCGCTCGAGGACGAGGTCAAGCGCACCATCGTGCTTTCCCGGTTGCAGGACATGGTGGCCTGGGGCCGGAAGAACTCGATCTGGCCTTTCAATTTCGGCCTTTCCTGTTGCTACGTCGAAATGGCCACGAGCCTCACCAGCAAATACGACCTGGCGCGGTTCGGCGCCGAGGTGATCCGCGGAACGCCGCGGGAAGCTGACCTGATCGTGATCGCTGGCACCGTGTTCATCAAGATGGCGCCCATCATCCAGCGTCTTTACGAACAGATGATGGAGCCGCGCTGGGTGATTTCGATGGGATCCTGCGCCAATTCGGGCGGGATGTACGACATCTACAGCGTCGTCCAGGGAGTCGACAAGTTCCTCCCGGTGGACGTCTACGTGCCCGGATGCCCACCGCGCCCGGACGCCTTTCTGGAGGGATTGATCCTGCTGCAGAAGGCGGTCGGGACGGAACGGCGGCCCCTGAGCTGGGTCGTGGGGCCCCAGGGGGTGGAGCGGCTCCCGGCGCCCTCCCTGCGCGACCTGAAGCGACCCGGCCGTCAGCTGATGACGGACCTGCGGACACCGGACGAGGTTTGATCCATGACGGCCCAGGCCCCTGAACTGTCCCTCCCGGCCGAATTGGGCGCCCAGCCGGCGCCTTCCGAAGCGTACCGGGACGGCGTCCCGACCTACTGGGCCGAGCGGGAAAGGGTCCACGGGATCCTGTCCTTCCTGAAAGAGCGGATCGCCGATCCGTTCCGGATGCTGTACGACCTCACGGCCATGGACGAACGCATGCGCGCGCATCGCTCCGGCGAACCTGCCAGTGACTTCACGCTGATCTATCACCTGTTCTCGTTCGACCGGAACGAGTACATCCGCATCAAGACGCCGCTCGCCGGGAACGCACTGTCCGCGGACACCGTCACCGACCTCTGGCCCTCCGCGAACTGGTACGAACGCGAAGTATGGGACATGTTCGGGATCGCCTTCGCCGGCCATCCCCACCTCACCCGCATCCTCATGCCTTCGACCTGGGAAGGCCACCCCCTGCGCAAGGACCATCCGGCGCGGGCGACCGAGATGGGTCCCTTCCGGCTCCCGGAGGCCAAGGAGGATGCCGAGCAGGAGGCGCTCCGCTTTCGCCCCGAAGAATGGGGCATGCGGCGCACCAGGGGGGACAGCGACATCCTCTTCCTGAACGTGGGGCCGCAGCACCCGGGGACGCATGGTGTCCTGCGCATCGTGCTCCAGCTCGACGGGGAAGAGATCCTGGACGCCGTGCCGGAGATCGGGTTCCACCACCGCGGCGCCGAGAAAATGGGCGAGCGGCAGACCTGGCACACCTATATTCCGTACACCGACCGGATCGATTACCTCGGCGGGGTGATGAACAACCTGGCCTACCTGACCGCGGTCGAGAAGCTGGCCCGGGTCACGGTGCCCCCGCGCGGCCAAGTGATCCGCGTCATGCTGTGCGAACTGTTCCGCATCATCAGCCACCTGGTCTGGTACGGAACGTTCGCGCAGGATCTGGGCCAGCTCTCGCCGGTGTTCTACACCTTCACCGACCGGGAACGCGCCCTGGCGATCATCGAGGCCATCTGCGGCGCACGGATGCATCCGAACTGGTTCCGGATCGGCGGTGTGGCCCAGGACCTGCCGCGGGGGTGGGACGCGATGGTCCGGGACTTCCTGAAACACCTGCCGCCGAGGCTCGCCGAGTATGACCGGGAGGTCCTGCGGAACCACCTGTTCCAGGCGCGCACGAAAGGCATCGGCGCCATGACGCCCGGGGAAGCGGTCGACTGGGGTGTGACCGGGCCCAATCTGCGCGCCTGCGGAATGGCCTGGGATTTCCGGAAGCAGCAACCCTACAGCGGATATGAGCAATTCGAATTCGATGTTCCGGTGGGCCAGCGGGGAGACTGCTTCGACCGGGCGGTGGTCCGGGTGGAGGAGATGCGCCAGAGCCTCCGCATCATCGAGCAGTGCGTGAACCACATGCCCGAGGGAAGGTACCGCTCGGGCGATCCGCTGGCGACACCGCCGCAGAAGGACCGGACCATGCACGATATCGAGACTCTGATCACGCACTTCCTGGGCGTCAGCTGGGGCCCGGTGATCCCGCCGGGCGAGGCGCTCGGCGCCATCGAGGGAACCAAGGGCAACAACGGCTACTACCTGGTCAGCGACGGCGGAACGACCTCGTACCGGACGCGCATCCGCACGCCCTCGTTCGCGCACATGCAGACGCTGCCGCTCCAGTGCCGCGGCAGGATGATCCCCGACCTGCTCGCGGTGCTGGGCGCCATGGACTACGTGCTGGCGGATATCGACCGCTGAGGAGGAGGGGCCGGATGCTGTCACCGGAAGAACGGCAGGAAATCGAGGCGGAATTTCCGCACTATCCCACCAGGCAGGCCGTCTGCATCGACGCCATGAAGATCGTGCAGAAACACCGCGGCTGGGTGTCGGACGAAGCCCTGCGGGACATCGGCGAGCTCCTGAAAATGTCCGCGGCGGACCTGGATGGCGTGGCGACCTTCTACAACCTGATCTTCCGCAAGCCGGTGGGCCGGCACGTCGTGTTCTTCTGCGACAGCGTCAGCTGCTGGATCATGGGCGGCACCGGTCTTTGCGATCGCCTTCGGGCCAGGCTGGGCTCGCGTCCGGGAGAAACCAGCGCCGACGGGCGTTTCACCCTGCTGCCGAGCGTCTGTCTCGGCGCCTGCGACCACGCGCCGGTCCTGATGATCGATGACGATCTGCACCTTGATGTGGCGACCACGAAAGTGGATGAAATCCTCAGCCGCTACCGATGACCATGGAAACGCCCCTCACCCATAACATCCATCCGGGCCAGGAACCTCCCGACCTCAAGGGTTATGAGCGCGCCGGCGGCTACCAGGGCCTGCGCCAGGCGCTGGGCAGGATGACGCCGCAGGAGGTCGTCGACCTGGTCAAGGCGTCCGGACTGAGGGGCTGCGGAGGCGCGGGCTTTCCCACCGGGCTCAAATGGAGCCTGGTTCCCCAGGCCGCGGATGGCCCCAGGTACCTGGTGGCCAACGCGGATGAAATGGAACCCGGCACCTTCAAGGATCGTTTCCTGCTGGAAGGCGACCCCCACCAGCTGCTGGAAGGGATGATGATCGCCGCCTATGCGATCCAGGCCGATCATGCCTACGTGTTCCTTCGCGGGGAATACCAGCTCGCGGCGCGGAGGATCTCCCGGGCCATCGCGGAGGCCTACGAGGCGCGCTACCTCGGCAGGAACATCCTGGGATCGGGGTTCGACCTGGAGCTGCACCTGCACCTGAGCGCCGGCCGGTACATCTGCGGCGAGGAGACCGGTCTGCTCAACGCGCTCGAAGGCAAGCGCGCCAACCCACGCTCGAAGCCGCCCTTCCCCACGGTGGTCGGACTTTGGGGCCGGCCCACGGTCATCAACAATGTGGAGACCCTGTCGCACGTTCCGCACATCATCACCCACGGCGCGGCCTGGTTCCAGAGGCTGAGCCGCGGCGAGGACGCGGGCACCAAGCTCTACGGCGCGAGCGGCAAGGTCCGCCGACCGGGCCTGTGGGAGCTGCCGATGGGCACCCCTGCCCGTGAGATCCTCGAGGAGCACGCGGGCAGCATGCGCGAGGGACTGAAGTTCCGCGGCCTGCTCCCGGGCGGCGCCTCCACCGACTTCCTGGTCGAGGAGCATCTTGACGTGCGGATGGATTTCACCGCGGTCCAGAAAGTCGGCAGCCGCATGGGGACTGGAACCATGATCGTCCTCGACGACCACACTTGTCCGGTCGGCATGCTGCGGAATCTCGAACACTTCTTCGCCCAGGAATCCTGCGGCTGGTGCACTCCCTGCTGGAGCGGCCTCGGCTGGGTGGAACGCATCCTGGATGCCATGGAGGAAGGCCGGGGCGCGCCTGGCGACATCGAGAAGCTCACGTTCCAGACGAAGTTCCTCGCGCCCGGCCACACCTTCTGCGCCCTCGCCCCCGGCGCGGCCGAGCCGTTGCAGAGCGCGCTCAAGTACTTCCGTGAGGACTTCGAACGTCACATTCGCGAAAAGCGCTGTCCGTGGAGGTGAAATTGGCGACGGTCCTGGTCGACGATCGCGCGTACCGGATGAACCCGGAGCAGAACCTCCTGCACCAGTGCCTGTCCCTGGGCCTGGACCTGCCGTATTTCTGCTGGCATCCGGCGCTGGGATCCGTGGGGGCCTGCCGGCAATGCGCGGTGAAGCTGTTCAAGGACGAAAAGGACCGGGAAGGCCGGCTCGTCATGGCTTGCATGACTCCCGCCGCGGACGGCGCCAGGATTTCCATCCAGGATCCGGAAGCGGCGGCCTTCCGGGCGGGCGTCATCGAAGGGCTGATGCTCAACCATCCCCACGACTGCCCGGTATGCGATGAAGGCGGCGAGTGCCATCTCCAGGACATGACGGTCATGACGGGACACAACGAGCGCCGCTACGGGTTCCAGAAACGGACGTTCCGGAACCAGTACCTGGGCCCGTTCCTCAACCATGAGATGAACCGGTGCATCCAGTGCTACCGCTGCGTCCGGTTCTACCGGGAATACGCGGGCGGCGAGGATTTCAACGTGTTCTCCCTCCGTGACCTGGTGTATTTCGGCCGCGACCGGGATGGGGTGCTCGAGAACGAATTCGCCGGCAACCTGGTGGAGGTCTGTCCCACCGGCGTTTTCACCGACGCCACCCTGAAGCGCCATTACACCCGCAAGTGGGACCTCCGGCACGCCCCGTCGATCTGCGCCCTCTGCGGGCTCGGCTGCAACATCAGCATCGGCGAGCGCTACGGCATGCTGCGGCGGGTCGTGAACAGATTCAACGGCCAGGTCAACGGGTACTTCCTCTGCGACCGCGGCCGGTTCGGATACGAGTTCGTGAACGGCGACCGGCGCATCCGGCAACCTGGATTCCATGGCGAGGCCATCACGCCCGAGGCCGCCGAAGGTCATCTGCGCGACCTGGTCGCGAGCCGCGGCGGCGTCCTGGGCATCGGTTCCCCCCGGGCTTCGCTGGAAAGCAATTTCGCCCTGCGGAAGCTGGTCGGCCCCGACCATTTCTGCGCGGGCGTTCCCGAAGGCGAACTGCGCCTGTTGCACCAGATGCTCGACATTCTCCGGACCGGGCCTGCGCGCACCCCATCCCTGGCCGAGGTGGAGGCGGCGGACGCCGTGTTCATCCTGGGAGAGGACGTCACCAACGTCGCCCCGAGGATGGCTTTGAGCATTCGCCAATCCGTGCGGCAAGGGCCGAACGAGGTCGCCAGGCGCCTGCAGATCCCGCTCTGGCACGACCAGGCCGTGCGGGAAGCGGTCCAGGGTGCGAAAGGACCTCTGTTCATCGCCGCCGTGGCCGCCACCCGGCTCGATGACGTCGCGGCCGGCTGCTACCGGGGCGCTCCGGACGACCTTGCCCGCCTGGGCTTCGCGGTGGCGCACGAACTGGAGCCCCAGGCGCCGGACCCGGTCGCCTGGGCCGGCGAGGAACGGGCGTGGTCCCGGCGCATCGCGGCGGCGCTCCAATCGGCGCGGCGGCCCCTGGTGGTGGCGGGCGCCAGCCTGCACAGCACCGCCATCATCCAGGCGGCCGCGAACGTATCCCGGGCCTTGCCGAACTGCGCGCTGGCCTTCCTCGCGCCGGAGTGCAACAGCTTCGGCCTCGCGCTCCTGGCGGAGCGGTCGCTCGACGCGGCCCTGGCCAGCCATCCCGAGGCCGCCATCGTGCTCGAGAACGATCTCTACCGCCGCCTGCCTGCGGACCAGGCCGAAGCCTTCCTGGACCGGTGCGGCCACCTGGCCGTGCTGGACCACCTGGGCAACCGGACCACGGAAAAGGCGCAGCTGCTGCTCCCGGCGGCGACCTATGCGGAAGCGGGCGGTACGCTGGTGAACCAGGAATGCCGAGCCCAGAGGTTCTACCAGGTGGCCCCGGCGGACGGCGCGGTCCGGGAAAGCTGGCGCTGGCTCGGTCCCTGGCCGACGCTCGACGCGATCATCGCGGACCTGGCTTCGGCTCTGCCTGGACTGGCGGACATCGCCCAGGCCGCACCCGCGGCCGGGTTCCGCATGGCCGGAGCCAAGGTTCCCCGCGAGCCCCACCGTTCCAGTGGCCGGACGGCGGTGGTCGCGAACCTTACCGTACACGAACCCAAGCCGCCCGACGACCCCGATTCTCCGCTGTCCTTCTCCATGGAAGGAAGCCTTGTCCAGCCGCCCTCGGCGCTCATCCCCTTCTGCTGGTCTCCGGGCTGGAATTCCATCCAGGCCGCCAACAAGTACCAGAGCGAAATCGGCGAAGCGGTCCGCGGCGGCGATCCCGGGGTGCGGTTGATCCAGCCCGGACTGGACGCCAGGCCGTGCCGATCCGGCTATTCCCCTGCGCCTCCCCAGCCTTTCCAGGCCCGCGACGGCGAATGGCTCCTGGTTCCGTTGTTCCATGTTTTCGGCAGTGAGGAACTTAGCCGGTCCGCCCCGGCGGTGGCCCAGTTGTGCCCGCGTCCCTACCTGGGCCTGAACGCGGACGACGCCACGCGTTTCGGCGACATGGTGGAAGTCCTGGGGTTCCGCCTGCCGGTCGTGATCGTGGCGGGTCTGCCCAGAGGCACGGCCGGCCTGCCCTCGGGCCTCCCGCCGCTGGAGGGCCTGGAACTGCCGGCCTGGAGCCGGATCGCACGGATATGATGACGAACCCGCACCCCATCGCCTCCGTCCTCGGCGTCCTCCTCGCGGCGCTCACCAACGCCGCTGCGCTCATCTGGCTGGAGCGCCGGCTCCTTGCCCTGTTCCAGGACCGTTACGGCCCGAACCGGGTCGGGCCGTTCGGCCTGCTGCAGGTCCTGGCCGACATGATCAAGATCTTCTTCAAGGAGGACTGGATCCCGCCGTTCGCCGACCGGGCCGTGTTCGTCGGGGCACCGGCGATCGTCGTCGCCGCGGCGCTGATGTCCTACGCGGTGCTTCCGATCGCACCCGGGATCATGGTCGCCGACCTTGACATCGGGTTGTTGTTCGTCCTGGCCATGTCATCCCTTGGCGTCTACAGCGTGGTGCTGGGCGGATGGTCGTCCAACAACAAGTACGCGCTGCTCGGGGCGCTGCGGGCCGCCGCGCAAATGGTGAGCTATGAGGTTTTTATGGCGTTGTCACTGATGGGCGTGGTGCTGATGGCGGGGTCGTTCAATCTCGCGCGGATCGTCGAAGCCCAGCGCCACGTGTGGTTCGTCATTCCACAACCGCTCGGCTTCGCGCTTTTCCTGATCGCCGGAGTGGCGGAGACGCGCAGGCTCCCGTTCGATCTCCCGGAAGCCGAGAGCGAACTGGTCGCCGGCTTCCATTCCGAATACTCGGGCATGAAGTTCGGCATGTTTTTCGTCGGAGAGTACCTGGGCGTCAGCCTCGTGTCCGGACTGATCGCGGTCCTTTTCCTCGGCGGCTGGCTCGGACCTCTGTTGCCGCCCCTGGCCTGGTTCTTGCTCAAGACGTTCCTGTTGATCGCCTTCTTCATTCTGGTTCGGGCGTCCTTGCCGCGCCCGCGATTCGATCAATTGCTGGCCTTCGGCTGGAAGGTCATGTTGCCGCTGTCCCTGGCCAATCTGCTCGCGACCGGGGCCGTCGTGCTGGCGACGGCCCGGGGGAGGTGAAACCATGATCAGCATCCTTCGGAACCTCTGGAACGTGTTCCTGCACATGTTCCACCGGCGCGTCACCGTGCAGTATCCGGAGCAGAAGCCCTACCTCGCGCCCAGGTACCGGGGCCGCATCATTCTCTCCCGCGATCCGGACGGCGGCGAGCGGTGCGTCGCCTGCCACCTTTGCGCGGTGGTCTGTCCGGTGGAGTGCATTGCCCTGCAGGCCACGGAAGACGCGTCGGGCCGGCGCTATCCCGAATTCTTCCGCATCAACTTTTCCCGCTGCATCTTCTGTGGGTTTTGTGAAGAGGCCTGCCCCACCTATGCGATCCAGCTGACGCCCGACTTCGAAATGAGCGAATACCTGCGTCCGAACCTGGTCTACGAGAAAGAGGACCTGCTGATCGACGGACCGGGCAAGTATCCGGACTACAACTTCTGGCGCGTGTGTGGGGTCGAGATCGCCGGGAAAGGCAAGGGCGAAGCGGAACATGAAGCTCCGCCGGCCGACCGGCTCACGTTGCTGCCGTGAGGGGAAACGATGCTGCTGGCCTTCAATGTCTCCGCCGGGGTCGCCATTGCGGCCACCGCCTTGATGATCACCCGGCTCAATGTCGTGCACGCGCTGCTGTACTTGGTCGTCTCGTTGCTGGCCGTGGCGACCGTCTTGTTCACCCTGGGCGCTCCCTTCGTGGCCGCCCTGGAAGTCATCATCTACGCCGGGGCGATGATGGTCCTGTTCGTCTTCGTGATGATGCTGCTCAACCTCGGCCGGCGCGGCACCCGGGAGGAGCGCGCCTGGCTGAGGCCGGGCGCCTGGGTCGGCCCTGGAATCCTGGCGGCGATCCTGGTGGTCCAATTGGTTTATGTGTTATCGGTACCGGACGGCCAGGCTGCCGCGCTGCGCGCCGTGGGACCGAAGGCCGTCGCCCTGGTCTTGTTCGGGCCCTACCTGCTGGGCGTGGAACTGGTGTCCATGCTCCTGCTGGCCGGGATCGTGGGGGCCTATCACCTGGGATGGAACCATCCGGAAGAAAGGGAGGATTTCGATGCCATCGAATCTGCCGGGCCATGCGATGCTGCTGGCGGCGATCCTGTTCGGACTCGGACTGGCGGGAGTGCTGGCGCGCCGTAACGTGATCTTCATCCTGATGTCGCTCGAAGTGATGCTCAACGGCGCGGGCCTCGCATTCGTGGCGGCCGGCGCCCGGTGGGGCCAGGCGGACGGGCAGGTCATGTATCTGTTCACCCTGGCCACGGCGGCGGCGGAGGTGGCCGTAGGTCTCGCGCTGGCGCTGCGGATGTTCCGCCTCCTCAAATCCCTCGACGCCGATCTCGCGCGTCGGTTGAGAGGGTGACATGCTCAGACTCCTCTGGTTGATCCCGGCCATCCCGTTCGCGAGCGCTCTGGTTCTCACCATGGCTGGCCATGGGCTGCCAAGGAGGATGGTGGCGGTCGCCGGCGTAGGCTCCATCGCCCTTTCGGTCCTGCTTTCGCTGGCTGTCGTACCGGCCTGGCTCGCGCTCGGTACGCCGTACCGGCAGGTGTTATGGACCTGGCTCGAGGTGCCGAGCTTCCATCCGGAGATCGCCTTCTACCTGGATCCGGTGTCCCTGCTCATGGTCGGGGTGGTGACGGTGGTGAGCTTCCTCATCCATCTCTACTCGGCCGAGTTCATGGAGGGAGATGAAGGTTACAGCCGCTTTTTCGCCTACATGAACCTCTTTGTCGCCTCCATGGTGGTCCTCCTGCTCGCGGACAACCTCTTGCTGCTGTACCTCGGCTGGGAAGGGGTCGGCTTGTGCAGTTATCTGCTCATCGGCTTCTGGTACCAGGATCCCGCCAACGGCCGGGCGGCGCGCAAGGCCTTCATCGTCACCCGGGTCGGGGACACCGCCATGATCCTGGGGCTGTTTCTCCTTCAGCGGGAGTTGGGGACCCTCCGGATCCAGGACCTCATGCGCCAGGCGAGCGTGCAATGGGCCGCCGGCTCGCCGCTCGCGACGGCGGCGGCCGCGCTGCTCCTGGGCGGAGCCGTCGGCAAGTCGGCCCAGTTGCCGCTGTCAACCTGGCTGCCGGACGCCATGGCCGGGCCGACGCCCACCAGCGCGCTGATCCACGCCGCGACCATGGTGACGGCCGGCGTCTATTTGATCGCGCGCATGCACGTGCTCTACTCGCTCGCGCCGGCGGTGCAGTCGGCGGTCGCGGTCATTGGTGCGGTAACGTTGCTGATGGCCGGCTGCAGCGCCCTGGTGCAGTCCGACCTCAAGCGCGTGCTCGCCTATTCCACCATCAGCCAGATCGGATACATGTTCCTGGCGCTCGGCACCGGGTCTTGGCAGGGCGCCTTGTTCCACTTCACGACCCACGCTTTCTTTAAGGCGCTCCTGTTTCTCGCCGCCGGCATCGTCATCGAGGCACTAGGTCACGAACACGACATCTTCCGCATGGGCGGACTGCGCAAAGAACTGCCCCTCGCCTTCTGGCTGTTCATGGTCGGCGGCTGCTCGCTGGCGGGACTGCCGCTGATCACGGCCGGCGCCTTCAGCAAGGATTTCATCCTGTGGCAGGCCTTGACTTCGCGCGCGGGCGGCCCGTGGTTATGGGCCGCGGGGGTCGCCGGGGTGGTGCTGACCGGGCTCTATACGTTCCGCCTCATCTTCCTGGTGTTCTTCGGAAACCGGACCACGCCGGTGACACGCCGGCCAGGCCGCCGAATGGCGGTGCCGGTCCTCGTGCTCGCCGTGCTCTCCATCGCCGGCGGATGGTGGGGGAACGCCCTGCGGGCCTTCCTGAGCCGTGCCCTGCCGGCCGCGGTCCTGGTTCCCGGCGGCGGTTCGATCGAGGCGCTTGCCAGCGTCGTCGCGGGCCTGGCCTTCGTGCTGGGGCTCGGCCTGGCCTATCTGTTCTTCCTGCGGCAACGGGGATGGGCGGAGGGCCTGGCGGCGACTGCCTGGGGCCAGCGGCTGCATGCCCTCTGGCGGGAGGACTGGGGTCTGGACTGGCTGTACGACCGGGCGTGGGTGCGGCCCTTTGTCTGGGTCGCCAGGGCGAACCGGCGGGACTTCATCGACCATGGGGTCACGGGCATCGCCCGGTTGCATGAACTGGCCTTCCAAGCGCTGAGCCGGACCGAAAACGGCCGCCTGCGCTGGTACGCCGCGGCGGTCGGCATCGGCGCGGCCCTTTTCCTCGGGGTGGCGGTGTTCAGATGATCCTTTTCTGGCTCATCATCATCCTTCTGGGCGGCGGCGTCGCCGCTGCCGCCGCGGCGCGCTGGCGGGCGGCCCTCGCCCGGTGGATCGCGCTTGGCGCGGTCGCCGGCGATTTCGCGCTGGTCCTGTCGCTCTGGGTCCGCCATGGGGGGTGGATGGCCCAGGCGGGGGCCAGCCCCTGGCTCGAGCAGCTCGATTGGGCATGGATCCCGACCTTCGGCATCCATTTCCATCTCGCCCTGGATGGCCTCAGCCTGCTCCTGCTCGTGCTGACCTTCTTCCTGGGCGCCCTCTCGGTCCTGGCCTCCTGGAACGAGATCACCGTGAGCGTAGGCTTCTTCCATTTGAATCTGTTGTGGATCCTGGCGGGGATCGCCGGCGTGTTCCTGGCCGCCGACCTGTTCCTGTTCTACTTCGCCTGGGAATCCATGCTGGTCCCGATGTATTTCCTGATCGCCCTGTGGGGCCACGAGCGCAGGCTGTATGCCGCAGTCAAGTTCTTCCTGTTCACCCAGTCCAGCGGCCTGCTGATGCTGGTGGCGATCCTGGCGCTGTACTTCCTGCATCACCGGAGCAGCGGAATCTACACGTTCGATTACCAGCAGCTGCTCGGCACACCGCTTTCGGCGGGCGCCGGGCGCTGGATCATGCTCGGCTTCTTCGCGGCCTTCGCGGTCAAGCTGCCACTGTTTCCCCTGCACACCTGGCTGCCGGATGCCCACACCGAAGCTCCCACGGCGGGCAGCGTCATCCTCGCCGGTCTGCTGCTCAAGACCGGTGGGTACGGCATGATCCGCTTCGTCGTGCCGCTGTTTCCGGACGCGGCCCATGAATGGGCGCCGGTGGCGATGGCCCTCGGCGCGGCTGGCATCCTCTACGGTGCGGTCCTGGCTTTCGGTCAAACCGACTTGAAGCGTCTCGTCGCCTATACCAGCGTCAGCCATCTGGGCTTTGTCGTGCTTGGCGTCTTCTCCTGGAATGAACTCGCTCTCCAGGGCGCCCTGATGACCATGCTTTGCCACGGCATCAGCACGGGGGCCCTGTTCATCCTGGCCGGCGCGCTCCAGGAGCGCCTCCACACCCGCGACCTGGACCGCATGGGTGGACTTTGGTCGACGGCGCCGCGGCTGGGGGGGGCCAGCCTCATGTTCGCGCTCGCCTCGCTCGGCCTTCCGGGCCTTGGCGATTTCGTCGGCGAGTTCCTGGTCCTGGTGGGAACCTGGGGCGAGCATCCGATCCTGGCGACGGCCGGCGCCGTGGGGGTGCTGGCGGCCACATTTTATGCGCTTTACATGGTGCAGCGCGCCTTCTATGGGCCCAACACCCGGAATTGGGCCATCCCCGACCTGGGTTCGCGGGAACGCGCCATGGTCGCCTTGATGGCCGGAAGCCTCTTGTGGCTGGGCCTGGATCCCCAACCGGTCTTGAACACCTTCCACCCGGCGCTCAAGGCCTGCCTGACCACCGTCCTCGGCCGCAAGTGAACCATGACCTCCACCGATCTGCTCGCCCTCTCGCCTCTGCTGTCGATCGCGGCAACGGCGGTCGCCGTCATGCTGGCCATTTCCGTCCGGCGCAGCCACCCGTTCGCGGCAGCGACGGCAACCGTGGGCTTGTGCGCCGCCTTGGCCTCTCTTTTCATCGCGGCTCCGCTCGGGCCACGGGACGTCACCCCGCTGCTCAGGATCGACCCGGCCGGGCTTTTCTTCACCGGCCTGATCGTCCTGGCAAGCCTTGTGGTCGTGCTGCTCTGCCATGGCTATTACCGGGATCGGGAGGCCGCCCGCCCGGAGGAATTGTATATTCTGGTCCCGACCGCCGCCCTCGGGTCCGCCGTCCTCGCCTGCGCCAGCCACTTCGCCTCCTTCTTCCTCGGGCTGGAACTCCTCAGCGTGGCCCTCTACGGGCTCGTCTCGTACGAGCGCGGCGCCGAGATTTCGATCGAAGCCGGCATCAAGTACCTGGTCCTCGCCGGGGTCTCCGCGTCCTTCCTGCTCCTGGGAATGGCGATGGCCTATTTCGAGCTGGGCACCATGGATTTTCGCCGTTTCCCGGCGGCCATGGCGGGTCCCGGCGTCGCACCGTCCGTCATCGGCGCGGCGGTCGCGCTCATCGCCGTGGGGGTCGGTTTCAAGCTTGCGCTGGTCCCTTTCCACATGTGGACCCCCGACGTTTATGAAGGCGCGCCCGCGCCCGTCTCGGCTTTCGTGGCAACCGTCTCGAAGGGGGCCATGTTCGCGTTCCTGCTCCAATTTTTCGACCGTTCCGGTCTCCGCGGCGATGGCTCCGTTCTGCTGGTGCTGGCGACGGTCGCGGCCGCCTCGATGGTCGCCGGGAACCTGCTGGCGCTGTTCCAGGCCAATGTGAAACGCATTCTTGCTTATTCCTCGATCGCCCATCTCGGCTATCTGCTGGTGCCCCTCGAGGCAGGCCACGCCATGGCCCGTTCGGCCGCCGCCTTCTACCTGGTCGTGTATTTTGCGACGATGCTGGGCGCCTTCGGCGTCGTTACCGTTCTTTCCACGCCGGGCAACGATCGGGGCGATCTGGGCTCCTACCGGGGCCTCTTCTGGCGCCGCCCCATGGTCGCCGGCATCTTCACCGTCATGCTGCTGTCCCTCGCGGGAATACCGCTCACGGCGGGTTTCGTCGGCAAATTCTATCTCGTCGCCGCCGGGGTGTCGGCTTCCCTGTGGCCACTCGTGTTCGTCCTGGTCATCACGAGCGTCATCGGCCTCTTCTATTACCTGCGGGTTCTGATCGCCCTGTTCAGCCGGATGGACGCACCCACGGGCGAAGCTCCGGCGCCGTCCTCGCCGGACCGTCCTTCCTGCACGCCCGGTTCACTGTCCTGGACGCTCGCGGGACTGACCGTGGCGGTCATCGCGATCGGTTGTTTTCCGGCCCCCTTGTTGCGTTTCGTTCAATCCATGATGGGAGGCGGGGGCTGACTCCATCCAACTGGGCGCCTTGGCCAGCGTGGTGTCGGGCAGCCTCGGCGGGGAATGAACTGGCGCTTCTGGATCATCCACCTCCTGGCCGTCATCCGCCTGGTCCTCCCGAGGGTGAACGTCCGGCCGTGATTCCGCAGGGCCGAACCGCGCTGCACCCGAGTTGGATCAAACCGTTCCATGGGCAGGCCGGGGGCGGCGGGTTACAATCTGGAGGACTTGGATGGGTGGCCCTTGTTAATGGGAGATTTATACAAGTTGCTGGAACGCACGGCCGGTGCCGCGTGCGTGGTCAGCTCCCAGGGGGAGATCTGCTTCTGGAATGCCTCGGCCGAATGCTTGACCGGCTATGCGGCTTCGCATGTGCTCGGCAGGACCTGCCAGGACGTGCTCGCCTGCAAGGGCGCGCTCGGCACGGTGGTCGGCAGGCCCGGGTGCGGCACCTACTGTTGCACGGCTTGGACGGAATCGGTTCCGAACTTCGATCTCGAAATCACCACCCGCTCAGGGCAAAAGAAGTGGGTCGACGTTTCGACGATCGTGTTTGATGATTCTCGCCTGCACAAGCGGTTTTTTGCGCATCTCGCGCACGACATAAGCGACCGCAAGGAAGCGGAGCAGGCCTTCTCAAAGATGGTCGAGGCATCCAGGCAAATCCTTTCCATGGCCAACGGCGGAGCTCGGCCGGCTCCCGTCGAGCCGCTCTCCAACCAGGAGACCCGCATCTTGAAACTCTTCGCGGATTCGAAGACTTCGGGGGAGATCGCGAGGGACTTGAAGATCACCTTGGCAACCTTGAGGAACCACCTTCACGCCATCAACCGGAAGCTCCGCACCCATAACCGCCTCGAAGCGGTTCTTCACGCCATCAAGCGCGGCCTGATCTAGGAGTGTCAGAGGCTGGCCTCCCGGGTCCGGTAAAGGTTGTCCTCGGGCCAGCCGCCCTTGCCTTTGCCCACGTTACGGTAGCTGTCCACGAACTCGATGGCCTTGATCCACTTCACCATGGTGAAGCCCCACTCGCTCTCCAGACGCAGGCGCAAGGGCGCGCCGTGTTCCAGGGACAAGGGCTCGCCGTTCATTTCAAAGGCCAGCAGGGTCTGGGGATGCCGGGCCAGGGCGACAGGGATGGTGACGTAGTACTGGCCCGGCGCCTTGGGGTGGAACTCCGAGCGGGATTTCTCGTCGTAGCCCCAGATCACCACATCGCCAGCGGCGGGCAGCGGGCGGCACCGGGCCAAGACCTCCCGCAGGGGCACGCCGGTCCACTCAGCCACCCCCGACCAGCCCTGGATACAGAGGTGCTTGGTGATCTGGGACTGCCGGGACATGGCCTTCAGGTCTTCCAGGTTCAGGCGGAGGGGCCGCTCCACCAGCCCGCCAACCGTCAGCACATAGTCCCGGAAGCCGTTCGCTGCCAAGGCCAGGAAGTCCTCCTCCCGGGGCGGGCGGCCGTTGACCCAATGGTACTGGGACAGGTCCGCCCGGGTGTATTGCTGGCGCGATTCCAGGCGGCCCAACAGGGCCCGGCGCACCGGGTCCACGACCAGCTCGGCGGCCCGCTGCACCCAATCCGGCCGCCGCATGGACACCCGGTTGGCCAGGATGTGGAGGGCTACCACCGCGGCGATTCCGCCCAGGCCGATCGCCAGGGCCAGGTTCAAGTCCGGGTTGGTCGTTTGGCCGAGGGTGATGAGGGCCAGCTCCGGGCGAACCCCGTGCAGAACCACCATGGTGATGTGGCCGACGAAGAACAGCACGTAGCAGCACAGGCAGATGAAGTGGATGCTCCGGGCCGCCTGCCGGCCGTGGAACAGGCGGATGAACCAGGGGAACCGTCCGGCCACCGCCGGAGACATGGCCGCTCCGGAAGCGATGCTGAGAGGCGCCAGCAGAAACACCACACCGGCGTAAGTGAGCTGCTGAAGGGCATTGTGGGTCCCGTGGGGCTGGTTGCCCACCTGCAAGTGCAGGTATCCCACCAGAACTTTCCAGGCCTCGGGGAAAATGCTCCAGGAGGTGGGCACCAGGCGCCGCCATTCCCCGGTGGCGAAGATCAGTCCCACGTAGGCCAGCCCGGTGGCGACCCAGCCGTTCACCGCGCCGAAATGCCAGTGTCGGGATTGTTCCCAATGCTTCTCGCCGGGCAGGGCCAGCCAGGCGGGGAAGGAAGCCTCCTGGTCGTCAGCGGTGAACAGCCGGTCTCGGGGGAGAGGCTTGGCGTTGAAGCTCGCCCATTCGCTGTCCAGGTCGCAGTCGTCGTTCCAGTAGAGCTTGGGATGGGCGCTGAGGATGCCCAGACCACTGCGCACCAGCAGGGACAGGAACAGGAAGTTCAGGAAATGGGTGATGCGGATCCAGGAGGGGAACTCAAGAACCATGGCCGATCGCCTTCACAGGCGGGATTGAAGCGTCCCGGCGAAGGCCCAGCAGCCTCCCGGGTAAGTCTGGCGACAGTACCTTTGATGCCTTGAAGGACCAGGTGGTTCCATGTTCTTGGCACGCAACGGGTGGCATCCTGGAACCCCGGGCCGTGCCCGGGCCCCATCAGGAGCACCCCGTGGAAATCCCGGAAAAACTGCAGCAGATCATGAAGCACGAGGGAGTGGTGGCCATCGCCACCCATGGCCAGGACGGGCCGCACCTCGTGAACACCTGGAACAGCTACCTCCAGCTCACCGGCGATGGGTGCCTGCTCATCCCCGCCGGCGGCATGCACCACACCGAAACCAACCTCGCCTTCAGCAACCGGGTCCTGCTGACCCTGGGGAGCCGCGAGGTGCAGGGCCAGCACGGCCCCGGCGCCGGCTTCCTGGTGGAGGGCACCGCCGAATTCCTGCCGTCGGGCCCGGACTTCGCGGCCATCAAGGCGGCGCGGCCCTGGGCCCGGGCGGCCCTGGCCATCCACCCGGATTCCATCACCCAGACACTGTAGGCGACGGACGGATGCCGGCCCACTCGAGCTCGTGGTCGAAGATCCAGCGGTCATCCCGAGCTGGAGCGGATCAGAACCTCCTGTTGAGTGCCCAGGGTGCGGAACCAACGGCCAGATTTCCGAGCGATCTCGGCTCGTGTTGCCAATGCCTTGTGGCCCGGAGTAGGATAATGGAGTCCCGCCGGACGAAGGTCGCAAGGCAGGAAACCCAAGCAGCCGTAGCTCAGTTGGATAGAGCGTTGGCCTCCGAAGCCAAAGGTCGCGCGTTCGAGTCGCGCCGGTTGCACCAAACGAAACCCCCGCAGGTTATAGACGGGGGTTGTTTTTTATCGGCACAGATCGAAAAGGCGGAGTGCGCCGATACTCTGTGGATACTCTAGGATTTCTCAACCGGCCCCCCTGGATGGGCGGGGCCTGTCTCCCCTGCCTGGTGTTTCAGCCCACCAGGATCCGCCAGAGGGCCCAGCTCCCCGCCAGGGGCAGCACCAGGGCCCAACTGCACCCCATGGCGCGGCCCATCCTCCGCTGCCGACCACTCCGGGACAGCGGAATCCCGATCTTCCGGGACAGCCTGGCCTGGGCCTGGGAGACGCCCAGGGCGCGGCGCCAGGAAAAGGAAAGGCCGGGAATGCCACGGCGGCGACTCATGAAGGCTCCAGGGGATGCCAGGATTCTACCCCCTGGCCCGCCGTTTTCGGGGGGGGGGGGGAATTCCCTTCGGGTGTTCCGAAATCCGGCCTTCCTGCCAAGGAAATTCAAGCAAGGCGTGGTTTCGCATTTATGAACGTTTCTAAAACATGCTTGGCGGCCTCTTCGATCTGGCACATGGCACGCTGTGCCGGGTCATGTGCCACCCCGGCAAGGCGGTCCGCCACAGGCTTCGATAGTGAACCAGTCACCCGAGCAGCTTGGCATACAGGGTCGCCCTCGCATCCTGGTTGAAGATGTCTTCGCCGTCAGCCGTGGTCGCCGCGATCTTCTGCGGGGCATCCAGGCCCAGCAGTTCGGCCCGGTGCCTCTGGCAATCCAGGACGACGGCCAGGTAGCGCGGGTCGCCGGCGAGGGGCTCGGTCTTCAGGGAAACCTCTGGGGTGCTGATCAAGACGCCCTCCTTGTCGACCCGGCCGGTCTTCGTGGTCCGCACCTGGTGGCGGCCGATACTGCGATGCCACGCCGCCCAGGCCTCCCGCTCCGCTTCGTCCAGCTTGAGAAGTTCGTTCGCCTTGAGCTGGGAGGTGTCCCGGAGGGCCTGGGCCTGCCACTTGGCCGTGAGGTGCTCCAGGTCGGCATGAATCGCGGAGACGGCCCAGGGTTTCCTCGTGTCCGGGTTGACGCATCCAGCCCGGGCCAGGGCCGCGACAATTTGCCGGATGCTCAGCCCCCGGACTCGGAATGAGGCGACCCGGGCCCGCCGGTCATCCATCAGCCCCTCCCTGGAGGCATCACGGTTGTTCTTGCGCATGCGTTCTCCTTTCTCTAGTTTTCCGCTCCGCTTCCGCTCGGGTCATGCCGGCTTCGAATTCCAGAATTCCGGCACGTTCTTCCCGGAGGGCCTGGGCCTCCTCAGGGGGCAACCCCGCGCACAGGGTTTCCAAGGTCGGATCAAACGGAGCTGGAGCGCACTGCGCACCCTGGACCACCAGCCCTCCAACCGGGGGCCGGTCCAGATCCCCCAGCCCGGGCTCTTCGGCCAAGAGACGGGTCAGCCAGGTCATGGGGCGCACTCCCTGGGTTTCACCTTCTCTGGAGTCTTGTTCCCGATGTTCCTTTGTTCCCCACGAGCCAGAATGAGAATGGAAGCGGGTTTCCAGGGAACAGGAAGGGGAACAAGCTCTTGTTCCCGATGCTCCACCATGTTCCCGGGTTCCAGCAGGCGAATGCATCCAGCAGAAAGGGGAACAGAAAGGGAACATTTTGGGGAACACATAACCATGTTCCCCTTTTCCTCAATACTGGTGCGGGTTCCCATGGTGGGAACATGGGGAACAGCCTTGGAAGGTGTCAAACGCATATGGTGTCCTCCCCAGGATCCGCCCCCAGGAAATGGGCGATGCCAGCGGCGCGGACCACATAGCAGCGCACCTTGCCCTGGCCTTTGATCTTGAGGGACCGGGAATGCCCCCCGTCCGTCCCAGGTTCCAGGATCCCCGCGTCAGCACAGGCCCGCGCCACGGAGGCGGACGAGAAACCGAGGCAGGCCTCCCTCCACCCGGAGGTGCTTATGAAGTAATCCCATCCGTCTATGGGCCCCTCCGCGCGCCTCTTGGTTCCGGCTCGGTTGATGATCCGGGCTTCCCGGTCCCCCCACTCCTCGAACCTGGAAGAACCATTCTTGTCTAAGAAGTCCAGCACCGCCTGAATGCCCCGGTGCACTTCAGAGGCGCCAGTGAAGCCCCGCCGGTCCAGCCAGGCCCGGAAACAAATCCTCACGGCCTGCCCTGCCTCACCCTCTGGCCAGGGCAGGATGCCCATGCGTTGGGCCAGTTCCCCCGCCACGGCCACCAGGGCGAACCGGCCGGCCACACGGCGGACCTGGGCATCCGCTCCAGGGGGAACCGCCTGGGCGAGCCAGGAGGCCTCCATCTCCTTGAGCTTGCCCTGGAGGGCTGCGCGTTGGTCCCATTCAGAGCAAAGCTGTTCCAGGAAGGCCCGGGCGGCGTGGCCGTGGTGCATCTGGGCCTGGGCCTTGAGGTGCTCGGCCAGGGCCCCCATGCTCGGGAACTCGTGGGCAGTTTCGAACATGCCTTCCTGGGGGCAGGGGATGTCGGGCA
Source organism: Holophaga sp. (assembly GCA_049508835.1). Classification (GTDB taxonomy): domain Bacteria; phylum Acidobacteriota; class Holophagae; order Holophagales; family Holophagaceae; genus Mesoterricola. Next base: position 4,317 of record JBELAL010000055.1, on the reverse strand, counting down.
CCCGCACTTCCTGGCCGGCGCGAACCTGCTTGCCGTCCTCGTTCACCTTGTCCTCCAGGCCCTGCTCGCCAGAGCTGAGGAAGATGACGCGCCACTGGTTCATGGTGCGCACCCCGCCGTCCCGCTTGGCCCGGGCCTTGGCGGAGCCGTTGGACAGCATGTAGGCTACCTGGCCGGCTTCCTTGGGGTCAACCTGGCTCAACTCGTCCAGGGCCAGGAAACCATCGTTCCGGATGGCGGCGATGCCCTCCAGGCCGCTGGACGTGGCCCGCCAGGTCGGAAGGTGACGGGGATCCTCCCACACGCTGGCGGCGGCCACCAGGCAGGTGGTCTTCCCCCGGGAGCTGGCGCCCAGGAGATTGAATCCTCCGCCCCCGTCCGGCCGGACCGATCCCACCAGGGGGCCGGCGAAGGCGGCAGCGATGGCGAATGCGAGCCGGGAGTTTCCGACGGCCAGGCGACCTACTCCCCGTTGCCAGCCCTCCAGCGAGCCGGCGGCGGCCCGGGAACGGGTCCGGGGCAGCTCGCCGGCGAACCGGACCGGCTCTATGGCCTGGCCGATGGTCTCACCGTTGGGCAGGATGAAGGCGCCCTCCTGCCAGCCCAGGGTATCGACCAAGCGCACCCGCGCTAGGACCCTGGAGGTTGCCCCGCAGAGGTAGCGCAAGAGGTGACGGCGTAGGCCGGGGTCCGGAGGTAGCACCAAGCCGCCCTGCCCCAGCGTGCGGGCCAGCTCTGCCCCCTCCCCGGCCAGCAGCTCGAACGGGACGGCTTCCTCATGGGGGGTGCCGTCCAGATCCTGCCAGGCGATGAGCAGGCGCCACCCCTGGCTGGCATCATCCCTCACCAGGCCCGGGAGAGTGAAGGACGGGGCGATCCAGAGGGGGTGCGGGGGTTTTTCGTTCCCTTCGGAGTCCTTGCCTTCGGCTTTGAGGTAGATCAGGCCCCGGGAGGTCCACTCGAACCCATGCACCTTGGGCCGGTCCGTGGTTTCGGTGCCTGGCGGCGGCGCCTCCTGTTCAGACTGTCCCGCGGGCGTAGCTGGAGCACCAGCCGGCTCCGCGCCCAGGGTGGAGCTCCAGTGGGTGTTTCCGTTGGCGGTCCTTAGGAGGTGCCCGCGGTCCTGGCAGCGGGGCGCCGCGTCGTGGACCTTGTGCTGTAGCTCCGCCACGCTCCACGGCGGCACGCAACGGGGGTTGTAGCGGTCCACCAGCAGGTCCAGGGCCTCGTCCTCCGCCAGGTCGAAGCCATCCTGGATCTTCAGCGCGGCGTTGAAGGCGGCCCCGCTCCCGTTCTGCCCCTGAACCGCTTCCGGCAGGGTGTCCAGGTAGGCACCGGCCCGCGCCAGCACCAGGGCCCGGTCCTGGGAGATAGGCCCCGCGGCGATCCGCGGTGAGGCCGGCGCCGCTGGCTGGCTGTCCGCCTTCGGTGGGAACGCTGTCCGCACCTGCTCCCGGCTGTAGCGGGAGAGGCCGACCTTCAGGATTTCCACCAACCGCGGTTCAGCCTTCCGGTGCAGGAATCCGGGCACTCGAAGCACTCGGGCCACATCGCAGGCCTTCACGTCCCCGCCGAAGGGGGCAAGGGTTTGGGCGATGGCTTTGACTTCGCCCTCGTGCTCCGCGCGGCGCTCTGGCGTCTCGCAGGGTATGGCCTTCAAAGCGAGCCAGTAGAGGTGAAGCCCGCCCGGGGTCCGGACCACCAGGCTAGGAGACAGCGGCAAGGAGTCCAGGATTGCCTCCGGCTCGAATGGTGCTGACGCATCCTTGCTGTCCAGGTCCGCCCACCAGGCGCGCCGGGCCCGGATGTTGTCCTTCCTGCGCCCCTTGAGGTCGGTTTCGTTCACGGTCACGAAGATTCCGGCGCCGGCCTGGTTCAGTGCCTCCAGCTCCTGGGCGCAATGGGTCAGGCTCCCGTGAATCGTCTTAGCCAGGGGGTCCGGGCTGGGCTTGGGGGAGGAATCGGTAAAGGTCTGCCACGTCACCGGCCGGGCCGGGGCCTCATCCGGTGAGCATCCCAACAGGGCGGCCAGGAACGGAACGGCGTGACCCTGGAGCCTGTGTCGAAGTTCGGCCGTGGCTGGGGAGGTGGGGGCTGCACTCATGACCGGCCCCCCCCAGGGTGCACGATCACCAGCCGGTGGCCCAGCACGAGCCGGAGGGCAGCTCCCAGTTCTAGGGTCATGGGGTCAAAGGTTGTTCCCTCCGGAAGCACCAGCACGTGGTTCCCGAAGAACCGGAGGCGAAGCCTCCCCGCCTGGCCAACGCGCAGAATCCCACGGTCGCGGCCCAAACCCTCGCGCGCCTGCACGCTCAGGGACTCAATCAGTTCCAGGTAAAGCACGAGATGATCGACCGTCCAGCTTGGGAATTTTCCCCTGGTGGGGCCTAGCAATTCGCCGTAATCTTTACCAGGGTAATTAAGTAATTTCCCGGGGCCGCTCGCAACGGCCCCTTTCGTTTTTCCCGTCATGGCTCACGCTCCCTTTGGGAGATTGTTCCCCTGGGCCAAGCGGATCAGGTCTTCAGCGCGGACGAAACACCGGCGCGGCCCGAGGCGGACGGGCTTGATCAGTCCGCGAGCAATCCAAAGGGCGAACGTGGATTTAGGAACGCCCCCCAGCTTCTCCCTTGCCTCCCTGTAGTTGTATAGCAGGCGAGGCGTCTCAGCATTGAGCTGAACCGCGGCCTGGGGTTCGTTAGCTTTGCTCATTTTTCCTCCGAACCAATCAGCCTGTCTTAGGCCTCTTTGGTATTCAGAGGATCAGATCTTCAGGGTTCTATTTCAGCCCAGTCTCCGGCTGGTGTGGTGGAGGGAGAACCATCCAACCTGTTGCATCGGTTCGAGCCAGGCCAGGGCCGCGGCGTTCATCGGTGGCACTTCCCGGAAGGGCCAGTAATCTAGCAGCCCCTTCATCCAATGCCTGTGTATGTGCTGGATCTGAACATCGGTCCCGGGCACGGCTGAAGCACCCTTCAGGAGGTATCCGCACATCTTGCGCGGAGTTTTGTTAGGTTGCATGAAGGTCTTTTCCGTTGCCCAGTATGAACCCGGAAGACGGATCACAGCCCCGCCGGTCTGCCCTAGGGGATGGGCTTCTCCACTGTCTAGACGGTCCAGCACCACTTTCCGATAGTCATGCACGGCGCCCCCAGGGTGAAGGCTAGGGTTGTCCCGACACCACCGATCCACACATTCAGAGGCCCTGTCCCACTTGCCCTGCTTGCCAGTGCTTGGGTCTCCATAACATCGCTTCCCCACTGTCCGTGCTGAGATCACTTCGCGCGCCGTTTCTGGAAATTGGGGATCCCCGCTCAGCCAAAAAGCCACTGCCTGGCACGCTTGCGGAGGCGTCAATGCAGGGCACACCCCGGCCTCCGCCAGCAGCAAGAGTGTCTTCACCATCCAGCGGGGCTCTTCACGCTCAACAAGCTCCCGGTTCCCGGCGCCCTTGTGTAGGGCAGCTTCCAGGCGCTCAACATCGCAATCATCCAGCGGCCCGCCGATCCAGAACGCAAGATAGGTGGCCCCTTGGAGCCAGCCAGGGAGATCATCCCAGCCACCGTAATTCGGACGAACCCTTCGACCAGTTGCCATGGCACCCCCGCCATGCCCCAGGGAAGAGGCGCGGCACCTGGTGGGGTGGCCAGGCATGGGCCCGTCGACCTGCCGCGCCGATGTCAGGTTATGCCGGCGTGGCCAAGGCGTCCACCATCTCCCCGGCCTTGGGGATGTCCTGGGCGGCCTCATAGGCCATCACCATGGCCCGGAGCATGAGATCAGCGTTAGGGGTGAGGCCCTCATCACAGAGATGGCCACAGAGCCCCCCGGCGATCTTCTCCATCCGCTCCTTGTGGGCTTTCCACCTGGTGTAGTGAAGTTCTGCCTCGAGGTCTTCCTCCGATGCCTCATGCAGGAAAGAGGAAACATCGGCCAAGCGGATGAGGTCCAGGGCCAGGGCGCGAGGCATCTCCACCAGGTCCTCCCCGGGCATGTGGGCCCAGCTCCTCCACGTGGGCCGGGGGTTGGGGGCAGCGTTGTTGGTGCTCATGGGTTCCTCCAGATGATGGCCGGATCCCCGGCCTGAGTTGTTCAATGGTTTTCTTCAAGTGCATTCCCCGCCGCGGGCGCGGCCTGGCGGAGATCATGGCGAGCCAAGGCAAGGGCTTGCTTCCAGGCCCGGCGCAGGGCCCGAAGGGCGCGGGGGCGGTCCTCCTGGGCCTCCAGGAAGGCGGCGCACTCCCGGGCGATCTCCAAGGCCTCCGCCGGGAGGGCGGCGCCTGGGAAGGCCTGGAGAAGCCCTTGGAGAAGCGCAGG
>JBELAL010000054.1:0-33503 GCA_049508835.1 Holophaga sp. | reverse complement strand
TTGCCCAGGGTGATGGTGCCGGTCTTGTCCAGCAGCAGCACGTCCACGTCCCCGGCGGCCTCCACCGCCCGGCCCGAGGTGGCGATGACGTTGGCCTGGACCATGCGGTCCATGCCGGCGATTCCTATGGCCGAGAGCAGGCCGCCGATGGTGGTGGGGATCAGGCAGACCAGCAGGGCCACCAGCACGGTGATGGTCACCGGGCTGCCCTGGCCGGCGGCCTTGACGCTGTAGACCGAATACGGGAGCAGGGTGGCGGTGGCCAGCAGGAAGATGATGGTCAGGGCCGCCAGCAGGATGTCCAGGGCGATCTCGTTGGGGGTCTTCTGGCGCTTGGCGCCCTCCACCATGGCGATCATCCGGTCCAGGAAGGTCTCGCCGGGATTGGAGGCGATCCGCACTACGATCCAGTCGGAGAGCACGGTGGTGCCCCCGGTGACCGCCGAGCGGTCGCCGCCGGACTCCCGGATCACCGGGGCCGATTCGCCGGTGATGGCGGCCTCGTTCACCGAGGCGACCCCCTCGACCACGTCCCCGTCCCCGGGGATGGTGTCCCCGGCCTCCACCAGCACCACGTCGCCGATGCGCAGGGAGGCGGCGCCCACCGTCTCGAAGGCGCCGCCGTACTTGCCCGCCTTGAGCAGCTTGGCGGTGACGTCCCGCTTGCTCTTGCGCAGGCTGTCGGCCTGGGCCTTGCCCCGGCCCTCGGCCATGGCCTCGGCGAAGTTGGCGAACAGCAGGGTGAACCACAGCCACAGGGCGATGGCCAGGATGAACGCCGGGGGGGCCTCGCCCCGGCCAGCCAGGGCCTGGACGTAGAGCGCCGTGGTCAGGGCGCTGCCCACCCAGACCGTGAACATCACCGGGTTCTTGAGCTGGTGCACCGGGTCGAGCTTGGCGAACGAGGCCCACGCCGCCCGCCTGACGATGGCCGGTTCGAACAGCGGCCGGGGCTGGAGTTCGCCAAAGGAGGTGGAGGTGCGCATGGGCAGGGTCTCAGAACAGGGACAGGTGTTCGGCGACGGGCCCCAGGGCCAGGGCCGGGATGAAGGTCAGGGCGCCGACGATCAGCACCACCGACACCAGCAGGGCCACGAACAGGGGCGTGTGGGTGGGGAGGGTGCCGGCGCCGGGCGGGGTGCGCTTCTTGCGGGCCAGGGAGCCGGCGATGGCCATGACCGGGATGAGGGTGCCGAACCGGCCCAGGAGCATGGCGACGGCGGTGGCGGTGTTGTAGAAGTCGGTGTTGGCGTTGAGCCCGGCGAAGGCGCTGCCGTTGTTGTTGGAGGCGCTGCTGAAGGCGTAGAGCGCCTCGCTGAACCCGTGGGCCCCGGGGTTGGCCAGGCTGGACACCGCCGAGGGCAGGAGCACCGCGATGGCGGTGCACACCAGCACCGACGCGGCCGGGATCAGGATCACCAGGGAGGCCATCTTGGTCTCGAACGCCTCCACCTTCTTGCCCAGGTACTCGGGGGTCCGGCCCACCATGAGCCCGGCGATGAACACCGCGATGATGGCGAAGATGAGCATGGTGTAGAGCCCGGAGCCCACCCCGCCGAACACCACCTCCCCCAGGTCCATCAGCAGGATCGGCACCAGGCCGCCCAGCGGGGTGAACGAGTCGTGCATGCCGTTCACCGCGCCGCAGGAAGTGCCGGTGGTGGCGGTGGCGAACAGGGTGGTGCCGGTGATGCCGAAGCGCACCTCCTTGCCCTCCAGGTTGCCCCCGGGCTGCTCCAGCCCCGGCGCGGCCACGGCCGTCTGGGCCACCGGCAGGGAGTGGAAGGCCGGGTTGCCCTTCTGCTCGGCCAGGTGCATGACGCCCAGGGCCAGCACGAACAGGACCACCATGGCGGACAGCACCGCCCAGCCCTGGCGCCGGTCCCGGACCATGCGCCCGAAGGCGTGGCACAGGGAGGCGGGGACCAGCAGGATGGCCAGGACCTCCAGGAAGTTAGTGATCGCGGTGGGGTTCTCGAAGGGATGGGCGGAGTTGGCGTTGAAGAAGCCGCCGCCGTTGGTGCCCAGGAGCTTGATGGCTTCCTGGGAAGCCACCGGGCCCACCGCGATCACCTGGTCGACGATGGTCTTGCCCCCGGCGGCGATGGGGCTCAAGAACTTCGCGACCACGTTGGGCGCCAGGGTCTGGACCACCCCCTGGCTGAGGAACGCCACCGCGAAAACCACCGAGAGGGGCAGCAGGATGTAGAGGGTGATCCGGGTGAGGTCCACCCAGAAGCAGCCCAGGTTGGTGGCCTTGCGCCTGCGGATGCCCCGGGCCAGCACGGCCATGACCGCCATGCCCTTGGCGGCGGAGGTGAAGTTGAGCACCGTCAGGCCCACCATCTGGGTCAGGTGGCTCATGGTGGTCTCGCCGCTGTACGACTGCCAGTTGGTGTTGGTGAGGAAGCTCACCGCGGTGTTCAGGGCGATGCCCCAGGGCACCGGCCCCAGGTGGTTGGGGTTGAGGGGCAGCAGGTGCTGGACCCGCTCCAGCGCGACCATGAACACCAGGCTCACCAGGCTGAACAGGATCAGGGCCCAGGTGTACACCTTCCAGTCCATGCGCTCGTCCGGCCCGAGCCCCGCCAGGCGGTATATGCCCCGCTCCACCGGCCGCAGCACCGGGTCCAGGAAGGTGGCCTCGCCCTGGAACACCCGGCCCATGTATTCACCCAGGGGCTTGGCCAGGACGAGCAGCACCGCCAGGAGGAGCGCGAACTGGAGCAGGCTGTTGGGCGTCATTGGAAGCGCTCCGGCTGGAGCAGGGCGATGCCCAGGTAGACCAGCAGACCCAGGCTCAGCACCGCCGCCAGCACATGCATTCCAGTCATCCACGCCTCCTCTGCTAGAACCACCCTAAGATGGGCGCCATCAAGACTCCGTCAACATGCTTCCCGGTACCGTTAAGATTTCGTAAAGCCCCGTCACGCCTGGGTTCCGTCCCCCAGGGCCTGTCCATGTATTGTTCGGCCCCGCGCTGGTGCCTAGCCTTCCCACCGGCCGGGAGACCCCCTAGACTGGCGGAGACAAACGGAGCCCGATCGCGGTCCTTCCTCATCTACTTATGCGAGCAGCCATGTTCAAGGTCGTATTCAAAGGCAAGCAGGCCGGGGAGATTCTCCTGGAGCGGGAGGCCTCGGTCCTGGCCGCGGCGGCAAAGGGCAAGGTGGACCTCACCCACCGCTGCGGCGGCCATGCCCGGTGCGGCACCTGTATCGTCACCGTGGAGGAGGGCTGCGATCACCTCACCCCCGTGGGCGGGGCCGAGGAGCGGATCCTGGGGATCCTCAAGGCCAAGCCCGGACAGCGGCTCGGCTGCCAGGCCTGGGCCCAGGGGGACGTCACCTGCCGGATCGACTGATCACGGCACCGGGAACAGGTCCTTGCGCCCGGTCACCAGCTGGATCAGGTGGTTGAAGGCCCTGGCCAGGGCCTTGACCTTCCGCTCATCCTCGATCTTCCCGATCAGGGGCCTGACGCCCTTGGCCCGTATGCCGTTGGCGAGGAAATCCCCATCCTTGCCCCGGGACCGGACCATGAGGTTCAGGTAGTCGATGCCGGTGGCGCGGTGCACGGTCACCGGGTAGATGTCCACCCTGTCCAGGGGGATGATCGTGCCCTTGTCGGACATGCCGCTGCGGCCGCGCTTGAAGCCGAAGGTGTCCCCCGAAGGAGAGAAGTAGATCTCCCGGATGGTGTAGGAATTGCTCTCCAGGGACCTGAGTTCGTCAATGATGTACTTCATCGTCTCTTCCTTGGACTGGGCCAGGAGGAGGCCCGGGGCCAGGAGGAGGGACAGGAAGCGCCCGGTGATTCGGTTCATGGAATCCCCATCAAGAAAACGGATGGGCCGGTCGGTTCCGACCCTCGGTATGATTCCCAAACCTAAGATCGATTAATTAATTATCAATCCTGGAACCGGATCCACCCGGGATGTCTCCATGGGTCAGATTTTCAAAGCCTCCCGCAAGGTCGGTTTTCCTTTCGAGGCCCTGGAGGCTTTGCGCTGAAAACGGGAATCCCGGGTGAACGGGAGAACCTTCACCCCGCCGCATTGGCTGCGCCGGAAGGCTGGACCCACGCCCTTCCGGCCGGGCCGGGCCGCTCCGGACGAGGTGCGTCCTCCGCCTGGGCACCCTCCACCGAAGGCGAAACCAGAACCTTCTTCAGAAGGGCGTCCAGATTGGACAGGACCACCCACTTGGGCAGGCTCACCAGTCCCGGTGGCGGCTGGGGGCAAACCACGGCCCGCTCCGGATCGGTCCTGCACCAGAGCGCCCGGAGCCCGGGCCGCAGCTTCTGCAAGGCCTTGAAGGTCGCCACCTCGTCCAAGGCCTTGGGGACAAAATCCAGGACCGCGGCCTGGACCGGGATCCTGATCATCCTGACCAGCGCGATCGCGCTCTCGCCACTGTCCGCTTCCAGCACCTGCCAGCCGCGCCTTTCCAGGCCTGAGCGCACGAGGAAGCGCGAATGCGGGTCGTCATCCACCACCAGCACCGTCGGGGTGGAGGTCACGTTGGTTGAGGTGCCTGGCGAACTATCAAGATTGGACATAACCGATTCAGGAAGGATTGAGATCTTAAATATGCCATTCGTGGATTGATGTGCCAATATTTTTTTGAAATCGTCAAAATTTAAATATTCATAAAAATCTCCCTTCTACAGACATGGGCTAAAGCGTCTTCATGCCCTGATTCCTGGCGCCCAGGTTCAACAGGTCATCGAAGCAGGCGAACACCATGTCCGGAACCGTTTCATGGATTTCCTGGGCGGAGGCCAGGTGGATGGCGTCGTAGGCCCGGAGCCGGTGCAGCCGGGCGAATGCGGCAGCGCGGACGGTGATGGCCCGGCCGACTTCAATCACCATCAGGTCCGGCCAGGCCGCTTCGAACGCATCGCGGATCCGCTGGGCCACCGCCGGGTCCATTCCCTCCCGTTCGCGCCGAGCCAAGGCTGAGAGGAATTCCACGTAGGCGATCCGGCCGGTGACGCAGATGTTGGCCAGTCTGGCGGCCGTGCGCACTTCCGTGCTGTGCGCCTCCTCCACGAACAACTTGACCAGGGCCGACGTGTCGAAATAGAGGATCAACCGCGGTCCTCCAGCACCGTCTCAGCCAGGGGCTTGCCACCGATCCGCACCGGTTCCGGGAGGGTCAGGCTTCGTCCGCTCCAGGTGATATTGGGGTTGCCACGGAGAATCCGCACCTGGGCCTTCGCCGAGGCCGGAGGGAAGGGCTGGATCACGGCGCAAGGCTCGCCATGGTCGGTTATGATCACCTGCTCACCCGCCTTCACTCGGCGAAGGTAGGACGAGAGGTGGGCTTTCAGGTCTCGGACGGCGGCGTTCATGGCACCCCTGTGACTACATTTATAGTATGGGGTCATATGGGGTGCCGAGCAATTCCCTGTTGAATCACGGGGCGGTCGGACGGTTGACTTCGGACGCTGGCGAGTTCGGGTTGTCGGGGCTGGAGATGGCGTAGTCGCCGGGCTTGCCGCTCTCCGTCTCGACTCCGCCCTGCTTCATCTTGAGGGTGCCCTGGGAGCCTTCGGGGCCGATCCCCACCGCGAATCGGGCATCGGCATCCAGGCTGCGCGCATCGATGTGCAGGGTCTGGGCCTGGCCCAGGGCGCCGGCCAGCAGGACGGCTCCCCCGGTCCGGATGATCGTGTTGATCGACAGATGCATGACGGTGCTCCGTTCTTTCCTGTTATGGAACGACCTCCATGGGCCTCGGGACGTCCCCCAGGCCACGGGTAGTATGATGAAATAAAAATTATTTCTCCCCACGTTCCGTCAAGGCGAAGCTAAGCTGTCTCTATCATTCCGACCATTCGGCCGGACACCCCAAACCCCAAACCAAGTAATTATTTATTCTATGAAAATCCTGATCGTCGAAGACGAACCGCGGTTCTCGGACATCATCGAGCAGGGCCTGCAGGAACAGGGCATCCTGGTGGATGTGGCGCGCGACGGCGTCACCGGGCTCAAGTCGGCGCAATCGAACTTCTACGACGCCGTCATCCTCGATGTGATGCTGCCGAAGCTGAACGGGTTCCAGGTGCTGGAGGCCATGCGCGAGGCCGGCTGCAGGGCCCCGGTGCTGATGCTCACGGCCCGCAGCGGGCTGGACGACCGGGTCAAGGGTCTGGATCTGGGCGCCGACGACTACCTGCCCAAGCCCTTCGCCTTCAAGGAACTGCTGGCCCGCCTGCGGGCCATCACCCGCAGGCCCCAGGTCGAGCCCGCCACCATCCTCAAGGTCGCGGACCTGGAACTGAACCTGGTCAGGAGAGAGGTGCGCCGCGCGGGCCAGCGGATCGATCTGACCGCCGGGGAGTTCGCCTTGCTGGAGCTGCTCATGCGCCACCGGGACGAGGTGGTGACCAAGGCCATGATCATGAACCAGATGTGGGGCTCGGATGATGTCCACCGCGGCGGGTCGAACGTGACGGAAGTCTACATCAACTACCTCCGGAGCAAGGTCGACCAGCCTTTCCCCCGGCCCTTGATCCGCACCGTGCGCGGCTTCGGCTACCTGCTGGGGGAGCGGGAATGATCCACCTCACCCTCCGGACCCGGCTCACCCTCGGGTACAGCGCCACCCTGACCCTGCTGCTGCTCCTGTCCGGAGGCCTGCTGTACGGGATCGTCAGCCAGCGCTGGCGCCGGCACCACGACGGAAGGCTCCTGGAAAGGGCCGCCCAGGTCCGGGCCCTGCTCGGGGACCAGGAGGGACTGCGCCGTGCTCACCCCGGCCCAGCGCGAGGCCATGGACCGCCTGGGCCAGATCGTCCTGCTGCACGAACGCGACGGCCAGCACCAGGTCTTCTATGCCTCCCCGGAAATGGAAGCCAGCCGCCTGGCCCCGACCATCCAGGCCCTGGGCTGGCAGTCCGAAGGGGGCGCGGCCTTCACCGTGACCTTGCCGCTTCCTGCCGGGCAGCTGCGCCGCGCTCCAGAACCGGCCCAGCTCGGCTCTCCAGACCTGATCCAGGCTTGAGATCCGGTGGCCAGCCGGGCCCGGGCCGGGCCGCTACCCCCACCCGCCCCCCAGCGCCTTGTACAGCGCCACCAGGTCCACCGCCGCCGCGGTCTGGGCCCGGGCCAGGGCGTCCTCGGCGTCCCGCACCTGCCCTTCGGTCCGCAGGACCTCGGCCACCGGCACGTCGCCGGCCTGGAAGCGCAGCTCGGCGTGGTGCTGGTTGCGCCGGGCGGTGTCCAGGAGGTCATCCTGGGCGCGGACGGTGTCCAGGGCCAGCCGGTACGCCGCCAGGGCCCGCTCGGCGTCGGCCAGGGCCCCCAGCACGGCCTTCTCGTAGCCCAGGGCGGCCTGCTCCTGGCGCGCCTCGGCGGCGTGGATCTCGGCCTTGATGGTGCCGCCCTGGAAGATCCGCCAGCTGATCAGGGGGGTCACCGAGAGCATCTGGCTGGGCTGGGTGAACAGCTCGGAGGCCTTGATCGCCTGGTAGCCGGCGCCGGCGCCCAGGCTGAGCTGGGGGAACCACGCGGCCTTGGCCACGCCCACCTGGGCGGTGGCGGCGGCCAGCTGCCGCTCCGCGCCGCGCACGTCCGGGCGGCGGCGCAGGATATCGGCCCGCTCGCCCACCGGGACCGGGGCCAGGACCGGCGCCGCCGGCGGGGTGTCGGCCAGGGCGGCCTCGCTCTCGGGCAGCCCGCCCAGCAGGGCGCCCAGTCCCAGGGCGGCCACGCGCGCCTGGGAACGCAGCCCGGGCAAGGCCGCGGCGGCGTCCTGGTACTGGGCCTGGGCCTGCTCCACCTCCACCTGGGCCGCATCTCCCGCCGCCGCCCGGGTCCGGACGGAGTCCAGGATCCGCCCCAGGGCCTCCACGGCCTTTGCGCGCGCCTCCAGTTCCCGCTGGGCGCCGCGCAGGGTGAGGTAGGTGCGGGCCAGCTCCGCCGCCACGCTCACCCGGGCGTCCCGGGCCTGCTCCTGGACGGCCTCGGCCTGGGCCTGGGCGGATTCCACCTGGCGCCGCACGCCGCCGAACAGGTCCAGCTCCCAGGAAGCGTCGAACTCCGCGTCGTAGATGGTGAGGTCCCGGGGCAACCCGGGGATCTCCCGGATCGGCAGCGGCCCGTTCAGGGTCTGCTGCTCCCGGGTGACGCTGGCCCTGGCGTCCACGGTGGGCCACTGGCCACCGGCGGCGGCCTCCCGCAGGGAGCGGGCCTCCCGGATCCGGGCCTGGGCCTGGCGCAGATCCGGGTTGTGGGCCAGGGCGGCGGCCTCCAGCCGGTCCAGGATGGGGTCGCCGAACGCGCGCCACCAGGCGTCCAGCTGGGGCGCGCCGGGGTCGGCGGGCTGGGTCCAGCCTTTGCCGGTGTCCATCTTGGGGGTGGTGTAGTCGGGGCCGACCTTGCAGCCCAGGGCCAGCAGGATCGCCAAAGGGGGCAGGAAACGGATCGTGGAATGCCTCACTCGAGCCTCCCTTTGACGAACCAGGTGGCCAGGGACAGGGTCGCCAGGCCGATGACGGCCATGGGCCAGAGGTTGGCCAGCACTTCCCGCACGGGCAGCGCCTTGAGGAAGCTGCCCTGCAGGATCACCAGGTAGAACTTCAGGGGGATGACGTTGGACAGCCACTGCAGGAACACCGGCATGTTCTCGATGGGGGTGGCGAACCCCGACATCACCACCACCGGCACCCCGAAGGTGAAGATGCCCAGGATGGCCTGCTGCTGGGTGCGGCAGATGGAGGAGATCATCAGCCCGACCCCCACCATGGACAGCACGAACACCAGCAGGCTGCAGAGGAGCAGCGGGAACGAGCCGGTGAACGGCACCCGGAACACCAGGATCCCCGCCGCCACCATCACCGAGCCCAGCACCGAGCAGATCACCAGGGCCGGGGCCATCTTGGCGACGATGATCTCCAGGGGGGTGCAGGGGGACACCAGCAGCTGGTCGAAGGTGCCCAGCTCCCGCTCCCGGGCGATGGACAGGCCGGTGATCATCAGGGTGGAGAACATCACCAGGATGCCGCCCAGGCTGGGCACCACGAACCACTGGTAGATCAGGTTGGGGTTGAACCAGTGCCGCACCGCCACGGCATCGATCACCTCCGGCCCCTGGGAGAGTTCCGCCCCCAGGGTGCCGGCCACCTGGGTGAGGTAGCCCAGCAGGATCTGCGAGGAGTTGCCCCGGCGCCCGTCCAGGATCGCCTGGGCCCGGGCCGGGCGCCCCGCGGCCAGGTCCCGGGAGAAGGTCTCGGGGATGACCAGGCCGCCCAGGATCTCCCGCCGCTCCAGCAGGCCCGCCAGCTCCGCCTCGCTGTGCACCGGGCGCAGCTGCCGGCAGAAGGACGCCGCTCCCACCCGGGCCACCAGCTCGTACGCCCCCGGCCCCCGGTCCCGGTCGAACACCGCCAGGTCCGCGTGCTTGAGCTCCAGGGTGTTGGCGAAGGCGAATATCAGCAGTTGCATGAGCGGCGGCCCCACCAGGGCGATGCGGGTCTTGGGGTCGCGCAGCACGCAGAGCAGTTCCTTGCGGATCTGGGCCAGCAGCCGGGTGGGGGACAGGGACAGGAGGGTGGCGAGCGGGTTCCGCATATCAGTCCAGGCTCTTGCGGGTCTTGGCCCGGGCCACCAGCAGGAACACGGCGCCGATGGCCAGCATGGCCAGGATGTCGGGGACGAACAGGGACCACACGTCGCCGGCCAGGAACACGGTCTGCAGGGAGGCCACGAAGTACCGGGCCGGCAGCAGGTAGGTGAGGATCCGGATCGGCAGGGGCATGGAGCTGATCTCGAAGATGAACCCCGAGAGCAGGAAGGCCGGCAGGAAGCCCGAGAACAGGGCCAGCTGGGCGGCCACGAACTGGTTCTTGGCGGCGGTGGAGATCACCAGGCCCTGTCCCAGGGCCGGCACCAGGAAGGCCGAGGACAGCAGCAGCAGGGCGAACCAGGACCCGCGCATGGGCACCCCGAACGCCAGGATCGACAGCAGGGTGCAGATGGCGGTGGCGGCCAGGGCCAGGGTGAAGTACGGCAGCAGCTTGCCGATCAGGATCTCCATCACCGAGACCGGGGTGGAGATCATGGCCTCCATGGTGCCCCGCTCCCACTCCCGGGCCACCACCATGGCGGTGAGCATGGTGCCGATCATGGTCATGATGATGGCGATGGCGCCCGGGAGCAGGAACCGCCGGCTCTCCACCTCGGGGTTGTACCAGAACCTCGGTTCCAGATCGATGCCGCCGGGCGGCGCGGCGCCGCGGTCCTCCCGCCACCGGGTCACCACGGTGCGGGCGTAGTTCTCCACGAACGAGGCGGTGTTGGGCTGGCTGCCGTCGGTGATCACCTGCACCAGAGGCTGGCCGCCGGCCGCAGCCAGGCGCCGGTCCAGGTCCTGGGGGATCACCACGAAGCCCCGCAGCCGGCCGCCCAGGATGGCCTCCTCCAGTTCCCGCCGGTCCCGGGCCGGGGTCACCTGGAAGTAGCGGGAGCCGGCGAAGGCCGCGGCCAGGGACTGGGCGGCGGGACTGTCGGTCTCCTGCACCACCCCCACCGGCACCTTGTTCAGGTCCAGGGACACGGCGTAGGCGTACAGCAGCACCATCACGATGGGGAGCACGAAGGCCATCAGGATGGTGGCCGGGTCCCGCCACATCTGCCGGCTCTCCTTGTGCACCAGCGCGGCCAGGCGGCGGAAGTCCAGGGGGGCCCTCACGGCCGGCCTCCGTTCCCGGCCCCGGGTTCGGCGTCCACCTGCTCCACCAGGTGGATGAAGGCGTCCTCCATGGTCGGCTCCCCCAGGCCAGCTTCCGCCGCGGTCCACTTGAGGGCGTCCGGGGTGTCCAGGGCGATCACCCGGGCCTGGTACATCAGCGCCACCCGGTCGCAGTACTCGGCCTCCTCCATGAAGTGGGTGGTCACCAGCACGGTGACGCCCTTGCGCACCAGGCCGTTGATGTGGGACCAGAACTCCCGGCGGGTGAGGGGGTCCACCCCCGAGGTGGGCTCGTCCAGGAACAGCACCGGCGGCCGGTGCATCAGGGCGCAGGCCAGGGCCAGGCGCTGCTTGAAGCCCAGGGGCAGCTCCCCGGGGGAGGCGTCCAGGTAGGGGACCAGGTGGAAGGCCTCCACCATCTCCTGGATCCGCTCCCGGCGGGCCGAGTTCTCCAGGCCGTAGACGCCCGCCGAGAACTCCAGGTTCTGGCGCACCGAGAGCAGCCCGTACAGGGAGAACTTCTGGGCCATGTAGCCCAGGCGGCCCTTGGCTTCGCTGGTGGCGGTGCGCAGGTCCAGGCCCATCACCTGGGCCTGGCCGGAAGTGGGCTTGAGCAGGCCGCAGAGCATCTTGAAGGTGGTGGACTTGCCCGCCCCGTTGGGGCCCAGCAGGCCGAAGATCTCGCCCCGGCGCACCTGGAAGCTGACCCGGTCGGTGGCGGTGAAGGTCCCGAAGCGCCGGGTCAAGTCGGTGCAGGCCACGGTCACTCCGCCCAGGTCCTCGGCCGGGGGCATGCGCTGGGCGATGGCCGAGCCGCCCCCGGGGTGGCCGCCCAGCAGATCCACGAAGGCGTCCTCGAAGCGCGGCGCCACCGGCTCCAGGCTGGCCCCGGAAGCCTCGGCCAGGGCCGCGGCCGCGTCGGGCCGGGCATCCCGGCCCAGCACCAGGCGCACCGACCCGCCCTGGATCACCCCGTCGCACACCGAGTCCAGGTCCAGGGCCCGGGACAGCACCGCGCGCCGGTCCTCCACCGGGTGGCGCAGCAGGAAGGTGCGGTCGTGCAGGGCCGCGGTCAGGTCGTGGGGCGGGCCATCGTACGCCACCTGCCCGTTGTTGAGCAGGAGCACGCTGGCGCAGCGCTCGGCCTCGTCCAGGTAGGCGGTGGACCACACCACGGCCATGCCCTCCCCGGTGAGCTCGCGCACCATCCGCCACAGGTCCTGGCGGCTCACCGGGTCCACCCCGACCCCGGGCTCGTCCAGGAGCAGCACCTGGGGCCGGGCCATGAGCGCGCAGGCCAGGCCCAGCTTCTGCTTCATGCCCCCCGAGAGCCGCCCCGCCAGGCGTTCCGTGAAGGGCGCCAGGCGGGTGAAGGCCAGGAGCTGTTCGAACACCCTGCCGTAGTCGGCGCTGCGCAGCCCCCGCAGCTCGGCGAACAGGTGCAGGTTGTCCGCCACCGTGAGGTCCTCGTAGAGCCCGAACCGCTGGGGCATGTAGCCGGTGACGAGGTGGATGCGCTCCCGTTCCCGCACCGGGTCGCACCCGGCCACCCGGATGCTGCCCTCGGTGGGGTCCATGAGGCCCGCCAGCAGCCGCATGAGGGTGGTCTTGCCGGCGCCGTCGGGGCCCACCAGGCCGGTGAGGCGCCCGGGCAGGATGCGCGCGGTGATGCCCCGCAGCGCCTCCACCCGGCCGAAGCGCTTGCGCACCCCGGTCAGCTCCACCGCCGGGGGCGGGCCGGCGGATGCGCCTGAATCAGCGGCCGGCGTCATCGGTGTCCACCTCCACGGTGACCGGCATGCCCTGGGCCAGCCCCTCGTCGCCGTCGCCCACCACGATGCGCAGGCGGTACACCAGGTCGGTCCTCAAGTCGGTGGTCTCCACCGACTTGGGGGTGAACTCCGCCCTCGGCGAAATGAAGCCCACGGTGCCGTGGTAGACCTTGCGCCCGGAATCGGTGCGCACGCGCACCGGCGCGCCCTGGCCGAACCGGCCCAGGTCCCGCTCGCCCACATAGGCGCGCACGTAGAGGGGATTGCGCAGGGACAGGGTGAACACCGCGTCCTTGGTGGCCACCATGCTGCCCGGCTCCCGGTCGCGGACCAGCACCACCGCGTCAGCGGGCGCCACCAGGCAGGTGTCGTCCAGGGCGGTCTCCGCCTGGGCCTGGGCCGCCTCCGCCGCCGCCAGCCGGGCCGCGGCCTCGGTCTTGTCCTCCCGGCGCCAGCCCTCCTGCTTCAAGTCCAGGTTCTTGCGCGCCGAGGCCAGTTCAGCCGCGGCCTGGTCCCGGGCCGAGCGGGCCGCGTCCACGGTCTTCTGGCTGGCGCTGCCGCTGGCCAGGAGCCCGCTCTGGCGCTGGCAGTCGGTGTCGGCGTTGCGGAACACTGCCTCCGCCTGGCGCACCGCCTCCTCCGCCTGGGCGATCTCCTGGGGCCGGTTGCCCCGCTGCAGCTTCTCCACCTCGGCCCTCGCCAGGAGCACCTCGGCCTTGGCCGCGGCCAGGGCGTCCCGGTACGGCTTGGCGTCCAGCTCCGCCACCAGGTCCCCGGCCTTGACCGGGCTGCCCTCGTCCACCAGCACCCGCTGGATCCGCCCGGGCTGGCGGAAGGCCAGGTCCACTTCCCGGATGTCCACGTTGCCGTACAGCACCAGCGGGTGGTGCCGGCGCTCCCGCAGCCCCAGCAGGACGGCGGCGGAGGCGGCGCCCAGCACCAGGACGGCGGCGATGACGAGGCGGGGCTTGCGGGACATGGTCAGTCTCCCAGGGCGAGCAGGGTGATGTTGCGACGGATCTGGGCCTTCATGACGTCCAGCTCCCGGGGACCGATGGCCTCCCAGCCCAGCAGGCGCATGAACGGGGCGCGGGCGTGGCGGAGCAGCAGCACCTGGGCGGCGATGGCGGCGGCCAGCAGGCGGGTCTGCTCCAGGTCCGCCCCGGGGCGGATTCGCCGCAGCAGGCCCACCAGGGCTCCCTGGCCGCGCCCGATGGCGCCCTGGTAGAGAAGGTCGAAGGCCGTCGAAGGCGCGCCCATCTCCCGGGCGATCAGTTCCCCCCAGGCCGGGTGTTCGTGCACCAGGTGGACCAGGAGCCCTTCGACGAAGGCCAGGAGCAGGTCCAGGCAGCTCCGCCGGTCCTCGGCCCGGGGTTCCGCCCCGGCGGGCACGGCCAGCTCCCGGTCGATCCGGTCCAGGATCGGCCCCAGGGTCTTCCCGATGCCCGCCACGATGCGCTGGAACACTGCCAAGTAGAGCCCGTCCTTGGAGTGGAAGTGGTAGCCGATCAGGGCCGGGTTGGCCCCGGCGGCCTGGGCGATCTGGCGCAGGTTCGCCGAGGCGAAGCCCTCCCGGGCGAACACCAGGGTGGCGGCGTCCAGCAGGGCGTCCCGGGTGGATTCGCCCCGGGGGGAGGACTTGGAATTTTCATCCACGCTTCCAATTTACTTGATCAATTAATTTAATCAAGCGTTCAAATGATAATTCAATATCCCTCCGCCCTTGATGCAAGCCCGTGCCCTCCCTGCAGTTGCCCTGGGGTGCGCGGCCCATCGCCCGAAATCTCCTCCCAAGATCCGAAAGAGAACCAGCCTCGCGGCCGGACGTCCGTCCGGGTGGCAGGAGGTTTTCGGGGTGACCGGGCACCTTCCATCCTAGGTCCCCCGGATCTGGCGGAGGTGGGCCAGATCGTGCCCCGCCAGCATCTCCACCACCCGGGCGACGGTCTCCCGGCCCCGTTCAGAGTGCAGGCCGTGCCACTCCCAGCACTCCCTGGGCATGCGCTCCAGGAGCCGCACCAGCCGTTCACGGGTGACCCGGAAGGCCTCCAGGGAGAGCGCGGGGTCCTGCCCGGCATAGTCCCCGGACCGGGCCCAGGCATCCTGGTCAATGCCCTGGATGGGCGGCCCCCCCCCTTCCAGGATCAGGCGGATGCGGTAGCCGTAGACCAGCTCCGTGTCGGCCAGGTGCGCCAGGACCTCGGTGATGGACCAGGCCTCCGGGGCGGGGCGCCGGGCCATGCGTTCCGGGGACAGGCCCCGGACCGCGCGCTCCAGTTCCCCGGGGGCGGCCTTCAGCACCGCCAGGGGCTCCTGGCCCTCCAGGTAGCCCACGACCCGTCGGATGTACTCCTGCGGCGTCTCTTGCATGTGCCATCTCCTCGCGGCCTGGCTAAAAATACGTTCAGATTTCGAACCCGCCCCTGCCGCTGATGATCACTTTGCCAGGGGTGGCCACCAGGAATTCCTGCCCTGATTCCACCACGTGGTCCTCACGGTCGTTCTCGACGGTCACCCACAGGCTTCCGGCGCCGCACCGGATCCGCTGGCCCTCCAGGTGGGCGAACACCGCCACCCGGTCGTGGGTCACGGTGCCGGACACGCCGGCCCGGGGCGGGACCATGCTCCGGGCGGGAAGGCCCCAGACGTCCAGGGTCTTGGCGGGAGGGGTCGACACCAGCACTTGGAACATGGCTCTCTCCTTTCGTACCGGACCGGATCGGGATCCGTTCCGAGACAAAGATGAAAAATCCGGCCCCGGCGGGCGACCCGGTTCTTGCTCGAAGGTGAGACTCAGTCCAGAATGCTTCCAGCCCTGGGGAGACGCCCATGTCCTTCTTCGACCTGACCCTCAAGTCCCTGGACGGCAAGGACCTGCCCCTCTCCGCCTTCCGCGGCAAGGTGGTGCTGGCGGTGAACGTGGCCAGCGAGTGCGGCTACACGCCCCAGTACGAGGGCCTGCAGAAGCTCCACGCCGCCTACGGCGCCAAGGGCTTCTCCGTGATCGGCTTCCCCTGCAACCAGTTCGGCTCCCAGGAGCCGGGCGGCCCCGAGGCCATCCGGGCCTTCTGCGCCTCCCGCTACCAGGTCACCTTCCCCCTGTCGGAAAAGCTGGAGGTGAAGGGGCCCGGACAGTCCCCGGTGCTCTCCTTCCTGGCCCAGGACCTCGGCGAGCCCCGGTGGAACTTCACCAAGTACCTGGTGGGGAAGGACGGCCAGGTGATCCAGGCCTTCCCCAGCGGCGTGGAGCCCGGCAGCCCCGAACTGGCGCGGGCCATCGAGGAGGCCCTGGCCCTCTGAGCGGGGCACGCCGGACCGGAAGCTCCGATTCCGGAACCCTGGTCCGGCGATCACAAGGTCCGGGGGGTGTCGCACAGCCTGCTGCTGCGCTGGGCTTACGACTGGGTCCGGAGCCGAACCGGAACGCACGTGAAAGAACATCCGGGCGGCGCACGGCCACGGCACCGGGATGAAAAAAGCCGTGCCGCGGGGCGGCGGAGCGATTGATAATTTGTTCCATCCCCCAATGCTTGGAGCGCATATGACTGCCCAGAAGCCAACCGGCGTCAAGCCGCAAACCGAAGTTTTCTCCAAGGGGTATGATCCCCAGCGGTCGGAGGGCGCGGCCGTGCCGCCGGTGTTCCGGACCTCCACCTTCATCTTCAAGAGCGCGGCCCAGGGCAAGCGGGCGTTCGAAATCGCCTACGGGATCGAGCCCATGAAGCCCGGGGAAAGCCAGGCCCTGATCTACACCCGGGGCAACAACCCCAATTTCGAGATCCTGGAGGACAGGATCACCGTCTGGGACCAGGCGGAGGCGGCGGCCCTGTTCGCCTCGGGCATGGGCGCCATCTCCGGCACCTGCCTGACCTTCCTCCGGCCTGGGGACACCCTGGTGTTCTCCGATCCGGTCTATGGCGGGACCGAGTTCTTCTTCCGCCACCTGCTGCCCGCCTTCAACATCCGCACGGTGCCGTTCCCGGCCGGCAGCACCCTGGAGGAGATGGAGCGGGTGGTGGCCGGCGATCCCACCGTCAAGATCATCTACATCGAATCCCCGGCCAACCCCACCAACATCCTCTCCGACGTCCCGGTGGCCCGGATCCTGGCCGACCGCTGCTCCACCCCCGACCGGCGCATCCTGGTGGTGGTCGACAACACCTTCATGGGTCCCATCTTCAGCAAGCCCTTGCTGCACGGCGCGGACCTCCTGGTCTACTCGGCCACCAAGTTCTTCGGCGGCCACTCCGACCTGATCGCGGGCGTGGCCATGGGCAGCCTGGACCTGGTGAACCAGATCAAGGTGACGCGCACCATCCTGGGCTCCAACTCCGATCCGGACACCGCCTGGCTGATCCACCGCTCCCTGGGGACCCTCCAGCTCCGCATGGAAAAGCAGCAGGAGACCGCCAGGCGCATCGTCGCGCTCCTGCTCGGTCATCCCAAGGTGACCCGGGTGGCCTATCCTGGCCGGCCGGAGCTGGGCGACCGGCAAATGAAGCTGTGGCGGCAGCAGTGCACCGGCACCGGCAGCCTGGTCTCCTTCTGGGTCAAGGGCGGCGAGGCGGAGGCGTTCCGGCTGCTGGACGCCGTGCACCACGCCAAGGTGGCGGTGAGCCTGGGGGGCATCGAGAGCCTGATCGAGCATCCCGCCACCATGACCCACTCGGACATGACCGCCGAGGAGAGGGCCGGGTCCGGCATCTCCGAGAACATGATCCGCCTCTCGGTGGGCCTGGAGGACGCCGACGACCTGATCGCCGACCTGCGCCAGGCGCTGGACACCCTGTGACCTTTCGAGGAGGCCCTGGCCGAGTGGTCAGTTGCCGGGCTGGGGGCCTTGTCCTCCCGGCTGGCCCTCAACCGGCGATCCCGGCCCGGCGGCGTCCGGGGCCGGCGCTGCGGGAGCGGCGGGGGCCGGCGCCGGCTCCGCGGGGTTCTCGCCCAGGGGCTCAGTGCCCTTCAGGAAGAACTCCTCCCGGGCGTCCGGGTCGCCGTCCGGGGCCAGGGTCCCGGTCCTGGGGTCGATGCGCGCGGTGACCACGGTGTCGGGCCGGGGGAAGTCCACCGGCGGCTTGCCGGCCAAGGCGCCGCCCATGAACCGGGCCCAGATGGGCGCCGCCGCCAGCCCCCCGGTGAAGCCCCGGCCCACGGACCGGGGCTGGTCGGCGCCCACCCAGACCCCGGCCACCAGCTGGGGGGTGTAGCCCACGAACCAGGCGTCCACGAAGTTCTCGGTGGTGCCGGTCTTGCCGGCGCAGGGGTGCTTCTGGGCGAAGGCGCGCAGGTTCTTGGCGGTGCCGTAGGTGAGGACGTCCTTGAGCATCTGGGTGGCGACAAAGGCGGCCCCGGGGTCCATGGCCGGGGCGAGGGCGGTGCCCTCCTCGGTCCAGGCGCCGGTGCGGCGGTCGTGGATGCGCAGGATGGTGCGGCCCTGGGCCCGGACGCCTCCGGCGGCCAGGGGGGTGTAGGCCTGGACCAGGTCGTCCAAGGTCACCTCGTCGGTGCCCAGGGCCAGGGCCAGCCCGTCCTGGGCCCGCAGGGACAGCCCCATCCGCCCGGCGAAGTCCACCAGGCGGGGGACCCCGATCTGGTCCAGCAGCTTCACCGTGACCACGTTGCTGGAGTGGGCCAGGGCCTCCCTCAGGGTGAGGTCGCCGAACCGCTCCCGGCCGTAGTTCTGGGGCTTCCATGGGCGGCCGTCGGCCCCGGGGTAGGCCACTGGGGTGTCGTTCCACAGGCTGGCGGCGGTGATCCCCTGCTCCAGGGCCGCCGCGTAGATCATCGGCTTGATGGCCGACCCTGGCTGGCGGCGGGCGTAGAAGGCGCGGTTCACGGCGCCGGCGCCGGGATCCACCCCGCCCACCGCGGCCAGCACGTCGCCGGTGGCCGGGTCCAGGCACACCAGGGCGCCCTGCAGCCCGGGGGAAAGACGCTTGACCCCCTCGCCCACGGCCCGTTCGGCCTGCTTCTGCAGGCCCAGGTCCAGGGCGGCGGTCACCTCCAGCCCGCCCTGCTCGATGCGGTCCGGACCGAAGCGCTGGGCCAGTTCGTCCCGGATCCGGGCCAGGTAGGCCGGGGCCTGCCCTGGCCCCTGGGCCGCCGCCGGGTGGGCCCGCAGGGCCTGGCTCTGCTGGGGCGTGATCAGCTTGAGCTCGACCAGGCGCTGGAGCACCACGTCCCGCCGCGCGGCCACGTCCGCGGGCCGGCCCAGGGGGTTGTAGCGCCCGGGGTTCTTGGGCACCCCGGCCAGGGCCACGCACTCGGCCTGGTCCAGCTCCTCGGCGCTCTTGTTGAAGTAGAGCCGGGCGGCCTGGGCGATGCCCATGGTCCCGTTGCCGAAGTAGATCTCGTTGAAGTACATCTCCAGGATCTGGCGCTTGGTGTACTTCTTCTCGAACTCGATGGCCATCCGGGCCTCCTTGACCTTGCGGTCCAGGGAGACCTCCGAGGAGAGGAACTTGTTCTTGATCAGCTGCTGGGTGATGGTGGACCCGCCCTGGGCCATGCGGCCCTTGAGCACGTCGGTGACCATGGCCCGGGCGATGCCGCGCAGGTCGATGCCCCCGTGCTCGTAGAAGCGCGCATCCTCCACCGCCAGCAGGGCCTGCTGCAGGAAGGCCGGCACCCGGTCGATGGGCACCCAGTAGCGCTTCTGGGGCAGGATCCGCCCCACGAAGCGCCCGGAACGGTCCACCACGGTGATGGGGGCGACCCCAGGCGGCTCCGGTGGATAGGTGGCGAAGGCCTCCTGGGCCGGAGCCGCCAGTCCAAGGGACACCCCCAGGACACTTGATAGGACCAGTCGTCTGCCGAAGGGGATGCGCACGTCTCCAAATCCTTGCGGCGGGACCGGCGCCGGGCGCCCGATGGTAAATCCCGCTCCAGATCTACTTTAACGCCTAATGGGCAGGGGCGAGGGAGGAACCGGCCAGGGAAGGCCGCGGCCGCCACCGCCTTGGACCCCGGTGGGGAAAACCTGGCCGATCCGTGGCCGTGATGGAACCCCAGGCGTTCCAGAGCCATCTATATATTCAGGGGTTCTCCTGGCACTCGGCTGCCCTGGGCCGACGGCTTCTCCCCCTCGCTCTCTCAAGGATTCTAGGCATGCGGCACGTGCTGGCGGAAAAGCCATCGGCGCTGGTGGTGGTGGGCCTGGCGTTCTTCACCGACGCCCTGGTCTACGCCATGCTCCCGCCCCTGCTGCCGGAATACGCCCGCACCCTGGGCCTCAGCCAGACCCGGCTGGGGCTCCTGTTCGGGAGCTACGCCGCCGCGCTGCTGCTGGCCACCCTGCCCCTGGGACACTGGGCCGACCGCAGCGGGCGGCGGGGCCCCTTCCTGGCCGCCACGGCGGGATTCGGGGCGGCCACGGCGCTGTTCGCCTTCGCCGACGGCTTCCCCCTGCTGATGCTGGCCCGGGTGTTCCAGGGCGTGGCGGCGGCCGCCACCTGGGTGGCCGGGCTGGCCCTGGTGGCCGACATCTTCCCCGTCGGGCAGCGGGGCAAGGCCATGAGCACCGTGTTCGCCTGCGCCAACCTGGGCCTGTTCCTGGGTCCGGCCTACGCCGGCTGGATGGTCAAGGTCTGGAGTGTCCACGGCGCCTTCCTGCTGGTGGCGGGGCTGGCCCTGCTGGACGGCGTGGCCCGCCTGACCCTGCTGCCCGAGGAGCCCGCCGCCCCGATCCGCGGGCTGGGCTACCTGGCCCTGCTCAAGGACGGCGCGGTGCGGGTGTTCGCCGGGGCCATGGGCCTGGGCGCCGTGCTGGGGGCCACCATCGAGGCGGTCCTGCCCCTGCACCTCTCCCGCCACCTGGGCCTGGACGCGCCGGCCATCGGCCTGGCCTTCACCACCGCCGCGCTGGCCAGCATGATCGCCTCGCCCCTGGTGGGGCACTGGACCGACCGCCAGGGCGCCGGACGGCCCCTGTCCATAGGGGTGTTCCTGGGCGCTTGCCTGCTGGGGGCCGCCCCGTTCCTGCCCAGCCGGGCCGCGGCGCACCTGTTCATGCTGGCCATGGGCGCTGCCTGCAGTCTGCTCATGTCCCCCGCCGGCCCGGCCCTGAGCCGGCTGGTGGAGCGCAAGGGCGGGACCGCCTTCGGCGCGGTGTTCTCCCTGCTGAACGTCACCTTCTCCCTGGGGGTCATGGTGGGGCCCATCCTGGGCTCGGCCCTGGTGGACCTGCTGGGGCTGAAGCCGGCCATGGCCGTCCTGGCGGCCGGGTTCATCGCCTACCTGCTGCCCCTGTCCGCCCACCGCCGGGACGACCGGGGGCCGGCGGCGGCGCCGAACGCCTGAAGGTCAGTCCTGGCGGAGCGCCAGCAGCCGCAGCGCGGCCCAGCCCCCCAGGACCTGCAGCAGCATCCCGGGCACGTGCAGCCGGAACCCGGCCAGGGCGGTCCCCGCGCCGGCCTGGACCAGCACCGCGGCCCCCACCAACGCCTGGTTCAGCAGGACCACCACGGCCAGGCGCGCCAGGGTGGCCTTGCCGCTGCGGGAGCCCATCCCGGCCGCCAGCACCGCCAGCAGGGCGGACTGCACAATGAGCCCCGTCAGCGCGGGCGTCGGAGGCATTCCGGTGAGGAAGTGGTTGGTCAGGGGCGAGAAGACCCCGGTGAGGACCCCCGCCTGGGCCCCGAACCGCCACCCGGCCACCAGGGTGAAGAACAGGATCGGCATCAGCATCGGCCCCGCGCCCGGGATCCGGTGCACCGCCCAGGGCAGCGCCAGGTTGCCCAGGACCATGGCTGCGGTGGCGAGGTAAAGCCGCGCGTCCGCGAGGCCCAGGGGCTGTCGGAGAGAGACCGCTTGGACGGTGGAGGAAGACATGGAACCTCCGGGGAGGAAGACGGGCCGCTCGGGTCGGCCGGGGGATGACGGGGTGGGAAGGACCGCTGAGGATGGAAACCCCCATCAGGGTACTACCAGCCATAAATAGTTGCCATAGGCCCGGTTGCCGGCGTTCCCTGGTCACAGGTTGCGGTAGCACCTCGTCGTGCCGCACCGCCCGCCCTGGGGGTAGAGGGCGTACCCCGGGATGTCCCTCACCCGCACCCAGCCCAGGCTTTCGTACTGCCGCGCAGCGTCCCCCCCGGACACCGCGTCCAGCACCAGCAGGGTCCCCCCGGACACCGCGTCCAGCACCAGCAGGGTCCTTCCGGCCCGCCGCGCCTCGGCCGTGGCCGGATCGTCGCCGGCGCGGCGGATGCGGTGCTCGTCGTCCATGCCAGCCTCCCTGGGCCGGTGTCGCCCCCGCCAGGTATCATCCCTCATTCCGGGCCGGCGGTAAGGTCCAGGAGCGCCCGGGGACCGTCCCAGGCGTACCTCCAGGCCATCACCATGGCGCCTTCGGGGTCGGGGATGGGCCGACGTTCCACCGGCCGCCCCCCGTGGCGCCGGTAGTAGGCGAGGCTGCGCCGGTTGGCCTCGAAGCACCAGAGGTGCACCGGGTCCTCGGGCCACCGGCCCAGGGCCTCCTCGGCCAGGGCGTGCATCAGGCGGGTGCCGATGCGCTCCCCCCGGTGCCCGGGCAGCACGTGCAGGTTGTCCAGCAGCGTGCCCCAGCGCGGGTCCGCCCGGCCCTCGCCCCAGATGAAGCCCAGCGCGCCGTCCTCTTCCAGGGCCAGGAAGCCCACCTGTTCCGGGGTCGGATGGTCCAGGATCCCGCGCCAGTGGGCGAAGCGCTCGTCCAGCACCTGCCCGTCCAGGAAGGCGTCGCGCAGGATGCCCCGGTAGGCGTCGCGCCAGCTGAGGGCGTGGATCCGGGCCACCGCCGCCGCATCGCGCTTCTGGATGGGACGCAGGATGAGCATGGGCCTCCAGGTGGGGAGGGAGGGTCCCCGCGCGGGACCCGGTCCTCAGGGGTGGTATCCCAGATTATAAGTTCCCAATTCAACGTGCGTCCCCTTCAGAGATCCTTGCGGAAAAAGACCACCCGCTCGGTCTCCTCCGGCCCCAGCGCCCGGTGGACCGCACGGCCGACCCGGTTGTCGATCCGGGCGTCCGAAGCCAGCTCCACGCAGCCTCGTTCCCGCGCCCACCCTTCCACCGCCTCCACCAGGACCCGGGCCACCCCGTGCCGGCGGGCCTCCGGGACCACGTACAGCCCCTCCAGGAAGGCCACCGGGGAGGACCGGGTGCCATTCACGGAGTCGGTCCGGAGCGAGGCCTCCGCCAGCCCCAGGGCCCGGCCGTCCGGACCGGAGTGGATGAACGCCGCGAACCGGTCCGGCCGGCGCGCCGCAAAACCTTGGTCCAGCTCGATCGGTACGCCGCCGAGCTCACCAAGGCCGCCCAGGGCAACTACACGGGCTCCTATAGCCTTTTCGCAGCATCCCAGGGACCCTTCGCGGCGGCCCTGCCGGCCATGATGGCCGGAAGCCCTCAGGCGGCCCTGGGCCTGATGGCGGGCGGCAACGCGGTGTACGGGGCCGCGAACGGCGAGCTCAGCCTTGCCTACGAGCTGCTCGGGGAAGCCTTCCTGACCAAGTGGTGGCGGGCCTATGTCGCCAAGGCGTTCAACGCCCAGAGCCGGGCCCAGCTGGCGCAGCAGGAGGCCCAGGCCGCGGCCCGGTCCACCGCCCCGGGGCCCGCGCCCCGGAACGGGACCGGCGGCGACGCGCAGGGCGCCACGGGATCCACGGCGGCGACGGCTCCGTCCGAGGACGCTTCGTCGACCGCAGAGCCCACCGAGGTTCCGGACTCCACCCCCGCCCTCCCGGCCACCCCGCCCCGGACCGGAATCAGCGCGGGCTTCCGGCTCCGCCCGTTCTCGCCCGCGGACTGGTTCCGCTCGTGGTTCGAACGGCCTTCGGATCCCGCTGGACTTTAAGCCACCAGGGAGATCAGGCCAGCCGCTCCCCGTCCCAGCGCAGCGCCATCAGCGCCTCCAGGGCGCAGCGCCGCACCGCCCGCCCGTCCACGACCGCCAGGCATTCCCCGCCCCGGCGCCGCACCGAGCGGTAGACGATCCCCGGCGCGAGGTCGCTCCGGGCCGAGCGGCCGAAGGCCTGGGAGCGGGCGTAGTCCTCGGGGCGGTGCAGCTCCAGGTGGCCGCTGCGCACGTCCAGGAACCGCCCCGTCGCCCGCAGGGCCAGCACCTCGAAGATCCGCACCGCCCCGGGCGGTTCCGAGCTGTCCCGCAGGGCCAGGCCGTGGTGGTGGACGATTTCCGCCCGGCAGGTGGCCAGGTCCAGGCCGGCGTACACCACCCGGAAGCTGCCGTCGCAGAACCGGCTGGCGGGGCCGTGCCCGGGCAGGCGCAGGTACGCCCACAGCTGGGGCAGGCGGTCGGCGTTGCGGGATCCCGAAGGCCAGGACCGGAACACCCCGACCCGCGCCAGCAGGGCGGCCAGGTCGGGGCCGTCGGCGGGCGGCACCAGCTGGGCCAGGGGTGAGATGGACAGGAACTTGAGCTGGTTCCAAGGGTGGTCCGGGAACTCGGCCTGGATCAAAGCAGCCCCATGGACGCGGTCTTGAGGTAGGAAAGGGTCTCCATCAGGTCCGCCATGTGCCCGTCCAGCATCCGGTCCAGGGGCCGCCGTCCCCCGAACGCCGGGGCCCGGTTGGGCCGGGTGAGCCAGGCCACCCCGTCCGGGAACACCCCGCCGGCCAGTTCGTAGATGCCCAGCACGAACGCCATGCGGTCCAGCTTGTCCCCGTCCAGGTCGGCCGGGTCCCCCTGCTCCAGGCGCTTGAGCCAGACGGTGTAGGTGCTCTTGGCGATGCCCAGGAGGGCCAGCCGGTCCTTCACCGGAAGCGCCAAGCGCTCCGCCACCGCCAGGAAGGTGCGGAAGGCGAGGGCGGAGGGGTCCCCGGGATGGGGCATGGCGAGCGCGCGGGCCGCAGGGGTGGACACGTTCAGCCTCCCGGTTCCAGGTTAGACCACTTTTGGCCAATGACAACAAAAAGGATCCAGGGGCGTAGATTCCAGACCTCCGCATGAGCTATTGGGAAATTTCCCTCTTTTTTCATTCATGGAAGCTGGCCACAATGTCTGCCTCATGCCTCGCGTGGTCTTCACCGCCAACCTCCAGCGCCACGTGCCCTGCCCTCCCTGCCAGGTGGCGGGACGGACGGCCCGGGAGGCCCTGGACCAGGCTTTCGCCCTCTATCCCCGGGTCCGGAGCTACGTGCTGGACGAGCACGGGGCCCTGCGCCGGCACATGGCGGTGTTCGTGAACGGGCGCCCGGCCGCGGACCGGGAGGGCCTGGGCGACCCGGTCCAGGACGCCGACGAAGTGGTGGTCATGCAGGCCCTGTCCGGAGGGTGACATGTCCGATCTGCTGCTGGTCTCCACCCGCAAGGGGCTGTTCTCCATCCGCCGCGCCAAGGCCGGGCGGTGGCAGGTGGGGGCGGTGTCGTTCCTGGGGGACAACGTGACCCTGGCCCTGCCCGATGCCCGGGACGGCGCCTGGTACGCGGCCCTGGACCACGGGCACTTCGGCGTCAAGCTGCACCGCTCCGAGGACCGCGGCGCCCACTGGGAGGAGGTGGGGGTGCCGCAGTACCCGGAACCGCCCGCGGGCCACGTGGAAAAGGATTTCTTCGGGCGGGAGATCCCCTGGAAGCTCATCCGCGTCTGGGCCCTGGAGCCGGGCCTGGCCGCCCAGCCGGGGCTGCTGTGGGCCGGCACCCTCCCCGGCGGACTGTTCCGCTCCGGGGACTGGGGCGCCACCTGGGAGCTGGTGCGCGGCCTCTGGGACCACCCGGACCGCCAGGGCTGGATGGGCGGCGGCGCGGACTACCCGGGGATCCACTCCGTCTGCGTGCACGCGGACCACCCCCGGCGGATCACCGTCGCCGTGTCCACCGGCGGCACCTGGCGCAGTGAGGACCAGGGCGCCACCTGGACCGTCCGGGGCCAGGGCATGCACGCCGCCTACATGCCCCCCGAGCGGGCCGAGGATCCCCGGGTCCAGGACGTGCACCGCCTGGTCCAGTGCCCGGTGAAGCCGGAGGTGGCCTGGATCCAGCACCACAACGCCATGTACCGCTCCGTGGACGACGGCCTCACCTGGACCGACCTGGGCAAGCCGCCCCTCACCGGCTTCGGCTTCGCGGTGGCGGCCCACCCCGGGGATCCCGGGACCGCGTGGTTCGTGCCCGGGGATAAAGACGAACGGAGGATACCGCTGGGGGGGAAGGTGGTGGTGCTTCGCACGCGGGACGGGGGGAAGAGCTTCGAGGTCCTGGCCCGGGGATTGCCGCAGAAGCATGCCTATGACCTGGTGTTCCGGCATGCCATGGATGTGGATGCGAGCGGAGAGCGGCTGGCGTTCGGGTCCACCACCGGGTCGCTGTGGGTGACCGAGAATGCCGGGGATGACTGGATCACCGTGGCCGAGCATCTGCCGCCGGTGTACGCGGTGCGGTGGGTTTCCTAATCCAGCAGGAATCCCACGCCCTGCCACACTCGCACCTTGGTCTTCCCGTCCGCAGCCCTGGCCGGGTCGAACACCAATCTCTTCGCCGCCTCCACGCAGGACGCGTTGGCCTTGTCCACCCACTCCCCGTGCCCGTGCAGACCCTGGAGCAGCCGGGTGTCCAGCACGTCGCCGCCCTCGCTCACCAGGACGTTGACCACCACCACGCCCCGGCTCACCTTCTTGGCCTTGGGCTGGATCCGGTCCAGGTTCATGGGGATGGCCGGGGTGATGTCGGGGGTGATGGGCACCAGGGTGCCCTCGCCGGCGGGCGCCGCCTGCTTCTGCCGGGCGGCTTCCAGGTCGACGCGCAGCTTCTCGTTGGCGGCCTGGGACGTGGCCAGGTCCTCCTTGGTCTTCTGCAGCTCCTTCAGGATGGTGTCGGCGCTGCCCTGGTTCTCGGCCAGGGACGCCTTCATGGCGTCGAGTTCCTTGCGGCTGTTCTCGGCCTCCTGCCGGGCCAGGTCCCGGCTCTGCTGGGCGGAGGCCAGGTCCTCCTGGAGGCTCCCCATGGCGGCCAGGCGGTCCTTGAGGTCGTCCCGCTCGGCGGTGAGCTTCTTGACCTGCTCCTGGAGCCGGAGCTGGGCCGCCGGCACCCTGGGCTTGGTCTTGGCGGCGGCCCGGGCGGGCGTGGCCCCGGCCAGGACTACGACGAAGGCGGCGGTCAGCAAGTTCAGGATGCGCATCGGCCCTCCCCGCGATGAAGGCCTCACCTCCCGAAATCAGGCTGGAGGCCTCCGGATGGTTTCTGAACCTTGAGGATCCCACGCTTCAGCAGTTTCGAAAAGATGGCCAGGCACTCGTCCTGGGGGAAGGGGGAGATGGAGATGATGTCGTGGATGCTCCACACCCCGTTGACCCGGGTGGCCAGGAAGGCCTCGTTGGGCCCCAGCTGCGCCTGCATGAGGTCCTCGATGGTCACCGCCAGCTCCGGGACCAGGTGCTCGTCGACCAGGTGTTCCTGGAGCATGTGCTCCACCACCTGGAGCATGCGGGTGGCCTCCTGGAGCTTGGGCTGCTCCTGCAGCAGGCGGCGCAGCTCCTCCTGGGCCTCCTGCAGCTTCTCCCGCTCCACCAGCTGGCGGGCCCGCTGGAGCTGGAGGCTGGAGTGGTCGCCCAGCTTGCCCCCGGGATGGAGGATGGCGGCCATGCCCCGCTCGTACAGGTCGAACAGCAGCTTGTTGGCCTTGAACTCGGGCACCCGCATCTCGATGACCAGCTGGTCCACGGTCTTGTAGCCGTCCAGCCGGGCCAGGATGTCAGCGTCCTCCGGGGCCAGGGGCAGCCGCTCGGCGATGGCTTCCGGGACCGCGGCCAGGACGGCGTCGCCGCCCTTGATGACCATGCGGATGCGCTTCCACTCGTCCACCCGCCGGGCCCCCTCCAGGACGATGCCGGTCACCTCCAGGCTCAGCAGCATGGACTTCTGGAGCGGCGGCTGGCCGTCGTGGAACTCGAAGGTGCCCATGGCCCAGAGGAAGGTGTCGTAGACCGACTCCTCCACCTTGAGCTGGACGATGCGCCGGATCTCCACCTCGGTGACCAGCTGGCGGTTGACCAGGATCCGCCCCAGCAGCTGGTTCTCGTCCTCCTGGGTGGCCAGGGCCTCGCGCAGCTGCTCCTCGGTGATCCGGTTGAAGGCCAGCAGGTACTGGCCCAGGTACTCGCGGGGGTCGGAGGACCACACGCTGGTGATCTTGCCGTCCTGGAAGGCCACCCGCTTGGTGTGCAGGAACCCCTTGAGCTCGAGGATGCCGGTCTTCTTGCCCACCGCCAGCCACTGGAGGATGTCCTCCAGTCCCATGGTGGAAAGATCGCCCTTCAAACCCATCCGGCCCCCGTCGCCCCATTGTCTCCAGGAATAGAGGACGTGTCGACAGCCGGACTGCATGCCCGGGCTTCGCCTGGGCATGCAGTGGGGGGCACGGGGGGGACGGAGAGCGAGCTTCGCGAGCGGGCGGTCCCCCTCGTTCTTAAAGACAGCCGATCACTTCCCGCAGGGCGCGGTTGAGCAGCACCGGGTGGTGGCGGGCCATCTCCGCCTCCGGGTCGAGCAGCGGCTGGGCCACCACCGGCACGCCGCACAGGGTGGCGGAATCGGCCAGGAGCGGCGCTCCGCCCTCCTTGAGATAACGTCGCAGCAGTTTCCTGGGCAGGGGCGCGGTATTGGCGACCACCACCCGGATGGGGACGGCGGCGAAGGCCTGGATGGCGGCCACGTGGGCCTCCAGGTCCATGCCGGTGCTCTCTCCGGGCTCGGTCATCAGGTTGGCCACGTACACCACCGGGATGCCCGCCCGGGCCACGGCGCTCCGGAGCTCGGGGATGAGCAGCGAGGCGATGGTGGAGGTGTAGAGGCTGCCCGGGGCCAGCAGGATGAGGTCGGCCTGGAGGATGGCCAGGATCGCTTCGGGCAGGGGCTCCGCGTCCAGGGGCTCCAGCCAGAGGCGGGCCAGGGGCGGCAGGGCCGAACTCACGGAGGTCTCGCCGCAGTAGACCCGCCCCTCCATGTCCTCCGCCCGCAGCACCACCGGCACCACGGTGGAGGGGTACAGCCGGCCCACGGTCACCAGCACTCCGGACAGCTGGCGGATGGCCCGCACCCAGTCGCCGGTGAGGTCGGCCATGGCCAGGAGCATCAGGTTGCCCAGGGAGTGGCCGGCCAGGGACCCGTCCCCCTTGAACCGGTAGTTCAGCAGGTCGGACAGCACCGACTCCTCGCGGGTGAGGGCGGACAGGCAGTTGCGCAGGTCGCCCGGGGGGATGACCCCCAGCTCGTCCCGCAGCCGGCCGCTGGATCCGCCGTCGTCCGACACGGTCACGATGCCGGTCAGCTTCCAGGGATCCCGGGCCCTCCCGGCCTCGGGCTTCACCGCCCGCAGAAGGGCCGCCAGCCCGGTACCGCCCCCGATGGCCACCACCTTCAGGGGCAGGTCGGCGTGGAGTCCCCTCGCGCCTGCCACGCGCCTTACCCCCGCAACAGGGCGGCGAACGGCGCGGAATGGCGGACCGGCTCGAAGTCGGGCTCGAGCCGGAACTGGAAGATCAGGTCCGGTTCCAGCTCCACCGCGCGGGCAAGGGCTTCGGCGGACTCCTGGGCCTGGCCCAGCTGGGCGTGGGCCACCGCCTTCAGGTAGTGCAGCGCCGGCCGTCCCGAAGCGGCGCCCAGCGCCTTCTCGATCCGGGCCAGGGCCGTTTCCGCGTCCTTGCGGTTGAGCAGCAGCTGGATGGTCATTTCCACCGCTTCCTTGGAGGGCTCGCCCCGCTCCCGGAGCCGGGCCTGGATGGCCGCCAGGTAGCTGCGGGCCGTGCGCCCCAGGTTCAGGCGCTCCTGGGTCGCAGCTTCCGCTTCCACGAAGGTGAAGGCCTTGGCGGCCGCAACCAGGTCGCCGCCGTTCAGGAAGCCAAGGCCTTCGGAGAATGCCTGGTCCACCGACGGAACCGCCTTCGGGGCATGAGACTCGGGGCTCTTCGTCTTGGTTGCCATGTAAATCCCCTGATGAAACAACGTAACCAACTATACCTTAAAATATGCGGACTCGCGGTTGAGCATCCGGGTGGAGAGCCAGGTCATCAGGGCGGCGAGGCCGAGGGTCATGGCCAGCGCCGCCCCGTACTGCACCGGATCCGCCTGCTGGCTGAACAGCTTGCGGATGGCCAGGCTGACGTTGAGCACCGGCACGTACGGCAGCCAGGCCATCTTCTCGATGCCCGGGGCCATGGAAAAGACCCCCAGCAGCACCACCACGAAGATCCCCGGGGTGAGGGCGGTGGAGGCCTCGAGGGTGTTCCGGGCCTGGATGCCGGCCAGGAGGATGAAATTCGCAAAGAACAGGCCCAGGGGCACCATCAGCAGGAAGGTGAGCCCCAGCACCTGGGGGGTGGCCAGGGCCGCCAGGCCGGTGGCGGCGGCCTGGGCCTGGGGCTGCGGCGGCCCGACGGCCACCAGCAGCCGGCCCACGGAAACGCCCATGCTGGCCAGGTTCACGATGGCGGAAAGGATGCCGATGCAGAAGATGTACATCAGCTTGCCCAGGACGATCTGGGTCCGGGGCAGGCTGGTGCTGAGCAGGCTGAGCAGCGTCCCCCGCTCCTTCTCCCCGGCGGTGGCGTAGATCCCGTGCTGCATGGCGCCGGCGTACATCATGATCATCAGGAGGTAGGGCAGGAAGGAGCCGACCAGCTTGCCGATGGACAAGCCCAGATCCCCTGCTTCCACCGTTTCCAGCCTGGCCGGCACGGCCAGCTGGGGCGGGGCGCCCAGCCGGCTGAGCCGGGCCTGGACCCACCGGGCCTCCTCCTGCCGGAGCAGCCCCTGGAGCCGCTCCAGGGCCAGCCGGGACGACTCGTCGCTCTGGTCGTAGAGGGCCTTCAGGTCCAGGGTCTCCTGGCGGGCCAGCTTGGCGGCCCCGGCCGGGTCCACCTCCAGGCACAGCTCCAGCTTCCGGTCCCGCACCGCCTGGCGCGGGTCCCCCGCGGGCATGGGCACCAGCTGGAACCGCCGCGGGTCGCTGACCAGGGCCTGGACCAGCACCTGGGACGGGTCCACCAGGCAGATCCGGCTGGGCCGCCCTTCCCGGAAGGCGATGTCGTTCCGCCCCAGCAGGGCCATCATGCTGAAGATGACCGGGTAGAGCACCAGCGGCATGCCGAAGGTGAAGAACAGGGTCTTGCGGTCCTTGGAAAGTTCCATGAATTCCTTCTTCAGGATCAGGAAGGCTCCCCTCATTCCGCCACCCCCTGGGACTCGGCCGCCAGCTGGAAGAACACCTCGTCCAGGGAGGCAGCGCCCCGGTCCGCCAGGATCTCCCGGGGCGGGGCGTCCCCGTGCAGGACCCCGTCGAAGAGGATCCCCACCCGGTCGCACACCGCCTCCACCATCGGCATCACGTGGGTCGACACCACCACCGCGCGGCCCTCCGCCCGGAGCCGGAACAGCAGGTCCAGCACGGTCCTGGCGGTGATCACGTCCAGGCCGGTGGTGGGCTCGTCGAACACCACCACCTTGGGATCGTGCAGCAGGGCCCGGGCGATGGAGACCTTCTGTTTCTGGCCCCCGGAGAACCCTTCCATGCGCACGTCGGCGAAATCCGCCAGCCCCAGGGTCTCCAGCAGGTGGATCCCGCGGCGCTCCGCCACCCGGGCCTCCACCCCCTGGAACTCCCCGAACAGCCGCAGCAGCTCCCGGGGCGTGAACCGGCCGTAGACGCCGAGGTCGGTGGACAGGTAGCCCACCTGGGCCCGGGCCCGTTCCGGCTGCTCCAGGGCATCCACCCCGCACACCTCGATCCGGCCCCGGTCCGGCTGCATGAGCCCGGCGATCAGGCGCAGGGTGGTGGACTTGCCGGCGCCGTTGGGGCCCAGCAGCCCGTAGATCTCCCCGGGCCCCACCGCCAGCGACAGGCCCCGCACCGCCTGGATCCGGCGCCGGGCGCGGGTGCGCTTGTCCCGGACCACGAAGGTCTTGTGGAGGTCCTCCAGGCGGATCACGGAGCCGCCGGCGCCAGGTCTTCCGGAATGCCGAGGGGGACGGCATGGAACGCGATCATGGGGACTCCCAACCCGCCGGGTGGTTCAGAGGATGCCCCCAGTGTAGGCGGACGCGCAAGCCTGCGCGGAACCGCGAAACCTGGGACACGGCCCGGACCGGAAGACTATCATGGTTCTAGCCCTCGTTTACTCGCTTCCGAGCCCCGCAACCCTGGAGGCCTCCCATGAGAACCCTGGACTTCCGCTCCGACACCGTCACCCGTCCCGGCCCGGAGATGCGTGCGGCCATGGCCGCCGCCGAGGTGGGAGACGATGTGCTGGACCGGGATCCCACCATGGACCGGCTGGAGCGGCGGGTGGCGGACCTGCTGGACCAGGAGGCCGGCCTCTGGGTCCCCACCGGGTGCATGGCCAACCTCATCGCCCTGATGCTGCACCTGCAGCGGGGCGACCGCTTCCTGGCCCCGGCCCAGGCCCACGTGCTGGGCTCGGAGCTGGGCACCGGGGCCTGGCTGGCGGGCGGCATGCCTGAAGCCCTGCCCTGGGAGGGCGGCCCTGGGAAGATCACCCCCATGCAGGTCTGGAAGGCGGCCGGGAACCCCGGCCCCTACTACGCCCTGCGCACCACCCTGCTGTGCCTGGAGAACACCCACAACTTCGCCGGCGGCACCTGCCTGACCGCCGCCGAGCACCAGGCCCTGGTGGAGCAGGCCCAGGCCAAGGGGCTCAAGGTGCACCTGGACGGCGCCCGGCTCTGGCACGCCGCCGCCGCCCTGGGCGAGCCCCTGGCCCGCCTGGCCTGGGGGGTGGACACCGTGAGCGTCTGCCTGAGCAAGGGCCTGGGCGCGCCCATGGGCTCGGTGCTGTGCGCCGGCCGGGACACCGTGGCCCGGGCCCGGCGCCTGCGCAAGATGCTGGGCGGCGGCGTGCGCCAGGGCGGCGTGGTCGCCGCCGCCGGCCTGGCCGCCCTGGACTACCTGCCCCGCCTGGGCGACGACCACGCCAAGGCCCGCCGATTGGCCCACGGCCTGAGGGAGATGGGGTTCACCGTCCCCGAGCCCGAGACCAACATCCTCCTGGTGCCCGTGCCCGACGCCCCGGCGGCGGTGTCCATCCTGGAGGAGGCCAAGGTGCGGGTGCTGCCGGTGGGCAGCGCCCTGCGCTTCATCACCCACCGGGACCTGGGATTCGAGGACATGGAGGCGGCCATCGAGCGGATCCGGCCGATCACGGGGCAGCTGGTGACGACGTGGGAAGGGGAGCGGCCGATGGTCTAGCCGCCGGCGAAGCATGCTCAGGAGATGCGGCCTGCGCGCCATTGCCCTGGGAGGCCTAGGGTATTACTCTTACTTGTAAGAGGTGGAAGCCATGCGAATCACTTCCAAGGGCCAGGTGACCATTCCAATTGAAATTCGTGAAAAGGCAGGCCTTCTGCCGAATACCAAGGTCGTGTTCGAGTTCGACGGTACTTCGGTCAAGCTGCTGCCCGCCCCGGCCTCCGGCCCTGAAGGGAGGGGAGCAGTCTTGCTGCGCCAGCTGAAGGGAAGCGCGACCGTACGGATGAGCACCGACCAGATCATGGCGGCGACGCGCTGACGATGACTCCGGTCCTGGTGGATTCCAATATCATCCTGGACGTGGCCACCCAGGATCCCGTCTGGGCGCGCCGCTCGGGAGCCGTCCTGGCCCGCGTGGCGGAACGGTCGCAGCTGGTGATCAATCCCATCGTCTACGCCGAAGTGTCCATCGGCTACGAGAAGGTGGAGGAACTGGAGGAAGCCCTTCCCCAGGACCTGTTCCGCCGGGAAGCCCTGCCCTGGGAAGCCGCGTTCCTCGCGGGAAAATGTTTCCTTGCCTACCGCCGACGGGGAGGCAAGAAGGGGAGCCCCCTTCTGGACTTCTACATCGGCGCCCATGCCGCGCTCGCAGGCTACCGCCTGCTGACTCGAGACGTGGCGAGGTACCGCACCTATTTCCCTAGCCTGGAAATCCTGGTGCCCTAGGTGTCGCTGCCAAACAGGTTGTTCACCCGAGCCAACCTGGGATGCTTTTGTTTGCGGACAACAGCATAAGGAGGGCTCGGGTGAACCTTCATAGGAAAGCAAGGACCTGCCCTGAA
>JBELAL010000053.1:0-34679 GCA_049508835.1 Holophaga sp. | reverse complement strand
CGACGTCAACGCGAGTCGGAACATAGCCAGGTTTGCGAAACTTTCCAGTTCCGCAAGGGGCGTGGTAAACCGTCCTGTATTCGCGCATAGGGTCTGACCTTGTGTAGTGGAAAGCTCCTCTCTTTAGGGAGGGGTTGTTTACGTGTCAAGTCCAGTCCGAACTGCAAGAGGCATTGGCCAGGGAAGGGGCGCGGGCAGGGAAACGCTTTGGAGAGCCAGCACCGTTGGACCCGACTTGCATCGGTCGCCCGTGCCAGGCACAGGCAGCCGTAGCAGGCGAAGCCTGCAACGGCTGCTAGTTGGTGACGTGCTCGGTCCAGATGAGCCGCGTGCCGGTGGGTGTCTGGACCTGGCCGCTGGCCTCCGCCGTCACGAACAACTGGAAGGTATGCAGCGGAGTGACGGTCTTGAGGGTGCCTTTGCGGTGATCGTCCACCATGAGGGCCCCGACGTTCTGCGCCGGCGAATCCTTGTCCGCACTCACCCACACCACGTAGATGGCCTCGGGGGGCTGCAGCTTCTGGGGGTCCGCCAGGTACTTGACCATCAAGTCGATGGAGGTGTTCCCATTGTTCGCCTTTCCGAACTTGACCTTTCCCGAGGCTGCCGGGATGTCGGGGGACACGTTCATGGTGTTGGCGTGCTGGAACATGGTGGGAAGGGCGTAGGCGGTGATGGGCGAAAGGGCCAAAATGACCGTCACAAAGGTTAAGCGAGAGGTTTTCATCAGGGTTTTCCTTTGGGCATAGCCCCCGAGATGTTAGAGGTTCGGGGCGTAGCACCTGAAGATATGCAATATCCTAGCCATTAGATAACATAAATTATATTATATACTTACACAAACGGTAGTCATTGCGGGCCTCTTGTTCATTCAAAATGGCTGAGGTCATCCAATACCGGCCTCAACTCGAGTCACGGGAGAGGCCGCTGGCCTGGAAGACATTCGTCGGTTTCTGAGTGGAGTGTCTCCCCCTGGCTGGATCCCATGGAGACTCCCATGAGTTCCAGTCGGCGGTTTCCGGTGTACTTGGCGGACCTGACCCTTCAGGGCCTATCAGGGCGTGTCACGGTCACTTGGCCGCCATCTTGTCCTTGAAAGCCTTCAACTGCTTCAGGATCTTGGCCCAGGTTTTTTCATGCACGGCCTTGCGGGGCAACACTCCGCCCATGGCCGGTGGCACCCGGCCAGCCTTGAGTACACCCCGCTCCAGGTGCTCCAGGTCAAGGAATTCGTCTCCGACGGCAAGATTGACCGCGGCCTCCGCCGTGCTCACACGTGCCACTTCATCATCAGAGAGCAGGTTCAGGATGGTATCCCGGGTCAGGAACTCGGTACGATTGGGAATGTTCATAGTGCCTCCTAGGCATCAATGGCTTGGCACGTTTGCGCCGGGGAATAGTTCGAAGCGATCTATCCAGCGGGGCTCCAGGCCCAGTTCCGGATTTCCGGCAGGTCCTGCCCGTGCTTGTCTATGTAGAGCTTGTGCTCGATGAGCTTGTCCTTGAGCTGCTGCTTCAGGTGCACGCCCCGGTAGCCGGTCCGGGGCAGGCGGTCAATGGCGTCCATCACCAGGTGGAACCGGTCCAGTTCATTCAGCACGGTCATGTCGAAGGGGGTGGTGATGGTGCCTTCTTCCTTGTAGCCGCGCACATGGATGTTGCCGTGGTTGGCCCGGCGGTAGGTCAACCGGTGGATCAGCCACGGGTAGGCGTGGAAGGCGAAGATGACCGGCTTGTCCCGGGTGAACAGATCGTCGAAATCCTGGTCGCTCAAGCCGTGGGGGTGCTCGGTCTGCGGCTGCAGCTTCATGAGGTCGACCACGTTGACCACGCGGATCTTCAGGTCGGGCAGTTGTTCGCGCAGGATGGAGACGGCGGCCAGGGTCTCCAGGGTCGGCACGTCGCCGCAGCAGGCCATGACCAGATCGGGGGCGACGTCCTGGTCGTTGCTGGCCCACTGCCAGATGCCGATGCCCTTGGTGCAGTGCTCGACCGCGGCGTCCATGGTCAGCCACTGGGGCGCCGGGTGCTTGCCGGCGATCACCACGTTGACGTAATGGCGGCTGCGCAGGCAGTGGTCCATCACCGACAGCAGGCAGTTGGCGTCCGGCGGCAGGTAGACCCGCACGATCTCGGCCTTCTTGTTCAGGACATGGTCGATGAAGCCGGGGTCCTGGTGGGTGAAACCGTTGTGGTCCTGGCGCCAGACATGGGAGGCGAGCAGGTAGTTCAGCGAGGCGATCGGCCGCCGCCAGAGCAGGTGGCTGGAAACCTTCAGCCACTTGGCGTGCTGGTTGAACATGGAATCGACGATGTGGATGAATGCCTCGTAGCAGTTGAAGAGGCCATGCCGCCCGGTGAGCAGGTAGCCTTCCAGCCAGCCCTCGCACTGGTGTTCGCTGAGCATCTCCATCATCCACCCGGCGGGCGCGAGCCCTTCGTCGTTGGGCAGAGTGGCGGCGTCCCACTGGCGCGAGGTGGCTTGGAAGAGGGCCTCCAGGCCATTGGAGAGAGTTTCGTCCGGGCCGAACACCCGGAAGTTCCGCTGCTCCCCGTTCAGCTTGACCACATCGCGCAGGAACCCGCCGAGCACATGGGTGTCGCCGATGCCTGGCGCTCCGGGGACGGGAGGGTCGACCGCGTAGGCGCGGAAATCCGGCAGGCGCAGGTCGCGCAGCAGGATGCCGCCGTTGGCGTG
The DNA here is from genome assembly GCA_049508835.1 of Holophaga sp. Classification (GTDB taxonomy): domain Bacteria; phylum Acidobacteriota; class Holophagae; order Holophagales; family Holophagaceae; genus Mesoterricola. The sequence goes on along the minus strand of JBELAL010000053.1, from coordinate 31,981 downwards.
GGGATTGGCGCCCATGCGCCGTTGGCCCTCGGGTGCGAGGGCGGCCAGTTCCGGGCGCAGCCGGCCGGCTTCATCGAACAGCTCCCCGGGCCGGTAGCTCAGGAGCCATTCCTCCAGCTGCTGGAGGTGTCCCGGATGGGTGGCGGGGTCGGAGAGCGGCACCTGGTGGGCCCGGAAGGTGCCCTCGACCTGCAGGCCGTCGACCCATTTGGGTCCGGTCCAGCCCTTGGGTGAAGCCAGCACGATCATGGGCCAGCGCGGCCGGGTGAGATCGCCGCGGACCCGGGCGTTCTGCTGGATCTCGCGGATCCGCTCCACCGCCGTGTCCAGCGCCGAGGCCATGGCCTCGTGCATCAGGGCCGGATCGTGGCCTTCCACGAAGATCGGCGTCCAGCCATAGCCGCGGAGCAGCTGATCCAGTTCCTCGTGGGTGATGCGGGCCAGCACGGTCGGGTTGGAGATCTTGTAGCCGTTGAGGTGCAGGATCGGCAGTACGGCTCCGTCGCTGGCCGGATCGAGGAACTTGTTGGAGTGCCAGGCGGTGGCCAGCGGCCCGGTCTCCGCCTCCCCGTCACCGACCACGCAGGCGACGATGAGCCCGGGGTTGTCGAACACCGCTCCGAACGAATGGCTCAGGGAATAGCCCAGTTCGCCGCCTTCGTGGATGGAGCCCGGGCACTCCGGCGAAACGTGGCTGGGGATGCCGCCGGGGAACGAGAACTGGAGGAAGAGTCTGCGCAACCCGGCCTCGTCCTGGCTGATGTCGGGGTAGATCTCGCTGTAGCTGCCCTCGAGGTAGGTGTTGCCCACCACCGCCGGGCCGCCGTGACCGGGCCCGGAGACGTAGATCATGTCGAGATCGTATTGCTTGATGACCCGGTTCAAATGTACGTAGATGAAGTTCTGCCCGGGGGTCGTGCCCCAATGCCCCAGCAGCATGTGCTTGACGTCCGCTACGGCCAGGGGCCGCTTCAGCAGGGGGTTGTCGCAGAGATAGATCTGGCCGACCGACAGGTAGTTGGCCGCACGCCAATAGGCGTCCATGTGCTGCAGCAGTTCAGGGGTGAGGGTGGGTGTTGGCATGGTTCAATCCTTGTGAAGGCCGAACCTGGCGAGTTCCGCGAGGGTGGATGGTTGGTGAGCAGGACTTCGCCGATACCCATGAACAGACAGGTGACTTCGGCCGCCGGTTTCATCGCTGCCACAGGATATGCGGGCATTCCAGGGGAACCGCCACACCTTCGCGGTGCGGCAGCAGGCGCGCCGTGAAGTCCCCGGCCGGCCGGTCCGCAGGCACCACAGCGCTGTAGCGATGGCCGCCCGGGGCACCCACCAGCGGACCCACCCGGGCCAGGGGCCAGTGGACCGGCGCTCCGCCGCCGAGGCCGTCGGCATAGACTTCGACGGCCACGCTGGCGGGGTCGAGCCCGCCGAGCTGGACCTGGACCTCGAACCGGTGCTGCCGGCCGGTGGTCTCGACCTTGCATGTTCCGAAGCGCACACCGGCCCATTCCTGTTCCAGTCCTCGCCGCCAGTCGACCACCTGGCGGCCGACGCTGCCCTGGTCGGCCATGCGCGCACGATAGGCGGCGGCGTTGGGCAGGTAGTGCTGTTCGGTGTATTCCCGCACCGTGCGGTTGGCGGAAAAGCGCGGGGTCAACTGGGCCATGCTTTCCCGCATGCGCGCGATCCAAGCCACGGGTATGCCCCGGGGGTCGCGGGCATAGAACTCCGGGACCACTTCCCGTTCGAGCCGCTCATACAGGGCCACGGCTTCGGCCGCGTCCCAGTCCGGATCATCGCCGCGCTCCTGGCCATCCCCCAGGGCCCAGCCCACTTCAGGGCTGTACGCCTCGGCCCACCAGCCGTCCAGTTCAGAGAGGTTGATGCCGCCATTGACCAGCACCTTCATGCCACTGGTGCCACAGGCCTCCCAGGGCCGGCGCGGCGTGTTCAGCCAGACATCCACCCCCTGCACCAGCTGCTCGGTCAGCTGCATGTCATAGTCGCTGAGGAAGATCACATGGGGCCGGACGTCCGGGCGGCGGATGAAGCGGATCCATTCCTGGATCAGGGCCTGGCCGTCCCGGTCCGCCGGGTGGGCCTTGCCGGCCAGGATGAGCTGCACCGGCCGCTGCGGATCGGCCAGCAGGCGCAGCAGCCGGTCCGGATCGTGCAGCAGCAGATTGGGCCGCTTGTAGGTGGCGAAGCGGCGGGCGAAACCCAGGGTCAGGGCCTTGGGATCAAACAGGGAGCACGCCTGCTCCACCTCGCTGTGCGGGGCGCCGGAAGCGGCCAACTGTCTGGACAGGCGTTCCCGGGCGTAGTCCACGAGGGCGCGAGAGGCGGCGGAGCGGAATTCCCACAGCCTGGCGTCCGAGATGCGGCGAATATCCTGCTCCAGGGATTCCATGGTCCCCAGCCAGCGGCCCTTGCCGCAGGCTTCCGTCCACAGGGCGTCGGCCGGGGCCGAGTCCCAGGTGGGCATGTGGACCCCGTTGGTCACATGCCCGACCGGGACTTCATCCACAGGCCACTGCGGGAACAGAGGCCCGAACAGCCGGCGGCTGACCTGCCCATGCAGGCGGCTCACCCCGTTCACCGACCCGCTGCCCCGGATGGCCAGATAGGCCATGTTGAAGGGCTCCGCCCCGTCGTCGCCATGCTGGCGGCCCAGGGCCAGCAGCGCCTGGAGGGGAATGCCCAGTTTCTCCTTGGCATAGCGGCCGAGGAACTGCTCGATCAGCGCCGGGGCGAAGCGGTCGAACCCCGCGGCCACCGCGGTGTGGGTGGTGAACAGATTGCCCGCCCGGGTCACGGCCAGGGCGGCTTCGAACGGTTGTCCGGTCTCCTGCATGAAACTGCGGGCCCGGTCCAGCACGGCGAAGGCCGCATGCCCCTCATTGAGATGGCAGACTTCCGGCCTGATGCCCAGAGCTTCCAACATCCGCCAACCGCCGATTCCCAGCAGGAGTTCCTGCTTGAGCCGCAGTTCGGTTCCCCCGCCATACAACTCGCTGGCGATCCCGCGGTGGGAGGGGATGTTGGCCGGATCGTTGCTGTCCAGCAGGTACAGCTTCACCCGGCCGACTTGCACCTGCCAGGTGCGCAGCCAGACCGAGTACCCAGGCAAGGCGATCTTCAGGCGCAGCCACTCGCCGTTGGCCTGGCGCACGGGCGCAATCGGCAGTTGGCCAGGGTCGTTGTAGGGATAGAGGGCCTGCTGCAGCCCATCCTGGTCGATCTCCTGGCGGAAGTAGCCCTGCTGGTAGAGCAGGCCCACGCCGAGGGCCGGGACGCCCAGGTCGCTGCATGCCTTGAGCTGGTCACCGGCCACATTGCCGAGTCCGCCGGAGTAGATCGGCAGCGCTTCGCTCAGCATGAATTCCAGGCTGAAATACGCGACGCAGGTCAGGGGCGCCTGGGGATGGTGCAGTTGGAACCACGCCGGAGCGTCCTCGTGCTTCCGTTTGGCCCGGAGCAGACCATCCACTTCCTGCCGGAAGGCCGGATCGGCCAGCACCTGCTCGAGCCGATCCCGGGCGACCGTCTGCAGGACCACCCAGGGGTTGCGGGTGAGTTGCCAGAGGGTCGGATCCAGCTGGCGCCAAAGGTCGTCGGCGCCATGGTTCCAGGACCAGCGCAGATCCAGGGCGAGTTCCGCCAGCGGCTCGAAGCCTGCCACCTCCGTGGGCAGGAGGCTGTAGACCGGGTGGATGACGCGCTTGGGCGGAGTCATGCCGGTTTCGCCAAGGCGGTCATCAATTGGTCAAATGGCTGTACGAATTTTTCCACCCCTGCGTCCTCCAACTGCTGGGTCACCTCGTCCAGGTGGATCCCCAGTTCCGGCAGGCGCTCGAACACCCAGCGGGCCTGGTCCAGGCCCTGCTCCAGGCGGGCTGCCGGCTGGCCATGATCCCGGTAGGCGTCCAAGGTTTCCGGGGGAGCGGTGTTGATCGTGTCCGGGCCGATGAGCGATTCAACGTATTTCACATCGCCATAGGCGGGGTTCTTGGTCCCGGTGCTGGCCCAGAGCAGCCGCTGGGGGCGGGCGCCCGCCTGGGCCAGACCCTGGAAACGGCGGCTGCCGAAGATCTCCTTGTAGCTTTGATAGGCCAGCTTGGCGCTGGCGACCGCCGTCTGCCCATGCACTTGCCGGGCCGAGTCCGCGATTTTCCCCCCCTTCGGGAACAGGGCTTCCAGCATCGGGTCCACCTTGGTATCGATGCGGCTCAGGAAAAAACTGGCCACCGAGACCACCCCCCGGACCGGATGGCCCTGGGCCGCCCGGGATTCGATGCCGGCGATGTAGGCATCCGCCGCCTGCCGGTAGCGGGGCAAGCCGAAGAGCAACGTTACGTTGACGCTGATGCCTTCGGTGATGAGCTGCCGGATGGCGGCCAGCCCTGCCACCGTGGCGGGCACCTTGATCAGGACGTTGGGCCGGTCCAGGGCGCGCCACAACCGGCGGGCTTCCTCGATCGTGCCGCCGGTGTCCCGGGCCAGGTGGGGATTGACCTCCAGGCTGACATAGCCATCGCCGCCGCCGGTGCTTTCGTACAGGGGCCGGAACACGTCGGCGGCGTTGCGCACGTCCTGCTGGCTGATGGATTCATAGATGTCCTTGGGGCTCATCCCCTCCACCGCCATGGACCGGATGGCCGGACCATACTCCTGGCTCTCCACGATCGCCTTCTCGAAGATGGCTGGATTGGAAGTCATCCCCCGCAGCCCGTCGGTCTCGATCATGTCCCGCAGCTTGCCGCTGGCGATCAGATCCTGCCGGATGTAGTCCAGCCAGATGGATTGCCCCAGGGATCCCAGTTGTTTCAACGCATTGTCGGTCATGGTAGGGTCTCCGGGTGTTCCAGTGCCGCCATCTTGGCCAGGCGGCGCCGATGCCGCTCGGCATCGCTGAACCGTGCACTGAGAAAGGTGTTCACCAGTTCCCAGGCGTCGGCGTGGGTGACCACCTTGCCGCCCAGGCAGATCACGTTCAGGTTGTCGTCTTCGACTCCTTGCCGGGCCGAGAAAGTTTCATGGATCAGGCAGGCCCGCACTCCCGGCACCTTGTTGGCGACCACGCAGGCCCCGACGCCGCTGCCGCAGATGGCCACGCCGCGATCCATTTCCCCCCGGGCGACCGCCCGGGCCATGGGCACGACGAAATCCGGGTAGTCGTCCTCCGGTTCCGGATGGGTGTTGCCGAAGTCGATGACTTCGTAGCCGGTTTCGCGCATTTTCCCGGCGAGGAACTGTTTCAGGTCATAGCCGCCGTGGTCGGCGGCAAGGGCAATGCGTCCCGGTGTCCTTGCCGGTGCGGTCATGGTCAGGCCTTCCTTCCCGCCAGCAGGGCCATCGCCCGCTGGCGCACCTGGTCAACGGTGAAGCCGTATTCGCGCATCACCACGGGTCCCGGTCCCGAAGCCCCGAAGCGGTCCCGGTTGAACCACTGGGGATTGGCCGGATTATGCCGAAGGTGCCGCATCCACAGCACGTAGGCCATCGGCGCGGCGCCCAGGGGCAGGTCCGGGTGGCCGCTGTCGGTTTTTTGCACGGCATCCCCGGACAGGAAGCGGATGGTGTTGACGGCCAACAGGTCGAGTTGCGCGGAGTCTAGCGCGGTTCCAGTCGCAGGGCACATGCCTAGTCTCTCCATTGGACAATGGTAGGGAGAAACCGTCCTCCTGGCCCAAGGTACGTTTTTTTGTTCAAGTCTGCCTGGGGCGGGGACCAGAGGTTTCACGCGGGACGCTTGAAGGCGGATTTGATTTCCAGCCAAGTTTTGTCGGTGCCGGATTTCACGCTTTCCCAGGCCTCGTCGCTGGCCGCCTGGAGTTCACCCAGATGATGGGAGGCCTCGTCGTGCATGCGCAGCAGGGAATCGGCGATGCGGTCGAACCGGATCATCGTGTCCACCCCCTTGCGTTGGACCTTGGTCTTGATCCGGTCGATCTGGGTGGCAAGCTGCGCCAGTTGGGCGTCCAATTTTTTTTCATAGGACTTGCGTTCTGGCAGCATCGAAACTCCTTGAGAGCACTTTTCGGCTCGGGGTGACTCGGATTCGCAGCAAGGTTCATCGTTGTTTCCTTCGAGATGAGCTTGCCTGAATGCCGGCGAGACGCTTTCACAAAGCATCATCCGTACCGCACGATTAAAATAAATTATTTCAATATTTATAATTTAATTAATCTTTTCGGCCGAAGTAACTAATTCAATTTGAAATGGGGAGCTCCTCAAATCGAGGAGAACGAGTCGCCTTCGCCCAGGCGATTCCCAGCCGTTGGAAATGAGGGCCCTTGACCCGATCCACCCGCAGCTCGAACCTCGCCGTCCCGGCCAGGACACCTCCAGAATTCAACCACGACGTGAGCTTCCCCGAATTGTTCATCTTCCCGACTGCGTCGCGGCCGGCAGCAGGCTTGACTGGCCGGCCCCAGCGGCCGGCCCCCCCTTGGGCGCTTCCGGCGCCGTTCCAGACCTGGCCACGAACCCCGAAACAATGGCGTGGGCCAGACCGTTGCCGATCAGCCTGCGGATGGCCTTCCACTCACCGGACTTGGGGTGGCTGGTGGAACCGGACACGGTGATGATCGTGGCGACCTTCTGGCTGGAATGGTTCTTGAGGATCCCGGCGAGGAACTGCAGCAAATGCATTTCCACGCGTTTCCCGAAAGGTTTGGCCTGGTCTTTCCGGCGATCCGAAATCTTCAGGTCCCAGACCAGGGGTTTGACATACCCGTTCACCTGGCCGTTCTTCACGGCGATTTCGGTGTAGACCGAGAACCTGCCTTCAGCCACATCCACCCCGGCATGGGCCAGCAGAAAATCATTCAGGGCGGGCAGCTGGGCATCATCCAGCTGGAGATGGACATCAAAGTCCAGCGGGCCGGCGGTGGACTGGAACCCCCCTGAGACGACGGTGGCGGCGTTCCCCATGAAAGCCCCCCGGGCCTGGAACCGGGATCTTCCCTGTCCGGCCTGGTTGCCCAGGCTTTCCACCTCCAGGTCCAGGCCCGAAAGGAACAGGCGGTAGGATGGCTTGGCCGCCTCGTCCACAAAGCCGATCTGGCTGTCGCTCAGGCTGAAGGTGTCCACCTGAAGCGCCAGCTTGGGCGCATTGCGGACGCTCTGTGCAAGCCTGATCGCCTCTTCGGCATGCTCCGCGGCCACGGCCTTGGTAGCGTCGCTGGCGATGTAGTCCACCCGCAATCCCTCGATGAGAACCTTGGCCAAGTGGGCCATCTTGAGCTCCGGGTTGGATTCCAAGGACCCGCTCACCGATAGGTAGCCCCCTGTGCTTTTCAACTGGAACTCCTGGCCAAAGGGTTCGAGGCGGTCCAAGGGGATGCGCTCCAGGCGCAACTCGCCCCTGGCGCCGAAATACGGTTCGCGCAGGAAATCCGCCGCGCCGCTGAACTGGACCTTGCCCGTTCCGAACAGGACGCCATCCAGGGTCACGGGCGATGGGTAGACTCCCCTGGCCACGGCCATATTGTGGATGTTTCTGGCGTCCATGGAGATCCCGGTGAACTGCAGGGGTTTCTGGGCGAACCGGCTGGACAGGTAGAGCAGGGAACCGTCGCGGATCTTCATCCGATCCAGTTTCTCGATGGGAATGACGGTTTCCACGGCCCGTTGCCAGCCCCGGTCCCGGAGCCGCACGTGGCTGTCCATTTCTTCCCGGATCTGGACCAGGTTGATGTGCAAGGCGGGGCGCTCGAGGGTCAGGTCCCCGGCCAAGCGCAGGCGAAGCAGTTCCCGCCACAACAGGAAGAATCGGATGGCGCCGAAATCCGCCACGGGCGGATCCGGGTGCCGGGTCTGCACCAGCACCAGATCGTCCAGCTCGAAGCCAAGCCGCCAGAGGTGGGGACGGAACCGGCCGAGACGGACCGTGTAACCGACCAGGCTCGCATTCATCCCGCGCTCGGTCCAACGGCGCAAGGGGCCCGCGAGCAGGGCGTCCGCCAGGACCAGGACGAGCATGAGGGACAGAACCGCACCGGCCAAGGCGGTCCGGCCGGAATGGGCGCGGCAGGTCCGGAGGCACCGCTTCCACCGCCCGAGGGAAGGAGCGGAGGGCGCGATCACGGCTGGCAACTCGGCAGTTCGGCCAGCCCCTCATCCAGCGCCTCGGTCCACGTCGGCAGGCTTGCCCGTCGCCGCGGCGACGCCAGCCCCTCCCCGGCGGCGCCATCGGAGTCGGCCCATTCGTGCAGCAGGTCCGCGACCAGCCGGTCGGGGTGCGCCGGGATCACCTCCGCGGTCCTGCGGATGGTTTCCAGGACTGGGCTCCGGGCGGCGCTGGGGAGAACTCCGGTCCGGGAGTCCCAGGCCACCGGGTCGACCCCCAACGCGCACATCCAGGCGTAGCAGGCTGCAACCAGGCTCGCGGAGACGAAGCTCGCCTCATCGGGGAACGGGTGGACCCGCCCTAGCACGGCAAACAGGGCATAAACGTCCGGGTGATAGGGGAACACCAGGGTGGGGCTCCGGCTTAGCGCGGAACTGGAGACGAGCATGACCCGGACGGCCCGCGCCGGGGTTACGGCCGCCTCCAACGTGGCCAAGGAAAGCTTGGCGGCGGTCGAGGCCATCACCTGGCCCGGCCGGAAGGCGATGGCTTGGCAGGCGGCCAGCGTTTTCTCGGACCCCATGGCCAGGACGATCAATTCCTCCGCGTCCGCCAGGGCCTGATTGCCGGCGACGGCCTGGGCCCCCCAACGGGACGCGAGCCGTTCAGATTTCTGGGCTGCCTGGTCGGAAAGCAGGATGCGCAGATCGGGGGATGCTTTGCGCAAGCCTTCGATCAGGTAGCCGGCAAGGCGCCCCGCGCCAATGATGCCAATCTGATCGATCATGAGACACCTTCCCGGGCCAGGGTTGGTCGGTCCGGAACCCCTTCGTAAAGGTCGCTAGACAACCCGGCGGCCCTGGATGACCCGGACCACCACGATGATGATCGCGGCGACGAGCAGGACGTGGATAAAGGAGCCGAGCGTATATCCGCTCACCAGCCCCAGAGCCCAGAGCACGATGAGAATCACGGCGAGAGTCCATAACATGAAGTTCCTCCTTGACTATGGCTGTTCATTCGACACGCGGTCCGGCTACTGCCCCTTCGGAGGGAACCGTTTGAGCATGCTGTGGACGGCATCTTTCACGTCGGTATTGGCCTCTTGCGGGTCGTCCGAAGCCTGCAGGGCGCCTTCCGCGGTGGCTTTCCACACCACGGTTCCTGACCGGCCATCCTGGATCTCCAGCACGATGCCCGCCACGGCTTCCCGGTGCCGATCACCAACGGGAGCGCCTATCCCGATGCCCAAGGGGCCCATCCCGAAACCCAGCCCCAGGTGCACCTGATGCGATTGGCTGGGCTCGCCCACGGGGTAGTAGCGCACCAGGAAATCGGGGTCCGTCGAATCACCCTGCTCCCGGAATCCCTTCGAGGCCAGTTCCGTCTCCACCGCGCGCTGCACGCGTCCGCTCACGATGGTGTTGTTGAAATCGCGGGTCGAGCCCGGGCCGCCCGGAGGCGGCATCTCCCAGGCGAAGCTCCGGTAGGCCGAAAACGTCGCCTGGGCGTCATAGTCGTAGCGGACTGACGGGCCCGAACAGGCCAGCGCCAAGGCCAAGGCACCGGTCGCAAAGAAGGGTCGAAGATGTCCCATATACACCTCATGCGTTTGCAATCCTGGGGAGAGGAGTGGTGAGCGTCCTGCCGGTCAGGTCCTGGAAGACCCGAACGGATGGACAGCCCTGTATCGCAGCTTCTGTGCCACAAAATAAAAATCAATAAAATTAGATATTTACAATCACTCCGGGAATTCAGACCAGCATCGGCGCTAATCACTATGAAGTATGTGTTCATCCATATTGAAAGAAGATTTCAGGCGTTTCAGGAGACCAGCGTCAGGGTCAGCCATACGACCGAACAACAACGTGAACCTTCCCATGGCCTTGGCATTGCCCGCCAGCCGCATCACCACGACCATGATCGGCACCGCGGCGATTCCGTTGATGACGGCGCAGACGAACAAGGCCTTGATCGGCGTCACGTGCAGATGCCTTTGCCCTGGGTTTCGGGCTTCCCGGAACACCTCGAAGCCATGGATTCACTGCTTCGCCTGGATCTCTTCAAAGCGTTTCCGCGCTCGCTCCTGGGCCTCTGCCAGAGCATGGCTGGACAGCTTCCCGGCCATGGCCTCCTGGTACGAGACAGCGTCCCGATCCCCATTGGCGGACGCGATGCTCAGCCAGATATACGCTTCGGCGAAGTCCTGCGGCACGCCCTGGCCGATGGAATAGCTGATCCCCAGGTAGCGCTGGGCCAAGTGATGGCCCCGCTCCGCAGCCTTCAGGTACCATCCCGCGGCTTCGGCATCGTCCTTGGGAATGCCCGGATGGCCCTGGTGGCAGAAGTAGGCGAGCATGTACTGGGCCTGGGTCTGGCCCTGCTCCGCCGCTCTCCGGAACCACTTGGCCGATTCAGCGAAATCGTTGGGAACGCCGTCGCCCTGGTCATAGCAGCAGCCGAGGTTGTACTGGGCATCGGCAAAACCCTGGGCCGCGGCCGCCCGGTAATATCTGGCGGCCTCCGCGGAATCCTGAGGCACACCCTGGCCGCTGGCATAGCAGAGACCGAGCATGAACTGGGCCGGGGCAAATCCCTGGTTCGCGGCTTTCCACCACCATCTGATCGACTCGCCGGAGTCCTGGGGGACGCCGTTCCCTTCGTCGTAACTGAAGCCAAGGTTGTATTGGGCCTCGGGAAGTCCCCTTGCGGCGGCCAACAGGAACCACCGCGCGGCCTCGTCGAAGTTTTCCGGAACCCCGTCTCCCCGGAAGAAATGACGGCCCAGGGCAAGCTGGGCCATGGGGTCCCCCTTCTCGGCCCTGGCGGCCAACCTGGCAATGGGCAGGGCGTACAGGGCCCGCTGGGATGTTTGGGGCATGCGCGTGGCCTGGGGCGCTCCCTGCCCGGCCAGCGAAAGGGTCAGCAGCCAGGCCATGAAGGAGGGGGTTCGCATGGGATCTCCACGGGCCAGGCCATGGATCCGGTGATCGTTCCATTCCTGGTAAGGGCGCCCTGGCGCCCGTCTAACGGGTCCTGGGCGGTTCACGACCGCCTTGGGCTGGTTCAGGCAAAGGATGGAGCACGATCCATACCATTATTTAAATATATTTATTTATAATATTTAACATGAATCCACGTAAACGGGTCCATCCCCCGTCCCGATCAATTTGAATTGCCACCCCTATCAAATTGTCCTGATGGTCAAATACCTGGCGGATCCCATGAGCTGCAACCCCCCGCCGGCACGCGCCTTCTCTGGGCCGAACACAACACGGACTAGCTTTCTATGGTGCCATGGATTTGGGCCGTGCAGAACTTGCACCGGGTTGCGCCCAGGCGGATGGTTTCCAGGCACTCCGGGCAGGTCCTGGTCGAGGCCACGGCCTTGACCTCCTCCTCCTTCAGCAGCATGCCCAGCAGTTTGACGCACAGGATGAAGACCGCCGAGGAGACGATGACGAAGTGGGTGGCAGCCCCCAGCACCAGCTGAAATCCCCGATCAGTGACATGGTTGATTCTCGTTTTCCTGAGAGGCTTTGCCGACAACAGAGAAATGACGGGAATGAGCCTTGGGTCTTCCTGGGAACCGAGTCTCCAGTGCCCGCGAAGCGCATTCCTTGATGCGTTCGCTCCCGCGGCCGCAGATCCCGATCCCTCTGGGTGGCTGCAATGGATGCAGTGCCGCAAACGTGCCGCAATGGAGCACCCTGCTGCTGGGGGGTATGCCGACCGCTGGTTATTGAACCAGAGCGGCGAACGTTCCGGATCCTCGGCGGGCGAACCCGGCTTGTCTCACTCATCTTGAGAATATAGCCCGCTCATTTTGAATGGATCCGTGACCCAGGCTGAACGCATGCTGGGGCCATGCTCGGCGGGCCGTGCATGCATGACATGGTACGGAACCTGCACTTAACAAGCCTATGTCTATGAGGCGAACGGATGAACACTTTCCATGACAGTTTCGCCAGCCGGGTTCCAACTGGGCTGCACACCTCCCTCACTCTTGGGACCCTTCTACTCGCCCTCGTTGGCTGCGCTGGTGAGCAGGCCCAGGCCCAGGTCCTGGTGACCACCACCCAGACCCGCAGGTTGCCTGCCCGGATCGACCATGGGGAGATCTCCGATGGCCTCGGTGCGGTCGGGATCGCCAAGCCCGACGCCATGGGCGACAAGGGTCTTCAGCGCCAGGTCGCCATCGCCAACGCCCGCACAACCCTGGCCTGGGAACTGAAGGTCCGGGTCGAGAACCTGTTCAACCACCTCAACCAGCGAGAGACGATCACCTCCGCCCAAACCGGCAACCAACCCATCAACCCCTTGGTCATGAAACGGGTCATCGAAAACGTCACCCGCCAGGTCGTCGACCTGACCTTGGAGGGCACCCAAACCCGCGGCATCTGGACCAGCCCGGAGGACGGATCCCTGCATGTGTTCGTAGTCATGACCAAAGTCTCCCTGGACCATGCCCTGACCTTCGCCGCCAAGGCCCAGATCAAGAGGGAGATCGCCCACGGTGCACAGGGTCTCGACACGGCCCTGGACAGACTGGACGCCGCCGTGGCTGCCAGCGCTGACCCGGCTCAATGATGGCGGGTTACCATCATGGATGGCCCGGGTCCGAAGGGTTCAGAATCCCGACGATCACCATTGTTGCGGGGTTGATGCATGCGAATTCTGCACGTTGCAGCAGAGATTTTTCCCTACGTGAAAGTGGGGGGGCTGGCCGATGTGCTGGCCGCCCTGCCTGCGGCCCAACGGGCCCTGGGCGCGGATGCGCGGGTGCTGGTCCCCGGTTACCCCGCCCTGCTCCAGGGCATCCCGAACCTGAAGCCCACAGGCACAGTGGGGGATCTGCTGGGCCTCTGGAAGGCGCGGTTGCTTCAGGGGACGACCGCCACCGGCGTTCCCATCTATGTCCTGGACTGCCCCATCCTCTTCGACCGGCCCGGTGGACCCTATGACGACCCGGGCGACAGCCATCGGAAATTCGGGAGTTTGGCCTGGGGGGGCGCCCGGCTGGCCATGGGAGGGGATGGTTCCGGATGGATTCCCGAGGTGGTCCAGGCCCATGACTGGCAGGTGGGCCTGCTGCCGGTCTACCTGGCCCAGGCAGGGGGGGCCCGCCCCGGGACGGTGGTGACCATCCATAACATGGCCTATCAAGGGATCTACCCGCGCGATCTGCTTGCCGAGCTCGGCCTCGCTCCTGCCTGCTTCAACATCGGCGGCGTAGAGTTCTACGGCAAGATCAGCTTCCTGAAGGCGGGTATCGCCTATGCGGACCGAATCACCACCGTGAGCCCCACCTATGCCTTGGAGATCCAGTTGCCCGAGGAAGGAGCGGGCCTGGATGGCCTCCTTTCCCAGCGGGCGGAGGTCTTGACCGGGATCCTCAACGGTGTGGATTACCAGGTGTGGAACCCCGCCTCCAGCCCCCATCTGAAAACCCATTTCGACGCCGGGCACCTGGCCGCCAGGAAGGTCAACAAGAGCCTCCTTCAGCACACGGTGGGCCTGGATGAGGCTCCCGGGGACCCCCTGTTCGCCGTGGTCAGCAGACTCGCGGAACAGAAAGGGCTCGACCTGGTGCTGGAGAACGTCCCCCGCCTCATCCAGCGGAGCGCCCAACTCCTGGTGCTGGGCACAGGCGATCCCGCCCTTGAAGCCGGGTTCAAGGCCGCCGCCGCCGCCCATCCCGGGCGCGTGGCCGCCGTGCTGGGTTTCGACGAGGACCTGGCCCACCGGGTCCTGGCCGGCGCCGATGTCGTGCTGGTCCCATCTCGCCAGGAACCTTGCGGCCTCACCCAACTCTATGCCCTTCGCTATGGCGCCCTCCCTTTGGTGCGACGCACCGGGGGTTTGGCGGACACGGTAGTGGATGCCACAGCGCGATCCTTGGTGGACGGCACCGCCACCGGCTTTGTGTTCGATGAACCCACTTCCTTGATCCTGGGCGAGACCATCGACCGCGCCTGCCAAACCTACCGCAAGGACCCCGTAACCTGGACCCGGATCCAGCGCCAGGGCATGGCCCGGGACTTCGGCTGGGAGACGTCCGCAAAACAATACCTGGCCCTCTACGGACTCATGATCGATCGACAAGCTCGCGATCGAACCCATCATCCGTCGAAATGATGGATTTGATTCGTTCAAAGTGGTCTTCCCCAGCGGCTTCCCTTCGGGATTTGAAACCCAAGTGTCTGAGTTATGAATATGTTGTATCGTGGCCTCAAAAATGCTTGATCCCTCTTAGGAGGGGTAATGTGCTTCGATTAATATTTTTATTCGGATGCTTGGTATTGGCCACGCCCGGCTTGGGGGCTCAGGAAGTTCACAAGGCTTCGGTCAAGCAGCACCTCAAGACCGCCGGCAAAGACGTGGGCCACGGCGCCAGGAAGGTGGGCCGGGGGTTCAAGCATGGCGCCCAGGACGTCGGCCACGGATCCAAGCGAGGGGCCAAGGATGTGGGCCATGGGGTCAAGCATGCCGTGAAGCAGGACTGAATCGGCCACGCTGCGCTATTGGGCCTGGATGACAGACCGAGGTTGCCCTGCAGCATCGAAAGGACCCCATGCACCATCCCAAGACCCTGGCTCGGGCCGCCGTCCGCTATTTTGCGGCCAACCTGGCCGTGATCGCCCTGGCCGGATGTTCGGAAAAGAAGGCTGTGACCTACCAAGGCTACGTGGAGGGTGAATTCGTATATGTGGCGTCGGCCGAAGCGGGCCGGCTGGACAGGCTCCTGGTGGCCCGCGGCCAGCAGGTCGCCGCCGGCGCTCCCTTGTTTGCCTTGGAATCGGCCCACGAGACCGGGGCTGTCCGCCAGGCCAGGCAGCAGTTGAACTCGGCGGAAGCGCAGCTGGCGGACCTGCTCACCGGCAAACGCCAGCCGGAACTGGAGGTGGTCCGCGCCCAGTTGGCCCAGGCCGAGACCAAGGCCGGGAACTCCATGGCCACCCGGGTGCGGAATGAAGCCCAGGGAGCGGCGGGGGGCATCGCCATGGCCACGGTGGAGGACAGCCGGGCCGAGGCGGAGGCCGACGCCGGTCACGTGCGGGAGCTGCGCGGCCAGGTCGCGGTGGCCGGTCTGCCCGCCCGCGGGGAACAGATCCGGGCCCAGACCGCCAATGTGGCGGCGGCCCAGGCATTCCTTGACCAGGCCAGGTGGACCCTGGGCCAGAAGGTGGTTGCCGCCAGCGCGGCGGGGCTCGTGTTCGACACCATCTACCGGGAAGGGGAGTGGGTGCCGGCCGGGGCCCCCATTGTCCGCATGCTGCCACCGGAGAACGTGAAAGTGCGGTTCTTCGTCCCCGAACCGCTCCTGGGCGGGTTGTCGATCGGCCAGGAGGTTGTGCTCCGTCGCGATGGCGCCCCGGCGGAAATGCGGGCCAAGGTCACCTACATCTCCGCCGAGTCCGAATACACCCCGCCGGTCATCTACAGCAACGAGACCCGGTCCAAGCTGGTCTTCATGATCGAGGCCCGTCCGGACCCCGCCCAGACCCACAACCTCCACCCCGGCCAACCGGTGGTGGTCACGTTGCGATGAGCGAAGCCTTCGCCGTCGACATCAAAGGCCTGAACAAGAGCTTCGGCGGCAAGCATGTGGTCAAGGACCTCGCCCTGCAGGTGAAGCGGGGCGAGATCTTCGGCTTCATCGGTCCCAACGGCAGCGGCAAGACCACCACCATCCGGATGTTGTGCGGCCTGCTCACTCCCGATTCGGGCAGCGGTACCTGCCTGGGCTTCGACATCCTGCGGGAAAGCGACAGGATCAAGGACCAGGTCGGCTACATGACCCAGAGGTTCTCCTACTGGGAAGACCTGACCATCCGGGAAAACCTGGACTTTGTGGCGCGCATGTACAGCCTGCCCGACCGCGCCGCCACCGTGGCCAAGGCCTTGGCCGGACTGGGCCTCACCGAGCGGGCCGACCAGCTGGCCGGAGCCCTCTCCGGCGGCTGGAAACAGCGCCTGGCTCTGGCCGCCTCCATGCTCCACAACCCCCAGCTGCTGCTGCTCGACGAACCCACCGCGGGGGTGGATCCCCTGGCCAGACGGGATTTCTGGGAAGAGCTGCACCGCCTCTCCGCTCTGGGCATCTCCGTACTGGTGAGCACCCACTATATGGACGAGGCAGAGCGTTGCCACAAGCTGGCCTACCTGGCCGAAGGGCAGCTGCTGGCCCAGGGCACCTCGGCCGAGGTGATCGCGGCCCAAGGCCTCTTCAGTTGGGCCATTTTCGGTGACGGCCTCGACGGCTTGTACGAGCGTCTCCAGGGTCAGCCCGGGGTGGAGCAGACCGTGCTGTTCGGCTCGACCCTGCACGCGAACGGCAAGGATGGTGAACTCCTGGAGCGGACCCTGCGCGCGGCGACGGCGGGCAAGGACCTCCGGATGGAACCGGTGGCCACCGGCATGGAAGACGTCTTCATCTACCTGATGAAAAAGTCCAGAGCCCAGCCATGAAGCGCCTTGCCGGCTTTTCCATGGGGCACTGGTGGAGCATCGTGCTCAAGGAATTCATGCAGCTGAAGCGAGACCGGCTGACCCTCGGCATGATCGTGGGCCTCCCGCTGATCCAGCTGTTCCTGTTCGGGTTTGTCATCAACAGCGATCCCAAGCAGATGCCCACGGCGATCATCGACGCCGACCGGACCGAGATCACCCGCACCGTGGTGGCGACCATGAAGGCCTCCGGCTACTTCCACATCATCGAGGAGTTGCCCAACGAGGAAGCGGGGCGGGCCGCCCTGGCCCAGGGCAAGGTCCTATTCGTGCTCAACGTTCCCGCCGGGTTCACCCGCAGCGTGCTCCGGGGCGAACGGCCATCGCTGCTGGTGGAGGCCGACGCCACCGACCCGACCGCCACCGGCCTGGCCCTGGCCTCGGTCGGGCAGATCCCCCATTCCGCAGCCATCAAGGACCTGACCGGACCGCTGGCGAACCTGACGGGCGGCGACCCGGCCTTCGGCGTGCAGGTGCACGCCCTATACAACCCCGAAGGCATCACCACCTACAACATCGTGCCCGGCCTGATGGGAGTGGTCCTCACCATGACCATGGTGCTGATGACCGGGCTGGCCATTACTCGGGAGCGGGAGCGGGGGACCATGGAAAACCTTCTGGCCATGCCGGTGCGGCCGCTCGAGGTCATGACCGGCAAGATCGTGCCCTACATCGCCATCGGGCTGATCCAGGTGACGATGATCCTGGTGGCCGCACGGCTGGTGTTCCAGGTGCCGTTCGCCGGCAGCGTCCTCACCATGTATCTGGCCGCGCTCCTGTTCGTGGCGGCCAACCTGACGGTGGGGATCACCATCTCGTCCTTCGCCAAGAACCAGCTGCAGGCCATGCAGCTTACCAACTTCTATTTTCTGCCGAACATGATGCTGTCCGGTTTCCTGTTTCCGTTCCTGGGCATGCCGAAATGGGCACAACTCCTCGGCGACCTGATGCCGTTGACTTATTTCAACCGCCTGGTCCGGGGCATCTTCCTCAAAGGCAACAACCTGGCGGACCTGTGGCCCAGCATCTGGCCGCTGTTGATCTTCACCGTGGTGTTGCTGGCGGTGGCGGTGAAGTTCTACCGCAGGACCCTTGATTGAGGAGGCAATGGCCATGAACGTCCCGGTGAAAACCTCCTGCTGGATGGCCGCCCTGGTCGCCCTGGCCGGGTTGCTGAACGGTTGCGCTGTGGGGCCGGATTTCCACCGGCCCCAGCCGCCGGAGGCATCAGGATACCTGCCTGGGGACCAGCCCGAGGCCACCGTGGACGCGCCCGTGCCCGGAGGAGCAGCCCAACATTTCAGCGACGGGGCGGATATCCCGGCGCAATGGTGGTCCTTGTTCCATTCCGAACCGCTGGACCGGCTGGTGCGCAGGGGCCTGGAGGCCAGCCCGACCCTGGCCCAGGCCCGCGCCCGGCTGGTCCAGGCCCAGGAGGAGCTGAAGGCCCAGACCGGCGCGGACCGGTATCCTGCAGTGGATGCGAACCTGGCGGCCACCCGGGAGAAACTGGATCTGGCGGCCCTGGGCGTGACCAGCGTTCCGAGCCCGGGCCCGTTCACTTTGTACAACGCCTCGGTCTCGGTCTCCTACACCCTCGACCTGTTCGGGGGCAATCGCCGCGCCCTCGAAGGGTTCGCGGCCAAGGTGGACTATCAGCGGTTCGAACTGGAAGCGGCCCGGCAGATCCTGGCCGCCAATATCGTGCTCAGCGCCATCCGGCAAGGCTCGCTGCAGGCCCAGGCGACCACCCTGGAGGCGCTCCAGGCGGCCCAGGCCCGTCAGCTGGCGATCACCCGCGCGCGCTTCCAGGTGGGCGGGGTGTCCTGGCTGGACGTCCAGAACCAGGGCCTGTTGCTGGAGCAGACCCGGGCCATGCTGCCCCCGCTGGAAAAACAGCGGGCCCAGATCGACCACCAACTGGCGGTCTATGTGGGGCAGGAGCCCGGGGACGGCCGGAACGCGGCGTTCGACCTGGCGACCCTGCATCTGCCGGAGACGCTGCCGCGGAGCCTGCCCTCGGCCCTGGCCCGGCAGCGGCCCGACATCCTCGCCGCCGAGGCGCTCCTGCACCAGGCCAGCGCCGCCATCGGCGTGGCGACCGCCAACCTCTACCCCCGGATCACCCTCTCCGGCAGCATAGGGTCCGAGCGGACCAGCGCCAATGACCTGCTGGAGGGGTTCAACGTCTGGAACCTCGGGGGCAACCTCATGCAGCCCCTGTTCCACGGCGGTGAACTGCGGGCGCGGAAACGGTCGGCCCTTGCGGCCTACGACGAAGCGGCCGGCGGCTACCGGCAAACCGTGCTGCAGGGCTTGCAGGAGGTCGCGGATGCCCTTTCCGCCCTGGACGCCGATGCCCGGACCCTGGCCGCCAAGGCGGCCGTCACCGAGCACGCCCGGGCCGGTGGCCGTATCGCCGAGGAGCAGTACCGGGTGGGCGGCATCAGTGAGCTGGCTCTGCTGGATGCCCAGCGCCAGCTCCTCCAGGCCGAGCTGAACCAGGTCACGGCCCAGGCCGATCGCTACGCAGATACCGCGACCCTGTTCCAGGCCCTGGGCGGGGGCTGGTGGCAGGAGCCACATAAGCCAGGAACCTGACCCGATGCGGCCGTCAGGCCGAATACAGGCTTGGCCTGGTCCTGCGGATCATCTGCGGCTGACCTTTTCTGGAGTCCAAAAATGAAGGCAGGGCCCCTTCAGCTACCTCGGATCCTAGGCGAGCATGTCGAGGGTGGAACTGGGCATGGATTTCAGGGCCTGCACCAGCGGTGCGAACTGCGCCGCGATGTGGGTGAAGGGCTTGCCTTGCGGGCCGTTGGAGTTGGCCGCAAGTCCGGGGTAGGACGTCACCCCGTTGATGGCCGGAATGGCCTTCAGGGCCTCCTCGTGGGCGGCCAGGCCCGCGGTCCGATTGGGGTCGAGCCCGGACTGCTGGCCCGCCCCCATGAACTTGGCGACGGCATCCGTGGCCAGGTTCCCGGAGCCCTGGGCCAGTTGGCTGGCGGCGTCGGCCCCATAAAGTGCGTTGGCGGCGAGGCTGGCGACGTTCGCCGCCGGGGCCGCGTCGGCTGTGGGGGGCGTGGTCTGGGCGGCGTTGGCCATGGGGGTGTCCGTGCCCTGGGCGGCGGCGTCGCCAGCCTCCGGGGCCGAGATGTCCGCGTACTCCTGGGCGAAGGCCACCGGGGTTGATGCCATGGCTGCGGTGGCGTCCCCGGGCCCGCCGCTGGCCGCAGCCGGGATGGGGGTCAGGGACGCGGCCGCGTAGGCGGCGTAGCCTTCGCTGGTGCCCGTGGCGCGGGGGGTGGTGGGCGTGCCGCCGGCGGAAGCGGCCGGCGCGGTCTGCCGGGTGATGGCCGCCCGGGCGATGGAGGCGGGATTGGTGAGGGAGAGCAGGTAGGCGTCGAAGGGGTGCTGCACCAGGAAGGCGGGCTGCGACAAGAAGGGCAGCCCGTACCGGTACCCGCCCATGGTGGCAAGGGTGCCCGAATTCAAGGGGGTGACGGGGTTGACATCCATGGTGCGCCTCTCCGGGCCGTCTCCATCAAGCGCCGGCCGCGGTGGACAAGTTCCTCCCCGGCCTTCCGCTGTGCCCGATGGGGCTGGTGTGGCTTTCTGCGGGGAACCTTGAATCCAGCAGAGATCTTTAGAAAAGCATTTCCCGCGCCAATGCAGAAGACAAATTATTTCAATAATTAAAATTGGATCATTCATTCCGGATAACCGGGGTTCATCACAATGAAATAGCCATTCTTCCACTTCGAGGCCCTGGGTGGGCGTCAAGGCGATGCCGCGCACGTGTTGTATCGGTCTGGGCCAGGACCTCGACGACGATCTGGCCTTTTACGCCAGCGTGGAGCACCGAGTAGACCGGAGGCAGATGCTGGTCGAACCTGATACGCCATGGTACAGGATCAGCCAGCCGTGGCGGGTCAGGATGGGCGGCGTCCCGCCGCCGATCTTGAGTCGTTCCCAGGGCGCGATCGGACCGGCCAGACGGTGATGGGAGGTGAAATGACAGAGGGGGAATGCCTCCCGGCCGGGAATGGCCATGGAGTGTTTGAGCGGTTCGACATAGGTGATGCGCGGATCTTCGCAGCCGCCGCCCCCGTCCGATCTCCGCTCGTATTCGGCTTCAGGCTCCGGTCCTGCCCGAGGCGATGCAACTGGAACAGGCTCATGGCTGCTTCCCTTCAGCCAGGATGGGGGCCGGAGCGCCATCCAGACACGCGACGATCGCTTCAATCACCCGCTTCGACTCCTCGGGATCCCTGACCTGGATGCACAAGGCACCCGCTTCCTTGGCTGGATAAGCGTTGCCGCCTGGAAACAGGGCATCCCCCACAAAGATCATGTCCGGGATGGCGATGCCGGGTTTGGTGATGTCGATGGGTCAAACGCCCTCCGGAAGGGAAAGCTCCAGCAACGTGATCGTGCCAGGACTGGAGCATGAGCACGCTCCCACTGCCGCCGGCAGGAGCAGAACGTCGCCTTGGTCCACGGCATAAGAGACGCCGTCATGGTCCAGCTGGCCGGCTCCGGCGACACAGACCACTACCCGGGGCGTCGCCGCCGCGCCGACCGTGAACGGAGCAGCACCGTGGATACGCCACAACCCGAAATGTTCACAAAGGAAGATCCGCTCCCGCAGCACCCCTTGCGCCGCTTCCACCACCGGCGTCACCGGACCGGCCGGGCCCTGCTCAAAGTCGATGCACGCCATCGCCTGTTCGACCTGCAGTGGCCGGCCCCGGCCCGTCTTCGGATCCACGTGGTCCCAGTCGTAAAGCCGGAAGGTCACGTCACTGTTCTCCTGCACTTCGAACACCACAAGGTCGCCCAGAGAATGCACGGTGCCGGCTGGGATGAAGATGCCGTCGCCTGCTTTCGGCTTGAAGCTGGCGAGTAGGTCAGGCACCATCCGGTTCGCGATCGCCCACCGCAGGCCGCCGGCCGAGGTGCCTGGCTTCAGGCCCGCATAGACGCGGCTGTCGGGCCCCGCCTCCAGCACAACCCAGGCTTCGGTCTTGCCGGACTCGCCCGGCGGCAGGTAGGCGGTTTGCCGATCCTCTGGATGGACTTGAACGGAAAGGGTGTCACGCGCATCGAGGAACTTCAGCAGGAGAGGAAACTTTCGGTAACGCCCCGCAAGGCTCCCCAGCATCGGTTTCGGCCACCGCTCGAGCAGTTGGGCGATGGTCTGCCCTGCGAGGGGTCCCTCTGCGACAAGGGTTGGATGATCCTCGCGGTCGCTCAGGAGCCAGGCTTCACCGATGGGGCCGGTGCCGGGCAACGGTGTCGAGAGCAGGTTGGCCAGCCGCCGGCCGCCCCATGGGCGGTACTGGCAAATCGGCGCAAACCGCAGGGGGTACAACGGCATCGGGTCCATTCGGGAATTGCGCTGGGTCATGTTTCTTGCCTTGGCCGAGGGGGTGTTTGGCCCCCTTGGTTTGGAATCTGAAAACATATTTCGTGCCAATTAAGTTGGTTTAATAAATGCACTACGGAGGGAATGACGGTCCGCCTCAACGGTTACGCGCTTTAGCAACCGGATCATCGACCCAGTAACCGCGGCGATGGTAATGCCGATGCAGTTTGTCTTCATAATCCCTGGTCAGCAGTGCACCCTCCGAATATTTTGGTGAATGTTTTATTGTTTCCATTGGAAGATCTATGAAAACTTTTTGATCACTCCAACTCACACGATCAATCCATCGCGGTGAAACCAGCAGCTTTTCCCCAGGCCACCAGTTCTGTGTATCAATAACCAGATAACGAATGGCCCACGTCTCGTCATCGATGATGAAATCTTCCACATGGCCAATCTCTCCATTTGACGCTTGGATGTGATAGCCAGTCACTTCGCGAGTGCTGCGCAAATTCGGATCCCAGGCTTCCTCGATTCCAGTGGTCTCAAGCCACTCCTTACGATCTCGCGCGATGTATGGATAGGCTCCCCATACATACGAGCCACTCCAGTACATCGGCCATCCGTAGTACCCGTGGTAGGACTCTTCAAATTGTTTCGAAACGGGCTTGTCACTGTTCAAGGATGGACTTTCCTCGATCTGGTTCTTGCTCAGGTTGATGGAGATTTGTTTCGTTTCTTTCAGAACGCTGACCAGCGCATATGGAGAGATCAACACCTTCCGGTCCGTCAGCCAGTTGCCCGTGTCGGCGACCAAATAACGAACCGTCCAGTACCTGTCATCGAAATAGAATTCCTGGACCTTCCCAATTTCTCCGTTGAGGCTGTCCAGTTTGTACCCTTTAAGTTCTTTGGCTTTGACTAACATGATGGTTGTCCTTTCAATTTTCAGTGGCGTTTGGGTTCGCTGTTGCTGAGTGGCTGCAGAGAAACGCCCGCCCCGCAGCCAAGCCCATCAGGGTTTTGCACAGGTACGAAGCTCAGAGGCGGCTTGCTCATGGTGATCCAAGGTTTGCGGTTCGGTGCGGTTGAGGATTTCTTTCGCCAAAGTTGTCTCGAACATCGCTCCATGAACAATCAAGACATATTTCCCGGTCTTTAACTCCTTTTCGTAGCGCAAAATACTGTCCTTGGGAATTCCTAGATTGTACAAAGCTGCTCCGACGATGCTCAGACCTCCTACCGCCACCGCGCCTTCCAAGGCACCGACGATCCAGCTTACCAACGGCCCAGCGACCAGGAGTGGTCCCAGGCCGGGAACCATAAAGAATGCGGACCCGAACAGGAGTCCCCAGAGGCCCCCCCAGAAAGCTCCCCTTTTCCCCCAGGCTTTCATCCGCTCGTCGAGGTTGTAGTAGCCAATTACATGTTCATCCGTATGGATATCTTGTCCAATAATTGAAAGTTTTTTTATTTCGAAACCGGAATGCTGGAGTTCCTTGATCGCACATTCTGCGGTTTCGTGTGATGGATAGACTGCAACGACGAAATTGTCCTGGGTCATGTTTCCCCTTTCGCGGGTATATGGGTTTGATGACATGCACGTATTGTGCATATTGGACGATGCGGGCGTCCAGGTCTTGTCCGGTTGCCCGGCATCCAACACAATGATGAGATCTTGTTCATTGCCTGGGAGGTGCATGACGTTCCGGCCGTAGGCGCCAGGAGTTCAGATAAAAAGGGATCAATGGCGATGCCATCTCCCAAGAGGTCTCCGGCGAAACCGGGATCGGGCACGGAATCCAAGGGAACCATGAAGCCCGAGATTAGGTGGACGCCAGGCAAGACAGAGTCGACCATATTGCTCCTCAAAAAGTGAAGAGCAATAATCGATCCATCTCGTAAATGTTATAAATAAATGGCTTGTGCTATTTAAACAATATTGATCCCAATCCGGTTCCCTCAGAATGGAGTATCTATATATTCAATTTGATGGTCTCTGATCTTGCCAATAGGTGCTTGGCCCGCACAGGAATGATTCTGGGGGGGGGGGGGTCAAGCATGGCGTCCAGGACGTTGGCCACGGGTTCAAACGAGGGGCCAAGGGAGACGCTGCCGCGGAGCCTGCCTCAGCCCTGGCCCGGCAGCGGCCCGACATCCTCGCCGCCGAGGCGCTCCTGCACCAGGCCAGCGCCGCCACCGGCGTGGCGAGGGGCAGGTTGGACCGCCCGTTGTGGCTTCCGTATTGAAAGGAATGGTCCCTCATCGTGATGGTAGGAATCGGCGACCGGCGCCCCAGGAACGCATCAAAATATTACAAATGCCGTATTTAAGATACGGAATGAATAATCCTTCTGCCTTGGGCTGGCCGATCGGGTTGGCCAGGGTTTGTGTACCAAGCCCAGGAGGAAGCTAGTTTCCCTCAACCTCATCCGGAAGGGACACCATGAGCGACCACAATTCCGTCGTAGCGACCTATCATAACGTCGGTATCGGCTATGGCACCTACAGGAGTTCATCCGCCTTGGCCCAGCCGGAACCCGGGTTGTATTCCATCATCCCCCGGGCGAGAACATCGGTCTTCCTGCCCAGATCCTTCTGGAGCACAACGCCATCCTGGGCGACGATGAAAGTCATCACTCCCGATGACCGGTACTTCGCCGGATAGGCTACGAAAGCGAACCCTCCGGTCATTCGGCCTTCCT
The DNA here is from genome assembly GCA_049508835.1 of Holophaga sp. GTDB lineage: Bacteria > Acidobacteriota > Holophagae > Holophagales > Holophagaceae > Mesoterricola. The sequence goes on along the minus strand of JBELAL010000053.1, from coordinate 7,320 downwards.
TGATGTAGTTTTTCGCTCCGCCCGGGCCCCGCTGGCCTTGACGCGTAAGAATTCGGTAGTAATACCCGCAGTAGGGCACCGGGGCGCCTTCCCGGGTTCCATAGCCCTGGGCGGCGGCCGATGCCACCAGCGGGCCGATGGGGCTCTGGGGTTCGCCCTCCGCGGCTTTCCAATAGAGCCCATTGCGCAGCCCGGGTTCGCTGATGATGTTCCGGGCGTATTGGCGGGGCTCCAGGGTGCAGTACTCCTCCTGGGCAGCCACCAGCATCTGGCAGACACCAATGGCCGACGTCTCGTTCTGCCCGATCCGCCGGTACAGGATTTCCTTCTTGCCCGCTTCGGTGTCGAAATACCATGAATGACCTTTGCTGACGAGCGGAATGGGCGTGGGCCAATTTTCCGGGCCTACATACAAGACGGTGGAGCCGTCCGGTTCTGCCACCAGGCGGTGCATCTCCTGGTAGCGCTGGACGAAGTTGGCCCGGTTGGATGCGTCCTCGGCGTCGTCGCCCGAGGAGACGATCTGCTTCGCGTCCCGCCCGAGGATTCCGATCATCGCGTCCTGGTCGTTGCGCTCCGCCGCCGAGACCAGGGCGGCGCTCGCTTCCTCCGGCGAAGGGAACACCTTCTGGCCCCGCTGCTGCGCCATGGCGGGAACGGCGAGAAGTGCCGCCATGAGCATGACCCATCGTCTTGGGGTGGGCACAGGCGCCTGGTGATTGTTGTTGCCGGTCAGCATGGTCAGCCGCATAGGTTTCTCTCCATTACCGAAATCCATCAGTGTTCAGGCCGAGGCCATTTCAAAACCGGCGTGCGCCGCCGCCCGCGTGCGCGGAGCCCCGTCCCATGCTGGCGCCGCCACCCGCGTGCGCGGAGCCCCGTTCCATGCTGGCGCCGCCGCGCGTGGAAAAATTCCTGACCTGTCCGCCGCGCTGATAGCCGCCGAACGCGCCCGAGCGGACCCCGCCCTGGCCGCGGGGTTCGGCGTAGCCTCGCGCGGCCTGGGCGTTGCCATTGAAAGGCCTGGCCGCCGCACCGGAACGATTGAAGGCCGCGCCGTCATTCCGGGCGTAGGACCGGCCCCCTGCGCTGGGGCGGAAAGCCGTTCCGCCGCGTCCTGTTCCCCGGTAGAAGCTGCTCCGGTTGAAGAAGGTGGCGCTCCGGGAGGAATACCGGTTGTGGTCGAAGAGTGCCGCCCGGTTCTGCCAATCGAATCCCCAGTGGGGCCAGCCCCAGGCGAACCCTCCGGAAAAGCCGATGCCGAAACCGAGGCCGAACGAGAGCGAAAGTCCGCTGTTCCATATCCCGGGGTAGGGGTACCACCCCGGCCAGGCGTCGATGGGGTCACCATAGACCAGCCATGGGTCATACGCGGGAACATAGACGTCATCAGCGCCGACAGGGTCGATGGTGACCGTGGCTCCTTGCGCCGCCACGCTCTGCTGCGGCGTGGACCGGAGGGTGCCGGCGCTCTGGGCCCGCCTGCGCATCACCTGCACCGCGTCCATCACCTCCGGTTGCTGGTTGTAGTAGGCGTCGCCCAGGGATGAGGTCCATGACAGGTTCTTGTCCATGTTCCCGAGCACGGCCGGAAAGGTGGTGAGCGCCTTGACGCTCGGATCCCAGGGCTGCTGGTCCACGGCCCGGTCCAGTTCGGCGCCTTTCAGGCCCGGATGGGCCTGGATCCACCGGTCGGCCTCGACCACCTCCTCGGGGAACGTCGACGAAGCCAGGACCTGCGCCACCAGGGAATCCGGGTAGAGCGCGATCGGGGCCACCAGCTGCTGCAGCTGTTCGGCGTTCTGCTGGGTGTAGGCCGGCGCCGGCGGGGCCTGCACCGGGGCCTGGTGGGCTTGACAGCTTGACAGGTCCTTGACGTTGGACCCGCAGGCCACGATCAGGAGGGCCATGGACAACAGGGGAACCAGGCGTCGCCGGCTCCAGGGAGGCATCGGAAACCAAAGTGAGAATTTCATATCCGACCCATGAGCAGCAGGACGACGAGAATCAACAGGACGAGGCCCAGGCCGCCGCTGGGGTAGTAGCCCCACTGGCGGCTATGGGGCCAGGTCGGCAGCACGCCGAGCAGCGCCAAGACCAGGACGATGATCAGGATGGTAATCATGTCGTTTCTCCTTCAACCCACCGGGTGGGTGAATAGCTCGGGGAGCCCCTGGGCCACTGAAGCAAATTTTTTAACGTCGCTCTGATTGATCTTTGAAAAAGAATTAAAAAATGTCGTTAACGCATTCGATCAATTGGTTCCACCAACTGTTTAGCCAGACAATGCCAAACACGACCAACGCGGCTCCCATGTACCAGGTTGTGAATTTAAGTTGGGTTTGGTCAGACCAAATATTTTGCATTTGTGACCTCAGTCTGGACGCATGATTACCATTTCCATGCAATCTGTCATTTCAGGTGTTGATTTGTCTCGTTCACGTACGCGTTGGGGTTCGAAGCGCCGGGGACCATCAGGCTTAAGGAGATCAAGTCGGGAATCAGAGCGAGTGGACGGTGCTTCATACTGGTCCCTGGGGTGGATGCGCGGTCTGGCCGGGATGGCTTTGGACCGGTCGGGCCCAAATAGAGTGCATTCTCTATGCCACAATCTAATTATATGGTTTTAGACTACATTAAGAGAGGTCCCTGGATTCCATCGGGAGGCTGACCCTATCAATACGGATCACACACTCATCCGTTTTGAAGGAGTCGGGGGGCGCAATGGGTTTGTCCGCGCTGGTCCCACCCTTGCCTCCGAACGCCCCAACGGGGACTGGCCGTGGCTCTCCGAGATGAGCGGAATCTCTTTGGGGTAAACCAGGTTTGAGTGATTTTTTTTATTTGGCTGGACTGCATGCGATACCTGCACCAGCCGGGCCCGGCGCGAGCGGGCCGGTTTGGCAGCTGGAATGGGAAACTTGGTATTTCATTCTGACGCCCTATCCCGGCGCTCCGTTTTTTTTGAAATGATATAACTAACTTATTTACAAATTTTATGAATATGGCGTGAAAAGTGCTTGAAACCCTAAAAACGAGGTCTCAAGCCATGACTGACTGGAAATCTGAGAATGACCGCATCCCTGGAGCGCATGACGGTCAGCAGGGCCCCATGTCCGAACTCGGAACCGGATGTTGCCGATGAGCGCCCATGGCGAAAACCCAGGAGGCAAAGAGGCGATCGTCGCGACCGGTCTGACCAAGTGGTTTGGCGAAGGCGATACGAAGAAGGTCGCGGTGAACGAGATCGAACTCGTGGCCCACTTCGGAGAGATGCTGTTCATCGTCGGCCCCTCAGGCAGCGGGAAGACCACCACTCTCAGCATGATTTCCAGCATCCTGCGGCCCAACGCCGGCAAGGTGGAAGTCAAAGGCGACGACATCTGGAGCATGGACAATGACCAGCTGGCTGATTTCCGGCTGAACACCATCGGCTTCGTGTTCCAGGACTTCCATCTCTTTCCGCGCCTGACCTCGGCCGAGAATGTGGCGATCCCGCTGATCCTGAAGCAGAAGGACTGGGGCGAATCCATCATCGAGGCCAGGAAATACCTCGAGATCGTCGGCCTGAAGGACAAGGGTGAGATCCTGCCGGTGAAGCTCTCGGGAGGTGAGCAGCAGCGCGTGGCGATCGCCCGCGCCATCGCCAGCGGTCCGGAGATCCTGATCCTCGACGAACCGACCGCCTCCCTGGACGGTGATACCGGGAAGATGATCATCGCCTTCGTCAAAGAGAAAGTCCTCAACGAGAACCGCTGCATCCTTCGCCATCCCGGTCCGGCCCTTGGCCGCGTCGCCGGCCGCCGTGCCCGCCGGCATTCCTTCCCAGCTGCTGGAACGCCGGCCCGACATCGCCGCCGCCGAGCGCCGGGTCGCGGCGGCCAATGCGCAGATCGGCGTGGCCCGCGCGGCCTATTTCCCGACGCTGACCCTGGGGGGTTCAGCGGGGTACGAGAGTTCAACGCTGGCCACACTGGTCTCCGGGCCGAGCCTGCTCTGGTCCGTCGGCGCCTCGCTGGCGCAAACCCTGTTCGACGGGGGCAACCGCAAGGCCGTCACGGAACAGGCCCGGGCGGTGTACCAGGGCACCGTCGCGAACTACCGGCAGACCGTGCTCGGCGCCTTCCAGGACGTGGAAGACAATCTGTCGGCGCTGCGGATCCTGGCCCAGGAACTGCGGCAGCAGGATGCCGCCGTGCAATCGTCGCAGCGCTACCTTGCGCTCGCGACCAGCCGGTACCAGTCCGGCCTGGACATCTATCTCGATGTGATCACCGCCCAGGCCACGCTGCTGACTGCCCAGCGAACCCAGATGATCCTCAGGATGCAGCAGATGACCGCGAGCGTCCAACTGGTCAAGGCGCTGGGCGGCGGCTGGGACGGCTCACGCCGGGAGGACGCGGCCGGTCAAGCCTCGACCCGGACCGAGCTATCCTGGGCGAGCACGCCGTAGCTGTTTCCGGCACTTAAATGGAGCCCCGATGATAATTGTTGCACCCTTTCTCAAGTCCCTGGTGCTGGTGCCGCTTACCCTGCTGCCGATCATCAATCCGCTCAGCGCGGCACCGGTCTTCATCCAGACCGCGGGCCCCAATCCCGTGGTGGTGCGCAGGATGGCGCGCCAGATCGCCATCAACAGCTGGTTCATCCTCGTGGTCTCCATGCTGGTGGGCATCTACGTGCTGGATATCTTCGGCATCTCCCTGCCCATCGTGCGGGTGGGCGGTGGCCTGCTGGTGGCGGCTTCCGGCTGGCGCATGCTGAACAGCACCGGCAGAAGTGACGTGCAGAATGCCGTCGCGGATCAGGCCACCATCCCGTCCAGCACCGAGATCGTGCTGCGCAGCTTCTTTCCGATCACGTTCCCCCTCACTACCGGGCCTGGATCCATCGCCGCCGCCATCGCCCTGGGAGTCCACCTGCCGCGCACGTTCGAGCGCTACCTGCTGGGCGCCTCGATCGCCGTCCTCGGCGTGGCCATCACAGTGCTGGTGGTCTACTTCTGCTACCGCTACGCCACCAGGCTGCTGGCCATGCTGGGGACGATCGGCACCATGGTGATCATGCGCATGCTCGCTTTCATCCTGCTCTGCATCGGCATTGAAATCATGTGGACCGGCTGGACCGCGCTCAATCAGCTCAAGCCTTGACCTAAGGCTATTTGGGATTCAGCAGGTTCTCAAGGGAGAATAATTCGTCCCACTGCTCCTGGGAGAGGAGCTTGCGTTCCAGGACGGCGATCTGGTGGATGGACTTGGCGTGGGCGGAGCCCTCCAGGGCGATCTCGGAGCATTGCTCGTAGCCCAGGATCGGACTCAGCAGGGTGACGATGCCCAGGCTGCCCAGGACCATGTCCCGGGTGCGCTCCGGGTTGGCGGTGATGCCGATGATGCACTTGTCGCGCAGGGTCTTCATGGCGTTTTCCAGGGTCATGATGGAGCTGAACAGGGCGAAGGCCATCACCGGCTCCATCACGTTGAGCTGGAGCTGACCCGCGGAGGCGGCCAAGGTGATCGTGAGATCGGCGCCGATGACATAGAAGCTGGCCTGGTTCACCACCTCGGGAATCACCGGGTTGACCTTGCCGGGCATGATGGAGGAGCCCGGCTGCAGCTGCGGGAGGTTGATCTCGTTGAGGCCGCACCGGGGGCCCGAGGCCAGCAGGCGGAGGTCGTTGCAGATCTTGGACAGCTTGACCGCCGTGCGCTTGAGCACGCTGGAGAGCTGGACATAGGCGCCTTCGTCCGAGGTGGCTTCGACCAGGTCCACCGCGAGCTTGAGGTCGAGCCCGGTGATGCGGCTCAGGTGGCGCACCACCAGTTCAGGATAGCCCTGGGGCGCGTTGAGCGAGGTCCCGATGGCCGTGGCGCCCAGGTTCACTTCGGCCAGCAGGCCCTTGGCGTCCTCGATGCGGGCCAGTTCCTCGCCCAGGTTGGTGGCGAAGCCGTGGAATTCTTCGCCCATGGACATGGGCACAGCGTCCTGCAGTTGGGTCCGGCCCATCTTCAGCACCTTGGCGAACTCCGTCCCCTTGTCGCGGAAGGCGTCCCGAAGCCGGGTCAGGGCCTGCGAGTAGCTGCCGAGGCGGTTGATGAGGGCGATGCGGAAGGCCGTCGGGTAGGCGTCGTTGGTGGACTGGGAACGGTTGACATGGTCGTGGGGGTCGACCCGCTGGTAATCGCCCTTGGGGTGCCCCAGTTGCTCCAGGGCCAGGTTGGCGATGACTTCGTTGACGTTCATGTTGGTACTGGTGCCCGCGCCACCCTGGATCATGTCGGTGGGGAACTGGTCCAGGAACTCCCCGGCGATGATCCGGTCGCAGGCATGGACGATGGCGCCGGCCACGTCGGCCGGCAGGGCGCCCAGCTCCCGGTTGGCGAGGGCCGCAGCCTTCTTCACGTAGCCGAAGGCCTGGATGAAGAGGGGTTCTGCCGATATGGGCACGCCAGTGATCATGAAATTTTCAATCGCTCTCAGGGTCTGCACGCCATAGTAGACGTTGTCGGGAATCTCGCGCTCCCCAATGAAATCCTTCTCGACACGGTTGGGCATGTTCGGCCTCCTGGTCATCCACTGCGGGTCGCGGCTTCATTGGCTTGCGCCAACCACAAGCAGAATTCGCGCCACCCCATGTTTGTGTGCGGGCCCACGGGAATAGGACCGTGCTGGCGGTGCCCGCGGAACCGGGTCGCAGGCTTGTTGTCATCCGATTTGAAAGGGTGCCCAGTCATTCTGAGGTAAATCCAAGACGCGGCAGGCATCAGTGATTATTAAAATATTGAAATATAAGTATTTAACAATTGGATCCGAAATTGCTTATTGCAACTGGTTTGCGAAACCTTGAACAAACACTTGGGGAGGGATCGGATGCTAGAGCAATTGAAACCCAAAGAGGCATTTCACTACTTTGAAGAACTCACCAAGATCCCGAGAGGTTCAGGCAACGAAAAGCAGGTGAGCGACTTCCTGGTCGATTTCGCCAAACAGAGGAAGCTTGAGGCATTTCAAGACCAAGCACTGAACGTGATCATCCGGAAACCTGGAACCGCGGGCTATGAGCATTCACCCGCCGTGATCATCCAGGGGCACATGGACATGGTCTGCGAGAAGGTCAAGGGGTCCAAGCACGATTTTTCCAAGGACCCGCTGGCCCTGAAGATCGAGGGAGACTTCCTGCGGGCGGACGGCACCACCCTCGGCGGGGACGACGGCATCGCGGTGGCGTGCGGACTGGCCATCCTGGACAGCAAGGACATCCCCCACCCGCCGCTCGAAATGCTCGTCACCACCAGCGAAGAGACTGGCATGGATGGGGCCCAT
>JBELAL010000052.1:0-35056 GCA_049508835.1 Holophaga sp. | reverse complement strand
AACTGCTCCGCTTCCGCCGGTAACGCATCCGAGTTCCTGGCCGCCATGGGGTTCCCTCCCGAGAACCCTGACCATACCGGTGGTCAGCAAGCGGTTTCACGCACGCTCACCGTTGGGACACGCACCATCTCGGTCCGCTTCCTAAGGGCCGAGTAGTCGATGGACAGGGCCCGTGCGATCCGGCAGACTCCGAACTCCCTGGCCAGGGTGACGGCTGCGGTCCAGATCTCCACGGGCATGGGATCGGATACCTTCCGGACCTTCCGCCACTCCAGAATCCACCGGCGAAGTGTGTCCAACTCCTCCGGGGAAGGATCATGCCTCGATTTGGTCATGGGGTGGGGCCTTCCCCGACCTACCGACTCCAGGTAGAAGGTTCAAGGCAGCCTGTGATCCCTGGGATGAGATGCGCGATGACCCGCTTGAATATCTCCCCCTCTGCCTTGGTTTCCTCCGGCGTGAAGGTCACCCGCTTGCCCACCGGCTTGTCCATGGCCTACTGCTTCAGCTTCTCTTGTGGCTCTGCGGGATTGAAGAGTCCCTCTACCTCAACCGCCGCCTGGGCGAGCTGATGATGGAGAACGAGTTGCTGCGCGAAAAGGCGGAAGGTGGTTTGTAAGTTTGGGTCTCATCGCTGCCAGAGGGGATCGCGACCAAAAATGCGAACGCATGAAGGCTTTGCCAGGATTGTTCCAGCGTGTCGAGGGGCAAAAGAAACTGACCCCCATTGGCCTGCCCCCAAAAAGCTGGACCAGTTGAAATGTTAGGGTTCACTCTCTTCGAGAGGAACCCATATGCGTCAAAGCAATTTCACCGAGGAGCAGATCGTCGCCCTCCTTCGGGAAGCGGAGAAAGGCGAGCAGACCATCGAGGCGCTGGCCAAGGCCAAAGGGATCAGCGAGCAGACCTTCTACCGATGGCGTAAGAAATACGGTGGGGTGGATGCGAAGGATCTCAAACGGATGAAAGAGTTGGAGAAGGAAAACGCCAGCCTGAAGCGGATCGTCGGCGAGTTGACCCTGGACTTGGCGGCCGTAAAGGCACTCAACGCAAAAAAATGGTAAGCGTTCCGCAACGGAGAGCTGGTGCGGCTTTCCTCCGGGGCTTGGGTATTTCGCTGCGGCGATGCGCCCGGGTCATCGGGAAAAGCCGTTCCAGCCTCCGGCCACGGACCCCTTCCTTGGGCGAGGATGGGATTGCGGAGCGCGTTCAGGACCTGGCCCACCTTCACCCACGCTACGGCTATCGCCGCGTGTGGGTTCTTCTGCGCCGGGAGAACCGCCTGGTCAACGTCAAACGGGTCCACCGCCTGTTCAAGTTCCTGGGCCTCCAGGTCAAGCGTAAGCCCAGGAAGCGGATCCGGACCGGCGAGACCGTGCCTATGAAGGCGATCCAGCCCAATCACGTCTGGACCTATGACTTCGTCTTGGATGCCGCGCTGAACGGGGATGAGATCCGGTGTCTGACCGTCGTGGAGGAATTCACTCGAGAAGCCCTCGCCATCGAGGTGGCCGGGCGCATCGGCTCGCAGAAAGTCAAGGCCACCCTGGCGAGGCTCTTCCAGGCCCACGGCAGGCCCAGTTTCATCCGGAGCGATAACGGTTCCGAGTTCATTGCCCAGAACCTCAAGGATTGGCTGGCCGGAAACGGGAACCAGACCTTCTACATGCCCCCGGGGAGCCCGTGGAAGAACGGCTTGTGCGAGAGTTTCAACGGCAAGTTCCGGGACGAATGCCTGAACCTGGAAGCATTCAGCAGCCTCCGCGAGGCCAAGGTGGTCATTGAAATATGGCGCCGGGACCTACAACGAGATCCGGCCGCACTCCAGCCTCGGGCAATTGACACCCAAGGAATTCAAAGCCGTGGTGCACTTGGCGATGATGGGGGCTTTGCCCCCAACCCCCCAGGATTTATCGCCTTTGGCACCCCCGGTAGGCGAGAAAACGGCCAGGGCGTTCCCCCTGGCCGCCACCGTTCGGTGCCTCTCGGCGGCGCTCGGGTCGCTTCCCAGCGTTGCCCTATCCTCCGACGAGATGACAATTACGCTACCATCAACCCCAAGCCCTGGAAGTCATTTGACCTCCTAGGGTGCTCCCAATTAACCGACCCTAACATCCCGGGTGGTACAAATTTCGGGGGCAGGCCACAGCAGGGTGGCCATCCGGGAACCGGTGGTTTCCACCCCATCCGGCAGAGGATCGACGCTGGCACGACCATAGCCGATGTGATCCTATGCTCGCTTAGCCTTTCTAATAGATAACTGGGATGTAGCACAACGGTAGTGCAACGGACTTTGACTCCGAGTATGAAGGTTCGACTCCTTCCATCCTAACCACATGATGAGAGCCGCCAGGTCCGCGGGGTTGATGAAGATCCGCCGCACGCGCCGTGGGCTGCGGGTCTCGATTATGGGCAGGCGGGAGCACCGAGCGGTGGTATGGCTGGCTAAAGGGGGCGCCAAGTGCGCAACTCACAGCCGGGAGCCCCGGCTCAGACCGAAAGGCCCCTCTCACCCCGTAAATCCCCGTATTTTACGGGGCGCCAGGCCCGCTAGATTCCACTACTTTAGAGGCGCCCCCACCTGGTCCACGTCCCCCAGCATTGGCCACGATATGAACAACGTGCTGGGCGGTGGCCTCGGCGGACTCGGTGTGAAGCCTGAATCAGACAGTGGGGTCAGATCTGAATCCACGACCAATAAAAAGTAGAAGGTAGCCGACAATAGCAAGGACGGCGGCAATTAGGATGGGAACTCCGAATGCCACCAACGTGAAAAATCTAGAATTATTTGTAGTTTCCTCAATCTTGTTTCGATAATCCGATTCCTTCTCTCTCCATGTCGTTGCCACTTTTTCAGCTGTATTCCCACCTATTGCGAGATAGTACATCCCGGCCTGGACCTGATCCATGCCTTGTAAAGGAGGGATTGGACCAGACTTATGGCTCCACTCCTCGACCTGATGCTCAGCAATGATAAAATTCCTTTTAAATCCTTCGATTTTTTTATACTCCACCCCAGCCTTCACCAAAAACACGATCATCCAGATTATTGCCAGCACGCCCAACAGACGGACCAAGCCTCTTCTTATATTGATTTTACGAAGCACCATCGTTGTTTCTTGAACTGGTGTGGAAGTTGTGCTGGGCTTAGTCGTCGTGCCGGCCCCCTGGGAGATTTGGCCAACCTTTGATGATGCTTTCTTTAGTGCCTCCTCCCGCTTATTAATTGGGGTGGCCATAGAATAGGCAACGATACATCCGGCGATAAGGCAAATGCCCTCAGACGCCGCCAAAACATCAACCCAACCACCTGAAGTTGACATCAGACCAAGAAGTTGGAGAACAAGAAGGAATACTGGGAATAGAAAGATCCCTCCCACGATGAAGGATTTCGGCCGAACCACTTCGCGCGACTTTGTGACCGGAATTGTTGGTCTCGCTAAACCTATGGCTCCGACGATAAACATCAAAATCCACATGGCCGCTCCAGTGCTGGGAGATGATTTGTATATAGGCTACCTGGATTTGGCGGAATCGGGCGGCAGATCAGCCTTGCCCACCATCGGCAGGGCTCGCCCTGGCCCTAGTCCATGGTGGGTTCATGGGCGCACGGCGGATGGTTTCATGGGGGTATCGGAATCCTATTCAGAAACTCCCCGCCGGATAAGACAGAAACATATACGCCATAAGGGAAAATGGGTATTAACGTGTTCCGAAATGATCGGGAAAGGTGATAGGAAACTCCTCCATCCACCTCAGGGCCGGGACCCGAAAAATGTTGAGAAACCCCCGGGGTTGGGTTCGCCGGCCTTGATGCTGGCCCGGTGATAGCGCCACAAGGTATGTTTTTCGGCCCCCGGACCGAGAAGACGGCCATGGGACGAAACCTCCCGTTAGGCTATTCACATTGCGCCGGCTGGGTTGGAGGACAAAGCGGATCGCTCGGGAACTCGGGTTGGCCAGGAATACGGTCCGTGAATGGCTCCGGAGCGGGGCCGACCGGACCTATGCCGTTCCAGCCAAAGGGGCGCTCCTGGCTGAGCACCTGGCCTGGATCCGGGAGCGGTTCCGGGCCGGGGTGCGGAACGGGGACGTCATCCGGCAGGAACTGCTGGCCCGGGGGGTCGTGGCCAGCCTGAGGACCGTGAACCGTGCCCTGGGCCCCCTGCGGCGGGAATTGGTCCTGGCCGACCGGGCCACCATCCGGTTCGAGACCCCACCCGGTCGCCAGATGCAGGTGGACTTCGGGGAGAAGTGGCTGGAGATCGAGGGCATCCAGCAGAAGCGCTACGTGTTCGTGGTCACCCTGGGGTTCACCCGGCGGACCTTTGCCATGGTGTTCGGATCCATGCGGCAGCGGGACTGGATCATGGGCATAGAGGGGGCCTGCCGAAAAGACACGGTAATAGAGTGGGCCTGCCCGAACCCGGTAAGGGCGGTTCCGCGACCGGGGCGGGGCGATGTCGGAGGCAAGCTGCCACCCCTTCCCCATCGGGGCAGTCAGCTCCAGGCCACGAATTCCCTGGTCCCTCCTGGAATTCCCTGATGGCTTCCCTGATCCGGCAGAAAAATTTCCTGTTTGGTTGCGTAGGGAATTCGGCTTTTCCAAGCTCGGAAATGCAGGTCAGGACTGCATTTCTGAAGACCGGTATCGGGCCGATCTGGCCCATTTTTTGAACTTTCCCTGTTATTTTCCCTGTTGCAGGGAATTCTCCGAAGACGAGTTGGTCCTGAAGATCCTTGCACAACCAATTGGAAAGGTGCGTGTTCCGGACCGTCGGCAGGTGATTCGTCCAGGTCCCGCGGCCACGCGCCGACCCACCCGTACCGTTCGGACTTGAAACCGTCCTCGCAAGCTGCGGGTGTTTCAAGTCCGAACGGTTAGCCGACCTCCGAACCGTCTGTGGGATTGGTTCCGTTTTCATTAAAGGCAACGGACTCAATAACCGAAGGGGCTTCGACGGCAAGCCGGGCCGGAACATGGTCGTCCCGGCAGGTGGTCACTTGGGCATCTTCTTCCCGGGCAGCCACTTGGCGAAGAGCCGGGCGAACGTGCCATCTTTCTTCAGGTCATCGAGTGCGGCCTGCCAGCGGCGGACCACCTCGTCCGGGGTCTTGCGGGAAAAGGCGAGGTAATGGCTGTCCTTCATGAAGGTGTAGAGGGGGACCACCTTGCCGTCCGGCACGCTCTCCGCGGCCAGGACCGAAGGAAGCGTGAAATCGCTGGAGACGAACACCGGGTTGCGTCCGGCCAGGAATTTCCGGACCATCACCGCGGGGGTGTCCGCCACGTCGAGGTTGGTGAACCCCCGTTCGCGCAGGAACTGCTCGGTGTAGTAGCTGCGCGGCACGCCGATGCTGAAGACCTTGCGCGCGTCGTCCAGCCCGGCGATCTTCACCCCGCCGTCGGGAGCGCCGTAGAAGCTGGTCAAGACCAGGGTCAACGGACCGACCCACTTGAACAGCTTCTCCCGTTCCTCGGTGCGCATGGTGGAATAGAGCATGGTGTCGGGCTCGTCCAGGGCCGCCTGGTAGCCCCGGCTCCAGGGCACCAGTTGGATCTCCGAGCGGGTGCCGAGCCGAGCCTGGATCGCCTGCACCACCTCGGTGGCGAACCCGGTGACTTTCCCGCCATCAAGGAAATTCAGGGGCTTGTTCTCCTCGGTGAAGATCTGCAGGTCGCCGGCCACGGCGGCACAGGCCAGCAGCCAACCGGCCGCAGCCCGATGCAGAATCTTGAGGATGCCGGAAGCCATGAGCGACCTTCCCCGGAACCAGGCAGCTTTGTCCAATCGACTGCGGGATGACGCCATTTTAACTTGCTGGTTCCAGCCCTTGTCAATCGCTCAGGTGCCACGAAAAAAGAGGTCGCCCCGGTCGGGGCCGGCGGCCGCCTCCACCCGGTTGCGCCCCCCCTCCTTGGCCCGGTAGAGGGCGGTGTCCGCCGCCTTGAGCAGGGTGGAGAGCCGCTCGCCGTGGACGGGAAAGCTGGCGACTCCGGCGGAGAAGGTGACGGTCAGCAATGCCTCGCGGTATTTCACGTGCAGGCCCGCCGCCACCTCCTGCCGCAGGGTTTCGGCCCGGGCCAGGGTGGCGGTGGCGTCGGCGCTGGGCAGCACCAGGAGGAACTCCTCGCCGCCGATGCGGAACGCCAGGTCGCCGCCGCGCAGCCGGCCGGTGACGAACTGGGAGAGCTCCCGCAGCAGGACGTCGCCGGCGTCGTGGCCGTAGGTGTCGTTGAAATCCTTGAAGTGGTCGATGTCGAACATGATGAAGCCGAGGGCGCCGCCGCGCCGGGTGGCGTTCACCAGCTCGCGGCCGGCCACCTCGTCCAGGTAGCGCCGGTTGTAGAGGCCGGTGAGGGGATCGTGGATCGACTGGTCGCGCAGGGTGATGCGCAGCTTGAAGGTGGTGAGCGCCAGCGCCAGCCGCTCCGCGACCCGGGTGGCCAGGCCGGTCAGCTCGCTGAAGCGCGGTTCCTCGTCGGGCGCCGACGGCAGCGGCCGCAGGTGCAGCAGGCCGTGGGTGTCGCCGCCGCTGATGATGGGTATGCACAACGCGGTCCCTTCGTACTCGCGCTCCACGTGCCCGCACATGGGCTTGCCGCTCCCGGCCGGGCAGACGTAGGCCTTGCTCTCGCGGATCCCCCAGCAGATTTCGGCCGGGAAGTCCCCCACCGCCGGCGCCCCGCCGATGACGGCTGCGGCCGTCAGCAGGCCGCTGCCCGGCTCGGTCAGGAACAGGTGCCCGGAACAGTTGGGGAACAGCCCATCCAGGAAGGAGGCCAGGACCCCCCGGCATTCGCCCAGGTCCTGGCACACCGTCAGCATCTCCGTGAGTTCCTGCAGCTGGGCGATCTCGAAGTTGCGCCGCTCCAGCTTCTGCACCCCCAGCCGCAGCTGGCGGGTGCTCCCCTCCAGCTCGGCCTCCAGCTCCTTCTGGGTGCCGATGATGCGCTGGAAATGGGTCGTCACCAGGTTGAAGAAGCGGGCGATCTCGCCGAATTCGTCGCGCCGGTGCTCGTCCAGCCGACGATCCAGGCCGGCATCCGCGCCGGTCATGGAACGCAGCGCGTCGCGGAACTGCCAGAGCGGCCGGATCACCGTCCAGTTCACCACGATGGTGAGCAGCAGGATCAGGATCAGGTCGAGCACCACGATTTCCGCGGCCAGCAGCAGCAGGCTGCGCCAGAAGGCGCGGCGGACGAAGCGGGTGGTGAGCGCCACCTGGGCCTGGCCCAGCTCCCTCGGGCTGCCCTGGTCCCGGTAGATCAGCCTGGCTGTGCCCAGCACCACGTCGCCCAGCGCCGACGGCGTCGGCCGCGACACCGGCCGGTCCTGCGCATCCCGCTCCACCACGGCCACCGGGCCCTTGCTGCCCACCACCTGGATCGCCTCGATCTCCGGGTCCTTCATCTCGCCCATCAGCACGTTCACCACCTGGGCGTCGTCCACGTTCCAGACCGGAGTCGGCAGGGTCGTGGCCAGGCGCCCGGCCACCGCCACGGCGGTGGTGTCCAGTTGCCGGCGCAGCGCGGCCCGCTCCTGCAGGCTGGCCATGCCGCCGGATATCGTCAGCACCAGGGTGGTGGTGGCGATGATGCTGATCTTCAATCGTTGGGCGACGCTGGCGGCCATGCCGGGGCTTCTATGGCAAATTTTGAGATCTGCTGAGACCGACTCTCCATGCTTTGGTTTTAAGTGCTTGCTGTCCAGCATAAACTAATCACCTGGTACGCGGCCAGCGCGCCGTCGAGCATAACGGGGGATTCAGAGGCATACTGTCTGGCGACCTGCTTCCAGGGTCGCAGGACGTTGGATTGGATAGGGTGTTCAATCGTGCTGGAGTTTGTTGAATGATCAGCTTGAACCAGTGCCTGGCCGAAGCGCCCTACCCGGTGGTGGGGCTGACGGGGGGGATCGCCGCGGGGAAGACTTACGCGGCCGTCCGCCTGGCAGCTTCCGAGTGGGTGGTCATCAATGCGGACCTGGTGGCCCGGGAGGTGGTGGAGCCGGGCACCGAGGGGCTGGCGGAGCTGGTGGCCGCGTTCGGGGCGGGGATCCTGGACCCGTCCGGGGCCCTGGACCGGGCGGCGCTGGGGGCGCGGGCGTTCGCGGACCCGCTGGTGCGGGCCCGGCTGGAGGCCATCCTGCACCCGCGCATCGAGGCGGGGCTGGCCCAGCGGCTGGCGGCCCTGCCCAGGGACATCAAGGGGGTGGTGCTGGACGCGGCCCTGTGGGTGGAACGGGGCCAGGCGCACATCTTCGACGCGCTGTGGGTGGTGGAGGCGGCGGATGAGGTCCGGCTCCAGCGCCTCATGAAACGGGACCACCTGGACCGGGAGGCGGCCATGGAGCGCATCCTGGCCCAGTCCGCCGGGGCGGAAAAGATGCTGCACGCCGACCGGGTGTTCCACAATGACGGCCGGGACCTGGACGAGCCCCTGCGGGCGGCGGAGGAGGCCCTGCTGGCCCACTGGAAGACCGTCCGGGCCCGGAAGTGGCGCCCGCCGGCGGCGGCCCCGTTCACCCCCGACCAGCTGCGCGCGGTGCTGGCGGAGCTGCTGGCCCGGGGGGGCGACTACGGGGAGGTGTTCGTGGAGCACCGGCGCGCCAACGCCCTGGGGATGGACGACGGGCGGATGGAGGACGTGCTGGCCGGGGAGACCTTCGGGGCCAGCCTCAGGCTGGTGGAGGGGGAGACCACCCGGTTCGCGGACCTGATCGCCCCGACCCTGGCGGAGCTGCTGGAGGCCGCCCGCACCCTGGCGGCGCCGGGCACGGGCCTGCCGGCGGCGGTCCCGCCCCTGGCGGTCCGGCTCCTGCCCCGGCCCAGCCCGGTGGACCGGGAGCCCGGGGTGGTGCCGCTCACGGAGAAAGTGGACCTGGTGCGCCGGGCCGACCACCTGGCCCGGCAGCGGGCGGACAAGCTCAAGCCCGGCGCCCTGCGCCAGGTGGCGGTGGGCTACGGGGACAGCACCCAGAACGTCTGGATCGCCTCGGCCCAGCAGGAGGCGGCCGACGGTTGCACCGCCGTCCTGACCGAGGACCGGCGGATCCAGAGCACCCTGCGCCTCACCGTCACCGTGGGCGAGGCGGGCAACCTCCAGACCGGCTACCAGGCCCTGGGTGAGACCCGGGGCTTCGAGCTGTTCACCCCCGAGGCGGTGGAGCGCACGGTGCTGGAGGCGGTGCGCCTGGCCATGCAGGCCCTCACGGCGCGCCCGGCCCCGGCCGGCACCTTCCCGGTGATCCTCAGCAGCAGCGCCGGGGGCACCATGATCCACGAGGCCTGCGGCCACGGGCTGGAGGCGGACCTGGCCCTGGCCGGGGTCAGCGCCTTCGCCGGCAAGCTGGGCCAGAAGGTGGCGGCGGAAGGGGTCACCATCATCGACGACGGCACCCTGCCCTACAAGCGCGGCTCCAGCGCCAGCGACGACGAGGGCAACCCGGCCCAGCGGGTGGTGCTGATCGAGCGGGGGGTGCTCATGACCTACCTGCAGTCCCGCAAGACCTCCCGCAGGATGGGCGCCCAGCCCACCGGCAACGGCCGCCGGGAGAGCTACCGGCACATCCCCATCCCGCGCATGCGCAACACCTTCCTCGCCCCCGGGCACGAGCCCCCGGAGGCCATCCTCAAGGACCTGGACCGAGGCCTGCTGGTCAAGCACATGGGCGGCGGGCAGGTGGACACGGTCACCGGCAACTTCGTGTTCCAGGTGACCGAGGGCTACTGGGTCGAAAAGGGCGAGATCCAGTACCCGGTCAAGAACGCCACCCTCACCGGCTGCGGGCCGGAGGTGCTGCTGGGGCTCACCCGGATCGGCTCCGACCTGCGCCACTTCGACATCGGCACCTGCGGCAAGGATGGCCAGGGAGTGCCCGTGTCCGATGCCCTGCCCACCATCCTCTGCCCCGCCCTGATCGTGGGCGGCACGGCCGAGCCCCTGCCGAGCGTGCTATGAGCCTCGAACCCCAGCCCCCCGTGCCAGCCTCCGCCCCCTCCACGACCGGCCGCCTGAAGCTGCAGCTGGGCGACATCACCGCCATGAACGTGTCCGCCATCGTCAACTCCACCGACACCACCCTGCTGGCCGGGGGACCGGTGCACCTGGCCCTGCACAGGGCGGCCGGGCCGGGCCTGGCCGAGGAGTGCTCGGAACTGGGCGAATGCCCGGTGGGGGAGGCGCGCATCACCGGCGGCTGGGACCTGCCGGCGCCGTTCGTGCTGCACACGGTCCCCCCCATCTGGGTGGGCGGCAACGCCGGGGAAAAGGAGGCCCTGGCCAACTGCTACCGCAACTGCCTGCGCCTGGCCGAATCCCGGGGCCTGGCCTCGGTGGCCTTCCCCAGCCTGGGTTCCGGGCCCCAGCCCCAGATCCCCCTGGAGCAGGCGGCCCCGGTGGCCGTCCACACCATCCTCGAGTTCCTGGAGACCCACGACCTGCCCCGGCAGGTGTTCCTGGTCTGCTTCGACGCGGCCACCTACCAGATCCACCAGAAGACCCTGAAAGAGGCGCTGCCCTGATGTCCGACCCATCCATCTTCCGAACGTTCGTGGGCGAGGCGCTGGAGGAGCGCCTGCAGGACGGGATCCGCCACGCCGCCGGCCTGGGCGCGGCCGGGGCCGAGGCCTACGTCGCCGTCTCCCGGGGCCGCCGGGCCAAGGTCCAGAACGGCGCCCTGCAGGACCTGTCCACCAGCAAGCGGGGCGGGGTCGGGGTGCGGGTGCTGCGGGCCGGGCCCAAGGGGCTGCGCACCGGCATCGCCACCACCACCGACCTGACCCGCGGGGACTTCCGGGACCTGTTCGCCCAGGCCTGGCAGCTCTCGGCCCTGGGGGACGAGGACCGCTGGGAGCGCCAGGCGGACCCGGCCGGCAGCGACGACCTGCCCAGCCGCCACGACCGCCGCTGTGACGCCCTCACCCCCGAGCAGCGCATCGAGCGCGCCCTGGCCCTGGAGGCCGAGGCCAGGAAGGCCTCCCCCAAAGTGGTGGCAGTGCGGGAGGCGTCCTGGGCCGACGGGGCCGGGGCCAGCCTGCTGCTCACCCAGAAGGGGGTGCGCGCGTTCGACCTGTCCTCGTCCTGCTCGGCCAGCATCGAGCTCGCGGTGGAGGAGGACGGGGACCGCCAGGCCGCCTGGCACTGGGACGTGGGGCGGCATCCGGAGGCCCTGGACCTGGCGGCCATCGGCCAGGAGGCGGCCCAGAAGGGGGAGCGCAAGCTCAAGCCGTCCCAGCTGCCCTCGGGCCGCTACGGGGTGGTGCTGCACCCGGAGGTGAGCCTGGAACTGCTGGGCCTCGTGGCCGGGATGCTCTCCGCCGAGGCGGTGCTCAAGGGCCGCAGCCTGTTCGCCGGCAAGTTGGGCCAGGCCGTCGCTTCGCCCCTGCTCACCCTGGTGGACGACGGGCGGCTGCCCGGGGGCCTCGGCAGCGAGCCCTGGGACGGGGAAGGCCTGCCCACCCGCCGCAACGTGCTGGTCCAGGACGGGGTCCTGGCCACCTACCTGCACACCCTGAAGACCGCCGCCGAGATGGGCGTGGAGCCCACCGCCAGCGCCGGCCGGGGCACCGGCAGCAACCCGGGGATCACCACCTTCAACCTGTTCCCCAGGGCCGGCGACCGCAGCCGGCAGGAACTGCTGCGCATGGCCGGGGACGGGGTGCTGATCACCGAGATCATGGGGCTGCACACGGTGGACCCGGTGTCCGGGGACCTGAGCGTGGGCGCCACCGGGGTGCGCATCCGGGACGGGGCGCTGGCGGAGAGCGTGGACCGCATGACCTTCGCCGGCAACCTGAAGGACTTCCTCACCCGGATCGTGGCCCTGGGGGACGACCTGCGCTGGTACGGGAGCAGCGCCGGCCTGAGCCTGCTGCTGGAGGACATCAGCCTGGGTGGTTCATAAGTGCTGCAAAGACTGCCGGTGCTATGCTGGGAGCCGTCCTGCGGACGGCCCGCTCCGCCCTGCCCTTTCTCCGAGGCCCTCTGATGCCCCCTTCGACCCTCGCCGCCGCCCGCGCCTACCTCGCTTCCCCGGACCTGGAACCGGAGCTGGGGCGGGAGCTGGAGCCCGTCGTCCGGGCCGCGGAAGCCGGGGACGCCGCCGCGGCGGCGGAGGTGGAGGACCGCTTCTGCGAGCCGCTGGCCTTCGGCACCGGCGGACTGCGGGGAATCATGGCCGCTGGGCTGCGGCGCATGAACAAGCCCAACGTGCGCCGCACCACCCTGGCCCTGGCGGAGGTGGCACGGGAGCACGTCCCGGAGGGGAAGACCGCCCTGGTGGGCTACGACACCCGCCTGCAGTCGGACGTTTTCGCCCTGGAGGCGGCGCGGGTCCTGGCCGGGGCCGGCTACACGGTCTACCTGGGCGGGCGGCCCCTGCCCACCCCCTTCCTCTGCTACGCCATGCGCGAGCTGGGCACCGCCTGCGGGATCATCCTCACCGCCTCCCACAACCCCAAGGAATACAACGGCTACAAGGCGTACAACAACCGGGGCGGGCAGGTGATGGCCCCCTGGGACACGGAGATCGAGGCCCGCATGGCCCGGCTGCCCCTGGTGCCGCCCGCGCCCCCCACCGACGACCGGGGCGCCATCCGGTCCATCCTCAAGGAGGTGGAGGAGGGCTACCTGGCCCTGGGACTGGCGCTGCGGCAGAAGCCCGACCTGTTCCAGCCGGCCCGGATCCTCTACACCCCCTTCCACGGTACCGGCATCGCCTTCGTGCCGGAACTGTACAAGCGCGCCGGGCTCCCACTGCAGATCTGCGCCGCCCAGGCCATCCAGGACGGCACCTTCCCCACCGCGCCCCGGCCCAACCCCGAGGAGATCGCCGCCTACCAGGCTCCCCTGGAGGACGCCCGCAGGACCGGCGCCGAGGTGATCCTGGCCAACGACCCGGACGCGGACCGCATCGGTCTGGTGGCGCCCCGGGATGGCCAGTGGGAACTGATGACCGGCAACGACCTGGCCGCCCTGACCCTGGACTACCTGTGCACCCAGAAAAAGCGGAAAGGCGTGGTGGTCACCACCGTGGTCACCTCCGACTTCCTGGCCGAGGTGGCCCGCCACCACGGGCTGGAGGTCATGTGGACCCTCACCGGATTCAAGTACATCGCCGTGTGCATGGACCAGCTGGAGGCCCGGGGCGACACCTACGCCTTCGGCGCCGAGGAGTCCTTCGGCATGCAGCTGACCACGAGGATGCGGGACAAGGACGGGGTCCTGGCCGCCCTGGTGGTGGGGGAGATGATCGGGCACCACAAGGCCCAGGGGCTGGGCCCGTTCCAGGCGGTGGCGGCCCTGCAGGCGCGGATCGGGACCTTCCACAACCGGCTGGTGAACCTGGAGGACCCGCGCCCGGGCGGCGCGGTGCGCTTCGCCCAGGCCATGGCCCGGATCCGGGACGCCGGGCTGACCGCCTTCGCGGGCGAGCCGGTGGCGTCCTGGGAGGATTTCCAGACCGGTGAGTGGCACGGCGAGGGCCGGGTGGAGCCGATCCTGGACCGCCCCGACCACCGCGCCGCGGCCGTGCCCATCGACCGCTCCGACGTGCTCAAGTACCGGCTGGCGTCGGGAGCCTTCGCGGCGTTCCGGCCCAG
Organism: Holophaga sp.; assembly: GCA_049508835.1. Classification (GTDB taxonomy): domain Bacteria; phylum Acidobacteriota; class Holophagae; order Holophagales; family Holophagaceae; genus Mesoterricola. The sequence continues at coordinate 21,451 of JBELAL010000052.1, read as the reverse complement.
CGGCACTGAGCCCAAGCTGAAGGTGTACCTCCAGAGCCGCACCACGCCGGAGCTGCTGGACCGGATGGAGGCCGAGGCCCGGGCGCTGCTGGGACTCTAGTCGATCCCCGCCCGCGCCGGCGAGTTGAGGGGGTGGGGCGTGGAGCGCCGCTGGACGTGGAGGAAGTCGTCCGGGAAGGTCTGGACCACGCCGGGCTGGACGATCTTGAAACTGCCCTTGCCTTCCCGGGCCATGGCCAGGATCTTGCCGTGCTCCACCGGCAGGGTCTCCAGGATCCCGGTGGGGGTCAGGATCTCGAACTCCTCCTTGCCCTTCCCCATCAGGATCAGGTCGCCCCGGGATCCCACCAGGATGTCCCGGGGGACGCAATCCCGGTTCGGTTCGTCCCGCGGATCCCCGAAGGGGAAGCCGGGAGGGCGGCGCCGTTCCGGCGGGGCCCGGATGCTGCCGGGGTGAAGCGGTGGCGGGTGTCGGGAAAGGTCATGGCGGGGACTCCGATCCGGTGGATCATGGATGGAGTGCGCCGAATGCAATGAAAATTACATAAAATATTGGACCCGCAGGTTCGCCTCATTCCCCTTCGTCATCCGACCCGTCGTAGAGCGACGCCACCAGGGTCGCCCGGCGGCGGGCAATCTCCACGGCCTCCGCGGCTTCCTCGGAGAAGGGCACCACCGCGGCGTCGGTGCTGATGGACAGGGACGGGAACGCCGGCTGGACCGGATCCGGGTCGTCCAGGCCGGCTTTCGGGACCTCTTCTTCCGACGTCTCCATGGGTTCCGGCAGGGCGCGCGGGGACGGCGCGAGGACGGGGGATCCCGCGGAGCCCTTCCCGGTCTTGATCTCCTTGGCCTGCAGCAGGTAGACCCGGGGGTTCTCCCGCACGAAGACCAGTTCCAGCGGGCTGGATCCGGGATCCCGCAGGGCCAGGCGCCCCACCTGCTCCTTGCCGTCCGGCCCCGGGGCGACGGTGTATTCCAGGGTGGCGAGGCAGTCGCCCCCCGGGGCCAGGAGGTGGAAGTCGGCGGTGCCCAGGGGGGCCGGCTGGGGCACGCCCAGGGCGATGGCGGACCGTCCGGGCCATTGGAAGGACTGGTTCGGGAGGTACTTGCCGTGGAACAGGCGGATCTCCCCCCGGCGGCCCGCCTCCGCGACGGACGCCGTGGGCAGCTGGCCGCTGCCGTCGCCCCGCAGGACCTGGAAATCGGTCCCCAGGGCGCTGGCCACCCCGACCATGTTCCCGTGGGTCCAGGCGGGGGCGGCGAGCAGAAGGGACAGGAGCGCGAATCGAGATCGAAGGGTCATGGGTTCTCCCGAGAACAGGCAATGTTTTATTTATTACATCTGCCTCGGATTGAACCCAGGTTCCTATGTTTCAATTTTTAAGAAGGGACAACTCAGTCGTTGTTCTTGCGCAGGGACGCCGGGGGCGTGCGCATGCCTGGATGGGGCACGGTGGTGAGGGAGTCCAGGCGCTCGGCCTCGCGATCGGAGATCTTGCGGGTGGCCTCGGGCGGGGGGAACATCTCCGGGGCCTCCTCCTGCAGGAAGCGCCGGGTGCGGGCCAGGAGGGAATCCAGGTCCTGGAGCAGGCGCACCCGCTCCAGCTTGAGGCTGCGGATCTGGGTCTCCAGCTCCACCACGTGGGTCTGGGCCTCGCGGATCAGCTCGTCGGCCTTGTAGTCGGCCTCCTTGAGGATCAGCGCCTTCTCCCGGTTCACCGTGTCCAGGATCTCCTCCTTGGTGCGCTGGGCGGTGAGCAGCGTCTCCCGGAAGATCCGGTCCTGCTCCTGGTAATCCCGCAGGTGCTCGCGCAGGTCCAGGATCTCCGTGCGCAGGCGCTGGTTCTCCACCTGCACTTCCTCCCATTCGCCGGCGACCTCGTGCAGGAAGGTGCGCACCTCGCCTTCGTCGAGGCCCCGGAAGGCCTTCTCGAATTCCCGGCGTTGGATGTCCAGCGGAGTGAATTTCATGGGGCTCCCTTTGGAGTGCCGTCTAGGAAAGACCGCTGTTGATGAGCTGCTTGAGCAGGACGAGGATGACGATCGCCACCATGGGGCTGAAATCGAGCCCCATGGCCGGGGGCAGGATGGCCCGGATGGGGTGCAGCACCGGGTCCACGACCGTGTGCAGGGCCCGCACCAGGGGATTGCGCGGGTCGGGCCGGAAGAACGACATCAAGCTTGAAGCGACGATGAGAAGGATGAGCAATTCGATGGCCCAGTCGGCCAGCATGACCAGGAACGGCATAGGGGAGGACCTTTCAACGCCCATCATAATCCATAACTGACCGGACCCGGAGGCCGGCGTCCGGGGGCCGGAAAAAACCTAGTTTAGACTTTTTCCCCGAGGTGAGGTAAAACCAGTCCATGCGCATCGGGATCTCGTGTTATTCAACATTTGGCGGCTCCGGCGTGGTGGCCACGGAGGTGGGCAAGGCCCTGGCCGGCCGGGGGCACGAAGTGCACCTGCTCAGCCCCTCAGTGCCGCCCCGGCTGGTGGGGTTCGAGGACCGGATCACCTTCCACGAGGTCACCGCCAGCCCCTACCCCCTGTTCGAGGGGGCTCCCTACTCCATCGCCCTGGCCTCCAAGATGGCCGACGTGGCCGAGCACTACGGCCTGGACATCATGCATGCCCACTACGCCATCCCCCACGCCTCGGCGGCCCTGCTGGCGCGCCTGGCCCTGGAGGGCCGGCTGAAGGTGGTCACCACCCTGCACGGCACCGACATCACCGTGGTGGGCTCGGACCCCAGCTACCTGACCATGGTCCGGCTGGCCATCCGGGAGAGCGACGCGGTCACTTCGGTGTCCCAGTACCTCAAGGACGAGACTTACCGGACCTTCAAGGTGGACCGGCCGATCGAGGTGATCCCCAATTTCGTGGCCGCCCCGGAAGGGCCCGCCCCCGACTGCCGCAAGTGGCTGGCCCCCTCCTGCTCCACCTCCATCCTCACCCACATCTCCAACTTCCGGCCGGTCAAGCGGGTCCTGGACGTGATGCGGACGTTCGAGCTGGTACTGCGGGAGCACCCGGCCCGGCTGGTGATGGTGGGCGACGGCCCGGACCGGCCCGAGGCGGAGGCCTACGCCCGGGAGCGCGGTTTCGAGCACGAGGTGCGCTTCACCGGCAAGCAGCTGGACATCCACACAGTGCTGGCCTGTTCCGACGTGTTCCTGCTGCCCAGCGCCACCGAGAGCTTCGGCCTGGCCGCCCTGGAGGCCATGGCCCACCGGGTGCCGGTGATCGCCACCCGGGTGGGCGGGCTGCCCGAAGTGGTCCGGCACGGGGTGGACGGCTACCTGGAGCCCCTGGGGGACGTGGAGACCATGGCCCGGGATGCCCTGGCCTTGCTGCGGGACGACGGCTTGCGGCGGCGCATGGGCTTGGCGGCCCAGGAGCGGGCGCTGACCACCTTCGAGGAGGGGCCGGTGGTGGACCAGTACGAGGCGGTCTACGAGCGGGTGCTGTCCGCGCACAAGACGGTGCTGGACCTTTCATCCGACGCGAGGTAGGCGGGCCGTCGCCGGGCGAGGTGCGAAGGCCGCCGGAGAGAGAACCGCTTTTGAGTCGACCGTCCTGGAACCCTGCCCCGGCGAACGGCCCCTTGGGGTTTTGCCCCTAATGATGAATAATTTTAGGGGCAAAATAAAAATATTCCCTTATTTTTCAACCAAATCATCTTGCATGGATGGCATCTTGCCCCTAGAATGGGTCATCCCCTAGGGGCATCCCCATGGCCCAACCCCTCAGCCTGGAAACCCAGACCCTGTACGCCGAACTCCTTGAGCGTCTGCGCGTGGCGGACATGCACCGGTCGTTCGCGTCCCTCGAGGGGGGATTCGTCAAGCGGTTCCGGGAAGGACGCGCCTACTGGTATTTCAGGACCTCGGAAGGGGGGGCGGGCCAGAGGGAATTCTATGTCGGCCGGGATGAGGAAGCTGTCCGCGCGAGGATCTCCGCGGTGGAGAACCAGCGCGGAAGTCTGGCGGACAGCGCCGAGGGGATGGCGCGCCTTGCCGCCATGCTGCGCATCGGCGGGGCGACCGTCACCGACTCCCTGTCCGCGAGGATCATCCGCGGCCTGCAGGCCGCCGGGGTGTTCCGCCTCGGCGGCGTGCTGATCGGCACCCACGCGTTCGTGGTCATCGGCAACGCGATGGGGGTCCGCTGGTCGTCGGGCCTGCGCACCCAGGACGTGGACCTGGCTGCCATCCGGTCTCTGGGCGTGGGGGTCCTGCGCTCGCCGCAGCTGCTGGCGAACCTGCCCAAGGCGCTGGATGCCCTGGAAATGGGCTTCGTCCCGTGCGTCCAGGTCCATTCGGACCGGAAGCCCACGAGCTTCGTGGCGCCGGCCCGGGATGAGTGGAAGGTGGATTTCCTCACGGATTCCAGGGGGCGGGACCGGACCACGCCCGTGCCCATTCCCCGGCTCAACATCTACGCCCAGCCCCTGGAATTCATGAGCTTCCTGCTGGAACGCTCCTTCGAGGCCGTGGTGCTGGATGGCGAGCCCACCTTGGTCCGGGTTCCCGAGCCGGCCTGGTTCGCCCTGCACAAGCTCCTGGTGGCCAGCAACCGGGATACCGGCTTCCAGGCCAAGGCCGCCAAGGACCGCATGCAGGCCTTCGAACTGCTTTCCTTCCTCACCCGGGAGCGGCCGGGGGACGTCGACCTCGCCGCCGAGAGCCTGCGCAAGCGCGGGAAGAAGTGGGTCCAGCGCGCGACCCGTGAAGCCGAGAAATTCCCCGGCCCCATCCCCGGCTTCCTGGACCGGATCCGGCGACCCTGATCCGGGGCCCTCCCGGCACCGCGAACCGCTCCGCCAGCGCCTCCGCTGCCCGGCTGACGCCGTCCTCGGTGCGGGAGCTGGCCTGCACTCCCTGGCGTCCCGCCCGGCGCGGGGCCCCGGGCAAATCAGGCGTGGATCTTCAGGGCAGGACGCGCTACACTGGCTGCTCTGGCTGGGTAGCTCAGGTGGTTAGAGCGAGGGTCTCATAATCCCTAGGTCGCCGGTTCGAGTCCGGCTCCAGCCACCAATGAATACAGCATTTAGGCCCGCTCAACCGGCGGGCCTTTTTATTGCGATGCACAACCGATATACATAGGAACCACTCTCTCCTATGCCCTTTGCAGATGGATGGAAAGCTGTGGATTCCAGCCGTCCAGGAGGTCCCTGGAGGAGCGGAAGGGGCAGTTCCACGTACGCCGCTGGAAGTTCGCCCTGGGAGTAAAATCCTGGAAGCCAATCAAAAAGGGGGCCGACCCATGAACAAGCCGTCTGATTCCATCTTGATCCTTGGTTACTTGGAGGCCATGGCGGCCATCCTGCGTGGTGTTGAGCAACGATTTCATGGACTCGGGAAGGAAGAGCGCAAAAGTCTGGAGCCGAGGATCCAGGAACTAAGGATCGCCCTGGACCATGCCACCCATTCCCTCATTGAGGTTTTGGGACCGGAAGAGGAATGGAATATTAAAGCTTAGCATTTCTATCTCGGGACCCAAGCTTCCTTGCCTCGGGTGGTGCGCAGGAGGCGAACTTGGCCCTGGTACCCATGCTGGGGTTCGGGAATGGGCCGAAGGTGGAGCCGCTGAAGATCAGCGGGGGTGCCTGAGTCAGCGGAGGGGGTCTCCGGGGTCGAACGCCGACCTGGGGGCGAACCGCCTTACAAAGGAAGTTTAATCCAATGCAACTGTAATAAAACCTCTACTAGAACAAAAATCGTTATTGCAGCTTCCATGAACATACTTATATTTTCTTTGCGTTCTTTCCTCTTAAATTGTTCAGTAAGCCATGGTAGTAAGGAATCTATTATCTGAGAAAGTTGTAATTCTTCTTCTCCGTGATGGATATAATTCGAGGGACCAAGCACCACCTGCATCCCTATGATTCCATAACGCTCAAAAGTTTTTCGCAGATCTTGATTAATAGGAGCTTTTCGGACACAAATCCAACACCTGGATCACCTCCGAGATGATTTTTGTTGACGAATAAAATCATTGTAGATTGGGTTGGACATTGCCTTGGTCACGGCTTTTCGTCTTTCACCTGCACAAACAGAAACCCAGCTACAGCAGTCAAGAACAGAAACTCGGAAAATAAGGTGGGGAGATTCAAGTCCCTGGTGACGATACCTCCAAAAGTTCCAGCCTCCGTGAGGCTTCCCGGCATGGAGGGAAGATTTACCGGGTTGGCTCCACCCTCCATGACAAATAGGTGTTTGGTTTCACTCCCCATAATCATAGCAAGGGAAGGGCCCCATTTGTGGCTCACCTCAAATGGTGGGAAGGCTGCCAGGAAGGCCACACACACAAACCAGCATTTGAGAATTCGCGATTGGACTCTGTTAATGGTCATCGAATCTCCCTTACCCCCCGGAGACCCGGAGGTTCCGTATCAACGAGGTTGCGTACGGGTTTCAGTTCCTCGTCCTGCGCTATTCCGATCTGGGTGTGTTGATTCCTGAGTTGGCGTCCTTTCCCTGGCAGACCTATCCCGCAAGGGCGTTCCCAGGCGGGAAGACGGAGCTCGTCTTGGTGGTCGATGGATGGGACCAGGCAGTGGCCGGCCTCCTCGCCCACACACCACATGCCGTTGTCCAGCTGGAGGGCACCCTCAAGGACTTCGAGCCCATGGCTTGGCGACTGTTCGAGCAGCTGAATGTGGTACTCGACGCCACGGTCCTGATCCGTGATACTCGCGGCAGCGTTCGCGCAGAGTTCGACAAGGAAGGTTGGACTGAGATCCCGGGACTCCGAAAAGCGGCCGGTAGTTATCGTTTTCGGCCGCTTCCACCGAGGTCCCAAGGCCCCCTGGATGATCTGGATAACCAGCTCGATGGGGGTACAACTTGAGGGAGGGAGCCTGGATCGAGGCCGGGACCGGACGCTGGCACTGGGTTGATGACCATGCAGACTGGATCCGCCGTCTAGAGTGCGCCCGCAGAGCAGGGCTACCTGAGAAGGCGGTTGTCCGGATCGCCGCCATGCCGCGCCGGGGAGCGGGCGGCCCAGACCGGCGGGCCATTCTGCTGGAGGCAATGGGGCATGGCCTGATCAGGTTCCGGGGCCATGGGGCCACGGTGACATTTGAGTCCACGCTGCCGCTGGAGGTGGTCATCCGCGCCGTGGCACGCTTCATGGCTGAGCACTTCGGGCCGCTTACCTGGGTCCGCTTCAACCAACTCCCGGATGGCCCCTGCATTGGCGTGACCTATCAGGATCTCGAAAGCGCTTTGGAAGGGGGTGACCTGTCCTGCCATGTTGCTGCCGGCCGGCCAATGGAGGAACACGGTCGGCCCTGGTGAGTACTGACACGCTGGCCCCTGGCCTCAGTCTTGTGCCGACCGCTTCCGATTGGACCGGTCATTCTTGCTCCGCCACAACCCAGGCGGCAGCCTACGGGCCTGGCCAACCACTTTGCAGCCTTGCTTGCGGAAACGATCAGCCGGTGGTTGACGCGCACGGGGAGGTCCTCCTTGGATGGATGCAGCATCGGCGGTCAGGACAGGCCCGTGATCTCCCCCTGATCGTCGATGTCGATGATCTCGGCGGCGGGCGTCTTGGGCAGGCCGGGCATGGTCATAAGCTCGCCGGTGAGCACCACCACGAACCCCGCGCCGGCGGACACCGCCACGTCCCGGATGGGCACGTCGAAGTGCTTGGGCCGCCCGCGCAGCAGCGGATCCGTGGAAAAGGAATACTGGGTCTTGGCGATGCACACCGGCAGCCGCCCGTACCAGGCCTCCTCCAGGGCCTTGAACTTGTTGCGCACCTTGGTGTCGGCCATGATGTCGTTTGCCCCGTACACCCGCTGGGCCACGTCCCGCACCTTCTCCCATAGGCACAACTCGTCACTGTAGGTGAACTGCATCTGGGACCCGGCTTCGGCCAGGCGCAACGCCTCCCGGGCCACCTCCAGGGCCCCCTGCCCCCCCTTCGCCCAGTGGGTGGCCAGGGCCGCCTTCACGTGCACCGCTGCGCATCCGGCCTTCGCTGCCTCGATCTCCTCCGCGGTGTCGCTGTCGAAGTGGTTGATGGCCACCACCACGGGCAGTCCCCAGGCCTTGATGTTCTCGATGTGCTTGAGCAGGTTGCCCATGCCCTTCACCAACGCCTCGGTATTGGGCCGGGTCAGCAGGTCCTTGGCCACCCCGCCGTGCATCTTCAAGGCCCGCACCGTCGCCACCAGCACAACTGCGTCCGGGGCCAGCCCCGCCTGCCGGCACTTGATGTCGATGAACTTCTCCGCCCCCAAGTCGGCGCCGAACCCGGCCTCGGTGACCGTATAGTCGGCCAGGTGCAGGGCCAGCTTGATGGCGATCAGGCTGTTGCAGCCATGGGGCACCACCTGGGCGTAACCGCCCCCGGCCGCCCCGCCCTTGAAGCCGAAGCAGGGCCCCAGCGACGGCTCCCGGATGCAGCCCACGGCCCTGGGCCCCAGGCGGTTGATGGCATCGGCCAGGCCGATGGTGGTGGTGGTCTTGCCCTCGCCCGCAGGCGTGGGGGTGAGGGCCGTGAACAGGATCAGCTTCCCGGTCGGCTGGTCCTGGAGCCGCTTGTGGAGCCCCAGGGAAACCTTGGCCTTGGTCTTGCCGTAGTGTTCCAGGTCGGCGTCCTCGATGCCTAGCCTGGCTGCGATCTGCTCGATGGGCAGCATGGTCGCGGCCCGAGCGATCTCGATGTCGGGGGGGATGGTCGTGAGCATGGCGAATCTCCTGGCACAGGGGAGGCCGGGCTCCGGCTCCGGCACAGCAGCCCTTGTCCGCAGGACGCCTCAACGGGGGGCCTTGCCGCCGGGCCTGGCCGTCGCGCCATCCAGCGCAATCCAGTTGGGAGCAATCGCCAGCCCGCAACCCCCGCCCCTGCCGGGAAAAGAGCAACTCCAATCGACCCTTGAGTTTGAACTCAAATTCGACCAACCCCAGAGAACCACCAATGTATAACTTCAATCACAATATAGTTATATATTTAAATATTTAACACATCCTGGATAAATCTACTTGAAGCGCAAAAAACACCCCGGCCTAGTTTAGGCCGACGGTTTGGCGGAACCGAACCGACCCATCCGATCCTGACAGGCGACCAGAAGCGGGGCCCTTCACCGGGCAGGGTGCTCGGCCCCGCAAAGGACTCAGTCCCGGCCCTTGAAGAGGATATTCAGCTTCTTCATCCGATAGATCAGGCTTTGGCGGATGATCCCCAGGTCCTCGGCCGTCCGGGTGATCTTCCAGCCATTCCGGTCCAGGCTCTCCAGAATGTAGCCACGCTCGATGTCCCGCAGGCATTGGCTCAGGGAGGCCTTCCGGGGCGGTGCTCCCGGTTTGGCCGGCCGGGGTGAAAGCACGGCCAGGAGGTGTTTGGGCGCCCCCGCCAGGCTCAATTCCACCTGGTTGGCCTCGTGCCGGATCATGAGGTTCTCGATGAAGTGCTCCAGTTCGCGGACATTGCCCGGCCAGGAATAGGCGAGGAGCGCTTCCTGAAGTTCCCCGGACATGAACTTGATCTGCCTCGAGAGCCGGCGGTTGTTGCGCTCGATGAGCGCCTTAACCAAGTCCAGGATGTCTCCGGGGCGCTCCCGCAGCGGGATGATGTAGAGGCTCAACCCGGAAATGCGGTAGAACAGGTCCTGGCGCAGCTTCCCTTCTCGGATAGATGTCTGCGGATCCTCGTTCATGGCGCACATGATCCGGCACTCGACCGGGATGGTCTTCATGCCCCCCACCCGCCGGACTTTGCGCTCCTGGATCACTCGAAGGAGCTTGGTCTGCATGGCGATGGGCATGGAATTGATCTCGTCCAGGAACAGGGTCCCCGCCCCCGCCTCCTCAAACATGCCGACGTGGTCCTGGGCCCCGGTGAAGGCTCCCCTCACCGAACCGTACAGGATGCTCTCCATCAGAGTCTCGGGGATGGCCGCGCAGTTGACCGCCACGAAGGGCTCCGTCCCCTTGCGGCTGAAATTGTGGATGCTCTGGGCGTACACCTCCTTGCCGGTGCCGGTCTCGCCGATGATCAGCACGGTGTTGTCCAGCATGGCGATGGTCTCGGCCTCGCGGATGGATATCAGGGTCGCTTCGCTGGTTCCGACTATATCGGAGAAGGTGTAGGTAGTGCCGTTCTTCCTCTCCTCCCGGCGGTCGGCGCCATGGTCCCCGCCCAGGGACAACCGGCGTAGTTCGATGGTCTCCGCCAGTAGTGCCTGGAGCTTGTCCTCGTTCTTGCTGACGGAGAAGGCTCCAAGCCGCTTGCCGTCTTTTTCGATGGGATAGGTGCAGTAGGAGACGTACCGCGGGGCGCCCAGTTGGTTGGTGTGCGACCGGTAGGCGTTGAGGATCGCCTTGCCGCTGCGGAACACCGCGCGGTGCTCTGATAGCTCCTCGGAATTGTAGTTGTAGGCCTCCCAGATGAGCTTGCCGACCATGTCTTCCGCCTTCAGGTCCTCCAGCCGCTCCTCGGTCCGGTTGTAGAGGACGACCCGCCCTTCGGAATCGCTCATTACGATCCCGTCGCTGATCACGTCGATGATTTTCTCCAGGCAATAGAGCCTGTCCTCAAGGTCAAGGTCGGGGGCGTGAACCGCCCCTTGAAGACGAGATGGACCAGGGGGAGACACGGAGGACTCCATGTAAGAAGGAAGCGTGGAATTCCTCCCAAAGGGTATTCCACCCTTTTGGGAGCAAGTATCCTGCCAATGGACCTGGACAATTGTACCCATGATAAAGGAAAACCTGCGCCGGCGCGTGGGTCTCGTGCCCTTACTCTAGCTCTCCAATCACATGAGTTACTTCGTGAAGGAGGCGGCCGGAAGCGACCAGTCCAGCAGCCAGGTCCATATCCCGGTACAACACCCGGTCGGTGGCCATGAAGGGGATCCCTTCCCGGATCACCTCGTAGGTTTTCCGGCTGCCCCGGCCGAGCCGGTCGCTGCCCCGGAAATCCGCGGCCTGGGCGGCGCAGAGGAACTCAACCCCCAGGACGTGCTGGGCGTGGCCGAGGATCTCCCTGGCCTTGCGGGCCGCGATGGTGCCCATGCTCACGAAGTCTTCCTGGTTGGCGCAGGTGGGGATCGAATCGACGCTGGCCGGGTGGGCCAGCACTTTGTTCTCGGAGACCACGGCGGCGGCGGCGTACTGGGCCACCATGAAACCGCAATTGGTGCCTCCATGGGGGGAGAGGAAGGCCGGGAGGCCGCTAAGGGCCGGGTTCAGGAGCCGCTCGATCCGGCGCTCGGAGAAATTGGCCACTTCCGCCAGGGCAATCCCCAGGGTGTCCATGGCGATGGCGATCGGCTGGCCATGGAAGTTGCCGCCGGACAGAACGCAGCCGTCCCCATCGGGAAAGATCAGCGGGTTGTCGGTGGCCGAGTTGAGCTCCGTCTCGATGACGCCCTGCACGTACTCTGCGGCCAGCCGGCTGCCTCCGTGGATCTGGGGGACGCAGCGCAAGCTGTAGGCGTCCTGGACCCGCAGCTGGTCCTGGCGCGTGGTAAGGCGACTGCCCGCACATAGGCGCAGCAGGTTGCGAGCGGATTCCTGCTGGCCCTTGTGGGGCCGGACCTGGTGGATGCGCGGATCGAACGCGTCGGTGATGCCCTCCAGGACCTCCATGGTCAGGGCCGCGGCGATGTCGGCGGTGCGCAGCAGGATCCCGGCGTCGGCCACCGCCAGGGCGGCCACTGCCAGCATTGCGCAGGTTCCGTTGATCAGCGCCAGACCTTCCTTGGCCTGGAGGGTGACGGTTGGGATGTCTGCTTCCGCCATAGCCCGGGCACCGGCCAGGACCCGGCCCCGGTACTCCGCTTCGCCCTCCCCCAGCATGACCAGCACCATGTGCGCCAGAGGGCACAGGTCTCCGCTGGAGCCCACGGAGCCCTTCTCCGGGATGACCGGGTGCACGCCTCTGTTCAGCATGTCCAGGAGGGTCTGAACGGTGGACGGTTTGATGCCGGAGTAGCCCTTGGCTAGGGCGTTGGCCCGGAGGAGCATGAGGGCCCGGGTAACCTCCTGGTCGAAGGGCCGACCGATGCCCACCGCATCGGCGTAGATGAGGTTCTTCTGGAGAGTTTCCAGTTCGTCCGGAGCGATGACCATGTCGCTGAACTTGCCGAACCCGGTATTGAGGCCGTAGATGACCCGGCCTTCCCGGACGTACCGTTCCACCACCACCCGGGACCGCTCCAGCCGGTGCTGACCAGTCTCGGCCAGCTGCACCTCGGCCGCCTGCCGGGCCACCGCCACCACCTCATTCAGAGTCAGGGAGTCACCGTCCAACAGGATCCTCATGGCGCTCCCCGCTCAATATACCTGTTCCATGGAGAGCTCCTGCACCCGCAGGTAGAACTCCAGCACCTGCTTCAGCGCCTCCAGGGGCATGGGGCCTACCAGTTCCGTCCCGGCGATGGTGATCCCCTTCGCCCCGGCTTCGGACTTGATCGTCTCGAACACCCGGTGGAGGGGCGATTTCCGGTAGTCCACCAGGTTCATCGAGACCTGGATCTGCTTTTTTGCTGGCAGTTCGACCGCCATCGCCCGGATACACTGATAGCCTCCGGTGGCGCCGCGCACCGCTTTGACAATGGCCTTAGCGGCCTCCATGTCTTCCGTGACCAGGTTCACATTGAATGCGACCAGGGGGAACCTGGACCCAGTCACGGTGCCGCCGCTCTTGGCGTTGAAGCGGGCGGGGCCTTCGTCTGGGGCCCAGGCGGGGTCGGCCAGCTTGGCCTCGAGCGCCTCGTACTCACCCCGGCGAATGTCCACCAGGCTTTTTCGCCCGGGCTGGCGGGCCGCGTCCTCATAGTAGTAGACGGGCACGCCCAGGGAGCCCAGGTAGCGGCCGAAACGGCGGGAGATATCAACCGCCTCCTCCGTAGTCACGTTGCGCACCGGAACGAAAGGCACCACGTCCACCGCGCCCATGCGAGGATGGCTGCCCTTGTGGCTGGTCATATCGATGAGCTCGACGGCCATTCCGGCCAAGGCCTTGGTGGCCTCCAGGACCGCTTCGGGCTCGCCGATGTAAGTGAAGACGGTGCGGTTGTGGTCCGAATCGGCGTTCTCATCCAGCAGTTTCACCGCCCCGCCTTTCAGGAGTTCCTCCCGCACTCGGCCAATGAGGGTCTGGTCCCGGCCCTCGCTGATGTTGACCTCCGCCAGTAGCGACTTCAGCATGATTCCTCCCCTTTCAGTTCCAGCGTGGCGATCTTCCGTTCATAGTCCTGCTTCAGGTCTTCGGCCTTGATCAGGCCCAGGTTGGCCCGGACGTTGGCCACGCACCCGGCCACGCCCACCCGGGCCAGGGCGATGCCCACGGCCAGGTCCGAACCTGCGTTGGGGTTAGAACGTCCCAGGAGCTTCTGGCCCAGGTCACGGACCCGCCCGCAGGCGGTGCCGTTGCTCAGGGGCACGTCCGCAGCCCGGACGGCCGCGGCCTGGATCGCATCGCTGCGCCGCTGCTTGTCCTCCCTGGGAATCTGGTAGGCGGCCTTGATGAGGCCGTAGGCCTCCGCGTCCGCCGCCGACCCCTCCAGCAGGGTGGCGCTCAGGGCATCCAACTCCGCTGCCACCCGCTCGCATTCCTCCGGGGGAAGGCCGTAGTCCTTGGCCGCGGAGAGCCTGGCCACCATGCCCGCGAGCCCGGCAGCCATTGCCCCAGCCAGGGCCGAGGCGGAGCCTCCGCCCACGGTCACGTCCCTGGAATCAAGGATCTTGTCCAGAATTTCCTGGTAGGTCATCCGTGCCCCTCCTTATGGTCGTCCCGTGCGTGCACCACCCGGCCCCGCTTGATGACCCGCTCCACCAGGTTCCCGCCCAGGCGGTAGACCGCGTCCCGGTAGTCGGGCGTGGCCCACACCTGGAGGTCTGCCAGGTAGCCGGGACGCAGCACACCCCGATCCTGGAGCCCCAGCGCCGCCGCCCCGCCTGCCGTTGCGGCCCGGGCCGCATCGGCGGGAGCCATGCCCTGGACGCGGCAGGCCAGCATCATCACGAATTGCATGGACTCCAACCAGGTACCCGGGTTGCAGTTGGTGGCCAAGGCCAGGGTCACCCCCGCCTCCTTCAGCATCCCTGCGCTGGCCGGCCGGGGATGGGTCACGGCGAAGTCGGTGCCGGGCAGGAGCACGCCCAGCACCCCGGCCGCGGCCAATTTGCGGGCAGCCGCCGGCGGGGTGAAGTTCAGGTGGTCGGCCGAGGTCATGCCCATTTCGGCGGCCAGGTCGGATCCGCCGATGTACGAGTAGGCGTCCGTGTGGATCCGCGGTTGCAGGCCGTGGGACCGGCCCGCTTCCAGGATGGCCGCCGCCTCCCGGGCGGTGAAGCAGCCGTCGTCGCACCACACGTCGCAGAACCGGGCGAGCCCGAGCCGGCCCACTTCCGGCAGCATCTCCTTGATGACCAGGTCCATGTGGCGTGCTTTGGACAAGTCCCTCGGCCAGCCATGGGCACCCAGGAAGGTGGGATAGACGTCCAGGGGGAGCCGCTCTCCCAGGGCGCCGGCGATCCTGAGGAGGCGCAGTTCCCCTTCCGGATCCAGGGCGTACCCACTCTTCACCTCCACCGTGGTGGTGCCGTTCTGGAGCATCCGCCGGAGTCTGTGGGCGGATGCTTGGTACAGTTCCGTATCGCTAGCGGCCCGGGTCAGAGCCACGGTCCCGTGGATGCCCACCGGCACTCCCCTGGCCTCCAGGGCCCCCGGGCTCTCGCCCGCCAGCCGCCCCAGGCTCTCCTCCAGTCGCGAGCCCCCGAACACCGCGTGGGTGTGGCAGTCCACGAAGCCGGGCAGGACCGTGCGGCCCCGCCCGTCGATCACCTGCGCCCTGCTGCAGTCGATAGTCGGGTCCCGATCCTGCCCCCGGCCCAGCCAGGCGATCGTCTCGCCGGCAGTGGCCAAGTCCGCATCCTCGAGAATCCCCAGGGGATCCCCGGGACGCGGCTCCATGGTCAGCAGGGTGGCCCGGGTGATCAGGAGATCTACCTTGACGCTCGGGCTTTCCATGTCAGCGCGGCGCCTTGCCGTCGGGCCCGAAGGTAGCGGTGGGGGTCCACCACAGGGGCACCTTGATGCTTTCGGTGGTCAGTCTGCCCTTTCCTTCGGCCACGTCACGGGCGGTTTGGTACCCGGCCTGGGCGTGGCGCACCACCCCGATGCCCGAATCCACCGTCAGGCACACGTCCAGCCGCATCGCCGCCATCTCGGTGCCGTCGGCGATCATGGTCACCCCCGTGTGCACCGCCTCCCCCATCGAGTAGTTGGCCTGGATGGCGATCAGGTCGCACATCCCGGCGCAGTTCAGCAACCCGTTCAGGTACGGCCAGTCGGAGATCAAGTCGCTGCCGTCCAGCATGTTCTCGGATTCGAAGGTTGGGTTCACGATCGAACCCGAATCCAGGTTGTCCCGGGAGAACGCCACCGGACCCTTGATCTCCCCCTTCCGGATCAGTTCATTTACTGCCAGGCCGAACTTCCGCCGCTGGCCGAACCCCATGTAGCAGACCCGGGCCGGCAGCGCCTCGATCGGCAGGTGCTTCCGGGCCAGCTTGATCCACCGGTCCACCAGTGGATCCCCCTGGCAGATCTCCAGGGCCAGGTCATCGGTCCGCTTCAGGTCGGCAGGATCCCCCGACAGGCAGGTCCACCGGAACGGGCCTCGGCCTTCGCAGAACAGGGGCCGGATGTAGGCCGACACGAACCCCGGGATTTGCAGCGCCTCCGCCCGCGGCATCCCGGCGTCCATGCATTCCTTGCGGATGCTGGTGCCGTACTCGAACACCTCCACCCCTTTCGTGGCGTAGGCCAGCATCGCCCGCAGTTGGGTCTGCATGGTCCGGCGCGCGTCCGCCAGATACGCCTTCCGGTCCCGCACCCGGTACTCCTCCGCCTGCTCCCCGGTGTACCCGGACGGGATGTAGGACATCGGGTCGTGGCACGGGCACATCTCGCTCAAAATGTCCGGCATGAACCCCTTCTCGTATGCTTCCCAGAACACGTCCGCAGCGTTGCCCACCACCGCCACCGCCAAGGGCTCCTTATGTCTCCGAGCCGTTTCCGCGAGCCGCCGAGCCTCGTCGAAGGAGTGCACCATGGTGTCCATGTAGCCCTTATCCATTCGCCGGCGGATCACCCGCTCGTCGGCATCCACCACGATCGCCACCCCGCCGTGCATCTTCATCGCCCAGCTCTGGTTGCCCCCCATCCCCCCGGCCCCGGCAGTCAGGTAGATCCGGCCCTTCAGGTCGTTGTTGAACTTCTTCAGCGCGATCGCCGACAGCGTCTCGAATGTCCCCTGGATGACCCCCTGGGTGCCGATGTACTCCCACGGCGCCGCCGTGTATTGGGCGAACATGGTCAGGTTCTTGTCCTGCAGCTCGTAGAACTTCTCCCAGGTCGCCTTCATGATGTTGGTGGTCGCCATCACCACCCGCGGCGCCAGCTTGTGGGTCCGGAACACCGCCACCGGCATCCCCGACTGCACCACCAGGGTCTCGTCATCCTCCAGTTCCTTCAGCGCCTTTACGATGGCGTGGAAGGACTCCCAGTTCCGCGCGCACTTGCCTTTCCCGCCGTAGATCACCAGCTGTTCCGGGTGCTCGGCGTTCTCCATGTTGTTCTCGAGCATGCGCAGCAGGCCTTCCTGCTTCCACCCCTTGCACCGCAGCGTCGAACCGC
This sequence comes from Holophaga sp., assembly GCA_049508835.1. Lineage (GTDB taxonomy): Bacteria > Acidobacteriota > Holophagae > Holophagales > Holophagaceae > Mesoterricola. The sequence continues at coordinate 4,779 of JBELAL010000052.1, read as the reverse complement.
GCTGGGCCTTGACCGAGTAAAGGATTTCAGCTTTTGCCATGGTTCATCTCTCCTGGGAAGAAATTTTGTTATCCCACCGGTAGCAATCGCCGTGCCACTAGACCGGACCCTAACGACAAAAAGTAAGTTGAATAATTTTTTGCGTTAAAGCCATCGCCCGACAAATTCCGAAATAGCGCTACTGTATAAATGCTAGTCCCTCAAAACGTTAAATTAAATTATTTAAAAATTAACCGCAAAGTATAAATCCAATGGGACCGCATAAAACATTCCATGAGAATCCAGAGAAGGATAAAATTTAGTCATTGAATATTTTTTATACAATTTTAAGATTATTAAATACAACAATTATCCAACAAGATGAATAAATTTTGGACAGTTTTGGATCGGCCTGCATATCTTTCTTGGACAGGCCGGATTTCTGTTGTCAAGGTTCCGTGGACGCGGCGGAATGAACCTCCTCCTGGGCCAGGATGATCACGGCTCCAAGGATGAGGGCTCCGCCCGCCACCCGCAGCAAGGTGATCGGCTCGCCCAGCAGGACCGCTGCGAGCACAAGCGCGAACACAGGCTCTATCGTGGCGTAGACCGAAGCCCGCACCGGGCCCACCCGCTTCAGCCCTTCGAAGAAGAACAGAAGAGCAAGTACCGAATTGATCAGGGCCAGCCCCAGCACCCGGTCCAGCCGGCCAGGTTGCGGGGCAGTAGGAAGCCCTTCAGGACCGCCAGGCAGCCATAGACCGCGGCCGCCCCAGTGGTGATGACCGCCGTGGCGGCGAGGGGCGAAACGCTGGTCGGAAGGCGGCTGCCGGCAAGGATCCAGGCGGAGTAGATGACGGCGGAAGCGATGGCAAGGGCGATGCCGAGGGGCTTGCCGTCGCCCGCCTTGCCGATGGTAAGCGCGCTTCCGGCCAGGGAGAGGACCACGGCGGTAACCTTCAACCCGGTGAGCGGGTGGCGGAAGACCACGCGGGCCAGGACCGCCACCATGGCCGGATAGAGATAGAAAAGCAGGGTCACCAATCCGATGGAGGCCAGGGTGAGCGCGTTGAAATAGCAGAAATTCTCCCCGGCCAGGCCCAGCGACCCGATGGCGACGAGCAGGAGGAGCCATTCCCCGGTCTGGCAGGCCTCCCCGCGGTAGGCCATGATCATCCACAAGCAGGCCGCGCCGATGGTGAAACGCAGGACCAGGAGGGTGGGGATTGGGACTCCGGCCCCCTGGGCGATGCGCCCGAAGATCGGCATGGTCCCGAAACACAGGGCGGAAGCTATGATGTAGAAGATGCCAAGCGCGACGTTCCTTGCTCCGTCCTGGGGGACGGAAACCGGGTTCAAGCTCAGGTCACCCTGGTTCCCCATGGTTGCCCTCACTAGTCTGCACTCTGAAGCGCCATCTCCACCGGCGATAGGCTGTGGGACCTGAAAACGGACGCATGAAGACCGACATGCTTCAACCTGCCCGCATTCGAGGCGGCCCTGAAGCAGCGGGCGGGGAGAAAGCTGTTGGTTTCCCTGAACGTCCCCAACAACCCCTCGGGCTACACGCCCACCAAGGCCGAGGCCCTGCGCATCGTCCGGGCGCTGACCGAAGCGGCCGAGGCGGGCACTCGCCTGGTGGTGGTCTGCGACAACGCCTACTACGGCATTTTCTTCGACCCAGCCTGCGAGCTCACCCACCCCGGCCAGACCATTGTCCTGAAGGCCCTGCGGGATTCCGAATTCCGCCGTCAACAGGCTGAGAAAGTGGCGATCCTGGGGGCCCGGGCGGAGGCCACCCGGAAGGAATGCCAACGGGCCGAATACGACAAACTCTGGGATCTCTACCCTTACAACAGCGGCTATTTCATGTGCCTGTGCCTGAAGGGCGCGGATGCGGATACCGGCCGCGTCCGGCTGCTGGATGAGCACGGCGTGAGGACCATCGCCCTGGGCCAAGCTAACCTCCGGGTGGCCTTCTCCTGCCTGACCGAGGCCCAGATCCCGGGCGTGTTCTCCGCCATCGCCGCGGTTGTCCGCGGCATGTGTCAGCCCTCCTGAGGCAGCGGGTTCAGAACCCGCTGTGCCATTGGGCCCCGATGCTGACGCGTGGGACGAATTTTGTTTCCCAATAGGAAACAAATCTTAAAAAAATTTCAACGTTTGGGCAGCTTCTTCGCGCCCATAATTTGAGCATCCTCCATCATTCCTCCGTTGAGTCGGTGCAACTTTCTCGGCATTCCGATCTGATCTATGGAGAGAGGGGGTCTGCCAGCTTGACTTGCGAGTTCACCTGGGCGGCTTTTCAATAATTTCATCTAAATCGATAATTCCAAGTAATAAATGTATCCACAACTCTCTCGTGCAATCTCGCACGAAGGGGCAAGTAGTTAATCCCTGGTCTTATGACCATTTCTATGAAAGGGACTCGAATGATCAGAGAATTAGGATTGGCTGCGCTCGCCATGGCTTTATGCGGTGGAACCGCCATGGCAGCACCGAACTTCCATATTGGATTCAGCGTAGAGACGGTGGCTCAATCGGAGGATGACCTTCGGGGCGCCGAGCAGATCCTCAAGGAGTACGGTGACGTCAAGGACGGCGGAATGGTCCGCATCGTGTGCGCCCCGGACGATTTCATGTCCCAGCAGGAGACCTTGATTTCCAACATCGTCGGCCTTGCTGAAGATCCCCTCATGAAGGTCATCGTCACCTGCAACATGCTCCCGGGCACCGCGGAGGCGTTCAAACGAATCCGGGCCAAACGCCCCGATATCCTCCTGCTTGGCGCTATTCCCCTGGAAGACCCGCTGGTGGAGAGCGCGGTTTCCGACCTGGTGGTGGATCTCGACTTCGTCTCCCGCGGCTACACCATTCCGTGGGTGGCCAAGCAACTGGGCGCCAAGACCATGGTGCACATCTCCTTCCCACGCCACATGTCCATGGAGAGCTTCAGCCGCCGGCGGGCGATCATGGAGGAGGCCTGCAAGGATCTGGGCCTCAGGTTCGTCTATCAGAGCGCTCCGGATCCCACTTCCGACGTGGGCACGGCCGGCGCCCAGCAGTTCCTGATGGAAAAGATGCCTCAATGGATCGAGCAGTATGGCGGCCCCAATCATGACAAGGTGGCCTTTTTCACCAGCAACGATGCCCATACTGAACCCATCATCAAAAGGGTCGCTGAAAGCAAGAACGGCATCTTCGTGGAACCGGGTTCAGCTTCTCCAATCATGGGCTTCCCTGGGGCCCTCGGGCTCGACCTTGCCTCCGTCAACGGGAATTGGCATGCCATCATGGACCGAATCGAAAAGGATCTTTTGGCCAAGCATGCCGGCGGCAGGTTGGGGACTTGGTCGGTCAGCTCCGGGTTCGTTTATGTAGCCGGCCTGGGTGAACTGGGCAAGCGGGTGGTTGAAGGCAAGGCGAAGCTGAACAATCCCAAGGACGTCTTTGCGGCCTTCGCAAAGTACAGCCCGGGTGCAACCTGGGGCGGCAATTGGTACACAGATCTCAACACCGGCGTCCGTTCCAAGAACGTCCTGCTGACCTTCATGGATACGTATGTGTTCGGCAGGGGCTACATGGGAACCACCAATCTGAAGATTCCGGAAAAATATTACCTGATCGGTGCCCGGAAACCATGACTGTACCCAAGGGGCGAGCATTGAACGCCTCCTCCGCCGCCTCAACGTCCTGGACATGTTGGGAAACTAGGCTAAGGCTGATTTCGGCGCCGAGCGCTTCCTCCGCCGATCGGCTCAAGTCCCGGGTGGGCACCCTGGCTAAGACTATCTCACCGCAGGAAGCCATCGGCAGGATCGATGCAAGCCCACAAGCCCTTTCATCGATGATCCCTGCGAGGGTGTAACAGAGATGGCCTTTCTCTGCTGCTCTCTTTCCCGTCGCCGCCGGCCGCGCGGGCGGCGACGAGACCAAGGCAGAATGAAGGAACCCAAGTTTTTGGCTACCTCCCCTGGCTATCGACAACGGATGTACGACAGCGGATGTCGAGGTCACCATTTCTTGAATGGAAACATTCGGGTCCGATTTTTCGCTTTTTTACAATCTCTGATGAAGCCTATACCTTTTCAACGTCGCATAAACTTTGATAATTCTGGTTTATTGCAAATTTATTCCATTTCGGTTACAGCGCACATAAATATCTAACCCAGTCCAATCCTTATGCTGAGGGTCTACTAAATCTGGGCTCAGTCGTGCCTTCAACCGCCCATCGAGCCACCCCAGCCCAGCCGAACCCTCGTTCGCGCCGAAGGCCGGGTCGGCCTTGAACCGTCGGTGTCCGAGCCAGCCCCTTCTGTATGGAGGCAGATATGAGGAAGTTCAACGTAGCCATAGTCGGCGCCATGGGAGCAGTCGGAGCCGAAATGATCAAAACTTTGGAGCAAAGGGGATTCCCCGTCTCCGAACTCATCCCCCTCGACCTTGAATCCAGGGCGGGCATCCAGATCCGGTTCAGGGGCAGCCCGGTAAGCGTGCTCCCGACCCGGCCGGGATGCTTCAAGGAGGCCGACATCGCCCTGTTCTCGGCGGGCGGCGAAGCCAGCCTCAAGCTCGCTCCCATGGCGGTACAGGAGGGAGCGGTCGTCATCGATAACTCCTCGGCCTGGCGCATGGATCCCGAAGTCCCCCTGGTGATCCCGGAAGTCAACCCCCACGCCCTTGACCACCACAAGGGCATCATCGCCAACCCCAACTGTTCGACCATCCAGATGCTGGTGGCCGTGAAGCCCATCCACGAGGAGTTCCGGATCCAGCGGATCGTCGTGTCCACCTACCAGG
>JBELAL010000051.1:0-35870 GCA_049508835.1 Holophaga sp. | reverse complement strand
ACATTATTGGAAGTGGATGACTTTATTAATATTTGGGTTGACTCAAACCCCTGTCTCAACCACCGTCTCATCCGCCATCAGGTTCAGCATGAGCGTAGAATCCCTTCAAAGGCTGGAGGGTCCATGCGCAGCTTGGAGATGACCGAGGCCCTTATGATCCATCTCGAGTCCGTGCTGAAGCGGTTGGAGAGGGAGAACAAAGATCCGTTCCTTTCCTGCTGTGCCTGTCTTCAAGATGTGGACACCGTAGGCCACCTTCCGAGCTGCATCCTGAACCATGCTTTGAAGGAGATTGAGACTTGGTTGGCTGGTTAACAGGATTTCAAGTAGAAAATTCAGGATCCGGAATCCTGGATCAAACTGGCACTACCACTCCTGCACTCGTGCCCCAATTCACGAAAGGATCCGCAAAGCCAGCAATAGAAGGGCGAATCGTTGCGGGCGGCTGAGACCGACCTTTGCTTAGGGGTACCCTTTTGGGTGTATCGCCACAGACCATCTACAACTGGGTAGCGGGGAAATCCCGACCCGTCACCAGCAGCTGGCTACCATTGTGTCGTTGAGGGGTTTGGGGAAAAGGCAAGTGGCGGCAAGGTTGTAAGAATTGGTTGTGTAAGAGCCTTGGTCGGAGCCATATTCAAAGATCCAATGTCCGAAGGGAGTATGGCTGGCCATCGAAGCCAACCGCTCAAGATTCCTGGTATTCATCGAATGGCCCCATCCAGGAGAGCTTCGTGAACATTTCCATTGATGAGAAACGGTTGTTGGTTTTACGTTGACCTTGAAATTTCAACCTCCTAATTTCACGCTCAGTGGGAGAATGGTCAGCGACCATAAGATCAGTCTGGTGTTTTAGATCTTTCCCATTGCCTTGGCAACTGTGCGCCAACTGGGATGCGTTTCGTAGGTGGCGGATAAGAATTGAGAAGCAAGGTGTGATAGTTCATTTTTACGAAGACCTTTTTTCCAAATTTCAAACCATACAAACCCCCAACCATTAGGTGGAGGGTTTGTATTGTTAAGCCATTCAAAGGCAATTTCAATGTGCCCTTTGATGGCGAATGGACTCTTCCAGAGATCGATCCAGATGTGACTCCAGGAACCATGATTAGGGGCTGCTTTTAGCCAATTCAGCGCTATTTCTACGAGTATTTTGTAAAATGGCTTCTCTTTCCAAAGATCTTCCCAAATATATCCCCATTGTTTATGCGATGGATCAACTTGAGTGAGCCAGGTAGTTGCCAAATTAAATAAATCTTGATTTTTATTTCCAGATTCCCAAATCAATCTCCAAACGTTTTGCCATGACTGATGTTTTAAAGTATCAGATAATAGCCAATCAAATCCAATTGAATGCAGTTCTGTAGTATTGAATCCATATTTGTACAATTCTTCAAAAGGAAGCGACCAAAAAATATGTTCTTTGTCTACTTTCTTGAGCCATTCAATGCCAGATAAATTATATTTGAATTTTTCCTCTTTCAAATTTCTGAGACTTTGCCAAATTTTTGGCCAAGAATTATGCGAGGGTGAAGCTATTGCCAGCCAATTTTCACCAATATCTAGCAGAGATGTTTTGATGGCAGAGTCTGCAAGTAAATGTTCCCATATGTATTGCCAAGATGCGTTTGTGGGTAAAACAGTGGATAGCCAGTTGAGCCCGATGGTCCTCATCTCGGGCTGTCTAAATTTGATTCCCCACAGCTTTTCCCATACAAAGGTCCAAGAGTGATGTTCAATTGATGTTGTTTGCAGCCATGTGAATCCTATCAAAGATAGTTTTTCTGATTTACGGCTCGCAAGCCATAATTCTTCCCAAACAAATTGCCAGCCACCATGAATTGGATTAGTCGTAATTAGCCAGGTTTCCCCAATTTCAACAAGGTCGCGAGAGTATTTATTCTTTGACCAGAGTGCATTCCATATATATTTCCATGATTGATGATCTTTTGATGTCTTCCGAAGCCAACTGAGGCCAAGATTTTTAACTGTTTCATCTGTGGGATATGTTTCCCACAAGTTCTGCCACACATATTTCCAGGTTATGGAATCTGGATTGGTGACTCTAAGCCAATTAATTCCAATAGTTTTTAACTTAGGGATTCCTCTGTTTGTTCGCCAAATCGCTTCCCAGATAAAGGGCCAGCTTTCCGTCGTCTCTGGAAATGATTGAAGCCAGATAATTACATCATTAATGGATTGGCTTTGGGTCTGAAATTGATCCGTAAGGCCTTCCCAAGCAAATACGATCGTCTGGTCATCTGCTTGTGCATTTGCAATCCAATTTAAAGCAAGTTCAGAAGTATCTTTGTCTGGGAACGTTTTTAATAGAAATTTTATGAGTTTGCCTGCTTGTTTATGATTTGACTTGATCCAGTTTTTTGTACATTCAATAATGAATGTACAAGGGATGTTGTCTTGTTTATAATATTGTTCTAGTACATAATTCGCATATTTATTGTTGAAATTAATTTTAAGCCATTCTATTGCTAAATCATTAACACTATCAAAATTGCCGTCCAATAAATACCTAAAATGAAATGCCATTGTTTCCGATTCGATATTTTTTTGAATCCATTCAGTCGCTTTTTTCATGGATGTTGGATTATTAAAAATTTTGATTGAATTTATAATTGTATCACCCCATGAAGGTTCATTGCTAGCAAATGGTATAATTGAATTGAATACTTCTTCTAGGCAGTCAAGTCCAGGAAAAAGTAGTAAAATCGTAGAATATAGTTTTTGAGCGCCTCCTGCGCTAGGGTGTGCAACCAGCCATTCAGTAGCCAAAATAGCAATTCTTTGATCCAAGGTTTTATATAACATATCAGAAACAATGGCTGCCCATTCGTGCCAAGTTGGTTCTTTTATTATTAATTTTTTAATCAAACCTTCAATTTGTATCCTATCTGTCTCGCTAAAACGGTTCCTGTGTTGTAAAATTTTATGGCAAAGAAGGCGTAACCCCGTTTGAGTTGTGTCTCCATTCTCAAGTGCTCTCTTTGTGGCGTCCATTGGTGAAGGAATCAATTGGATTCTGGGAAAAGCTGCGATAGATTGAATCCAAACTGGAAGGCTCCATACAGGAATGTTATTTTCCATTATTTTGTTGAATTTTGCATAAATTTGTTCAATGAGTTCCTGGATGTTGATTCCTGCCATGCGCCCTTTTGTTGTCTCATCGATTTCTTCGTAAATTCCAAATCTAGATAATAGCCAAAGTAAAGCTAATTTTTGGGCAGGTGAATCCTCGTACAGAATAGCAGCTGTGGCCGAATCAATTAAATGACTAAACCTAACTCGTGAATTGTGTTCCGGAGAGTACCACGAATTGTATATTGCATTGGATAAATGGGGGTGGGCAATCCAAACGCCATGTCTATCAGCGCTCATTGTTTTCCCAAGGTGACTCTCTTCCATGAGTCTGTCGATTGTTTCTCTTTCTAGGGGTGTGAGGCTATGCTCGATAGCTGAGATGGGGTACCCAATGTACAGTCGATTGAGACATAATATTTTTTCAATTAAATTGACACAATTTGCCCCACCAGCGGCTTCGATTCGTTTTTTAAATCGTATTGAAAATCCGTGCAGTGGTTCTCCTGTTTTCCATTCGAAGAAAAGTTGTACTAAAAGAATATTTTTATCTTCTAGTTTTGGCGGCTCTCGGCCGGTTCTTGTTGTGAACCATGTTCTTAATTCTATAAAATCACTAAGCGATTCAGTGGGCAATTCCCATGTTTTAATATTGAATTGGTCAGGATAATCATTATATAGGCGTTCTGCTTGTTCTGTTGGCCCACAACAGATAAAAATGGAGATTGCAGAGTAATCGCCGCGTTCTCTGGCGGCGTGAAGGTTTGGTAATATGCTCCGCCAACAATCGTATGCTAAACTACTTGAATTAGGGGAATATGGGTCATCTAAAGCGATTATCGAAAAAGGTCGAGCATTGGTCATGGATTGTACTAAGTTAATTCCTTGTACAATATTGTCTGCATGTTGTCCGAGCCAAATAATAGGTGCGCAATCATTGCGATATATTTGAGCTAGCAATTCAAGCAATAAAATGCTTTTCCCTGAACCTGATCGCCCCCGAATCCAATAAACAGGTATTCTTGTTGAGATATCGCGAGCCGCGGGATGTGTTTTTACCCATTCATTAAAATCGTCAAATACCTCATTGACTAGTTTGGGCCTTGATGCAAAATATCCTTCTCTTAAATGCTTGAGCGTTGGACTTTGGCCATAAAGATATGGACCGATTTCTATATTAGTTGGAGGCAAATCAAATTCACTAAATAAATAACAACTGGATGGAGGTTCCTTTGATTTCGAAAGTGAAACAAGGTCACCCCAAATTTGTTCCGAGGCCTTTGTGATGTTGGCCAGATTAATGCTTCCGTTTAATAAAATACCGAGCCATTCCTCACATTTTTTAATTGGATTTACTCCAGGGAGTAATTTTGCAAGAAGATTGTAAATTTCCATCTCTGGATTTCTGTTTATCTTGAAAACGATATGGGTTTTGAATAATTGCAAATCACTTGCTATTGGTCCACCACCTTCTGGTTTCCATGTAGTTAATAGTCTATTAAAATCTGAAATCAATGTTCGGTTAACAATTATTTCAAATGACAAAATGAAATCTGGATTAGAATTTATATCTTTTGCAATATTCCATATATTCCAATAATCATTCAAACATGCAGCAATATTTGCCGTATTAGCTGTTAGCTTACTTTGAATGATTGCGATTTTTTTATTATTTATACAAAGTGCGTCCGACAGCATCTCCGTAAACACACCGAGTTCTATTGTGCCAACTTGTAAACCTTCTTTCAATACTCGAGTTACGACTTCGAGAAGCGATAAAAAAAATTGATATCTAAATCCAGAAAGTGCGTTTAAACCGCCGATCGATTTTTTGGGTTCTTTGACGGTCCATTGTTTTGTTAGTTCCTTTGCAAAAGTCAAGGAACATGAAAAATCAGCTACAATCTCTGTGGTTGAGTTTGAACATTCCATTGGGCTCACCCATGGGTATTTTATGCCAACGCAGAAATGGGATTGTGACTAATAATATATCCCGTTTGTTGTCTCCAGTCCTATGGCTAAGTTAAGAAATCAAAAAAAGAAATCGAAGGTACCCCCTGGTCCAGGTGATCTCGGCGCGGCGGTTGGCTTCTCATCTTGGGGAGACCAAATTGAGCTGCCCGGCCATCCATACTGAACCTTGTTACTGTTGTCCCTTGCCATTGGAGGCTCCGAGTGCAGAGATTGAGTTAGACCAGGCTTGGGATCAGGCGGCCTCGATCCTTGAGTTTTACTAGAAAGGAAACAGGGGGAAGTTGCCGACCATAATCAACGCTCTTCCTCACCGCAGCGAAGGGTGTTTGGCGCTGGCAGGTTGCTCCAAAACAAAGTGGCGGCTCGCCTGCGAATAGCTAAGAAGGCCCCGGCAACGCCGCAGCCTTCCTTGAATCAGGACGCTGTCCTGAAGGGCGCGAACACTTCACCCTTCTGTTTAGCCAGCTCATCAAAGAACAGCCTTACTTCTGACACCCCAGCATTCTGGAGATAGGCCATGCACCTTTCCATAGCCTCCGGTGGCACCTTTGCTTCAACTCCGACTCTCAGAAGCCAGGCCGAACGTTTCGGGCTGAGTCCCTGCCCGACATTGGATCCGGCCTGGGGTTTGGCTTTCTCATCCGAGGATGACGACGTTGCCGAAGGTGACGCCGGTTCAGACGCCGCGGTGATTTTCGCCGGAATAGCCTGCCCCTCGATCAGCTCCGGGAAGTCCTCGATGTCCTGGGTGAAGATGTCCGAAGCTCCGGTCGCCATGAGCACCGCCGACACGAACGCTCGCTTCTCAGCCATCTTCTGAATCGTGTTCCTAATGTCGTAGAGAGCCAAGCTTCGATACTTCGCTTCCCTTGAACAGCACCGTGCAGAGCACCGGCTGAAGGTTTCCCCGTTCATGCCGGTGATCGTGCAAGTGGCCTCCACTTCGAAGAACCCGATGCACGTTCCAGTAACGATGTTGCCGTCCCTTCTCGTTCCGGAGTAGCTCCACTCAGCTTCCGGATCGTCAGTAGTGACGCGGCTTTCGAGAATCGGCGCCAGGCGGAACGTCATGCACAGAACCTCAGCTCCCGCCTTCCATAGAGAAGGCTTCGGCGTTCCGGGAATGGTTCCGTAGTGAGTCCCCTCCTTCATCACTCCCTTCATCACCTCCTGGATCGCATGGGTGCGTTTTCGAATATCCGAAACGGTGAAGGGTGGCATCGCGGAAGGTGCATGAATGGTAGACGGGCTCTGTGGCATGGTTTCTACGCCGTTTGCAGGCATGACTTGTCTCCTCTGTAGTTGATTCGAAGGGTTGAGAACATGGAGGTCTTCTGGAAGCGCGAATACACATCTGGCGCTTCACGCTGCAGCGCTTTGCTGTTGAAGCTGGTCCTGGACGATTCCACGATCTGGATGATCCCGTTTTCGAGCAGAACCTTGCTGGCGCCGATATTGAAGAGAGCTTTCTTCACCTGGTCGCGCAATTCCGTGATTCGTTCCTGGGCCGGTTCTGTGATTGCTTCAAGTGAAACCAGTTCTTCAAGCTGGCATTCAAGCTGCAGTCGCGTCACTTCGGGGATCTCGCCACGTTTGCCGGCCTCTCGCTGGGCCTGGAAGACGGCACAGTTTTCGGAATAGGGGCAGGTGTGGCAAAACCCACGGTCAGGTTCACCAGGTAATTCGTTTTGAATATTATTTTGTGTTTGAACACCAGATGTTAGAACGCTCATCGCCCTGGCCGCCCGCTCCTCAAGCCGGGCATAGTGCTCCGGGTCGAACCGGATGGTGAAGGTCGTCATCTCCGCCAGGTTCTCGCGGGACACCAGCACTACCATTGCCCAGGTCAATCCAGACAAGCCCATCTGCGCCTGGACCTGGTCAAGGTAGTTCTGGGGCAGGCCGTCATTCTGGAATCGTTTGAAGGTGCTGGCACTGGCAGTCTTTACCTCCAGGATGCCGTCGCCATCCAAGCCATCGAAGCCGCTGATGATGCGACCATCGGGATGTGCGCGGAAAGGAAGCGTCGGGTGCTGGAGATCAAGCTGGACCCTGCCGGTATTTCTGAGGCGACCATTCAAAGCGAGCCGGACCAGCTGCACCACCTCGTTCTCCATGGCCTTGCCAGCGATCATCCTTCCCATCGATGCCTGGTCGAAGGGCTCGGGATGAAGCTTGCTAAAAACGACGCGGCGAAGGCACGAACCAATCTCGCTTGCGCCGATGTATTGGGTTCGGTCTCCCAGGTGGACGTTCTGCTCCATTCTGGATTGCATTGCTATCTGCATTCCGGCTTGATCTACGATTGGTGCGTTCATGTTTTTGCTCCATGAAAAAAGCCGGTCAAAAATGACCGGCTTAAATTTTGCAATTTAATGATTAATTCTAGAATTTAAAAATATTATTTTGTATACATGTATTGATTAAATCATTTTGAAAATTGAAAATGTGATTTTGGAAAAATTATTCAATCGTAAATTCAAAAATTTTATTTAATTTTTATTTTTCAATGTTTTGGATTTTTGCTGAAATTATAGTTACTAACTTTAAGAGAAAATGATCAATTTACAACAATAGAAAAAATGTTTGAAACAAGATACTCATCAATAGTAGATGAAAATGAGAGTGGATACCATTTTGAATTCACCCAATAACAAGCATAGCCATAGTAAAGCATCCAATTGTTTTCTGATCCGGAACTACCAGCCACATATAAATTGTTGTCAAAGATAAAGAGTGAATTAATTTCTCCGTCCATTCCGTAATAGCTTCCAAATTGGTCTTGCGGGGCAACCCAGATCCCATTTTGCCAATAGCCTGCAACCTGAATGCCTGGTGGACTGATGATCCATCCTCCTGCGTAAATATTATTTCCAGATATAAGGATCGCATTAACTTTTCCAGACTCACCGTCTGGGACCGGAAGACTAGTCCAAATACCATTTAGCCAATATCCAGGTACATAAATATCGGAGCTATTAATGACATAACCGCCTATGTATATGTCGGATCCCGACACAAAAATGCATGTTGATGAATTCCCCTGAGAACCTACCGGGATCGGGAGGCTAACCCATACCCCGTTCTTATAATATCCACCAGCAGAGATACCAAAAACATCGTTTCCAGAAATTGCGAGACCAAGGATCGAGCCGGAACCACCCATGCTGATCCAATTACCATTCAGCCAGTATCCCCCGATCTGACCAATGCCAGTACCACTGATAACTCCAGCCGCATACACGTCGTTTCCTGTCACCGCAATGGTATTAACTGAACCGGAGGTCGCACCAACGGGTAGGGTTAGGGTGACCCAACTGCCGTTCAGCCAATAACCAGGAAGATCATAATTACCGGCCGCATAAATGTCGTTTCCGGATAGAGCAAGGGTATTGACGGCCCAAGAGGCACCGTATATTGGGGGTGGAAGGCTGACCCAGTTTGAATTTTTCCAATAACCAGGTAAATTTGATGAACTTGGCCAAGTAGTGGTGAACCCTCCCGCGTAAATTGAGGGAGTCACATTAAGCATAGCAGACTCACTAATTGCTTGTCCTACAGAATTTATTGCAATTGACTGGAACATTGCACCATTGTCAATAAACTGTGGTATAATTGTGTACGTTTTGCTTGTAGCCCCATTAATATTGGCCCAGGTATTGCCTCCGTCATTGCTTCTTTGCCAAGTAAAATTAGGGGAAGGAGTACCGCTAGCAGAAACAATAAAAGATGCGGCATCTCCTGAATGAACAGTCTGGTTTATTGGCTGGGTCACGAACAAAGGTGCTGCCAAAGACTGATTCACATTAAGGATTGCTGGATTGCTCGTGACAGTGCCTGCAGGGTTCGTTACAATGCACTGGAATTGAGTCCCATTGTTGCTTCCTGATGTGGCAGCAGTGGTGTAACTGTTTTCATTGGCTCCAGCAACGTTAACCCAGGTAACGCCATCTGGGCTGGATTGCCACTGATATGAAGGGTTGGGGTTCGCGTCCGCCACGACCGTAAAAATAGCTGGGCTGGGTGCTGTTACGACTTGCCCAACCGGCTGGCTCGTAAGGATCAGCCATTGCACCGTCAATGTCACCGCATCGCTTGTGGTGCTACCGACAGAGTTTGCCGCCAAAGCCTGGAATTGTGCAAGGTTGTCCGTCTTTGCGCTGGTGAAAGAATAGGTGGCATTGGTTGCACCACCGATATTATTCCACGTATTTCCATTGTCGTTGCTTCGATCCCAGGTAAAGGTTGGCGTTGGGCTTCCACTGGCCGCAACACGGAAGGAAGCGCTGCTACCCAAATTGACGGTAAGACTGCCAGGTTGCTTCGTGATAACGGGAGCGGAATTGACATTACTATTATTACTACTGCTCCCTCCACCGCCTCCACCACAGGCCACAAACAGGGTTAACATTAGCCCCAGGCAGAATCCTAATTTCCAGAATATATTACCCATATATTACTCCTTGTTTTTCGTAGAATTATCTGGCGCATTTTTTTCAAAATATGCATCAGCTGCCCACCCAATTGTTTCGGTAATTGCTATAGCTGTGCTTGCATTGATGGCATTCCCAATGGCAGGAATCCAACCAACCAAAAATTGCGAAACCGCTCTTCCACCATACCCAGCAGCGAAAGTAAGTAGAAGATCAGCCGCTGCTGTTTTTGTTATATTGGCCCCATGTTCAGCCGCAATAGCAATAATCATTGCCGTTTGTAGACCCATGATAATTGGCATATCAGATCCAGGAATTTGCGCCAAGCCTCCACCAACGGCACCAGCAGAAGCCGATGCAGTATGGATTATTCCGTGGACTTTTTGGTTGGTGGTTACCATTGAAGCACTCCTGGAATTCGGTAAATCTTAAATCACCGTTCAAAGCTACTAATTTAAATTTCTTGCTTTGATTATTATTGCTAGTGAGACCAATACTATTGGCAATACACAAATCCACCAAGACCAGTGAACTACTCCAAAGACTCGGCAAGACAGCAAGGCCAATGACAAAATCCAATCTATGAGTAGGGGCACGTTGGATACTCCTATCGTTCATTGCGACTAAACAGACTGCTGAATTCGAGCCGCCCGATCCTTGAGATTTGCGGTAAGTTGGTGGTATGGCATTCGCTGGTTTTTCCTGCCCTTCGACTGAGGGGGGTGGAGGTGGATGCTCCATAATAGACACATTGCGTACTTTGAGCCAGAGGCGACCATGAATATTCGTGGTGCCTACGGGACGAAGAATGCACTGACAAGTCCCAAAACTTTCGGGGAACGTCTTCGCTGCATCCGGATGGCATGGGGATGGAGTCAAAAGCGGCTTGCGGAAACGCTCGGGTCCAACCAGCGTCTCGTCTCGCATTGGGAACGAGACATCGCCAAGCCTTCCGGCGCCGCCATGACAGCCATCTCTTCTTTGTTGGAAATATCAACTGAAGCTCTCTTGAATGGAAAAGGCTTCACCATCCCCGACATGCCCGCCCTGGTGGAAGGCGTGCCCAAGGAGACGGTCGCCCAATACGCGGTCCTGTCGAGGTCACTGCCCAAGCCGAAGAAAGGCCGGATCGCGCTGGTGAACATCGACGCCTTCGAGTCCAAGCCCCTCACCCTGGACGAAGCGGTGAGGGTGCTGAAGGCGACGAAGGGGACGGACGCAGAAGTGTGGGTGGTGGTCCGTGCCGGTCATGGTCCGAAGGGGTAGGTCGTCCACGGGAGGGGTGGGAGGCCGATCTGGTTCACCTCCAGATTTCATATGAAGGAGTCGATCTACGCCGGTAAGTAGAACCGGCTCCCACGCCTCCCATTGCCAACAGAACCCGCCATCTATTCCTTGCCCTCAATAGGCCAAGCCAGCGATTCGACAATCTCTGCAATCATCTTAATCACGCACGTTTTGATTTCATTATTATTGAACTAATTATCTTTTTCTTCAAATGGTTTCCTAAGTGCCCTCTCGCATATGGATGTAAATGAACCAGGGTCATTTTCGTACCTTGTATACAGAGGAATTCCATGGTCTCCTTCTGCGAAGAACATGGTCGTTTCGTGGCAAATGTAGGGGTTCAGGTTCACGCCCTGCCAAGGATCAGATATCCAAATGAGCCACCATGGCCCTTTCGTTTCTTTTGTGAGGGAATCCGCTCTATTTTGAAGATCTTCTATAGGTTTTGCAAAGGGGTTACCTGCCACTTCGCCTTTGAACCACCTTATGAGTTCATCGGTAATAGTAACCCCATCTCGTTTGATGGTTCTGCTCACCTGCATTAGGAAACGTTTCTTCATCTTGGAATAGAATTCAGGATAAAGACCACATCGAGCATCCTCAAAGCATTCCCGAAAAAGGGAGTGAAAGGTTTTCTTAAGCCATGAAATTCGTGCCTCCGATCCCTGTGACAAATTCAGCCCCAATTGCTCCAGAATCTTCTCCTGACACTTCTGTCGGATTGTGCTGTCCCATTCACTGATACTTTCAATAAGACGATTTCTTTCGTTGGCAATGGCTTGGGCCGGAGAAGCAAGAATTGGTGTTGCGCATCTTTCGCACCAAGCATCCACATAGAACAGGTCCCGACGCTGGCCAGATCTCTTCTGGAGATCCTGCTGAATCAGGGCATTTTGGTCACTTACCTGAATCATGCCCGGACCACCTTTCTTCAAAATGATCCGGGTAGAGTCGCATTCAGGACAATGAACGCTCAATCCTTCAATTAGAAGAAAGGACATAGGGTCTCCCTCAATTTATAACCATTGCCATTGGCTGGATGGTGTTTGCCATTTTGTTCTTACCCTCATTGGGAAGGGGGAGGGTGGATGTCTCAGAATAGACATAATGCGTATTCCATCCCATGGCAATCATGAAGAAAATGCGTGGCGCTTACCGGATGGAGGATCCCATGTCGTTGTCCGCTATCTGGTCACCATCGCCATCGCGGTATCGAACGCCTGCTGCTTGAACTCCGCTGCGGTGCCGAACAGGATGCTCTGAGTCCTTCGCGAAGCATCTTCGGCCTGTCCTTTTGCCTTCATGTCGTAGTCGGCGTGTTCGACCATCGCGTTTAAGGCCCACCAGGCTGTACCACTCACTCCAGGAAGATCCACGCCCTGTCCAAAGCACAGCCTTCCTTCGATCAACTTGATCTTGTTCTCCATGATCGTCCGGCCACGGCCATCCGCCACGTTCTGCGGGTTCCCGACCATGCGTTCGATGTATTCGTCGATCCAGGCATCGTCGATCTTCACGCTGGCGAGTTTGCTGAAACTCTCGCCCACCAGATCGAAGTGTTCCTTGTATCGAAGCATTACCATTGCGGCCATCTCAAGCTTCTGGCGCATATTCGTGGTGTGGCGAATAGAGATGACGCCGCGACTGCCCTTCATCGCCAGGTTAAAAGTGTTCTGGCATACCACCCTGACTTCGGTCATCCGCACTTCTGTCTTCATCGTGCCGTCATGCGACGTTGAACCCAGAAGGTACTGCTCAATGCCATCGCCAACGAGCGGGTAGAACACTTCGGGCAGCTTCGCGAGCATCCATACCTTCTCGCCCTTGCCGATTGCGCCGGCAGTCTGGAGCTTGCCGCCGGACTCCTTGAGCAGGATGTCGAAGAAATCGAAGGCCTCCCTGTTCTGGAGCACTTCGTAGCCATCACCAATGATGCCGAGCACGTCTTGAGTGTGTCCGTTGATGGTTGCGTAGGCTTCAGTGGGTTCGACCATTCCAGGGCCGAGATCTGATCGCAATCGGTAGAGCTGCTCCTTCAAAACCGGGTAGTCGAGACGAGCCGCAGCGATAGCTTCTGCGCTGGTGAACTCCTCCTCGAACTGAACACCGAGTTTGTGCCATGGACGCTGTCCGGAGAAGGCCATCGTGTTCTTGTAGAGGTTGTGCGACATGAAATGTCCTTTCGTACATGAAAAGGCCCCGCATCAGCGAGGCGAATGTTTAAGGTGAAAAGGAAAGTCACCACGCCGGCGGCGGCGACAGTGTTCCATTGTGAATACGTTCGACCTCTTCGAATGGCGTGAAGTCGCCCGCATCGCCCTTGTGCAGGGTAGGACGCATGTCCTGGGCGGGAGCCGTCACCGGTATAGTCCTGCGCTTGACCAGAGCCTTGCTCATGAAGGTTCTGACCATCAGAGTGACCAGAGATGACCTATGGATGCGGCTCATGTTAATTCTGCTTTGTGCGGGATGCTTACGGTTATCAGCCATCCCAACCTTCCACTTCGCGGAAGCTGTAGTTCGCTTGATGGCCGATGATGATGTGATCTGCCAGAGGAACCTCCATCGTCTTACCCGCTTCTCGCAATCGTTTGGTGAGAATGCAATCTTCACGAGATGGAGTCGGATTACCGCTCGGGTGGTTATGCCAAGCCAGTGCTGAGGTAGCACCAAAGCGAAGGGCTTCACGATAAAATTCGCGGGGTGTGATGAGGGTGCCTGTTGCTGTGCCCTTACTGATTTCACGGTCTGCGAGAAGTTCACCTTTCGCGTTCAGAGCAAGCATTCCGAAATGCTCTTCAGTCCAGCCAGTGCATCGTGGCTTTAAATATGGGATTGCGTGAAATGCCGACAGGATCACCGGACGTTCTGAACCACTTCGAGTCATCCTTCCCAGCAATTCAGGCAAGGTGGAAAGCCGCGCTGCCTCTGCTTCAGAGAGTCCAATTGCTCGAAGTTCAGCAGGACCGGCGGTGAACAGGTGCTTCATGCTGCCCGCCGAATCCAGGATGCCTTCGATGCGATCCAGGACTTTGATGTTGAGCAAGATACCGATCAGTTGGGCATCTGAGAGTGTTTCAGCGCCATAGGTGGCGACGTTCTCCGTCACCCTGTCCGTTTTCTTTGTATTCATGCGGTTCTCCGTACATAGAACAGCCCCGCGAACGCAGGGCTGTTGGGGTTGAAAGGGTATACGGCCGGATCAGTCTTCAAGCCACCATTCAAGGAGGGCTTTCACGATGACTGCGGCGGCGAGGGGGATTTGGTCCATGGGGAGCCTCCAGATAGAGAAAAGGCCAACCGGAATGGCTGGCCTTTGTTGTCTCATTGTTCTTATAACAAATAGTGGTGCGTTTTTACGCCATACTAAAGGAGGTTGCCATCGAAAGTTTCAAGCCATCTCCTTCTAGGAGTATAGATGCCTATGTTACTTAAATATCTTTCTCAGGAGCAATTACATGAGATTGGATCACGGCTTTTTGAAGAGGTGAAGACATGGGGGCTTGGCCAAGTCATATTTTATAGGCCCACGAGCCCTGGAACCTATTACATTCAGACCAAGTTTGGGAGACTGATGGACAAGGAGTGGGTCACCATTCGAGTGTCGAGCCACATATTCACCCGTCCGCGCCAAGCAAAAACCAAAGAGTATTACTTCAACCTTGATGCCTTCGACTCCGAGGCTGAATGCCTCGTTGAAGCCAAACGGAAAGCACTCGAAGTCGAAGCAAGGATTCAAGCGCTACCCAAAGATTCTCAAAGCTGATCACGACCGAAATTTGGCGACATTCCCCGCCTCCGATTGCCCGAAGGATCCGCCTTCCCAACGATGTAAGCCCATAGGAGCCCACCAAGATCCAGGAAGGGGTTTTTGACTTCCCTTTGACTTGGGAACTTTTTGACTTGTCATCGTGCCGAATATATACAAGAACACCCTTGACTACTCAAGGGTGTTTTCTGGTAGCCCCAAGGGGAATCGAACCCCTGTTAACGCCGTGAGAGGGCGCCGTCCTAACCGCTAGACGATGGAGCCGCGGTTGCGTCCGAATTGAAATGTTAACGGGACCGGGGCTTCAGGGGAAGGGGGATTTCCGCCTCACCCCCGGCGCAGCGTGATGACGGTGATCTCCGGCGGGGCGCCGATCCGCAAGGGCAGGCCCACCACGCCCAGGCCGCGGCTCACGTACAGGGACTGGGCGTCCTTGGTGTACAGGCCCATGGTGTACTCCCCCAGGATGATGGCGCTGGAGACGCCGGGGATCAGGTTCACCTGGCCGCCGTGGGTGTGGCCCGACAGGGTCAGGGGAGCGCCGGTCCGGCGGGCCAGGCGCCAGTCGCTGGGCCGGTGGCTCAGGCACAGGCGCCAGGCGTGGTCGGGGAGGCCCCGCACGGCCAGGTCGGGCCGAGGGCCGGGACCGTAGAAGACATCCCGGAACCGGCCGTGCTTGGCCAAGGGGTCCTGGATGCCCACCAGGGCCAGGGTCGAGCCCCAACGGGGGACCAGGGCGGACGCGTTCTCCAGGAAGCGGAAGCCGATGCGCTCCATGGCCTTCCAGATCGGCCGGGGATCGGTGAAGTAGTCGTGGTTGCCCAGGATGCCGTAGCAGCCCAGGGGCGCACGGAAGTTCCGGAAGGCGTCCTCCACGATCCCGGCCTCCTCGGGCAGGCTGTCCACCACGTCTCCGGTGAGAAGGAGCAGCTCGGGCCGCTCGCCCTCGGCCAGGCGGCGCCAGCGCTGCACCTGGGGCGCGTGCACCAGGGGCCCGGCGTGCAGGTCGGAGATCTGCACGATGCGCAGGCCGTCCAGGCCCGGGGGCAGGTCCGGGAAGCTCAGCTCCTGGCGGATGATGTCCGGGTCGGAGTAGGCCTCGATGCGTCCGCGCAGCACTTCGTAGCCGGCCAGGGCCACCCCCACCCCGCTGGCCTGGCGCAGGAACTTGCGCCGCTGGGGATCCTCCGGGCCCTCGGCGGGCTGGCGGCGCCACAGGTGGGTCCATCTCCAGGCCAGGCTGGCCACCGCCCACACCATCAGGTTCATCACCGTGAGCAGCTGGAAGTAGGCGCCGGCCCGGGCCAGGGGGCGCAGCCACCCGGCCGAAGCGCTGATGCCGGTCAGGCGGAACCCCATGTACAGCCCCAGGGGCAGGTGGACCAGCACCAGCGCCGCCGCCACCCAGCGGTCGAACCGGGGGTGGAAGATCTTGTGCAGCAGCCGCCGGTGCAGGGTCTGCAGCCCGATGATCAGGGTGATGAAGACCAGGAAGATCAAGCGCCCGACTCCCGACAAGACCCGCACATGCCTGGGAGATTGTGCGCGGACCCGGTGGGATCCTCAACCGCCTGTTCAGCCGGCCTGGGTTTCCCCGTACAGGGCCTCCATCCGGGCCACCATGCCGTCGAAGGCGCTCAGGGCGGCCTCCACCGGGGCGGGGGTGGCCAGGTCCACCCCGGCCGCCTTGAGGGTGTCCAGGGGGAACCGGCTGGACCCCGAGCCCAGGAAGGCCAGGTAGCGGTCCCGGGCCGGCTCGCCTTCGGCCAGCACCGCCTCGGCCAGGGCCATGGAGGCCACGATCCCGGTGGCGTACTGGTACACGTAGAAGCCGTAGTAGAAGTGGGGGATGCCGCTCCACTCGTGCTGGATGTAGTCGTCCACCCGCACCACCCCCTGGTCGTGGCCGTAGTACCGGCGGGTGAGCTCCAGGTAGGTGGCGTCCAGCCAGTCCGGGGTCAGGGACTGGCCCTGCTCCACCCGCTCGTGCATGGCCAGCTCGAACTCGGCGAACAAGGTCTGGCGGAACAGGGTGCCCCGCAGGGTCTCCAGGTGGTGGTCCAGCAGGAACAGCTTGAGGGTGGGGTCGCGCTCGGTTTCCAGGAGCGCGTGCATGAGCATGTTCTCGTTGAACGTGCTGGCGATCTCCGCCAGGAAGATGGGGTAGTCGGCGGTGGGGAACGGCTGGTTCCGCTCGGACAGGTACGAGTGCATGGCGTGGCCCAGCTCGTGGGCCAGGGTGGACACGTTGTGGAAGGTGCCGTCGTAGTTCATCTTGACGAAGGGGTGGACGCCGTAGACTCCGCTGGAGTAGGCCCCGGACTGCTTGCCGGTGTTGGGGTAGACGTCGATCCAGCCGCCGTCGAAGGCCCCGCCCAGCGCCTGGCCGTAGGGCGCGCCCAGGGGCCGGACCGCCCGCAGCACCAAGTCCCGGGCTTCCTCGTAGGGGTAGGTCCGGTCCACCGACTCCACCGCCGAGGCGTACAGGTCGGCGTAGCGCATCTCGTCCAGCCCGAGCATGCGCCGGCGCAGGCGCAGCAGCCGGTGCAGGGGCGCCAGGTTGGCTCCCACCGAGGCCACCAGGTTGCGGTAGACGGCGGTGTCGATGGCCTCGCGATAGAGGGCGGCGTCCAGGCAGGTGGGGTAGCGATGCACCTGGGCATGGAAGAGGTCCTGCTTGATCCCGGCGTCCAGCAGGGTGGCCAGGGTGTTCTCGAACCGCTTCTGGCCGTTCCAGTAAGTCTCCATCACCAGCTGCCGGTCCGCGGCGGCCTTGGCGGCCCGGTGCTTCTGGTAGTTGCCGGTGGTGAGGACCACCTTCTCTCCGGTGGACAGGGTCACCTCCGGCCTGGGCAGGTCCAGGTCGGTGAGCATGCCGGCGGCCGTGGACGGGGCATGGGTGAACAGGCCCGCCTGGGCCACGATCCGGGCCTCCCCCTCGGGCAGGATGTGGTCCTTCATGCGCAGGACCCGCAGGAATCCTACCCGGTGGGGCTCCAGCCGGGGCTCCTCGGCGATGAACCGCTCCACCTGTTCCTGGCCCAGGGCCAGCAGGTCCGGCTCCATGAACGCCAGCCGGGCCCCCAGGTCGACCATGAAGCTCTGGACCTCGCCCTTCATGGCCTGGTAGCGGGTGTCGCCCAGGTCCATGTCCCCCTGCAGGCTTGGGAAGTGGGCCAGCCGGGTGCAGAGCTGCTGGACCTGGTCCAGCCGCTCCATGAAGTCGCCCATGGCCTGGGGCGAGCGGGTCCACGCCGCGCCCAGCCGGTCCAGCTCCGCCCCGCCCAGGTCCCTGGCCTGCCCGAACCCGGCCCGCCAGGCCGCTTCGTCCGGGTAGAGGTCCGCGATGCGCCACTTGAAGGCCTCGGCCACCTGGGAACGGGGCGTGCCGGAAAAATCGGGGATGACGGCGGCGGACGGATCGGGGGGCATGGTCGCTCCAGGGGCCAAAGCTCCGAGTGTAGACGAAGGCGGCCCGCCGTGCCCGGTCCATTCGCGCGCCCCCGCCCCCGGTTCGACCGGACGGCGGCGGTGGCGCCCCAGTCCCGGATACCCGGGAATGGGGCGGAGGGTCCTTGCCTTGCGCCGAGCCGGGTCGCTCAGTTATGCACCCGGTTCTTCATGGCCTCCGAGGCCAGGCGCTCCCCTTCCCTGATCTGGGCCGGGGTGAGGTGGCTCTTCACCTGCTGGCACGGCTCGGCGGCGTCGGTGTCGCCCCCGGCCTGGGCCTGCAGCAGCCAGACGTAGGCCTGGAACAGGTCCTTGGGCACGCCCTCGCCCACCGCGTACATCACCCCCATGCAGCCCTCGGCGTACGGTTCGCCCTGCTCCGCCGCCGCCCGGAACCACCGGATGGCGGACTCCAGGTCCCGTTCCCCGCCCTGCCCCAGGAAGTACATGGCGCCCAGCTTGGCCTGGGCGTCCGGGTGCCCCCGCTCCGAGGCCTTGCGCAGCCAGATCTTGGCCTGGTTCCAGTCGAGCGGGGCGCCATCGCCCCAGTAGTACATGACCCCCAGCTTGGCCTGGGATTCCAGGTCCCCGTCCTCGGCCGCCTTCTGCAGCTTGGCCAGTTCCCCGGCCTTGATCGCCTTCATGGCATCGTCGATGGGAACCTGGGCCAGGAGGATCTTGCCGGTGGGCTGGTAGGGCGAAGGGGACGCCTGGGTACCGGCCAGGAGGGTGGTGAAGGGGACGGTGACCATCAGCAGCGCGCGGAGCATGGATACTCCTTTCCTCCCGGGCCCTCCACGGGGCGCCCAGGAGAAGGGATTCGGAAGGGCCTGTATGAAAAAATTATTTTAAGTTCTCAAAGACCTCAAAGGCCGGGGTGCCTTGATTGAATCCTAATATAAGCAGTCAACTATGCCTTGCCAGATTTTTTTTAATTGGATCAATTGATCTTGGGTGTGAAATTTCAGTTGCAATTAAAATATTGTAACCAATTTTGGGACCTTCCCGGGAAACCCCAATCACCCATTCGGCAACAATTATTAATTATGCTTTAATTGCCCGGGCCGACCCAGGTTCCCGGGACCCTTGGAAAATGAAAGAATCGCCGGGCCGACCGGCCCCCGGCTCCGGACCGCCCAGGTCCGGCCTATAACTATCTAATTCCTGGTCCCTTCCTGGACGGGAGCGCCCCGGTCCGCCCCCGCCCCGCCCGGAACCCGGGCGGGGCGGGAAGCACGGACGGCCCTCGAAGGATCAGAGGTGGTTCACCGGCACCTTGCCGGCCAGGGCCCGCAGCCATCCACCGGATGGCCGCAGGCCCCCGGGCCTACAACTGGACGACGGTCTCCGCCATGCGGATGCCTTCCCGCTGCAGTTCGGCCAGGCAGGGTTCGTACAGGTCCGGCAGGGTCGGCAGGACGATCCCCTTCTGCTTGATCCGGCCCTCCAGGAGCAGCCTGCCGGCGATGGCCGGCGGCAGCCCAGTGGTGCGGGCGATGGCCGAATCGCCCCCGGGGACGCCGAAGTCGATCAGGGTGGAGATGTGGCGCTCGCGCTTGCCGGTGGCGGGGTAGAAGGCCACCACCTCGTCCATGAGGATGATCAGGTCCCGCTCCTGGGGGGTGTAGAACAGCCTTTCCCCGAACAAGAAGCGCACCAGGTCGCGGCTGCACCCGCAGGAGGCCGGCACCGGGCGGTCCTCCAGGAATCCCAGCCACTTCAGGCGCAGGATGATGGCGGATGCCGGATGGAGCCCCAGCTTGGCGCACAGGGCCGCCTCGGTGTCGGCGTGCCCGGCGGCGCCGCACTTGCGGGCGATGGCGCGCCGGAAGGTGAGGCCCTTGAAGTCCTCGGGCTCCAGGCCGAACAGCCCCAGCTGGTTCATGGCCACGATGGTCTCGGCCCAGCCCACATAGCGGTAGGTGCCCCGGAAGATGCTCTTCGCCTCGGGGATGCCGTAGATCTTGAGGTACGGAACGGCGTCGGCGTTGGCGTACACCTCGTAGCAGCCCATGCCCGGCACTTCCTCCAGGAAGGCGTGCTCGTAGGTCACACCGTCGGGCCACTCCACCACCGTCCCGTCCACCATGATCCGGGAGGTGCGCCGGGAGGCGCCGATCAGCGCCTCGGGGGCCCAGGACAGCTTGTAGCCCCAGGGGTTGGTGTTGGCCTCGGCGGAGGGGATGGCCCCGCAGGTGGAGCGGTACGACTCCACCTTCCCCCCCGCGGCGTGGATGCCGCTGATGGTCTTGGCGGCGGACATGTGGTCGATGCCCGGGTCCAGGCCCAGCTCGAACAGCCAGGTGCGCCCGGCCTCCTTGAGCTGGGGCTCCATGGCCCGGATCTGGTCGTCGGCGTAGGCCGGGAACATCAGGTTGACGCCGGCCTTGAGGCAGTCCGTGGCGATCTGGTTGCGGGACTCCGCCGGGAGCAGGTTCATGACCAGGTCCGGCTTCTGGGCGGCGATGAACCCCGAGGCGTCCTTGGGGAGAGCCTGGTTCAGGGTGGTGGTGCGGGAATGGCCGCCGGCCACCCGCTCCAGGTTCTCCTTGACCGCCTCCACGACGGTCAGGTTGACCCAGTCCAGTTTCTGCAGGTACTGCACACAGGGCCGGGCGATACGACCGGCCCCCAGGATGAGTACATGTTTCATGGCGCAACCTCCTCCGAGGGTGAATGCATGGGCAAACAAGTGCGTTAATGAATGCATCCAACATACCGCCGGACGGGAGGCTGTCAAGGATTAACAGGCTTTCAGGCCGGCTTCTGCATCAGGACACAGGACACCACGTGGCCGGGGGCGACCTCGACCGGTTCGGGATCCGCCTGGGTGCAGGTCTCGGTGCAGGAGTCGCACCACTTGGCGAACCGGCACCCGGGCTTCACGTTGACCGGGTTGCTCACCCTAGCCCTTGTACGAGAACGTCCTGATCTTGTAATACACCGGAACCGGGGTGCCGATGTTGAGGCTCTTGGACCAGACGAGGCCCATGCCCCGGTGGAGGCAGGGGAGGATGGTGGCGGTGTCCATGACCATGGACCAGAGCTCGGTGTAGATAGCTTTGCGCTTGGCGACGTTGGAAGTGGCGGCTCCTTCGTCCACCAACTTCTCCATGCGCTGCCAGTTGAAGGGGCCATCCTTGAACTTGATCACGTACATGCCCTTGGACTCGCTGTGCACCTGCTGCCGGATGTTGTTGTAGTCGTAGTTGCCGGAATCGTAGAAGACGCAGAGGTCATAATCCTGGACGTAGAGCCTGGGCGTGACGATCGAGGAATCCATCACGCTCACGGTGCAGTTGATGCCAACCTCGGCCAGGTTGGCCTGGATGACCTGGGCCATCTTGCCCTTGTAGGCGGTGGGAGCGCCGTAGGTCATGAGGGTTCCCACGTCGACGCCCTTGGGATAGCCGGCTTCGGCCAGCAGCTTCTTGGCCATGCCGGGGTTGTAGGGGTAGGTCTGGAAGCCCTTGTCCGGAGAGGTGGCCACGTACTCGGGGGGCATGTAGTGGACGGCCTCGTTGCCGTAACCGTCGCAGACCGCCATGTTGATGTCGTGCTTGTTGACGGCGTAGCAGATGGCCTGACGGACCTTGAGGTTGGCCAGCGCCTTGTGGGGGGAGAGGTAGTTGATTCCCATGATCAGGATGTTGTTGCCCTTCATGAGCTTGGCGCTTTCCCCGGCCTTCTGGGACAAGTCCTTCCAGGCGGAAAGCGGGACGTCGTCGAAGTAGTCCAGCTCGTGATTCTCGTAGGCGATGAGGGCCGAGGTGTCATCGGGGATCACGATGTACTCGACGTTCTTGACCGCGGGGGCGCCTCGCCAGTAGTCCTTGAATGCCTCGAGCTTCACCCCGGTGGCGATGGTGTAGTTGGTCACATAGTAGGCACCCGTGCCCGCCTTGTTGGGGATGGTGCCGAACTTGGCGCCCTGGCTCTCCACTTCCTTCTGGTTCAGGATCTTCACGCAGAAGAAGGTGTGGGAGATCGGGGCATAGGGCTTGTTCAGGATCACCTTGACCGTGCCGTCGTTCACGGCGGCGACGTCGGTGATCATGGACGTGAGGTAGTTGAACCTTGGGTTCTTCATCGCCCGCTTGTAGCTGAACACCACGTCGGAGGCTTTGAGGGGGTCGCCATTCTGGAACTTGACGCCGCCCAGGAGGCTGATGGTGTAGGTCATCCCGTCCTTGCTCAGGTCGACCTTCTTGGCCAGCTCCTGGTAGTAGCCGTTCTTCGCCTCGTCCATGCCGTAGAGGCCTTCGTACATCTGGTGCCAGACCTTCATGTCGTTGAGCGTGGTCGAATGCTCCCAGTCAAGGGAAGTCAACGAAGCGGCAAGCCGGAACCGCACAGGCTTGTCAGAGGACTGCGCCCAGGCGGACGTGGCCCCCGCGACCGTCACCACTGCCATCATCAGTCTTAGACCCACCGATTCCCGTTTCATTGGGATCTCCTTTGCAATAGAATCAAAATGTCTTATCGTTGGTTAGTTCACTATAGGTGGATCAGAGCTAATCGTCCAGGGCTTCAAGGTCCTTGCGCCGATACCTGGGCGGCTGATCCGGCCCGCCCCGGCGTTGCCGGCGTCCGCAGATCCAACATGCTTGAAAGCATACTGCTCCTCCACCCAGGTCACCTCCCCGCTGCTGGCGATAGCCATGGCCTGTTCCTTGTCCCCAGGATCCCGGCGGCGGCGCCGCCCTTTGACGCGAGGCGAAAACCATGTCAGAAACCCGTCAGCTGGCCGACTTCATCGCGACCCTGGACGCCGCCGCCTGTCCGGCGGCCGCGCTGGCGCTGGCCAAGCGCTGCATCGCGGAAACCATAGGTTGTTCCCTGGGTGGCGCCCGGACGCCGCCCATGGCCGCGGCGATGCGGGCGGCCCGGCGCCAGGGTGAGGGCGGCCCCGCCACGGTGCTGGGCCAGGGCTGGCGCACCGCCCCGGACCGGGCCGCCTTCCTGAACGCGCTGGCGGCCAACGCACTGGATTACGACGGCGGCATCATCCGTCAGGGCCACTACGGGTCCACCGTGGTGTCGGCGGCCCTGGCGGTGGGAGAACTGCTGCAATCCCCGGGGTCGCAGATCCTCTCGGCGGTGGTGGCCGGGTACGAGGTGGTGACCCGCGTCGGCGAGGCCCTGTGCGCCTCCGTGGAGCGTCACGCCCTGGTCTCCGGCTACGGCCCCTACCAGGGCTTCGGCGCGGCGGCGGCAACCGGCCACTTGCTCGGCCTGGATCCGGAGCGGATGGTCTACGCCCTGGGCCTGTGCGGCGCGTTCGCTCCGGTGCCCGCCACCAAAGGCAGCAACTGGGCGGACCGCCCCCTCTCCTGGACCAAGGACATGGTCGCCTGGCCGGCCCGGGTCGGCGTGGAGGCGGCCCTCCTGGCCGAGGCCGGGTACATCGGCCCCCGTACCATCTTCGAAGGAGACAGGGGGTTCTGGCGCATGGCCGGCTCGGACCGCTACGACCCCCGCCAGTTGGTGGCCGGCCTGGGCGAGGAGTTCCGCTTCCAGGACATGTACTTCAAGCCCTACCCCTGCTGCCGGTGGAACCACGCCGCCCTGGATGGGGTGCGGGCCGTCATGGCCCGCCAGGGCTGGACCGCCGAGGATGTGGCCGGCATCCAGCTGGGGGTGGCGAAGGAGGTCCTGGGCGACCAGGACAACCACGACCCCCACAACCTGGTGGATGCCCAGTTCAGCTTGCCCTACGTGGCCACCATGGTGCTCCTGGGGGTGGAGCCGGGGCCCCGCTGGTACGACCCCGAACTGCTGACCGCACCCCGGGTGCGCGAACTCATGGCCAAGGTGACCCTCCACCTGGACGCCGACATGGAGGAGCTGTTCGAGGGCCGCTCGGTGGCAGGCGCCAAGGTGCAGGTCACCGGGCGCGACGGGCGCCGGGACCAAGCCCTGGTGGAGATCGCTTACGGCCATGCCCTGAACCCCATGACCGACGCCGACTTGGCGGCCAAGTTCCTGGGCCAGGCCGCGGAGGCCCTTGCCCCCGCCGCGGCCCGTGCCGCCCTGGACCGGATCCTGGACCTCGAGCACCTGGACCGCGCCGCCAGCCTGACCGCCCTGCTGCTTGGAAACTAGTAAAATTCAGGCCTGCCTCTGCATCAGGACGCAGGACACCACGTGGCCGGGGGAGACTTCTACCGTTTCGGGATCCGCCTGGGTGCAGGCCTCGGTGCAGTAGTCGCACCGCTTGGCGAACCGGCACCCGGGCTTCACGTTGATGGGGTTGCTCACTTCTCCCCGGAGGATCACGAATTCCTTGTCCCGGGTGGAGAGGTCGGGCACGGGGATGGCGCTCAGGAGCGCCTTCGTGTAGGGGTGCTGGGGGTTGGCGAAGAGTTCGTCGGAGCTGGCCATCTCCACGCACTTCCCCAGGTACATCACCATGATCCGGCTGGAGATGTGCTTCACGACGCTCATGTCGTGGGTGATGAACATGTAGGTCAGGCCCAGTTCCTCCTCGAGGTCCATGAGGAGGTTGAGGATCTGGGCCTGGATGGACACGTCCAGGGCGGAGACGGGCTCGTCGCAGATGATGAACTTGGGATTGAGGGAGAGGGCGCGGGCGATGCCGACCCGCTGCCGGCGCCCGCCGTCCAGTTCGTGGGGGTAGGAGTTGGCGTAGCGCCTGGCCAGGCCCACGAGGTCCATGAGCTTGGCGGCCCGGTTGTAGGTCTCGGCCCGGGTCTTGTACTGGCGGTGGATGAACATGTACTCGGCGATCACCTCGATCACGGACTTGCGCGGATCCAGGCTGGAATAGGGGTCCTGGAAGATGATCTGGAGCTCCTTGCGCAGCTCCCGCAGCCTCCGGCCCCACAGCTTCATGATGTTGTTCCCGTTGTAGAGGATCTGGCCGGAGGTCGGCTCGATGAGCCGAATGAGGCAGCGGCCCAGGGTCGACTTCCCGCAGCCGGACTCGCCCACGACGCCGACGGTCTCCTTGGGGAAGATCCTGAGGTTGATGCCGTCCACGGCGTGGAGCCTGGCGCCGCCCTTGAGCTTGAACAGCTTCCTCAGGTCGACGACTTCGACCAGGGGAGTCCGCATGTCGATGGCGCTCATGGCTTCTCCCCGTAGAGGTGGCAGAGGATGGCGTGGGTCCCTTCGGTCGTCCGTTTCGGGTGCTGTTGCCGGCAGATGTCCATGCGGTGCGCGCACCGCTCTTCGAAGGCGCAGCCCTTGGGCAGGTTGGTGGGGTCGGGCATCAGGCCCGGGATGGGCGTGAGCCGTTCGGTCCGGGAGATCAGGTTCGGGATGGAGCCGAACAGGCCCTCGGTATAGGGATGGTGCCGCTTGCCGAGGAAGAGGTCCTCCACGGTGCCCGCCTCCACGATCTCCCCGGCGTACATCACCGCCACGTCGTCGCAGGTCTTGGCGACGATGCCCAGGTTGTGGGTGATCATGAGCATCGACGTGCCCAGGCGGTTCCGGAGCTCCTTGATCATGTTGAGGACCTGGGCCTGGATGGTCACGTCGAGGGCCGTGGTGGGCTCGTCGGCGATGAGGAGCATGGGCTCGCAGGCCAGGGCCATGGCGATGACCACGCGCTGCTTCATGCCGCCGGAGAACTGGTGGGGATAATCGTCCTTCCGGGAAGCCTGGATGCCCACCATGCCCAGCATGGCGTCGACCCGCCCGTCGACCGCGCCCTTGGCCATGTCCTCGTTGTGGAGGACGATCGCCTCGGCGATCTGCTCGCCCACCGTCATGACGGGATTGAGGCTGGTCATGGGGTCCTGGAACACCATGGCGATCCGGTCGCCCCGGATGGCGTGGATCCGGCCCTCGTTCAGGTCCAGGAGGTTCTCGCCTTCGAACTCGATGGAGCCCTTGAGGATCCTGCCGGTGTTGCTGGGCAGGAGGCGGAGGATGCTCAGCGCCGTGGTGGTCTTGCCCGCCCCGGTCTCACCCACGAGGCCCAGGGTCTTGCCCTTGCCGATCCGCAGGTCGATGCCGTTCACCGCCGCGACCGTCTCCAGGTCGGTCTTGTAGATGACCCACAGATCCTTGATTTCCAGTATCGCTTCGCTCATGTGCCTTCGTTCCTCTGCTTGCGTACGTCACGATTTCAGATGGGGATCCATAGCATCCCGGAGGCCGTCGCCGATCAGGTTCACCGAACAGGCGCAGAGCACGATGGCCAGGGCCGGGAAGAACATCAGGTAGGGCGCGTCGCGCATGAACTCCCGGGCGTCCGCCAGGAGCAGCCCCCACTCGGGCGCCGGCGGAGGCATGCCCAGACCCAGGAAGCTCAGGGTCGATTCGTAGAGGATGATCTTGGCCACATTGAGCGTCGTGTTGACGATGATGACGCCCATGGCGTTGGGCAGGATGTGGGTGGCGATGATCCGGGCGCTGCCCGAGCCTCCGGCCCGGGCGGCCTCCACGTAATCGAGCTCCGCCAGGTTGAGCACCTGGGAGCGGACCAGGCGCACGTAGTTGGTGAAGTAGGCGAGGGTGAGCGCCAGGAGCAGGTTGATGAACCCGGCTCCCAGGGCGAACACCACGGCCATGGTGAAGAGGATGTCCGGAATGGACATGAAGATGTCCAGGCTGCGCATGATCAGGCTGTCGACCTTGCCGCCGAAGTAGCCTGCGATGGCGCCCAGGGCGCTGCCCAGGACGCAGGAGGAGAGGGTGGCCAGCAGCGCCACCATCAGGGAGGTCCGGCCTCCGTGGACGATGCGCGCGAACAGGTCGCGGCCGAAGGCGTCGGTCCCCAGGATGTGGCTCATCGAAGGCCCTTGCAGCCGGTTGACAAGGTCCTGGTGGGTCGCCTTGGCGTAAGGGGCGATGACATCGGCGAAAAGGAGGAGGAGGATGATGATCGCGAACATGACCAGGCCGGCCACGGCCCCCTTGCTCTTGCGGAACCGGCGCCAGATTTCCTTGACCTGGCTCTGCTTCTTGAACACCTGGATCCCAGGTTCTGCCGCAATGACACTTTCCATGTTCCTACCCTTTCGTTCTTGCGTACTTGGCCCGGATCCGGGGATCGATCCAGGCGTAGATCAGATCGACGATGAGCATGACGACGGTGAAGCAGATCGCGATCAGGATCGTGCCGGCGATGATGACCGGCTCGTCCTTGTAGGCGATGCGGTCGACGATGAGGCTGCCGATGCCGGGGATGGAGAACAGCTTCTCCGCCACCACGGCGCCGGCGATCAGGCTGCCCAGGCTCAACCCGATCTGCGTGGTCACCGGCAGGAGAGCGTTCATGAGCGCGTGCTTCCAGATCACCGTCCGTTCCGAGGCGCCTTTGGCACGGGCGGTCCGCACGTAGTCCTGGCGGATCGACTCGAGCATGGAGGACTTGGTGAACCGGAGGTTCATGGCGGCCGGCGGGATGGAGATGGCCAGGGCCGGCATGATGTAGTGCTTCCAGGTATCAATGCCGTAGGAAGGCAGCCAGTTCAGCTTCAGGGAGAACCAGAAGAGGAGGACCATGCCCAGGACGAAGGCCGGGACGGCGGCGATCATGAAGGCCATGATGGACGGTATGGTGTCCCACAGCGAATACTGCTTCACCGCCGCGTAGATGCCCAAGGGCATTCCCAATACGGCCGCGAGGAAGACGCCCAGGAAGGCCAGCTTGATGGTGATCAGGTAGCGGGGCCAGACCTCGTCGAACACCGACTGCTTGGTGAAGTACGAGGTCCCGAAGTCTTGGTGGACGACCATGTTCTCCACATAGTTCACGTACTTCCTGGTGAAGGGCAGGTCGTAGCCCAGCTCGTGGTTGAGGGCGTCCACGTCGGCCTGTGGCGCCGAGACCCCCAGCAGGGCCCGGGCCGGGTCGCCCGGGGTGAAGTTCATCGTCAAAAGGATGATGAAGATGACCCCCAGGATCGTGGGGATGAGGAACAGGATCCGTTTGATTACATATCTGTACATCTTCCTCCTCCCAGGAACGGGCCCAGGAAGGGGCCAGGGGTCCCCGGGCGGCACTCGCCCAGGGACACCTGGATCCGATCAGGGGTGATTCGTTCCATCCGGTATTTAGCCTTTGTAGGTGAACGTCCGGATCTTGTAGAACGACGGGACCGGCTGGCCGATGTCGAGGTGCTTGGACCACACGACCCCCACCGGGCGGTGCAGGCAGGGCAGGATGGTGGCGGTGTCCATCACCATGGACCAGAGCTGGGTGTAGATGTCCTTGCGCTTCTTGAGGTCCGACACGGCGGCGCCCTGGTCGACCAGGCCCTCGATCTTCTTCCAGTCGAACGGGCCTCCCATGTACTTGACCACGAACATGCCCTTGGACTCGCTGTGCACCTGCTGCCGGATGTTGTTGAAGTCGTAGTTCATGGAGTCGGAGAACACGCAGATGTCGTAGTCCTGGCCATAGAGCTTGGGGGTGATGATGGCGGCTTCGGCCACGGTCACGGTGGCGTTGATCCCCACGTTGGCCAGGTCGGCCTGGATGACCTGGGCCATCTTGGCGTTGTTGGAGGTGGAGGTGCCGTAGGTCATGACGGCGCCCACGTCCACGCCCTTGGGATAGCCGGCCTCGGCCAGCAGCTTCTTGGCCTTGCCGGGGTCGTAGGGGTAGGTCTGGAAGCCCTTGTCCGGAGAGGTGGGCACGTACTCGGAGGGCATGTACTGGGTGGCCTCGGCGCCCAGGCCGTCGCAGACGGCCAGGTTGATGTCGCGCTTGTTGATGGCGTAGAAGATCGCCTCCCGGACCTTGAGGTCGGCGAGCGGCTTGTGGGGGGACGCCCAGTTCACCGCCATGAACATGATGTTGTTGCCCTTGATGAGCTTGGCGTGGTCGCCGGCGGTCTTGGCCACGTCCTTCCAGGCGGACAGCGGGACATCCTCGAGGTAGTCCAGTTCGCCGTTCTGATAGGCGATGACGGCCGAGGTGTCGTCGGGGATGACCACGTATTCCACCGACTGGATGGCCGGGGTGCCCCGCCAGTAGTCCTTGAAGGCCTCGAGCTTGACGCCGGTGGCGATGTTGTAGCTGGAGACGTAGTAGGGTCCGGTGCCGGCCTTGCTGGGCATGGTGCCGAACTTGGCGCCCTGGCTGTCCACTTCCTTCTCGCTCAGGACCTTGATGCTGAAGAAGGTGTGGGCGATGGGGGAGTAGGGCTTGTTCAGGGTGATCTTGACGGTGCCGTCGTTCACGGCGGCCACGTCGCTGATCGGGGACGTGAGGTAGTTGAACTTGGGGTTCTTCATCGCCCGCTTGTAGCTGAACACCACGTCCGAGGCCTTCAGCGGGTCGCCGTTCTGGAACTTGACCTTGTCCTGCAGGGTGACGGTGTAGGCCAGCCCGTCCTTGCTCAGGGCCACCTTCTTGGCCAGTTCCAGGTAGTAGCCGTTCTTGGCCTCGTCCATGCCGTAGAGGCCTTCGTACATCTGGTGCCAGACCTTCATGTCGCGCATGCTGGTCGATTGGGTCCAGTCGAGGGAGGACAAGGAAGCGATGAGCCGGAGCTTCACTGGCTTGGGCTGCGCCCAGGCTGCGGTTGCTCCCGCGCCCAGCAGCACGGCCGTCATCAGGCCCAGGCTTGACAGTCTCTGTTTCATGGGGTTCTCCTTGGTTGGGGGGGATGGCTCGGTTCAGAGCAGCGTTGTGGTTTCCTGCAGGCGGATGCCTTCCTTCTCCAGTTCCGCCAGGCAGGGTTCGTAGATCTCGGGCAGGGTCGGCAGGACCAGCCCGCGGCCCGGGATCCGGCCTTCCAGGAACAGCCTGGCCACGATGGCCGGCGGCAGCCCGGTGGTGCGGGCGATGGAGGAATCCCCGCCGGGGATGCCGAAGTCGATCAGGGTGGAGGTGTGGCGCTTGCGCGTGCCGTCCGGGTAGGCGGCGGTGACCTCGTCCTTGAGCACGATCAGGTCCCGCTCCCCGGGCTCGAAATAGAGCTTCTCGCCATACAGCGCGCGCACCACGTCGCGGCTGCAGCGCGCCTCGGCCGGGACCGGCTGCTCGTCCAGGAAGCCCAGCCACTGCAGGCGCTCGAAGATGGCCGAGGAGGGCTCGAGGTTGAGCCTGGCGCACAGGGCCTGGGCGGCGCCGGCGGCCTTCGACGCGCCGCACTTGCGGGCGGTGAAGGCGTTGAAGGTCAGCCCGGCCAGGTCCTCGGGCTCCTGGCTGAACAGGCCAAGTTCGTTCATGGCCACGATGGTCTCGCACCAGCCCACGTAGCGGATGGTGCCCCGGTAGATGTTCCGGCACTCGGGGATGGCGTAGGTCTCCAGGTACGGCAGGGAGTCGGCGTTGGCGTACACCTCGTACCAGCCCAGGCCCCGCACCTCTTCCAGGTGGACGTGCTGGTAGGTCTCGCCGTCCGGCCATTCCACCACCTTGCCGTCCACCATGATCCGGGCGGTGCGCCGGGACGCCCCGATCAGGCTTTCCGGCGCCCAGGACAGCTTGTAGCCCCAGGGGTTGGTGTTGGCTTCCGCGGAGGGGATGGCGCCGCACACGGACGTGAACGATTCCACCTTGCCGCCCCCGGCATGGACCTGGTTGATGGTCCGGGCCGCGGACATGTGGTCGATGCCGGGGTCCACGCCCAGCTCGGCCAGCCAGGTGAGCCCGGCCTGCCTGAGCCGGGGCTCCATGGCCCGGATGGAGGCGTCCGCGTAGGACGGGAACATCAGGTTGACCCCGGCCTGGAGGCAGGCCTCGGCCATCCGGCCGCGGAACTCGGCCGGCAGCAGGTTCAGGACCAGGTCCGGCCTGCGGGCGGCGATGAAGCCGGCCACGTCCTGGGGCAGGGCCTGGTTCACGGCCGTGGTGCGGGGATGGCTGCCCGCGACCCGGTCCAGGTTCTCCCGGGACGGCTCGACGATGGTCAGTTCCAGCCAATCGTACCGCTGGAGGTACTGCACACAGGGCCGGGCGACGCGACCGGCTCCCAGAACGAGAACGTGTTTCATGCGATAGCCTCCATGAGGGGAATTCGGTCGGGATCGGCCGTGGGCGGTGCTGTCACCTGAGGCGCGTGAGCAGGCTTTCGTAGGTGACCACCACGTGCTGCTCCATCAGCTTTCCCGCCTCCTGGGGATCGTGGCGGGCGATGGCCTCGAAGATCTTCTGGTGGTAGACCTGCGTGCGGGAGATGGAGTTGGAGCGTGGCAGGTCCTGGTAGAAGGTGTCGAAGAAGAAGATGTAGGCGTTGGACCGCCAGAAGGCATGGCGGCAGTAGCGCTCGAAGTACGGGTTCCGGGCCATCCGGGCGATGCCCAGGTGGAAGGCCTCGTTGGAATCCGAGAACTGCTCCTTGCTGTGGGCGGCCTGGGCCTGGTCCTGCACGTCGAGCGCCCTTTCCAGGTCCTCCATCTCCTCGGGCCTGGCGAGACGGGCGGCGGCGGCGGCGGTCTGGCCCTCGATGATCTGCCGGGCGTAGAACACCTTGCGGGCGTCGTCGGCGCTGGGGACCGGGATGATGCAGCCCATCTTCTTGCGCTTCTCCAGGAAACCCTCGGCCACCAGTCGGCCCAGGGCGTACGCTACCGGGGTCCGGCTCAGCCCCAGGCGCTCGGCCAGTTCGGTCTCCAGCAGCACGTCGCCGGGCTTGAACTGGTAGGCAAGGATCATCCGGATGATGGAACGGTAGGCGCCTTCGCCCATGTTTTCGGAGCCTTCGCTGGGAGGCATGCGGGAAGTCCTTTGCAGGGGAAATTCCTTACAATCGATGCTTTTTACGGGGATGGCGGACGGCTCGGCGAACCCCGCCACTCCCTTCGGGAAGGGCGGAGCTGCCGTTGGGACTGCGACTCGATGGCTACTGCGGGATGGCCGGGAACGGATCAGGGCGCCGGATCGGGCCAAGGATCCGGCCCGGGGCAACCCTCCGGCCCTTGGCGCTCCGGAGGTGACCCGCGGTGAGAGCATGCATGAAGGAAAGGATGGCTAAATGTATGCACTCAAATTAGCACCCGACCGGGCCGTGTCAAGAAGAAACTCCAAGGAACCCAGCCTTAATCCATCAATCCAGGTCCAAGGGCCAGTGTCTTCGGGAAAAACACAAATGTATACATCCAGGGGCTTACCGGTGCGCCGCCTCAGTAGGTCCAGCGCAGCCCGCAGCCGGCCTCCGCCGCCACCCGTTCCGCCAGGTCCGGATCGAAGCGGATCCCCAGGTCGGGACCGGCCTTGACCCGCGCGACCAGTCCGTCCTGGCTCTGGAACTCGAACTGCAGGGGCAGGGGGCCCGGGTACAGGCGCAGGAGGGGCAGCAGCCGGTCCGGGTAGCTGCCCTTGGGCAGCCTCACCACG
This sequence comes from Holophaga sp., assembly GCA_049508835.1. Taxonomy (GTDB): domain Bacteria; phylum Acidobacteriota; class Holophagae; order Holophagales; family Holophagaceae; genus Mesoterricola. The sequence continues at coordinate 3,598 of JBELAL010000051.1, read as the reverse complement.
GCCCCGGTGAAGCCCTTGCCCTGGAAGTCCTCCAGGCTCTCCAGGCCGGTGACGAACAGCTTGATGGTGGTCTGCTCCTCCTCCTCGTCGCCGCCGCCGTTGCCGTTGCCGTTGCCGTTGCCGTTCTCGCCGCTGCCGCCGACGGCCTCCACCTTCAATTCGCCCTTCACCCGCAGCAGGGCGTCCGGCAGGGCCAGGTGCCGGAACAGCTCGTAGGTGCGGGTGCGCTTGCGGGTGGCCGGGTCGAAATGGCTGGCCATGAGCAGGGCCTCCACCTTGTCGGTCAGGTCCTCCAGGTAGAGGATGGCCCAGGGTTCGCCCTTGGCGTTGGTCTTGAAGGCGACGTTGGTGACCATGGCCCCCAGGCTCACTTCGTCCCGGTCCTTGGCCCGCCCCGAGGCCACCGACTCCCGCAGGGCGGCGATGGACCCCACCGTGTGCACCTGCAGGGCGTCCCGGAACTCCTCCAGGGGGTGGCCGGACACGTAGAGGCCCAGGGCCTCCCGCTCGTTGCGCAGGCGTTCCTTGCGGGTCCAGGGCTCCACGTCCTCGGGCACCGCCCAGTTGTCGGCCAGGCTGGCGATCTCCGCCTCGTCGAACAGCGACACCATCCCGGTGGGCCCGCCGCCCTTGCCGGCGTTCTCCATGGCCGAGGGCAGCCCGGCCAGCAGGGCGGCGCGGTTGCCCTCCATGGAGTCGAACGCCCCGGCCTTGATGAGCGCCTCCCACACCCGCCGGTTGGCCGATCGCAGGTCGGTGGCCTTCAGGGCGTGGAAGACGTCCTTGAACCCGCCCTCCTGGGCCCGGGCCGCCAGGATGGCGTCCAGGGCCGCCTCGCCCAGGCCCTTGATGGCGGCGAAGCCGAACCGGATCTGGCGCGGCCCGGTGATGGTGAAGTCCAGCTCGCTCTGGTTGATGTCCGGGCCCAGGACCTCGATGCCCAGCTCGCGGCAGTTCTGGATGTACTTCACCACGTCGTCGGTGCGCTGGGCCTTGGTGGAGAGGAGGCCGGCCATGAATTCCGTACGGTAGTTGGCCTTGAGGTAGGCGGTCTCGTAGGCGACCAGAGCGTAGGCGGCGCTATGTGACTTGTTGAACCCGTAGTTCGCGAAGTACTCGATCAGGTCGAACAGCTCCGAGACCTTCGCCCGGTCATAGCCGCGAAGGACCCCCTGCTCGATGAACTTGTCCTTCTCCTTGGCCATCTTGGCCTTGTCCTTCTTGCCCATGGCCCGGCGCAGCATGTCCGCCTCGCCCAGGGAGTACCCGGCGATGAGGCTGGCGATCTGCATCACCTGCTCCTGGTACAGGATCACCCCGTAGGTGGGGGCCAGGATGGGCTCCAGGGAGGGGAACATGTAGGTGACCGGCTCGCGCCCGTGGCGGCGGTTCACGTAGGTCTCGCCCATGCCGGCGCCCAGGGGGCCGGGGCGGAACAGGGCGTTGAGGGCGATCAGGTCGTCGAACCGGTCGGGGCGCAGGTTGCGCAGGAGCTGCTTCATGCCCCCGGACTCGAACTGGAAGATGCCGTCGGTGTCGCCCTGGGAGAACAGGTCGAAGGTCTTGCGGTCGTCGAAGGTGCGGATGGCCAGCATGTCCACCGGCTTGCCGGTGGTCCTGGCGATGTAGCCCTGGGTCTTCTCGATCTGGGTGAGGGTCTCCAGGCCCAGGAAGTCCATCTTGAGCAGCCCGGCGCGCTCGGCCTCCATCATGGTGTACTGCACCATCACCTTGCCGTCCTTGTCCCGGGACAGGGGAGCGAACTTGGTGAGGTCGTCCGGGGCGATGATGACCCCGGCGGCGTGCACCCCGGTGTTCCGGGCCAGGCCCTCCAGGCGGGCGGAGATGTCCAGGATGTTCTTCACCTCCGGGTCGGACTCGTACAGCTCGCGCAGCTTGTCGCTCTGCTCGATGGCCTGGGCCACGGTGATGGGCTTGCCCGGCTCCTGGGGCACCAGCTTGGTGAGGTTGTTGGCGAAGGCGAAGTCCTTCTCGAACACCCGGGCCACGTCCTTGATCACCGCCTTGGTCTTGAGCTGGTTGATGGTGACGATGTTGCTCACCCGGTCCTTGCCGTAGGTCTCGGTCACGTAGTCGATGACCTTCTGCCGGCCGTCCCGGCAGAAGTCGATGTCCACGTCGGGCATGGAGATGCGCTCGGGGTTCAGGAACCGCTCGAACAGCAGGTCGTACTGCATGGGGTCGATGTCGGTGATGTGCATGGACCAGGCGACGATGCTGCCGGCGGCGCTGCCGCGCCCGGGGCCTACGGGCACCCCCATCTCCCGGGCCTTGGCGATGAAGTCCCAGACCAGGAGGAAGTAGCCCGGGAAGCCCATCTTGAGGACGGTGTCCAGCTCGAACTCCAGCCGGGCGCGGTACTTCTCCTCCGAGTGCTTGAGCACCCCCCGCTGCCACAGGGGCTGGCACTCCAGGATGCGCTCCTCGAAGGTGCGCCGGGCCACCTCGATGAAGTAGCTTTCCAGGGTGTGCCCCGGGGGCACCGGGAACTTGGGGGTGACCGGCTTGCGGGTGATGGGGTAGAGGTCGATCTTGGCGGCGATCTCCAGGGTGCGCTCCACCACCTCCGGGTGCTCCCGGAACACCGCCTCCATCTCCTCGGGGGTCTTGACGAAGAACTGGTCGTTGGAGAAGCGCATGCGCCGCTGCTCGCTCTTGAAGCGCTTGGTGCCGATGCACAGCAGGGTGTCGTGCAGGTCGGCATCGTCGTGGTTCAGGTAGTGGGCGTCGTTGGTGGCCACCAGGGGGATCCCGGTGCGCCGGGACAGTTCGTACTGGGAGGGGATGATGATCCGCTCCGCCTCGAAGCCCTGGTCCTGGATCTCCAGGTAGAAGTCGTCGCCGAAGATGTCCCGGTACTCCCGGGCGACCCGTTCGGCGGCCTGCAGGTTGCCGGACAGGAGCCGGGCCTGGACCTCGCCGCCCAGGCAGGCGGTGAGGGCGATGACCCCCTCGCTGCACTCCCGCAGCAGTTCCTTGTCCACCCGCGGCTTGTAGTAGAACCCCTCGGTGAAGCCCCGGGACACCATCTTGGAGAGGTTGGCGAAGCCCACTGGGTTCTTGGCCAGGAGCACCAGGTGGTAGCCGGCGTCCCGGGAGCCCGACGGGTCCAGGCAGTCCTCCAGGCCCTCGGCGCCCTGGGCTGCGTTGTCCAGCTTGCGGTCGTGCCGGGAGCGGGGCGCCACGTACACCTCGCAGCCCAGCATGGGCTTGACCGCTCCGCCGGCCTTCTCGCAGGCGTCCACCAGCTTCATCATGCCGAACATGTTGCCGTGGTCGGTGACCGCCACCGCCGGCATGCCCGCGTCCTGGCACTTCTGGACCAGGTCGGGGATGCGGGTCAGGCCGTCGAGGAGGGAGTACTCGGTATGGAGGTGGAGATGGACAAAGGGCATGGAGCCATTGTGGCTTGCCGGCGGAGGTTTGGGGGAACCCCCCGCGATGCAGAGGATGGGCTAGGTGTCGCTGCCAAACAGGTTGTTCACCCGAGCCAACCTGGGATGCTTTTGTTTGCGGACAACAGCATAAGGAGGGCTCGGGTGAACCTTCATAGGAAAGCAAGGACCTGCCCTGAAAG
>JBELAL010000050.1:0-36643 GCA_049508835.1 Holophaga sp. | reverse complement strand
GGGCAGGTCCTTGCTTTCCTATGAAGGTTCACCCGAGCCCTCCTTATGCTGTTGTCCGCAAACAAAAGCATCCCAGGTTGGCTCGGGTGAACAACCTGTTTGGCAGCGACACCTAGGAGCCTTCCCCCAGGCGCCGCTGCAAGGCCTCGATGAGGCGGGCCTGCTCCTCGATGGTCTTGCGCAGCTCATCTTCCTTCCGGGCATGGTCCTGCAGCGTGGCGAGGTAGTCGTCCTCCACGTCCATGCCGTCCCGGACCTCCTTTTCCGCGCTGGCCCGGACCAGCCGGCGCAGCACCTCCCGGTAGCGCTCCGGGAAGTTCTCCTCCAGGATGTCCAGCCAGTGGGGATTGGACCGCTCGGCCAGGTCCTGGTCGAACACCATCAGCAGCTGCTCCAGGTCGGTGCGCCGGCGACCCTTGAGCCGGTCGAGCTGGACCACGATGGAGTCGTGGGTGAGGGACTCCACGAACGGATTGGCGATGCGCACGGACGGGTCGGCTCCGGGACCAGTCTACCGGTTTTTTCCCTCCCGTCAGCACGGCCGGCCCCGGATCGTTCCGCCACAAGGATGGGGCCTGGTGCATCCAAGGCCCGAACCCTCTTCCGGAAGGCCCATGAGATCCGCCGCCCTCGCCTGCCTGCTTTCCACCCTGCCCCAGCCCGTCTCCGCCCAGGCCGTCATCCCCGCCCCGGCCCTGATGGTGCGGGAGGAGGGCTCGTTCACCCTCGGCCCCGGCACGGTGATCCAGGCGCTCGGCGCGGCCCGGGCCCTGGGGGAGACCCTGGCCGGGTACCTGCGCCCGGCCACCGGCCTGCCCCTGCCGGTGCGGGACACCGGCCCGGCCCGGGACGCCCTGCGCCTGGAGCTGTCCTTAGACTTCGGTGAACGCATGCGTTCACCGAAGGACCCTTCGGATGCCCGCTGCCCCGCGGAGGGCTACCGGCTGCGGGTGGGCCCGGACGGGGCCACGGTGGCGGCCAGCCAGCCGGCGGGCCTGTTCCACGGTCTGCAGACCCTGCGCCAGCTGCTGCCGTCCCAGGTGTTCCGGGCCGCCAAGGTGGCCGGGGCCGCCTGGACGCTGCCGGCGGTGATGATCGAGGACGCCCCCCGCTTCCCTTGGCGGGGCTCCCACCTGGACGTCGGCCGTCACTTCCTGCCCATGGGCTTCCTCAAGCGGCACCTGGACCTGATGGCCCTGCACAAGCTGAACGTGTTCCACTGGCACCTCACCGAGGACCAGGGCTGGCGCCTGGAGCTCAGGCGCCACCCGCGCCTGGCCCAGGTGGGCGGCTGGCGCCGGGAGACGGTGCTGGCCGAGTTCGCCCGGGTGGACCGCCCGGAGCAGATGCGCTTCGACCACACGCCCCACGGCGGCTTCTACACCCAGGACGACGTGCGGGAGATCGTCCAGTACGCCGCCGAGCGGTTCATCACCGTGGTGCCGGAGATCGAGCTGCCCGGGCACAGCACCGCCGCCCTGGCCGCCTATCCGGAGCTGGGCAACGGGCCGGACCTGGGGGAGCCCCCGCCGGAAGTGGCCACCTCGTGGGGGGTGTTCACCACCGTCTTCAACGTCGAGGACGCCACCCTGGCCTTCCTGGAGGACGTGTACGGCTTCGATCCGGTCCCCGCCGGGCTCAGCCCCGCCGAGGCCGGGCACATCCTGGGCGCCCAGGGCCAGCTGTGGACCGAGTTCGTGGACAGGCCCGGGCGGGCCGAGTACCAGCTCTGGCCGCGCCTGGCGGCCCTGGCCGAGGCCGTGTGGTCATCGTCCCGGGACTTCCCGGCCTTCCGCGCGCGCCTGGGCGAGCACCTGCGGCGGCTGGAGATCCTGGGCGTGGCCTGCCACCCTTACTGATGGACCAGCGCCTCGGCCCGGGCGAGCATGCCCAGCAGCAGGTCGGTGGCCGTGGCGCGCAGGTGGTCCTCGAACCGGAAGTCGAACAGGTCCATGTCCGGGTCCTGGAGGATCGCCTGCACCGCCGGGGGCCGCGCCGCCAGGAGATGGCCGGCGATCACCAGGCCGTGGAACCGGATCAGGTACAGCGGGCCCTGCCCGGGCTCCAGGCCCGGCAGCACCCGCTCCAGCCGGTGCCCCACCCGCACCACCCCGTCCCGCAGGAACCGGGCGAAGGCGTGGGCCTCGGCCGGGGGGATGTTGCGCTCCAGCACCCCGTGCAGCAGGGCCTGGAGCCCGGGGAGCAGGGGCCGGGCCACCAGTTCGCGCGCCAGTAACTGGGCCACCTCGGCCGGGTCGCGGTCCGCGGCGAGGCCGTCCAGGCGCTGGGCGGCGCGGTCGAACCAGGCCCCCATCTCCGCCTGCAGCACCGCCAGGAACAGGGCCTCCTTGGTGGGGAAGTAGAGGTACAGGGTGCCCTTGCCCAGGCCCAGCCGCTGGGCCAGGTCGGTCATGCGCAGCTCCGGGTAAGGGGTCTGCAAGAGCAGCTCCAGGGCCGCGTCCAGGATGTCCTGGCGGCGGACGGCTTTTTCCTCGGGGCGGTAGGCACGGCGCATGGAAAGTCCCTGACCGGGAGTAATGACCTCGGGTCATTTAAAAAAAACATAACAATTGAAAAAACTGTATTTGCCCAGTCGGAATTGCTATGGTGAACGGTTCTCGCAGAACAGACTAACACCAGGTACCCCGGATCCCAACGCTGAGGAGATGATCATTATGGCTCGCCGTCATCTTGCTTCCCTGCGAATCACCACTCTGGGCCTCCTGCTGGCCGCCGCGGCGGCCCCCAGGGCCGCGGCTTCGGGCTTCCAGCTCCGGGACCAGAGCGGCAGCGGCCAGGGCGTCGCCTACGCCGGGATCAGCGCCGGCGGGTCGGACATCAGCAGCATGTTCTTCAACCCGGCGGCCCTGGGTCGGTACGACGGCAACCACCTCCAGCTCGGCCTCACCGACATCGCCCCGACCTCCAAGCTGAGCGACGGCTCGGCCACCCGTTCCGCGGTCCCGCCCCTGGGCATCGCCGCCACCCCCATCTCCGGCGCCACTTCCACCGGCAACGTCGCCAAGGGCGCGGTCATCCCCACCCTGTACGCCATGTGGAGCGTGGACGAGGACCTGCGGCTGGGGATCTCGGTGAACGTGCCGTTCGGCCTCACCACCGAGTACGACCCCAGCTGGGCCGGGCGCTACCGCGCCATCAAGTCCCACCTGGAGACCCTGGACATCGCCCCCTGCGTGGCCTACAAGCTCGATCCCCAGTGGACCGTGGGGTTCGCCCTGGTGGCGCGGCAGGCCAAGGCGGTGCTCAGCCAGGCCGTGGACCTGGGCGCCCAGGGCCAGGTGGGCGTCGTCAGCGCCGGACTGAACAACACCATTCCCGGCGGCGGGCCGATCGTCGCCGGCGGCGCCGCCGACGCCACCGCCACCGTCAGCGGCAGCTCCTGGGCGTACGGCTACCGGCTGGGCATCCTCTGCGAGCCCGCCAGCGCGTGGCACCTGGGGCTGGGCTACCAGTCGGCCATCAAGGAGACGATCAAGGGCAACGCCGTGTTCAACGTCCCCGCCTCCACCCAGGCGGCCCTGGCCGCCGGCAACGCCGCCCTGAAGATGGTGAATCCGCCCGGGGCCGCCGGCACCATCGACGCCCTCTCCGCCGCTCTGGCCCGGGGCCTGACCAACACCTCCGCCTCCGCCGTGCTGCACATGCCCGCCACCATCTCCCTGGGCGGCATCTACGACGTCTCCCCCACCTTCTCCCTGGCGGCCGAAGTGGCCCAGACCCGGTGGTCCACCTTCCACGAGCTGCGGGTGCAGTTCGCCAACCCCGCCGCCCAGCCGGACGTCGTCGACCCGGAGAACTGGAAGGACTCCTGGTTCTTCTCCGTGGGCGGCACCTGCCACCCCGAGGGCCCCTGGACCTACCGCCTGGGCGTGGCCCTCGACCAGACCCCGGTGCCCGACGCCACCCGCACCCCGCGCATCCCCGACTCGGACCGCACCTGGGTCTCCCTGGGCGTGGGCTACCAGTTCACCAAGGCCTTCGGGGTGGACGCCGGCTATAGCCACCTGTTCTGCAAGAACGCCACCGTCAACCTCCAGGCTGGCAGCAACCCCGCCAACCCCGCGTACTTCGACGGGAACCTGACCGGCACCTACAAGAACAGCATCGACATCCTGGCGGTGCAGGCGCGGTTCGCGTTCTAGGAGCCTGTCCATATCCGGGTTCAGACCCAGCGCCCTGATCGGTGTTGCCACTTCGCTGCGCGAACTGGCAACACCGTAAAGGCATAGGGCGGGGGTTCAGGGGCCTTGTTGCACCCATTCAGGGTTTTAACTGCCGATCAGGAACGGAGCCTCGCCAGGGCCCGGTCTCTTCCGTCCAGGGATGCGGGCTTGCCCTGGAACATCCGCCCGGAGCCGCCGCCCCGGGCGGAGAGGAGGGTGGCCACCTCCCGGCCCAGGGTGGAGGGGTCCAGGGGCGAGGCGTCTCCGGAGGCCAGCACGAAGCTGTGCTGGCCGTCCCGGGTGGCGGTGAGGAAGGCGGCCTTGGCGGGGGCCTGGGCGGTGGCCAGGCGGGCGACGCGCTGCAGGAAGGCCGTGTCCTTGTCCTCGTAATGGGCCTCCACCACGTCCTCGGGACGCCCGGCCAGGGCCGCAGCGGCCTGTTCGGCCAGTTCCTCCTCCAGGTGGCGGATCCGCCTCTCCAGGCCCCGCTGCTGTTCCAGCCGGGCGGCCACCGCCTCGGCCAGGCCCGGGTCGGGGGCGCCCAGCAGGGCGCGCAGGGCGGCGTTGCGGTGCTCGTGGGCCGCCATCCGGCGCCGGACCCGGCCCCCCGCCGCGAAGAACAGCCGGGTGCCTCCGCGCAGGGACTCGGTGCCCAGCAGGCACAGGCACTCCAGTTCGGCGGTGGACCCCAGGTGGGTGCCACCGCAGGTGTTCAGGTCCACCCCCTGGATCTCCACCAGGCGCACGTCCCCGGTGAACCCCTCGGGCAGCCCCCGGGAGCGCACGGGCAGCCCGGGCAGGTCCTCCGGGGCCACCCGCCGGCAGGTCACCGGGCGGCCCCGGCGGATCTCCGCCGCCACCTCCGCCTCCAGGTGGAGCAGCTGTTCCGGGTTGATGGCCGGGGTGTCCAGCTCGATGTCCGAGACCTCCTCCCCCAGGTGGAAGGCGGTGGTGGTCCAGCCGTACCGGTCCTGGGCCACGGCGGTGAACAGGTGCTGGCCGGTGTGCTGCTGCATGTGGTCGAACCGGCGCGCCCAGTCCAGGCGCAGGGTGGCCGGACCCGGCGCCGCCGGCGCGGTCAGGTAGTGGCGCACTTCCCCGTCCCGCTTCTGTACGTCCAGCACCGCCGCCTGGCCCAGGAACCCATGGTCGGCCGGCTGTCCACCCCCTTCGGGGAACAGGATGGTGTCGGCCAGCACCGCGAAGGGCCGCCCGCGCTCCTCCCCCACCCGCAGCACCTCGGTATCCAGCTGGGTCAAATAGGGGTCCCGTTCGTAAGCGGCCGGTTCAAGCATGGTCGAAGCTTAGCATCGGGCGGGACAGCCTGGGCGGGCCCGGGGAGCCCGGTGGATCCAGGCCGCGCGGGCCGGGCTGGAACAGGCCAAGAAATCCGACTTTCCAGGCCCGTGGAAAAGACGAAGAGGCCTCTCTGGTTATCGAACATTTTATGAGAATTTTTTATATTTGAATCCTGCAATCGATTAGAATCTTGAAGGCAGCAAAAATTCAGTTTCTCCACGAAATTGCCGTAAAGTTCCTGATATCGACTCATTGACTCGGGCATCCGCGCCCGGTCCTTTGGCCGCAGACAAGAGCCCTCCGCCGTCCATTCGTCATCCTTTATTGAATATGTTAAATTATTTATTTAAAACTTTCCGTCCGACCCCTCGGTCCCTGGCCCTGGCAGGCCTTGCCTGGGCGGGGCCCTGGGTGGCAGCGGGGGGTTCCCTGGGCGGATTCCTGTGGGGAATGCCGTTCGCCCTGGCCGTCCTGGGCGTGGCCCTGTGGCCCCGGCGTGCGGCACCGGCCACCCCGGCCCCGGGCGCCGGGGCCGCCCCGCCCCCGGCCGGGCCCGGCGCCGCCGAGCCTCACCTGGAGCGGCTGGCCCAGGCGGTGGTGCCCCTGTGGGCGGGCCAGACGGCCAATGCCCGGATGGAGAGCGAGCAGGCCATCGCCGGCCTCACCCGCCGGTTCTCGGCCATCCAGCAGAACCTGAGGGAGGCTTCCGGCGCTGGCAGCCTGGAGACCGCCGGGGCGCTGCGCCAGACCATCCAGGACGGGGAGCAGTCCCTGGGCGGCATCGTGGCCGCCCTGGCCGCGGGCCAGCAGACCCGCCGGGAGCACCTGGAGAAGATCGCCCAGCTGGCGGGGTTCACCGGGGAACTCACCAGCATGTCCGAGGAAGTGGCGGCCATCGCCGCCCAGACCAACCTCCTGGCCCTCAACGCCGCCATCGAGGCCGCCCATGCCCGGGAGCTGGGCAAGGGCTTCGCGGTGGTGGCGGAGGAAGTGCGCAAGCTCTCCGAACGCTCCGGCGCCACCGGGAACCAGATCACCCAGCGGATCGAGACGGTGAACCGGGTGCTGCAGGAGACCCTGGAGGCCACCCAGGCCTTCCACGACCAGGAGGCCGCCGCCGTCCAGGCCTCGGAGCGGACCGTCCGGGAGGTGATCGCCCGGTTCGGCGCGGCGGCCCAGGCCCTGGCGGCCTATAGCGACCGCATGGTGGCGGTGAACGGGCGGGTGCAGGAGGAGGTCTCGGACTCCCTGGTGCAGTTCCAGTACCAGGACCGGATCGGCCAGATCCTGCAGAGCGTCGTGGCCGACATGGAGAAGTTCCTGTCCCGCCTGTGCGGCCACCCGTCGGCGCTGGAAGTGGAGCGCTGGCTGACGGAACTGGCGGCCTCCTACACCACCCTGGAGCAGCAGGCCATCCACCGGGGGGGCAAGGCTGCGCTGCCCCAGGAATCCGAAGTGACTTTCTTCTGAGAGGCGCCATGGCCAAGACCATCATGATCATCGACGACTCGGTGAGCCTGCGGCAGGTGGTGGGCATCGCCCTCGCCGGGGCCGGGTACGAGGTCCTGGAGGCCTGCGACGGCCGCGACGCCCTGGCCAGGCTCACCGGCCGGAAGATCCACCTGATGATCTGCGACGTGAACATGCCGAACCTGGACGGCATCGGGTTCCTCAAGGCCCTGCGGGAACTGCCCGGATACAAGTTCGCCCCGGTCATCATGCTCACCACCGAAGCCGGGGAGGACAAGAAGCGGGAAGGCCAGGCCGCCGGCGCCCGGGCCTGGGTGGTGAAGCCGTTCAAGCCCGAACAGCTCCTGCACGCGGTCGGCAAAATGATCCTGCCCTGAACGCGGCGGAAGTCCATTCCACGGGGATTGCCATGCTCCAGATCGAACCATCCAGCCACGAAGGCGAACCCAGCTTCAGCCTGGAAGGGGACCTGACCATCTACACCGTGCTCGAGGCCCGGGACCGGCTGGGCGCCGCCCTGGACCGGCAGCCGGCGCTGCAGCTCAACCTGTCCCGGGTGGCCGAGCTGGACACCGCGGGCGTCCAACTCCTGGTCTGGCTCAAGCAGGAGGCGCACCGCCGGGGCAAGGCCCTGGCGCTGTACGCCCACAGCCCGGCCGTGGTGGAGGTGTTCGACCTGCTCCAGGTGGCCGGGCTGTTCGGCGACCCCATCCTCATCGCTCCGACCGCTTCCCGGGGGTAGCGCCATGGACCTCGACCAGGCAAGACAGACCTACATCATCGAAGCCAGGGAGCTGCTCGACTCCATGGAGGAGGCGCTGCTGGCCCTGGAGGGCCAGGGGGATCCGGACGAGCCGGTGAACGCCATGTTCCGGGCGGTGCACACCATCAAGGGCTCCGCCGGGCTGTTCGGGCTGGACCGCATCGTCAGCTTCGCCCACATCGTGGAGAGCGTCCTGGACCGGGCCCGCAGCCGCGCCGTGGAGTTCACCGGCCCGCTGGTCGAACTGATGCTGGCGTGCCACGACCACCTGGCCCAGCTCATCTCGGACCTGCAGGCGGACCTGCCGGAGACAGAGGCGTCCCAGGCCAGGGGCGAGGGGATCCTGGCCCGCCTGGCGCCCTTCCTGGGCAACGGGCTGGCCAAGGCCGGGCCGGAGCCGAGGCACGCGCCCGGCGGCCCCGCGCCCCGGGCGGAGGAAGGGGAGGCGCCCGGGCGGGACTGCTGGCACATCTCCATCCGGTTCGGGCGGGACGTCCTGCGCAACGGCATGGACCCGCTGTCCTTCGTGCGCTACCTGGGCACCCTCGGAGAGATCGTCCACCTCACCTCGCTGTTCGGCAACCTGCCGGAACGGGAGGCGTTCGACCCCGAGGAATGCCGCCTGGGGCTCGAAATCGAGCTGGACACCCAGGCCGACCGGGCCACCCTCGAGGACGTGTTCGAGTTCGTCCGGGAGGACAGCCAGATCCGGCTGATCCCGCCCCACGCGAAGGTGGAGGACTACCTCCAGCTGATCCGGGACCTGCCGGAGGAAGACCAGTTCCTGGGCGAGCTCCTGGTCGCCGGGGGCTGCCTGACCAAGCACGAGCTGGCCGGCGCGCTCCGGCTGCAGAAGCGGGAGTCCTACGCGGGAGGCTCGGTGCAGGGCCGCATGCTGGGCACCATCGTGATCCAGGAGAACGCCGTGCCTGCGCCGGTGGTGGCCGCGGCCCTGGAAAAGCAGAAGAAGTACCAGCACCGCCAGACCCAAGAGCTCAGGGTGGTCAAGGTCTCGGCGGAGAAGCTGGACCGCCTGGTGGACCTGGTGGGCGAGCTGGTGATCGCCGGAGCCTCCGCCCACACCCGTGCCCAGGCCCTGGCCGCCCCCGGCCAGGGCGCCGACCTGGTGGAGGCCACCCTGGTCGTGAACAAGCTGGTGGAGGAGATCCGGGACAAGGCCCTCAGCCTGCGCATGGTCCAGATCGGCGAGACCTTCAGCCGGTTCCGGCGGATCGTCCGGGACGTGTCCCTGGAGCTGGGCAAGGCCATCGAGTTGGAGATCCACGGGGCCGACACCGAGCTGGACAAGACCATCGTGGAGAAGCTGGCCGATCCGCTCATGCACATCGTGCGCAACTCCATCGACCACGGCATCGAGCCGGTGGAGGTGCGCCGGGTCCGGGGCAAGGCGGACGCCGGCACCCTGGTGCTGCAGGCCTCCCACGAGTCCGGGAGCATCGTCATCGAAGTGAGCGACGACGGCGGCGGCCTGGACAAGGACAAGATCCTGGCCAAGGCCATCGAGCGCGGGCTGGTCAAGGAGGACGCAGAGCTGGACGACCAGGCGGCCATCAACCTGATCTTCGAGCCGGGCTTCTCCACCGCCGAGACGGTGAGCAGCCTGTCCGGGCGGGGCGTGGGCATGGACGTGGTCCGGCGCAACATCGAGGATCTGCGCGGCACCATCGAGGTGGAGACCGAGCCGGGCCTGGGCACCACCATGAGGCTGCGCCTGCCGCTCACCCTGGCCATCATCGACGGTTTCAGGGTGGAAGTGGCGGGCGCCTCCTACGTGGTCCCCCTGGACGTGGTCATCGAGTGCCTGGACCTGGCGCCGTTCCTGGAGTCCGAGCAGAACCACCTGATCAACCTGCGGGGCGAGGTGATGCCGTTCCTGCGCCTGCGGGAGGTGTTCCGGATCCCCGGCGACCGCCCGGCCCGGGAGCGGGTGGTGGTGATCCAGCACGGCGACCTGCGCGCGGGCATCGTGGTGGACCGGCTGCTGGGGGAGTTCCAGACCGTCATCAAGCCCCTGGGCAGGCTGTTCCGCGGCGCCCGGGGCCTGGGCGGCTCCACCATCCTGGGCACCGGCGAGGTGGCCCTGATCCTGGACGTGGGCCAGATGGTGCAACTGGCCGCCGAACGCCAGGCGCCGGCCCGCAAGCGGATCCCGGCCCTGGCCGAAACCCAGGAAGGGGCCTTCACCCGTTTCTGACCGAACCAGCCAGGAGCCGACCATGGCCGAATTGATCAAGTTCAGCAAGCGCCAGACCCAGGCCCTCGCCTCCACCCCGGTGGAGCAGCGCCAGCAGTACCTCGCCTTCTCGGTCGGCGGAGAGACCTTCGCCATGGACATCCGCGCCATCCGGGAGGTGATCCAGTTCGGGGGCATCACCGAGGTGCCCCTCATGCCTGTGTTCATCCGCGGGGTGATCAACCTGCGCGGCTCGGTGGTGCCGGTCATCGACCTGTGCGTGCGCTTCGGCCGCCAGCCCACCGGGGTGGCCCAGCGCACCTGCATCGTGATCCTGGAGCTGACCCAGGGGGACGGGTCGGCCGAACTGGGGGTGATGGTGGACAACGTCAGCGAGGTGCTGTCCATCGCCCCCAGCGAGATCGAGCCGGCCCCGGCCTTCGGCAGCGACCTGCGGACCGAGTTCATCGCCGGGGTGGCCAAGGTCGGGGACCGGTTCGTCATCCTGCTGGACGTCGACCACGTCCTGTCGGTGGAGGAGCTGGCCGCCCTGATCGGTTGACCGGGGATTGTTCCCAAGGCCATTGCCAGAAGCAGGAAAGAATCCATCCATGACCCAGCTCCAGAACCTCCGCCTCGCCACCCGGCCCATCCTGGCCTTCACCCTGGAGCCGAATCCACCCGGTTCCGACCCGGGGCCCTCGCCCCGGATGCCCCGTCGACCCCCTTCCATCTCCCGGAGTTCCCCATGAAGTGGTTCAGATCCCTCCGCCTTGCGCCCCAGCTCAACCTGGCCTTCCTCCTGCTGGCCCTGATCGCCGTGGCGGTAGGCGCCTTCGGCGTCGGCGGATCGTTCACCCTGCACCGCATGATGGAGGACGGCTACCAGCAGGACACCCTGGGCATCATCAACACCACCAGCGCCGGCCTGGCCCTGTCCAACTGCCAGCGGGCCCTGGGCAACTGCGTCCTGGCCGAGGACCCCGCCTACCGGAAGGAGCAGGCCGAGCACATGGCCCAGTACCGGGACCAGGTGGCCGAATGGGCCGGCAGGGAGCGGGCCGGAGCCATGGGCGAGGCGGAACGGGAGCAGTGGCGGCTGTTCGACCAGCAGTGGGGCCCCTACGCGGACTCCACCCGGAAACTGGTGGAACTGGCCGACGGCAAGCACACCGTCGAGGCCGTCCGGTTCCTGGTGGGGGAGACCCGCCCCCGGTACGGCGCCCTGGAGCAGGTCCTCGGCACCGTCGCCGAGCAGCGGCGGAAGGGCGCTGAGCAGGGCAACCGCGACGGCCTGGCGGTGTTCGAGCAGGTCAGGTTCCGGACCCTGGCCATCATCGCGGGCGGCTTCGTCCTTTCCGTCCTACTGGGCCTGCTCGTCACCAAGGTCATCAAGGGCATCCTGGGGGGCGAGCCCCGGGAGGCCGTGGGCATCGCCGGACGGATCGCCGGGGGCGACCTGGCCGTGGAGGTGCCCCTGGCCCAGGGCGACACCACCAGCCTGATGGCCTCCATCCGCGACATGGCCGGCCGGCTCAAGGACACCATCGCCCAGACCCGGGAGGCCTCGGCCAACCTGGTGAACGCTTCCGAGCAGCTCAGCGCCACCGCCCAGGCGCTGAGCCAGGGCGCCTCGGAGCAGGCCGCCAGCGTGGAGGAGACCAGCGCCTCCATGGAGCAGATGAGCGCCTCCATCTCCCAGAACAACGAGAACGCCAAGGTCACCGGCGACATCGCCACCCGCACCGCAACGGAGACCCAGGAGGGCGGCAAGGCCGTGCAGGAGACCGTCGCCGCCATGAAGCAGATCGCCCACAAGATCGCCATCATCGACGACATCGCCTACCAGACCAACCTGCTGGCCCTGAACGCCGCCATCGAGGCGGGCCGGGCGGGGGAGCACGGCAAGGGATTCGCGGTGGTGGCCGCCGAGGTGCGCAAGCTGGCCGAGCGCAGCCAGGTAGCCGCCGAGGAGATCAGCAAGCTCGCCACCGGCAGCGTGGACCTGGCGGGGAAGGCCGGGGCCCTGCTGGGCGCCATCGTCCCCTCCATCCAGAAGACCGCCGACCTGGTCCAGGAGATCGCTGCCGCCTCGACCGAGCAGAATTCCGGGGTGGCCCAGATCAACGGCGCCATCAACCAGATCAGCCAGGCGGTGCAGCAGAACGCCGCCTCCGCCGAGGAGCTCGCCTCCACCTCCGAGGAGGTCAACGCCCAGGCGCTGGAGCTCCAGTCGTTGATGGAGTTCTTCACCCTGGACGAGAAGGCCCGTCAGCGGACCGCCCGGAAACCGTCCCAGGCCGGACCCGGAGCCCCCGTTCCCGCCGGCAGGAAGTTCCCTTTGGGAAAAAACCCCTCCTTGAAGGAGGGCCAGTTCACCACGTTCTGATCGGGGGCGCGGCCATGACATACTCAAGCCACAGGTAGTCATCCGTGGAACCCACCCCAGACGCCGTCAACCTAGCCATCACCGATGCGGAATTCGCCCAATTCCAGGCGCTGCTGCGCGGGATCACCGGCATCCACCTCTCCGAATTCAAGAAGACCCTCCTGGTGGCCCGGCTCTCCTCCCGGCTGCGCGCCCGCAAGGCCCGGACCTTCGCCGAGTACTACAAGATCATCCGCCATCCCCTGGAGGCGGAGGAGCTGCAGCTGGCCATCAACCACCTGACCACCAACGAGACCTTCTTCTTCCGGGAGCCGGAGCACTTCCAGATCCTCAAGGACTTCCTGGCCGGGCTGCGCCCGGTGCCCATGCCCTTCCGGGTCTGGAGCGCGGCCTCGTCCTCGGGGGAGGAGGCCTACAGCATCGCCATGGTGCTGGCGGACATCCTGGGCGGCGCCAAGTGGGAGGTGGTGGGCAGCGACATCAGCACCCGGGTGCTGGAGCGGGCCCGAACCGGGCTCTACCCCCTGGAGCGCAACGGCGGGATCCCCAAGGACTACCTGTTCCGGTTCTGCCTCAAGGGGCAGGGCGGCCAGGAGGGGACGATGCTGATCGGCAAGCAGCTCCGGGAGCGGGTCCACTTCACCCAGGTGAACCTGAACGAGCCCATCCCCGACCTGGGCAAGTTCGACGTCATCTTCCTGCGCAACATCCTGATCTACTTCCAGAACGACCAGAAGCGCAAGGTGGTGGAGGCGGTGCTGCCCCGCCTGCACCGCCACGGGCTGCTGATCGTCGGCCACGCGGAGAACCTGATGGGCGTCTCCGACAAGGTCCGGCAGGTGCGGCCCACGGTGTACCATGTCACCTGATCCGGACATCCAGGAGGTCTTCCTCAACCCCGGGGACTACGCCTTCGGCAACGAGCAGACCCGCTTCCGCACCATCCTGGGCTCCTGCGTCGCGGTGACGTTCTGGCACCCGGGGCTGCGGATCGGCGCCATGTGCCACTACCTGCTCCCGGCCCGGGCCCCCTCCCAGGACGAGCCGCCCGGGGGGAAGTACGCCGAGGACGTCATCGCCATCATCACCGCCCGGTTCGCCGACCTGGGGCTGCCGCCATCCGCGTTCCAGGTGAAGATGTTCGGGGGCAGCAACATGTTCCCGGGCCTGTCCCTGGGGGAGAGCCTCAACATCGGCACCAAGAACATCCAGGTGGGCCTGGCGGCGCTGACCCGGCACGGCTTCAACATCCTGAACTACGACCTGGCGGGCGGGACCAACCGCACGGTGGTGTTCGACCTCTGGAGCGGGGAGGTGTGGGTGCGCCAGGGTCAGGGCCGGGCCAGGAGCCAGGCCCCGGAAAGGGATCCGCTCCGATGAGTCCGTCCCGGGAGATCAAGGTGCTGATCGTCGACGACTCGGCGGTGGTGCGCCAGGTGATGGCCCAGGTGCTGGGCCAGGACCCGGAGATCCGGATCGTGGCCCACGCCATCGACCCCCTGTTCGCCATGGAGAAGATGAAGAAGGAATGGCCCGACGTGATCCTGCTGGACGTGGAGATGCCGCGCATGGACGGCATCACCTTCCTGCGCAAGATCATGGCCGAGCGGCCCACCCCGGTGATCATCTGCTCCTCCCTCACCGAGCAGGGCGCCGAGACCACCATGCAGGCCCTGGCGGCCGGCGCCTTCGCCATCTTCACCAAGCCCAGCCTGGGGGTGAAGAGCTTCCTCACCGACGCCTCCGCCGACCTGGTGGCGGCGGTGCGGGCCGCGGCCGGGGCGCGCGTCGCCAAAAATCAGCATGTCTCGCGCATCCCCGGAGGGGATGCCGAGAAGGTCCCGCCCCAGGCCGCCCTGCCGCGCCCCCCCGCCAGGCTCAGCGCCGACGCCGTCCTGGCCCCGGGCCTCGAGGCCATGGCGGTGACCACCGACCGGTTCACCGCCATCGGCACCTCCACCGGCGGCACCCAGGCGCTGGAATTCGTCCTGTCCTCCCTGCCCCGCACCTGCCCGGGCCTGGTGGTGGTCCAGCACATGCCCGAGAAGTTCACCGCCGCCTTCGCCCAGCGCCTGGACCGCCTCTGCGCCATCGAAGTGAAGGAGGCCGCCACCGGTGACCGGGTGCTCCCCGGCCGGGCCCTGATCGCCCCCGGGGGCCAGCACCTGGTGGTGAAGCGCAGCGGCGCCCAGTACGTGGCCGAGGTGGTGGCCGCGCCCCCCGTGAACCGCCACTGCCCCTCGGTGGACGTGCTGTTCCGCTCCTGCGCCAAGTACGCCGGGCGCAACGCCGTGGGGGTGATCATGACCGGCATGGGCGACGACGGCGCCCGCGGCCTGCTGGAGATGCGCCAGGCCGGGGCCAGGACCCTCGCCCAGGACGAGGAGTCCTGCGTGGTGTTCGGCATGCCCAAGGAGGCCATCAAGCTGGGCGCGGTGGAGCGGGTGGTGGAGCTGGCGGGGATACCGGAGCTGATCGCACGGTAGGGCAAGGGCATCTCGAAGGCGGGGCCATCCGGTCCTCGACGTGGGTTTGGCCGGGTAAGGCCTTGACTTCATGTCAAATTGGAAAGAGAAGGCTCGCCCACTAGCTCCGCCTGACCAAGTAGGATGATGAAATGGAGAAGAAGAAACAAGAAAAGCTGGAAGCCGCCGGCTGGGCCGTCGGCAGCCCGAAGGGATTCCTCGGCATGACCGACGCGGAAGCGGACTATGTCGAAGTGAAGGCCGCCCTGGCCGCGGCCCTGAGGCAGCGCCGGCTGGAGCAGCGCCTGTCCCAGACGGAGGCCGCCAAGCGGCTCCATTCCAGCCAGTCCCGGGTCGCCAAGATGGAGGCCGGGGACCGCTCGGTCACCGTGGACCTGCTCCTGCTCTCCTTCCTGAAACTGGGCGGCACCCGCGAGATGGTGGCCGCCGCCATCAAACCCTGAAACGCTGGCACCAGGCTACTGGTCATGCGCCGATGTCAGCTCGCGCAGCGAGCTGACATCGGCGGACAGGGCGCCGGCTCGGGACCCGGAGGAACCGGGAGGCATCGCCTACAGCACCCCCCGCCGCTGCTGGTCCAGTTCGATGGAGTCGTACAGCGCCTGGAAGTTCCCCTCCCCGAATCCCATGTTGCCCCGGCGCTGGATGATCTCGAAGAACAGCGGCCCGATCTGGTCCTCGCTGAAGATCTGCAGCAGGTAGCCGGTCTGGTCGCCGTCCACCTGGACGCCCAGTTCCTTCAGCTCCACCAGGTCCTCGGTGACCTTGTACCCGCCCCGCTCGATGCGCCCGGGCAGCAACTCGTAGTAGGTGTCCGGCACCTTGAGGAAGTTGATCTCCTGGGCCGAGAGCACCCGGATCGCCTGGCGGATGTCGTTGGTGGACATGGCGATGTGCTGGACGCCGTTGCCCTGGTGGCGGTTCACGAACTCCTGGATCTGGCTCTTGGGGTCGATGGGCTCGTTGATGGGGATGATGACCCGGTTGTTGGCGCTCTGCACCACCTTGGAGCGCAGGCCGGTGCCCAGGTGGCCGTGGATGTTGAAGGTGCGGGTGACGGTGAAGCCGTACACCCGTTCGTAGAACGCCACCAGGGGATCCATCTGGCCGGCGCCGACGTTGTTGGTGAGGTGGTCGGCCCGCACCAGGCCCGGCTCGCACAGGGGCAGGCCCGGGTCGGGCTGCAGGTCCGGCCAGAACGCCGAGGGCTCCCCCTTGCGCTCCACCAGGTAGTTCAGCACGTCGCCCACCCCCTTGATGGCCGCGAACTTCACGGTGCCCTTGCCCAGGCGGTGGCTCTCCGGCTGCAGCATCACCTTGGCCCCGGCCTTGCGGGCGTGGGCCAGGGCGGCGTCCAGGTCCTGCACCTGGAAGTTGATGGCGCACACCCCTTCGCCGTGGGCCTGGGCGTAGCGCCCGGCCGGGTGGGTGTCGTCCGCTTGGTAGATGAGCACGTCCATGCGGTTCTGGCGCAGGTGCAGGTGCCGGCCCCAGGGCATCCGGCCCGAAGCCACCCGGGCGAAGCCCAGGCGCCGGTAGAGGGGCTCCAGGCGGTCGATGGTGCCGGTCATCTGGAAGTGGTCGATGCGCACCACCCCCATGGGGTTGGCCTTGGCCTCCCCCGGCTCAGGCTGGCCCTGGGAAAATGTCGGCTTGGGCATTCATTCGCCTCCGTGCAAAGGCTGCATGCAGACGGGGAGGATAACAGATCCATGGCACCCTGAGACCGGGTCGCGGATTTCTTTTTTTTCCGAGCTACACTTAAGCAACATCTGCTCCGGGTGATCCCATGCGGCTGACCAATGAAACCAACCTGTTCCCCCTCCGGAAGGGTTCCATCACCCGCCAGGCCCACGCCGACCTGCCCGCCGGGACGTTCGAGGAGGAATTCGCCCGCCAGGGCTTCTACGGCCGCACCACCCACCTGTACCGGCGCCACCCGGTCACCTCCTGGACCCGGATCGAAGGCCCGCTGCGCCCGCACAGCTTCGACCTGAACCGCCTGGCCCCGGGCCAGGACCTGTCCGAATCCTGGTTCGGCTGCCAGGAGCCGGCCTTCCGCCCGGTCTGCATCCTGCACAACGACGACGTGGCCCTGCACTGGGTGGTCCCCGCCGCCATGGATTTCTTCTACCGCAACGCGGACGGGGATGATGTGTATTTCATTCATGCCGGGGGCGGCCGGCTGGAATGCACCTTCGGGGTCCTGGACTACGCGGTGGGCGACTACCTGGTGATTCCCCGGGGGACCACCTACCGGTTCCTGCCGGCGCCCGGGCCCCAGGCCTACCTGCTCATCGAGAGCGCCGGGGAGGTCACCATCCCGGACCGGAACCAGCTGGGGCCCAACGCCCTGTTCGACCCGGCCATGGTCGACACCCCCGAGCTGGAGCTGGAGCCGGACCCGGACGGGCGGGAGTGGGCGGTGCACATCAAGCGCCGCAACGAGATCACCCGGGTCTACTACCCCTACAACCCCAACGACGTGGTGGGCTGGAAGGGCGACCTCACGGTGTGGCGGATCAACGTCAAGGACATCCGCCCGGTGGTGAGCCCCCGCTACCACCTCCCGCCCAGCGCCCACAGCACCTTCCTGGGCCGGAACATGGTCATCTGCTCCTTCCTGCCCCGCCCCTTGGAGGAGGATCCCGGGGCCATGCGGGTGCCCTTCTACCACTCCAACATCGATTTCGACGAGGTGCTGTTCTATTCCGCCGGCCACTTCTTCAGCCGGGAGGGGATCGGACCCGGGATGGTCACCTGGCATCCCCAGGGCATCCACCACGGTCCCCATCCCAAGGCCATCGCCGCCTCCCGCCTCAAGGAACGCACTGACGAGGTGGCGGTGATGGTGGACGCCTACCGCCCGCTGCGGGCCACCCCCGCGGCCGGGCTGGTGGAGAACCCGGACTACTGGGCCAGCTGGAAGTAGCCGCTCCTGGGCCGCTGTGACCCGGCTCATGCCGTGAGCATGGGAGAATGCCCTTCCCGGGGGACGCGCCCGGGCCCGGAGGTGTCCTCTTGAACCGCAATCTCATTTCTGGTCTCGCCATCGGCGTCTTCGCCGGCTTCCTGGCCGGGTACTTCGTCGGGGCCAGCCGTTCCAACGACGAGGCTCCGGCGGTGGCGGCAGCGGCCCAGGCCTCCGCGCCCGCCCCGGCCATGCCCCCCGGGCCCAACCCCCTCGAGCTCCAGAACCGGATCGCCGCCAACCGGAAGGTGGTGGAAGCCGATCCGAGCAACAAGGAGGCCTGGATCGCCCTGGGCAACGACTACTTCGACCTGCAGCAGGCCCAGAACGCGGTGGACGCGTACGCCAAGGCCCTGGCCCTGGACCCGAAAAACCCCAACGTTCTCACCGACCAGGGCGTGATGTACCGCCAGCTGCAGCAGTTCGACAAGGCCGTGGCCAACTTCCGGCAGGCCGCCAAGCTGGATCCCACGCACATCCAGAGCTACTACAACCTGGGCATCGTATACGCCCAGGACCTCAAGCGCAACGACGACGCCATCAAGGCCTGGACCAAGGTGATCCAGATCAACCCCGCCAGCCCCCAGGCCGTCCAGGCCCAGCAGTTCATCGCCCAGCTGAAGCAGGGCAAGCCCTAGGGGTTCCGACCCGGCTTTATCTGCCGACGGCTCCGGCCGCAGACACAGCCGGGTCGGGGCACGGACGCCCAAATCAGAGCGTGCTTAGTGCCCCTTCGGAGCCCTAAGCACGACGATGCCAACACTTGGAGCCACATCAAGTGGCTCCAAGTGTTGGCATCGCCAACCGCACCCCCGCCAGCCGCCACGCTTCGTCCAGGTCGCCCTGGCCCAGGGCGTGCCGGATGCCCCGCTCCAGGCCCTCCACGTACCGGGGGTCGCCCTCCCGGTGACGGGGCCTTGCCAAGTCCGGGCGCTCGAGGCAGTTGGCCAGCTTGCCCAGGTCGTTGCCGGTGAGGATGGCGCTCCTCTTCAGTGGCTCCGGCAGGCTGTCGAAGCCGATGGGGTTGCCCACGGGCTTGGGCAGTTCGAACAGGGCCGGGCCGTGGGCCCGGGTGTAGAAGGATCCGCCGTTGCGGCCCACCAGGTCCAGCCGGTCCGGATGCAGGGCGCCGTCCACCCAGCAGTCCTCCCGGGCGTGGAAGGCCACCACTTCGCCCACCAGCATCAGGCCGGAGCCCGGGCCGCTGCCCAGCTCCACCACCTGGAACAGGCGGCATTCCATCTGGAACGGCGACTCCGCCACCAGGTCGGGCTTCACCCGCAGGGCCGGCCGGGGGGTGAGCCCGGCCTTGATGAACTCGTCCACCGCCTCGGGGTACTCGGCGCTGGCGATGTTGATCTGCTCGACCATGGCGTGGCTCACCGCGGCGATGACGAACTCCCGGGTGGCCACCGCGTTGAGGTAGGTGTGCTTCACGGACCCGTCCCGGGCCCGCCGGTTGGGCGCGAAGGCCACCATGGGCGGATTGGAGCCGAAGGCGTTGAAGAAGCTGAACGGGGCCAGGTTGCGGACCCCGCCGGGGGAGATGGTGCTGGCCAGGGCGATGGGCCGGGGGCCCACCCCGCCGGTGAGCAGGGCCCCGGTCTGGACCGGGTCCAATTGCTCCGGGAAAAGGGTCCTGAACGCCATGGTTCCTCCGCTGAAAGCGGCCAGCGCAGCGTGGCCAGTTCGTTTAATGGTAACGGACGGCCGCGCACTTAGGTCCCCTGCGGGGCCCTATGCACGACGATGCCAACACCTGGAGCCACATCAAGTGGCTCCAGGATTGGACGGCCGCGGCCCCCGGGCCACCAGGGTCTCCGGCAGCGGGATGCCCGCGCCCCGCACCACGGTGTTCACCAGCCGGCCCAGGCCCTCCACTTCCATGACCACCTCGTCCCCCTCCCGCAGCCAGAGTTCGTCGGTCACCTTGGACCCGTTGAGCTCCAGCAGGCAGCCGGTGCCCACGGTGCCGCTGCCCACCACCTCCCCCGGGACCACCTGCGCTCCGTACGCGCACCGCTGCAGGATCTGGGCGAAGGTCCAGTTCATGGTGCCGGCGTTGCCGTCGCTGAGCAGGCGGCCGTTCACCGCGCAGGTCATGCGCGCCCGCAGCACCCGCCCCTCGGGGGAGGGCTCCAGGGGCAACTCGTCCCGGGTGACCAGCCAGGGCCCCAGGCTGGTGGCGAAGTCCTTGCCTTTGCAGGGCCCCAGGGAGAGCTTCATCTCCTCGGCCTGGAGGGCGCGGGCGCTCCAGTCGTTCATGATGGTGAAGCCGAAGACGGCCTCGTCGGCTTCCTCCAGGGTGCAGTTGCGCAGGGGCCGGCCCACCACCGCCGCCACCTCCAGCTCGTAGTCCAGGCGGCGCAGGTGGTGCTCCAGCACCTCCACCGGGCCGGGTCCCACCACCGCCTGGTGGTTGGTGAAGTAGGTCACCGGGAACAGGTCGAACTCCGGCACCATGTCCAGCCCGCGGTTGCGCCGGGCGGTGGCCACGTGCTGGCGGAAAGCGTAGCCGTCGCGCATGGCCGGCGGGCGGGGCACCGGCGCCAGCAGGGTGACCGCGCCGGGGTCCAGCAGGCTCCGGCCGGGGTCGGCCGCCAGGGCCCAGGCCCGGGGCATGAGCTCGTCCTGGTCCCGGATCAGGGTGAGCATGTCCACCGCCAGGCGCGGATCCTGGGCCTGGAAGTCGAGGATCCGGCCGTCGGCCAGGACCGCGCCGATGCGCTCTCCGCCGCCGGAACGGGCCTGGTCGATGAAGGTCACCAGTTTCATGGACTCCTCCCGAAGTGATGGTACTGCGGTCGGAGATCGGCGACCGGTCCTTGACTTCCGGCCGGTTTTTTCTTGGCTGCCCGGCCAAATCATTTTATTGTATTTTTCAACATTCAGCCCATTCGGCCCCCGTCGTTTTTTGCCACCTATCCCTGAATCCTTTCGGAGGTCCCACCATGACCGGAACCGCTCCCCAGGCGCCCTCACGCCCGGCATCGCCCCCGCCCTCGCCCCTGGACGGCCTCGTCCGGCCCTTCCGCGAACTGTTCGGCGCCCCGCGGGCGCTGTGGGCGGTGTACCTCAGCGCCCTGCTGGAAGGCTTCGTCTATTTCGGGATGCTCATCTACCTGGCCATGTACTTCAACGAATACGGCGGCCTCAGCGACCAGCACGCGGGCTGGATGGTGGGCAGCCTCACCTCGGGCATCACCCTCAGCATGCTCTTCTTCGGGGGCAGCGCCGACCGCTGGGGCCTGCGCCGGACCCTCCTCCTGTCCCTCTCCCTGATGCTCCTGGGGCGCGCCATCCTGGCCCTGGCGCCCCGCCTGGGGCTGGCTTCCGGAACCGTGGCCTCCCCGTTCACCGGCGCGGCCCTGGCCGGCATCCTCCTGGTGGTCCTGGGCTACGGCATGTTCCAGCCGGCCGGATACGCCGCGGTGCGCATGCACACCACCCCGGCCAGCGCCAACATGGGCTTCGCCATGCTCTACGGCCTCATGAACCTGGGCGCCTGGCTGCCCACGTTCATGGCGCCCATCCGCCAGCGGACGGGGATCCAGGGCGCCTACGCCTTCTACGCAGCCGCCACCGCGGCTTCCCTCCTGGTCTGCGCCGTCCTGCTCCGCGGCCAGGGCGCGGCCCCCGCGGCACCGGCCGGCCAAGCCGAGGCCCCGGCGCGGCGCTTCGGCCTGGACGGCCTGGCCCGCTGGCTGCGCAACCACCCCCTGGCCAACCTGAAATTCGCCTGCTTCATCTTCACCCTGGTGCCGGTCCAGACCCTGTTCGCCTACAACTGGCTGGTGCTGCCCCAGTACGTCAACCGGGCCTTCGCCGGCTCCTGGGTGGGCGCCCGGTTCGAGACCGCCGCCAGCCTGAACGCCCTGCTGATCTTCCTGCTCTGCCCGGTGGTCGCGGCCTTCACCACCGGGACCCGGGTGTATCCCATGATGATCGTGGGCACCGCGGTCATGGCCGCGCCCACCTTCCTCCTGGCCCTGGGGCCCACCGTGCCGGGCCTGTTCGGGTTCATCATCCTCATGACCGTGGGGGAGGCCATCTGGCAGCCGCGGTTCCTGCAGTACGCCGCCGAGATCGCCCCCGAGGGGCGCACCGGCGCCTACATGGGCGTGGCCCAGTTCCCGTGGTTCCTCACCAAGATGTTCGTCCCGGTCTATTCCGGCGCGGCCCTGGCCCGCTGGTGCCCGGACCCGGCCCGGGGCTCCCTCAACACCGAGCCCATGTGGCTGATCTTCGGCACGGTGGCCATGCTCACCTCGGTCCTGCTGGTGCTCGAACGGGGCTGGCTGGGCAAGGACACCAGGGACCGGGGCCGGTGCGTGTCGGTGCAGGACGCGTGAACGGCGCCGCCGGCGGCGGGGCATGCCCGCCGCCGGCGCGGAACCGCCGGGCGCTACTGGCCCGAGGCCGAGACGAGCTGGCCGAAGGCTTCCTTGACCTCCCCGGCCTTCTGCTCGACCTTCTCCATCATGCCGGGCGGGTCCTTGGGCCAGTCCAGGACGTTCTGGCACAGCCGGGCCCAGCCCTTCCTGCTCAGCGGCTCCTGGCCACGCTTGAAGGCCATGCCCTTGGGGGCGAAGGTGACCAGCTCCTTGCGGCCCATCCGGTAGTAGGCGAGCCGAGTGTGCTTGGCGCCGGTGCTCTCGAAGGGGAACAGCCAGTGCACCCGGGCCCCCGGGCCGTTGGCCTCGATCCCGCCCAGGTCCGCCGCCATCTGCACGACCCCGTTGGCGCCCACAACCCAGATCTGGGTCCAGCCCGGGCGGGTGTAGGCCAGCTGTTCGCTGCCCGTGCCCAGGAAATCGCCCACCGCCGCCAGCAGGTCGTGGTCCACCTGCAGGTCAGAGGTGCTGGCCGGGATCGCCTGGACCGTCGCGGCCTCCTTGCCCGGCTCGAACAGCCCGGCCACGAACCCCTGGTAGGGCTTGGGCAGCCGGGCGCCGTTGCTGAGCACCTTCCAGCCGTCCCAGCCCTGGCGGGCGTAGACCAGGTCCGACAGGCCGCAGCCGGTGAGGTCCACCGGCGCCGCGAAGGTCCTGCCGTCGTCGGGGAAGTCCTTGGCCAGGTCGCAGTACTGCGGCGTCGCGCCCACCGGGTAGGTGGACACCGCCGGCATGGCGAACGGCTTCCCGGTGCGCAGGTCGCCGATCCTGAAGGTGTGCTGGTTCTCCAGCAGCTCCAGCTTCTGCACCGGCGGCAGGGGATGCTCCTTGGGGTCGTTCTCGGCACGCTGGAACAACCCGCCCAGGTAGGCGTTCTCCAGGGGCTGGGCGGCGAACGCGAGGGACGAGGCGAGGCTCCCGGCCAGGAGCAGACGGTGAGTGATGCCTGGGTGACTCATAGAGGTCTCCGTAAGAAGGTGAACGTGGAAGTTTCGGCGCGCCACCTTCCTCATGCAGGCAGGGGGTTGAAAGTTCGAAGGCTCCCCCTAGTTAATTCATCATCCGGGTATGAGTGGTTCCGGGCCGTTTCAGAACGGCAGCCGGTCCAGGTCCACGTTGCCGCCGGTGAGGATGATTCCCACCCGCAGCCCGGAGAGGTCGATCTTCTTCTCCCACAGGACGGCCACCGGCACCGCCGAGCTGGGCTCGATGATCAGCTTGGCCCGCTCCCACACGAAGCGCATGGCGGCCACGATGCCGGCTTCGCTCACGGTGACGATGCGCTCCACCCGGTCCCGGATGATGGGGAAGGTCAGGTCGCCCAGGGAGGTCAGCAGCCCGTCGGCGAGGGTCCTGGGGTTCACCGAGGGGAGGATGCGCCCGGCCGCCAGGGACCGGAAGGCGTCGTCGGCGCCCTCCGGCTCGCCGGCGATGATCCGGATGCCCGGCTTCACGCCCTGGGCGGCGATGGCGGTGCCGCAGAGCAGCCCGCCGCCGCCCACCGGGGTCAGGATCACGTCCAGGTCCGGCACCTCCTCCAGAAGCTCCAGCGCCGCCGTGCCCTGGCCGGCGATGACCCGGAGATCGTTGTAGGGGTGCACCACGGTGGCGCCGGTGGCGCGCACCACCTCCGCCTGGGTGGACTCCCGGGCCTCCAGGGTCGGTTCGCAGAAGGTGATCTGGCCGCCGTAGCCGGCCACCCCGGCCTTCTTCACCGTCGGGGCGTTGCTGGGCATGACGATGCGGGCCGGGATGCCGCGCAGGCTGGCGGCCAAGGCCAGGGCCTGGGCGTGGTTGCCGGACGAGTGGGTGACCACCCCCCGGGCGGTCTCGGCCTCATCCAGGGAGAACACCGCGTTGCAGGCGCCCCGGAACTTGAAGGCGCCCACCCGCTGCAGGTTCTCGCACTTGAGGAAGACCCGGGCGCCCAGCTGGCGGTCCAGGCTGGTGCAGGTGACCACCGGGGTCCGGTGGGCGTACGGGCGGATCCGTTCGGCCGCCTGGCGGATGTCGGCGAGGGTCGGGGTCATACAACCTCCTGGTATCAGTGTAGATGGAACTACCGGACGGGAGGCCGTGGGATAATGGCCCCATGATCCCCCTGGATATCCTTCCCGGCTCGGCCCGCTGGCGCGGGTCCCTGGAGGCCGTGCTGGACCACCCGGGCCCCCTGTGGGTCTACGGGGCGCCGGGAACCGGGGTCAGCACGGCGGCCTCCTGGATGGCCGCACGGAGGAACGGCGGGTTGCTGGACGACGCGGACCGCCTGGACCCGGACGCCCTGGACGCCTGGATCGCCGGCCACCCCCGGGGGGTGCTGGGCGCCCACCGGGGTCCCGAGGATCCGGCCGTGGCCGGGGCGGCCTGCCGCTGCCTGGCCTTCCGGCTCCAGGCCCTGGACGAAGAACCGGAAGGGGTGGGCCCCTGCCTGGCGGCCATGGCGGCCGCGGAGGGGATCCCGGGGCCCCTGCCCGAAGCCCTGGGCGCCCTGCCCTGCCCCGGCGACCTGCGGGGCCTGCACAACCGCCTGGTGCGGTGGAAGATCCTGGGCCAGCTGCCCG
Organism: Holophaga sp.; assembly: GCA_049508835.1. Lineage (GTDB taxonomy): Bacteria > Acidobacteriota > Holophagae > Holophagales > Holophagaceae > Mesoterricola. The sequence continues at coordinate 11,932 of JBELAL010000050.1, read as the reverse complement.
AGCCCGGGCCGTCCCTGGGCGTGGACCTGCCCCTGGAGACCGAGGACTTGGCGGCCAACCTCCATGTGCTGGAACGGGTGCTGCTCCACCGGGCCCTGAGGCGCAGCTACGGCAACCGGGTGGAGGCGGCCGGACGGCTCGGGGTGAGCCGGCGCCAACTGTACCTGCTCATCGCCCGGCACGGGGACCCGGTGCGGGGGGAGTTGCCCAGCCACCCGGGCCCCAAACGCCTGAACAAACGCCCGAATTCCAGCCTGCCGGCTTCCAGCCGATAAGCTAGGACTGAGGGACGGACGTGGCGATGGCGAATCCCCTGAGGGTGCTGGTAGTGGACGATGATCCCGGGATGCGGGAGGGCATGGCCCTGAGCCTGAAGCGCGCGGGCTTCGTGACCGAGCAGGCCCGGAGCGGCGAGGACGCCCTGCGCATGACCCGGCCCGGGGCCTTCGACGCGGTGGTGACCGACCTGCGCATGACCGGCATGGACGGCCTGCAGCTCACCGCCCGGCTCAAGGCCCTGGACACCGGCCTCCCGGTCCTCCTGGTGACCGCATTCGGCAGCCTGGACACCGCCCGGGAGGCCATGCGCCTGGGCGCCTTCGACTACCTGTCCAAGCCCTTCGGGCCGGACGAGCTGGTCCAGGCGGTGCGCAAGGCCATCCGCAGCGACGACCGGCTCAAGGCTGAGGAGCCCGGGGAGGCGCCGGTGATCCTCACCCAGGACCCGGCCCTGGCCGAGACCCTGGCCCTGGCCCGGCGCGCCGCCGACAGCCGGGCGACCATCCTCATCCAGGCCGAGAGCGGCACTGGCAAGGAACTGCTGGCCAAGCTCATCCATGCGGCCAGCCCGAGGCGCAAGGGCGCCTTCGTGGCCATCAACTGCGCCGCCATTCCCGAGACCCTATTGGAATCGGAGCTGTTCGGGTTCGAGAAGGGCGCCTTCACCGGGGCCACCAGCGCCAAGCCGGGACGGTTCGAACAGGCCGACGGCGGGACCCTGGTGCTGGACGAGATCGGCGAGCTGCCCCTGGGGCTCCAGGGCAAGCTGCTGCGGGCCATCCAGGAGCGCACCGTGGACCGTCTGGGCGGGAGCCGTCCCATCGCCGTGGACGTGCGCATCATCGCCCTCACCAACCGCGACCTGGTTACCGAGGTGAAGGAGGGGCGGTTCCGGGAGGACCTGTACTACCGCCTGAACGTGATCCCCCTGCGCCTGCCGCCCCTGCGCGAGCGCACCCAGGACCTGGTGTTGCTGGCCGCGCACTTCGCCGAGCGCTACGCGAGGGACAACGACCGCGGCACCCCCAGGCTGTGCCCCAGCTTCCTGGCCGCCCTGGCCCGCCACCCCTGGCCGGGCAACATCCGGGAACTGGAGAACGCAATCCAGCGCTGCGTGGTGCTCAACCCCGGCGACCTGCTCACCGCCGAGGACCTGCGCTGGCTCCTCGACCCGGCCCAGATGGAGGGCCTCCCGGAGGATCCCCCCCGGTCCGCCGAGCCCCGGCCGGCGGCGCCGGACCGGGCCCCCGAGCCCGCCCGGGAGCCGGAACCGCCCGCCGGGATCCAGGTGGTGGAAGACCCCAGCCAGCCCCTGCGCTCGGTGCCCCTGGGCACCCTGGTGGCCCTGCCCCTGGGCCTGAGCCTGCCGGACCTGGAGCGGTTCTGGCTCCTGTCCACCCTCTCGGCCCTGGAGGGCAACCGCACCCACTGCTCCCAGAAGCTGGACATCGCCCTGCGCACCGTGCGCAACAAGATCAACGAATACCGCGCCGCCGGCTTCGAGATCCCCACCAGCGGGCACGGGAAGGACGAGTAGGCCGAGGGAACCTCTCCGGACCCCGGGGCATCCTGGATCTGGAGAATCCGTGGATGGCGTGGGTCCGGTGGGTGGTCTGGCTTGGGGTGTCCGGCATGTTCATTCCCCTGGCGGCGGCGGTGGGGCGCTGCCCACGGGCGCGGCGCCCCGCCCCGGCGGCCAGGGGAGAGGCGTCGCCCGCGGGGCTGTCCGACCAGTGGTACCGGCTGGCGCTCCTGGAATCGGCCCGCCCGGCCAGGCCGGGGCCCGGCCCGGGGCCGGAAGACGCCGGGTCCCGGGCCGTCCACCGGGAGGGGGGACCGCGGGAGCGGAAAGGAGCCGCGCGCAACCTGGTGGTCGAGGTCCGGCCGCTGCGCGCGCAGCCCGGGTGGAGCTACCGGTAGTCCCTCCGACGCCCGGGGAAGGGCCAGCCCTCGACCCTGGACACGAAGGAGCGGCACCATGGCCAATCCCTTGACCCGCAGGGAATTCGAAGCCGGCCTCAGCGCCCGCGCCTTGAAAGACGAAGCCTTCAGGAAACGGCTCCTGTCCGCCCCCAGGACCGTCCTGAACGAGGAACTGGCCAGGCTGCGCATCGGCCCGAGGCGCACGGGCTGGACCGGCCCCCCTGGAGACCTACCGTCACCTAGTCGGGAATCGCGTCCAGGTCCAGCAGCCCCTCCGGGGGATCCAGGTCGATCCTCCTCGCCGCCAGGTCCACCTTGAACCAGGCCTTGACGAAGGGGATGTCCCTCTGGCCCTGGCGCCCGGGGCGCAGGTCGCGCATGACCACCATGTCGTAGCCCATGGGGGTGGGGTCCAGGCGCAGCACTTCGCCCACCTTGGCGCCCCCGATGAACACCTCGCATCCGGTCCAGTCGTGCCGGTAGGTCTCCCCCGCTTCGAGGGGGGCGAGGGGGTCGGAGGTCCACACCGCCCAGCCGCGGTACGGCTCCGAGGCGGTGCGGTCGGGCAGTTCCTGGAAGGCCACGCAGGCCCGGTCCTGGTGGTAGCGGAAGCTGCGCACCCGCACCGGCAGGGCCGGGGGCGCCGGCCGGACCTGGGCTTCCAGGTCCAGGTCCGGGGGCGCCAGGGCCAAGCCCTGCATATCCCTCAGCCGCTCCGGGTCGTCCATGAGCCCGTTCAGCAGGAATTCGCCCTTGAGCCCTTGGGCCTTGGCCAGGTGGCCCAGGAGCAGCATGTCAGCAGGCCTCCGGGTCGTGCCCGGCGGCGGCCTTTCCGGCGTGGGGCTCCCCCTCGTCCTCGTCGAACAGCTCCAGGTTCACCGTGTTCAGCCCGGCCTTCTCCCCGGCCGCCTTCACCAGGGTGCGAAGGGAGGAGATCATGCGCCCGTTCTTGCCGATGATCCGGCCCCGGTCCCTGGGATCGGCGTAGATCATCACCTCCATCTTCCGCCCCTCGGCCTTCACCTCCACCCGGAAGGCCGTGGGGTTGTCCAGCATGGGGGTCAGGACATCGCTGAGAAAGGCTTCAAAGTCCATGGACACACTCCTGGGGAGCCCGGCCGCATTCGCGCGCTGGCAAAGACAGGCCGGGCCCGGGGAAATGCCTACTGCAGGATCGCGTTCTTCTTGAACAGATCCTGCACGGTCTTGGAAGGCTGCGCCCCCTTGGCGATCCAGGCCTTGGCCTTGTCGGCGTCGATGCGGACGGATTCGCCGGAACCGGCTAGGGGGTTCACGAACCCGAGGATCTCGATGGCCCGGCCGGTGGGGATGCGGTCGTTCTCGGACACGACGATGTGGTAGAAGGGCCGCTTCTTGGCGCCGTTCCTGGCGAGACGGATGGAAAGCATCGGGGACTCCTTGGTGTTGAAGGGGGGGGGGATCCGGGTTAGCGGGGGAAGGGAAGGTTGCCCATGTTCGGCATGTTCGGCATGTTCTGCATGCGCTTCAGGAACGTCGGGTTGTTCATCTGGGACATCATCTTCTTCATTTCCAGGAACTGCTTCAAGAGCTGATTCACCTCGTGCACCGGGCGCCCGCTGCCGGCGGCGATCCGGCGCTTGCGCTTGCCGTCCAGGAGGTTGTGGTTCTGGCGCTCCCTGGGGGTCATGGAGTTCAGGATGGCCTCCAGGTGCTTGACCCGCTTGTCGGTGACCGCCGTGTCCAGCTGCTGCTTGATCTGGCCCATGCCGGGGAGCATCCCGAGGATCTTCTGCATGCTGCCCAGCTTCTGGATCTGCTGCATCTGGGAGCGCATGTCCTCCAGGGTGAACTGGTTCTTCACCATCCGCCGGGCCATGCCCTCGGCTTCCTTCTCGTCGATCTGGTCCTTGGCCTGCTCGACCAGGGTCAGGATGTCGCCCATCCCCAGGATCCGCTGGGCCATGCGGTCCGGGTGGAAGCGCTCGAAGTCGTCCAGCTTCTCGCCGTTGCCCACGAACTTCACCGGGCTGCCGGTGATGTGCCGGATGCTGAAGGCGGCGCCGCCGCGGGTGTCGCCGTCGGCCTTGGTGAGGATCACGCCGGTGATGCCCAGCTTGTCGTGGAACGCCCCGGCCGAGCGCACCGCGTCCTGCCCGGTCATGGCGTCCGCCACGAACAGGATCTCGGTGGGGGCCGTCGCGCCCTTGATCCGGACCAGCTCCTCCATCAGCGTCTCGTCCAGGTGCAGGCGCCCGGCGGTGTCCAGCACCACCACGTCCCACCCCTTGCGGGCGGCTTCCTGTACGGCGGACCGGCAGATGGACACCGGGTCCCGGTCCTCGGTGCGGAAGCTGGGCACCCCGGCGTCCCGGGCCACCACGTGCAGCTGGTCGATGGCCGCCGGGCGGTTCACGTCGGCCGGCACCAGCAGGGGGAAGTGCCCGTTCTTCTTCAGATACTTGCCAAGCTTGGCGCAGGTGGTGGTCTTGCCGGAGCCCTGCAGGCCCACCATCATCACCACCGTGGGGGGGTTGGAGGCCAGCTCCAGCGGGCGCTCCGGCGCCTCCCCGCCCATGATGGCGGTCAGCTCCTGGTAGACCACGTCGATGAACTGCTGGGCCGGGTTGAGGCCCTTCAGGACCTCCGTGCCCAGCGCCTTCTCCTTCACCCGCTGCAGGAAGACCTTGGCCACCTGCACATGGACGTCGGCCTCCAGCAGCGCCATGCGCACTTCCCGGAGCGCCTCCTCGATGTTGCGCTCGGTAAGCTTGGCCTGGCCCCGCAGGGCCTTCATGGCCCGGGTGAGTTTGTCGGTGAGGGTGTCGAACATGGAATCCGTAAGCAAGCGGAGCCATCCCAGGACGGGATGAACCCATGATCTTAACGTCAACGAGCGCCCGTCTCAACGAAAAGGAACGACTCGGACGGCGCTGGGCCAGACTGGTGGCAAAATCTGACCGGGGAGGTCAACCATGTCCGAGCGCCCGGCCAATCGGCTCATCCACGCCACCAGCCCCTACCTCCTGCAGCACGCCCACAATCCGGTGGACTGGCACCCCTGGGGCCCGGAGGCCCTGGCCAAGGCCCGGCGGGAGGACCGGCCGATCTTCCTGAGCATCGGCTACAGCGCCTGCCACTGGTGCCACGTGATGGAGCGGGAATCGTTCGAGGACGAGGCCGTGGCGCGGATCCTGAACGCCGAGTTCGTGCCGGTCAAGGTGGGCCGGGAGGAGCGCCCGGACCTGGACGAACTCTACATGGGCGCTGTCCAGGCCATCACCGGCCGGGGCGGCTGGCCCATGAGCGTCTGGCTCACCCCGGACCTGAAGCCCTTCTACGGCGGCACCTACTTCCCGCCCGCGCCCCGCCACGGCCTGCCCGGCTTCACCCAGGTCCTGGAGGGGGTCGGCCGGGCCTGGCGGGAGCGGCGCAAGGACATCGAAGGCGACGCCCAGACCCTGACCGAGGCCCTGGCCCGCCAGGCGGAGCTGGCGCCGGGGACGGCTCCGCCCGGCCCGGGCCTGGTCCAGGCGGCCCTGGAGCACCTGCGCCGGGGCTTCGACCCCCGCTGGGGCGGGTTCGGGCCCGCGCCCAAGTTCCCCCAGCCCGCCGTGCTGGACTTGGTCCTGCGCTGCGGATCGCAGGCGGACCGGGCCATGGCCGTGACCACCCTGGACGCCATGGCGGCGGGGGGCATCTACGACCACCTGGGCGGAGGGTTCGCCCGCTACAGCACCGACGAGCGCTGGCTGGTCCCCCACTTCGAGAAGATGCTGTACGACAACGCCCAGCTGGCCGCCACCTACCTGGACGCCTTCCAGGCCACGGGGAACCCGGCCTACCGGACGGTGGCCCGGGAGACCCTGGACTACCTCCTGCGGGACCTGCGCGACCCGGCCGGGGGCTTCCACTCCAGCGAGGACGCCGACAGCGAGGGGCAGGAAGGGCGCTTCTACGTGTTCACCCCCGGGGAGATCCGGAGGGTGCTGGGGGAGGAGGCCGGAGCCCGGTTCTGCCTGGCCTACGGCGTGGGCGAACCGGGCAACTTCGAGCACGGGACCAGCGTGCTGCACCGGTTCGACGCCCCCGCGGACCTGTCCTTAGACTCCGGTGGACGCATGCGTCCACCAGAGGACCCCGCCGGTCTGGACGAGGCCCGGGCGGCGCTGCGGGCCTACCGGGACACCCGGGTGCGCCCGGGCCGGGACGACAAGGTCCTGGCCGCCTGGAACGGCCTGGCCCTCACCGCCCTGGCCCGCGGCTGGCAGGTCCTGGGCGACCCGCGCTTCCTGGCGGCGGGCACGGAACTGGCGGATTTCCTGCGCCGGGAGATGGCGCCGGGCGGCGGCCTGCTGCGCAGCTGGCGGCGGGGCCAGGCCGGCCCCGCGGGGTTCCTGGAGGACTACGCGGCGGTGGCGGCGGGCCTGGTGGACCTGTACGAGGCCGGGTTCGACCCGGCCTGGCTGCGCTGGGCCGAGGCGCTGGCCGGGGCCATGCGCGCCCGGTTCGAGGATCCCGGCCCGGGCGGCTTTTTCGGCAGCCCGGCCTCCGGGACCGACCTGCTGTTCCGCCAGAAGCCGTTCCTGGACGGGGCCATGCCCGCCGGCAACAGCCTGGCGGCGCGGGCCCTGCTGCGCCTGGACGGGCACCTGGACCGCCCGAACTTCCGGGCCGCGGCCGAAGGGATCCTGCGCGCCGCGGGCGCCCTGCTGGAGCGCGTACCCGCGGCCTTCCCCGGCCTGCTCCAGGCCCAGGCCCTGACCGCGGAGCAGGTGGCGGCGGTCATCGCCGGGGACCCGGGGGACCCGCGCACCCAGGCCCTCCTGGCCGCGGCCCGCCGGCCCTGGGTGCCCAACCGGCTGGTGTCCCTGGCGGCGGCCGATCCGGACCTGCCCCTGCACCGGGGCCGGGGCGCCGGGAACCGGCCGTTGGCCTACGTGTGCCGGGGCCAGGTGTGCGCCGCGCCGGTGGAGGATCCGGCGGCCCTGGAGGCTCTGCTGGCCGGATAGGCCGATCGGGAACGTCAGCGCAGGGTCCGTGCGACATGGACTCAAAATAATTTATTATTAATATAAACTATGAGTTTTTTGATTAACTTTTCCAACCTCAGTAAATAAAAATTATATAACTCACGGGAAGTTCTAGCCTATTATTCCTGTGCTAGGGTCGATTTTTTATTTTGAATTTATACAATGTTCCTCGGCACCCCTTGACTCCCTCTCCGGATCCTTGCCTTGCCAGACTCGCTTCTCCAACCTGCCTGGCTTGACGCCCAGGGGCGCAAGGAGGGGCGTTATGTCATCGGACCCTTCCTGGGCCACGGCGCCATGAGCGACGTGTACGAGGCCTGGGACATCGTCCTGGCCCGCCCGGTGGCCCTGAAGATCCTCCAGCACCTGGAGCCGGCGGCCATGATCCGGTTCATGCACGAGGCCCAGCTCCACGCCCGGCTTGACAGTCCCAACATCTGAGTAATTGCTTATGGACCTCATGATAATCCATATACATTCATTGGCACAAATTAAAAATAAACAAGTTACCGCCATTTTGACATTGGCGTAAAAAGGAATTCATGGGTTGACCTTGGCCCGAATTGTGATCATACTGTGATCATGTGAGGGCGGTCATGGCGATGAAGAAGGAACGGAAGCCGATTCGCTTACTCAAGACGGCCCTGGAGGGACTGGAACCTGAACAGGCGGCCTATTTCATCGCCGTGATGAACGCCAAGGGGCAAGCTGTCCGAGGGCTCAACGTGCGAGTCCTGCCCTCAGGCAAGAAGGTGTTCGTCCATCGGTATCGCTTCAATGGATTCCAGAAGGTCTATACCCTGGGCCAGTTCCCATCCATGGGCCCGGAAGATGCGGAAAAGGCCAGCCGGGCGGCTCAAGCCAAGATCGACGCTGGGACGGATCCACTCCAGGCCAAAGCAGACGCCCGGGCTGCGGCTGTCGAAGCCAAACGCGCCGTGGTAACGGTTGCCGATCTGGCCGACCGCTTCATCCGGGAACACCTGTCCAATGCCTGCCCGGACTGGAATGATGAGGCGTCCAGGCTGATCAAGAAACACATTCTCCCATCCGTAGGGGGCCTGGCCGTGGCCAAGCTGGGACCGGCCGACGTTTCTGCGCTGCTCTACAAAATGAAGGACACTCCCACGCAAGCCAACCGGACCCGGGCTGTCCTACGAACGATGATGGGCAGGGCTGAGGAATGGGAATACCGGCCACTGGGATCCAACCCCGTGTCTGTGATCAAACGGCGGACTTCAGAGATCAAGCGGATGCGCCGGCTTACAGACATGGAGTTGAAGGCATTGGGGGCAGTTCTGCAAACGTCCAAAGAATCCTCTACCCTCATCCTGGCGTTGCGGCTGGCCCTACTGGCAGGGATGCGCAAGGGCGAGGTTGAAGCCCTCAGGTGGGAATGGATAGATTTGGACGCGGGGGAAGCCAGGATTCCGCCCGACTTCCACAAAACCGGCAGGAAGACCGGGAAGGTTCGAGTGGTGCATCTGTGCTCTGCCCTGGTCGCTGATCTCAAGGCCACGGTCCCGACCCTGGGCTGCCCCTACGTGGTCCCAGGCAGGCCAAGGAAGGATAAGGATGGGAACAAGTATTGGGAGAAAACAACCGCCCTCCAGGGACTGTGGGCACGGATCCGTGATTCTGCCGGACTGGCCATCGAAGGGAAATCTACGGAAGAGGATCCTGGATTGCACGACCTACGCCGAACCTTCGCTTCGGTAGGAGCCGACCTGGGCCTGCGCGGATTCGTAGGGGAACTGCTGGGCCATGCGGAAGCAACAGTGACGGACATCTACACCCGGACCGCCGCCGAACGCCTGCACCAGGCCGCTGAAGACATTGGCTCACGGCTCCAAGGGATCCTGTCTGGTGCCATCGACCCAGAGAAGGAAGCGGAGGAGCGCCGGCGGGCCAAGGAAGCGAATAGCGCCAGGAGTGCTGGGGAATGATACTGATCTCGGCGCGGCTAGGGGTTGCTCCCGAACGCCGGCTCCCACACCGGAACCGCCGCGCCACTCTTTCCAGTGGGAAGCATCGGTGGGGATGCCATGGTCGACGATCCGGAAGTCATCAATCTTGATGAGTTTCCACCCAGCCTCAAGGAATGTTTCGATTGCTTCCATCCGTTGCCACCTAAACTTGAAGAGGCAGTCATAGAGGATCTGCTCCACCTGGCCTGGTGTCACCGGGCCAATACTGAGCGTAAACCTCAAAATTTGGATACTTTCCATAAGTGCGAGTGTGAAACGCCAGAGCAATTCCAGGCGCGGATTGAAGCTTATCGGCAGGCTGACCTACTGGATGAATCACCGGATGACCCAGTGGCTGAACCCCGGGATGAATATCTAGCACGATTTGACCCCATTGCAGTACCCCGTGGCAGGCCCAGGGCCTTTGCTAAGGCCTTGCTAGTATTGAATTGTCGGTTCTTATTGATCAAGTATGGATGTTGCTACTCGGCTCCGCACGACCGGAGCTATGAGAGTCCATTGACTACTCTCGCCCGCAAAGTCCATGAGTTGGCCGGTCTCCCCCCGTGCCCGGAAGGCTGGCAGGATTTGGCTGAAAACGCATCGGACCCACGCTGGCGGAATGAACTGCTATGTGGGAAGGGGATTCAGGGCATGACCCCGGAGTGGAGGGAGCAGAAGTGGAGCCAAGAGCAAACGATGGTGGAAGGATGCCGCGACATCCGGGATCAGGTGGAATTATTGACGAATGCGCCAGATAAATCAGATGAAACAAGCTCAATGGCCTAACACATTTGAATTATTTAATTATTTAAAAAAAATAAATAATCCCCCGATTTCGCTTTTAATTTTTATTATTCCCGCCTAACTCAAGCCAAAACGCGGCCTACGCTCTGGATTAAGGCCAACCCCGGCCGATCCAGAGGAACCGTTATGAAAGAAAAACAAGCCACTCCGGCTCCCATCCCGTCCCCCCAGTCTCCCACCGCCGTCCAGGATGCTCAGGCCGCCATCCAGGATGTGCTGATGGACCCAGGAGCCGCAGCGGCGTACTTGGGAGGGACAAAACCCCTTGCGGTTGCGACGTTAGCGGATCTTCGGTGCCGAGGCGTGGGCCCAGATTGGGTGAAGATCGGCGCCAGTGTTCGATATAAGCGGTCCGCCCTGGACCGCTACATCGCGGCCCGATGCCACCAAGGGAGCTGACATGGCCGCCTTAAATCGTCAGACCCCCGGGAGCAACGGGGGCCTGATGAACTTATCTGATCTCTCCACACCATTTTACGACCGGCAGGGCGACTTCGCAAGCCCGATTGCCGTCACCGAGGGCGAAACCGTGGCCCTCCAGGAGCCGGACTTTTTAGGCGCCTTGGACTGCTCGTCTTGCCCTGTGCTCCGGCTGTGCCGGTTGCAAGCCCGCGCAGAATTCTTTGCTGATCTCCGGGGATCTTCACGGGAGCTTGGAGCGATGGCTGTGGAGACCTCAAGATTGCTCGATGTTATTGAGCCCGCGGCCCGGAGATGGGTCGAGCAGGCCGTCAATGCAATGCTTGCAAGCAAACATCTTCTGCTGCTGGCCTATTTCCGTGACCGAGGGATGACGGAATGAACTGTGCCACCAAGATCAAAGCCATTGCCGCCGCCGCCCTGAATCACTGGGAGGCCGTGGCCTCTGCCATTGACGAAAAGTATCAACTCTCCGGTGATGAAGTGGTGATGCTCAACCCACGCCGGGACGACCGGAGCCGGAGGAGTTTCAGTTTCAACCACCGCAAGGGCACCTGGAAAGACTTTGCCGCCGGGCCGGAAGCCGCCGGGGCCGACCTGGTGAGCTTATGGGCATACTGCCGGAACCTTGCCCAGGATCCCGCCGCAGAAGACCTCACTTCTCACTTAGGGCTAGATCCAACCGGCCTGCCTCGGGTTCCGGAGCGCAAGCGCGAGGACCCCCGCCCGCCGGTCCCCGTCCCTCCAGAGGCCCTGGACGCCATCCCCCGGTTCCTGGCCTGGGCGAAAGCGAACAAGCATGCTACGGGTGAACACTGGATCGTTCGAGACCTGGAAGGCCGCGCCTTGTTGCTCCGGGTCAGGTTCGAGGCACCAGGCGAAAAAAAACGGGTGCTTCCATACTCCTGGTTCTCTGAGAAAAGGCAGTGGAGGGCGGGCGGGGACTTTGCGCCGTTGTTCTACGGGCTGGAACGGCTCCGGGCCACGCCGGGCGCTCGGGTGCTGCTGGTGGAGGGGGAGAAGACCGCGGACGCCGCCCAGGCCCTGTTCCCGTCCCTGGTGGCCCTTGCCTACATGGGCACCGATACCGTGCGCCGGGTGGACGTGGCCCCGGTGCTGGACCGGGAAGTGATCGCTTGGCCGGATGCTGACCCCCAGGGTATCGAGGCCGTTCGCACCCTCGCCGCCAGGATCGCCCAGGATGGAGGCAATGTGCGTGTGGTGGACCTCCCGGAGCCGATCAAGGCATGGTCGAAGCCCGGTAAGACCGAGCCCGGCGGCTGGGACCTGGCGGACCCGGCGCCCGCGAGTGTGGACCTCGGGGCCTTGCTGGACGGCGCCGTCGTGGTGGAGAAAATCCCGCCTCAGCGGAAGGACCGCCCCGCGCGTCCGTCTGCACCCGCTGATTCACTCGAACCCCCTGATATGCCTCCGCCACCGGGGAACGAGGACGTGCCGCCGGCTGCGGACGGCGGGAAACCTGGTCCAGCCGAAGCGCAGGACCGCCCGGCCGTGAATGGCTTC
>JBELAL010000005.1:0-253138 GCA_049508835.1 Holophaga sp. | reverse complement strand
GAGCGGAGCAAAGCCCTGGCGGTTTGGCTTCACTACTACAATAACCATCGACCGCATTCGTCCCTGGGAGGCAGGCCTCCCGCCTCAAGGGTGAACAACCTGTTTAGCCTCGACACCTAGGACTCCATGTCCGGGCTTCGCCCGGGCATGGAGTGGGGGCGTGGGGATCGCACGCATGCGTGCGATCAGAGCGCACCGCAAAAAAGGGCGGCCCCCCACAGGCATATCAGGCAAGGTTCCACGCCTCGCACACCAGGCGGCTCCAATGGTGGTCCCAGGCACGGCGCCAGACCAGGGTCCCCTCCTGGAGCCTGGACTCGGCCAGCCGGGCGGTGAGCTGGTCCCGCAGGGGACCGGCTTCCACCCCCAGGCGCAGTTCCGCCTGGGCCACCAGGTCCCGGAACGCCTTCCGCTCGGCGTCGAAATGGTCCAGGAACCCGGGGGAGTCCGGCGGCGGGGCGCTGGCCTGCAGCCGCTTCCACTCGGCGAACAGGGTCCGCGCGCGCAGGTCCGAGCGCAACGGTTCCCGCACCGCCTCCCAGCCGCCGGCGGCCGCGGGCCCGGAGGTCCGGTCCAGGGCGGCGCGCAGCTTGACGGCCTTGGCCACGTCCCTGGCCAGGTGGCTCAGGGCCACGAAGGCGCGGCCCTTGGCACGCTTTTCCCGGCGGGCGAAGTACGCCTCCATGGCGTTGACGACGACGTCGGCGGGCACCCCCTCCCCGGCCCAGGCCTGGAGCTGGAGGAAATCCTCCCGGCTCATGAAGGCGGAGCGTCCGTGCAGGTGGAAGGCCCACTCCGCCTCCATCCAGTCCAGTTCCTCCCGGGTGAAGGCCATGGTCCGAGCATTGCCGGCGGCGGCCACAGGCCGCCGGGCGCCGGCTCCGGCCGCCGGCTGGCGCTCCCGCTCGTCCATGCGGCCCTCCCGATACCCAGGATTCTAACGCCGCGATGTAGACTTGGTTGAGGGAGCGCGTCGTGGCGATTCGTGAACATATCCGTTACAAGTCCCGGAAGGAGATGGAAAAACTCCGGGAAGCCGGGCGGCTGGCGGCCAACGCCCTCCGGGTCGCGGCCCGGGCGGCCAAGCCGGGCGTCTCCCTCCTGGACCTGGACCGGCTTGCGGAAACCTACATCCGCAAGCAGGGGGGTGTTCCGAACTTCAAAGGTTACCACGGCTTTCCCGCCACCCTGTGCACCTCGGTCAACGACCGGGTGGTGCACGGCATCCCGGACCACTATGTGCTGCGGGACGGGGACGTCATCGCCATCGACTGCGGGGCCAAGCTGGACGGCTTCCACGGCGACACCTGCCTGACGGTGGGGGTGGGGCAGGTGAGCGAGGAGGCCCGGATCCTCCTCCAGTCCACCCAGCTGGCCATGTTCCTGGGCATCGACTTCTGCCGCACCGGCTACCGGCTCGGCGACATGGCCACGGCCGTGCAGACCTTCGCCGAGGAGCGGGGCTACAGCGTGGTACGGGAATACATCGGCCACGGCATCGGCCGGGACCTGCACGAGGACCCCCAGGTGGTGTACGCGGACGTGCGCCCCGGCACCGGCTTCCGCATGGAGGTGGGCATGACCATCACCATCGAGCCGATCTTCAACACCGGCAGCCAGCGCTGCCTGGTGGAGCCCGACGGCTGGACCGTGCGCACCGCCGACGGGTCGCTCAGCGCCCAGTTCGAGCATGCGGTGGCCATCACCAAGGACGGCCCCTGGATCCTGAGCATGCCCGACCCGGAGTTCGAGCTGGAGGACGGGCTCTGAGCCGGGCCAAGGCCTGACGGCCCCCTCCACCCCATCGCCCTGAAGGTCATGAAGGACATCCCGCCATGCTGACCCTCGCCCCCGCCAAGCTGAACCGCTTCCTGGCCGTGCTGGGCCGGCGCCCGGACGGCTACCACGACCTGGAGCTGGTGACCACGGTCCTGGAGGGGGTGGAGGACCTCACCGACATCCTGGAGGCGGAGCCCGCCGAGACCCTCACGCTGGAGCTGGAGGGCCCGGACGCGGAGGGGCTGCCCGCGGACGGGCGCAACCTGGCGCTGCGGGCCTGGCGCCTGCTGGAGCGGGAGGCCGGGCGCGCCCTTCCCGCGCACCTGCGCCTGCGCAAGCGGATCCCCCACGGCGCCGGGCTGGGGGGCGGCTCCAGCGACGCCGCCGCGGCCCTGAAGCTGGGCTGCGCCCTGTTCGGCCTCGGGCTGCCCCCCGCGCGGCTCCTGGCCCTGGGCGCGGAGCTGGGCAGCGACGTGCCGCTGTTCCTCCTGGGCGGGACCGTGCTGGGCCTGGACCGGGGCGACCGGGTGTTCCCTCTGCGGCCGATCCCCCTGGAGCCGGTCCTGATCGTGCACCCGGGGCTGTACGTGAGCACCGGCAGCGTCTACCAGTCCATCGCCCAGGCCAGCTACCCGGTGCCGGTCCCCTGCCCCAGCCTGCCGGTCGGCGCCGCTCCGGACTGGCGCAACGACCTCACGGGGGCGGCCATCTGGGCCTGCCCCGCCCTGGCCGACGTGCGCGCGGCGCTGGTGGACAGCGGGGGCGAGCCCCTGCTCTGCGGTTCCGGCAGCTGCTGGGCGGCGCGCTACCCCGGCGGGCGGGAGCGGGACGCGGCCCTGGACCGGCTGGGCGCGGCTCATCCCCGGTGGCGTTTCTGGCGGGCCGGCGCCTGATGCGCGGCGCGGACCCGACAGCTGGAAGCGGCCCCGCCCTGCGGGTGCGGGGCATCCGCAAGACCTACCCCAAAGTGGTGGCGGTGGACGGCCTGGACCTGGACGTGCGGCGCGGGGAGGTGTTCGGCCTGCTGGGGCCCAACGGCGCCGGAAAGACCACCACCCTGGAGATGATCGAAGGGCTCACGGCCCCGGACGCCGGGGAGATCCAGGTGCTGGGCCTGGAGTGGAAGCGGGACGGGCGGGCGATCCGCTCCCGGATCGGGGTCCAGCTCCAGAGCACCAGCCTGTTCAACAAGATCACCCCCCGGGAGGCGCTTGTCCTGTACGGCAGCTACTACCCCCGGCGGCGCGGCGCCGATGAGCTGCTGGACCTGGTCCAGCTCCGGGACAAGGCCGACGCCTACCACATGACCCTCTCCGGGGGCCAGATGCAGCGCCTGGCCCTGGCCCTGGCCCTGGTCAACGACCCCGAGCTGGTGTTCCTGGACGAGCCCACCACCGGCCTGGACCCCCAGGCCCGGCGCGGGCTGTGGGACGTGGTGCGGCGGATCAAGGACGAAGGGCGCACGGTGATCCTGACCACCCACTACATGGACGAAGCGGAAGTGCTGTGCGACCGGCTGGCCATCATGGACCACGGCCGGCTGCTCACCTCGGGCACCCCCATGGGCCTCATCCGCAGCCTGGCCATCCCCAGCGTGGTGGAACTGACCTTCGATGACGCCGCCCCCGACCCGGTCGGCCTGGAGGCCAGCCTGGGGACGGGGGTGACCGCCCAGGGCGATTTCTGGGAGATCCCGACCCCCGACCCCAAGGCCCTGCTGCCCCGCCTGCTGGAGGCGGCCGAGGGGCTCCGGGTGCCGTACCGGCAGATCCACGTGCGCCGCGCCACCCTGGAGGATGTGTTCCTCCACCTCACCGGCCGCAGCCTGCGAGACTGAAGCCATGCTGCTCCTGCGCCAATTTTTGATGGAATGGAAGCTCTACAGCCGGGACCGGGTGGCCCTGTTCTGGGCCTTCGCCTTCCCCATGCTCATGCTGCTGGGGTTCGGCACCATCTTCCGCAGCGGCTCGGGCCCGTCGGTGGCCCTGGTGGTGACCCAGGACGCGGCCGCCGCCCCGGGCGGGCGCGACCTGCTGGCGGCCCTGGCCAAGACCCCGGTGAAGGTGGCGGAGCTGCCCGCCGGGGAGGCCGAAGCCCGCTGGCGCAAGGGCGAGACCTCGGCCCAGCTGGATCGCGCCGGCGACGGGTTCGCCCTGCGGGTGAACAGCTACCTGGCCGCCCAGGGGCAGGTGGCCGCCCAGCTGGTCCAGGAGGCCAGCCTGGAGGCGCAGCTCCACCGGGAGGGCCAGGAGCCCAGGCTCCTGCCGGTGCGGGTGGAGAGCCCCGGCCACGCCCACGCCGCCAACTACGCGGCCTTCCTCCTGCCCGGCCTGCTGGGCATGAACCTCATGAGCATGGGCCTGTTCGGGGTGGGCATGGTCAACGTCTCGTACCGGGAGAAGGGCAAGTTCCGGCGGCTGGCGGTGACCCCGCTGCCCAAGTGGATCTTCCTGCTGGGGCAGGTGCTGCACCGGCTCACGGTCACCCTGCTGCAGTCGGCCCTGATGCTGGTCCTGGGCCAGTTCGCCTTCGGCATCGCCAACCAGGGGTCGTACGTCCTCCTGACCCTGGTCATGGCCCTGGGCACCGCCTGCTTCATGGCCATGGGCTTCGCCCTCGCGAGCTTCGCCGACACCACCGAAGGCTACGCCGGCATCTCCAACGCGTTCTTCTTCCCCATGATGTTCCTGTCCGGCGTCTACTTCACCCTGGACGGGGCCCCCCGCTGGATGCAGCAGGCGGTGGTGGTGCTGCCCCTGTCGCCCTACCTCAAGGCCCTGCGCGCCGTCTTCAACGACGGCGCGAACCTGGACGGGCACTGGGCTGGCCTGGCGGTGGTGGCGGCCTGGACCTTGTGCTGCTTCCTGGTGGCGGTGAAGAAGTTCAAGTGGGCGTAATATAGGCCCAAACTTATGCCGGACCCTCCGCGAGCCCATCCGCCCTCCCTGTGCCGGATCCTTCTGTGCCTGGTCTCCGGTGCCTGGCTGCTCCTGCTTCCCGGGTGTTCCCGGAGGCCGGTCTCGGAACCCTCCCAGGTCTCCGAGTCCTCCCCGTCCCAGCCCCTGGCCCGCATGGGCTTCACCATCCAGGCGGGGGCCTTCGCCCAGGCGGAGAACGCCGCCCGGCTGGCGGAGAAGCTCCAGGCCCAGGGGCTCAACGCCGTCTACTACGCGGCCCCGGTGGAGGGGTCCCGGCGCCGGCTGTACCGGGTGCGGTTCGGCGATTTCCCCACCCGGGATGCGGCCCGGGCCCGGGCCGAAGAACTGCGCTCGACCGGAGTCATCGAAGCCTTCATCGTGGCCGCGCCCGAGGAGCCCCCCCTGCCCCGGCCCCGGCCCGAGAACGAGCAGGGGCTGCGGGCCAACCTGGTGGCCACCGCCGACAGCTACCTGGGCGTGCCCTACCTCTGGGGCGGCACGTCGGGCGTGGGGTTCGACTGCAGCGGGCTGACCATGGCGGTCTACCAGCTCAACGGGCTCAAGCTGCCCCGCTCCTCCCGGGAGCAGTACGCCAGAGGCACCCCGGTGAAGCTGAGCGAGGCGCGCAAGGGCGACCTGCTGTTCTTCGCCACCGGCCGCTCCGGGGCAGTCTCCCACGTGGGCATCTTCGTGGGCGGGGACAGCTTCATCCACGCCCCCAAGCACGGGCGGACCATCGCCAAGGAGAAGCTGGCAGGGTACTACCGGGAGCGGCTGGTGGGGGTGCGCAGCTACGTCTGACTTTCCGCTTGCGCGCCGGTCCCGGCGGGCGGATCGTGGAGGCGGTACCTGACCCGGATTCGCCGGATCCGCGACCTGTGCGCCGACGCCGGCATCGCCATGACCATCGAGGACACCTGGGGCGGCGACTTCGCCACCGCCGCCCCCAGGCGCAGCAAGGGCACCATGCGGGCCGGGGAGGCGCCGGGGCTGGGCTGCGTGCCCATCCTCTCCGCATTGGGGGACCCGGTGGCAGTCTACCAAGCCGTCCTCACCCCTTCTCCACCGGCCCCAGCGCCTCGATCTCCCGCTCCGCCGCCTCGCGGCCCTCGCTCTGCGGCCGCCGGTTGCCGTCGGCCAGGGCCTGCATGACCAGGATCATCCGGTGCAGGGGCACGCTCACCAGCAGCGTGTCCTCGCGGTAGTCCGCCAGCCGGCGCGCGCCGAAGTCCAGCAGGGACAGGCCCAGGTTGCCGGTGGCCAGGGGATAGCCGATGCCGCCCCGGCAGGCCGGGCCCGACAGGTCGGTGGGCAGGGCCCCGCCCTCCCAGTAGTTGGCCAGGCCCACCAGGCGCTGCAGCTGCCCGGGACGGCCCAGGAACGCCACCAGGTCGGGCTGGAAGGTGGCGGCGGACAGGGGTGCGAAGCAGACCCTGGACGCCACCCCCAGGGGCGGGTCCACCACGTGCTGGCCCCGGTGCAGCGCCGCCCGGGAGCAGAACACCCGCTCCTTCTCCACCAGGAACTCCACCAGCCGCTCCTTGCCGGCCGCGGGCGTCTGGCCCAGGCCCAGGTTCACCAGCCCTCCCGGGCAGCCGCAGGTCTCGGCGGTCACCGTGACCCACTCCCCCTCGCTGGCACGCTGGAGGGCCTGGCACACCGAGACCTTGCCCTCCGGCGCCGAGGCGCCCTCGGGCAAGGCTCCCAGGAACCCCACCGCGACCGGTTCGACGTCCAGCTTCAACTCCGCCTTGAGCGGACCGGACCAGTTCCGCCATTCCATGATCCACCTCCGGTTTGCCCCGATTATCCTCCACCTGGGAACCGGGCGGCGGCCGGTTTCAGGGCTTGGCGGCGGACACCAGCTTCGCGTCGGTGATGACCACCGGCTGCAGCGGCTGGTCCCCAAGGCCGGTCTTGACATCGCGGATCTTGTCCACCGTGTCCATGCCCTTCACCACCGTCCCGAACACGCAGTAGCCGGCCCCGTCCTGGCCCGGGTAGTCCAGGAACGCGTTGTTCCTCACATTGATGAAGAACTGGCTGGTGGCGCTGTCCGGGTCCGGGGTGCGGGCCATGGCGATGGAATAGGGCACGTTCCGGAGGCCGTGGCCGAGGGCTGCCTTGGCCTCGTTCTGGATGGGGGGATCGGTGGGCTTCTCGCGGCCCTGGGGGTCCATCCCGCCCCCCTGGATCATGAAGTTGGCGATGACCCGGTGGAAGGTGGTGCCCTTGTAGTGGCCCTTCTTAACGTAGGACAGGAAGTTGGCGGCGGTCTTGGGGGCCGCCTCGGGATCGAGTTGCACGGTGAAGCTGCCCAGGGTGGTGGTGAACACCACTTCGGGCTTGGCGGCGGCGGGCTTGGCGACGGGCTTGGGCGGCGCGGGCTGGGCGGACGCCGCCAGGGCGGCGAGGGCGAGAAAGAAGGCGCGAAGGCGCATCGAAGGACTCCTGTGGATGACGGCGCGCCCCGAGGGTGCGGGCAGACCGGAACGCGGCGGATGGACGGGACCCAGGTTAGCCGACCCGCCCGGATTTTTCCCCGGATTTGCGAAGAAGGCCTTGTTGAGCTTAATAATCGTATTATAATCAATCTCGCAGTATTTCTATATTATATTGAATTTTTCCGAATAACGTTGGGTTTGACAATATAATATTCATTGTTTTTCTTGAAGTTCCAGCGCAGGAGGCGGTCCGTGTTCTCCAGTCCCGTGACCAGGCAGGCCAACCCGATCCTCTGCGTGGAGGACGACCCCGTCACCCGCAGGGTCCTGGTGAAGATCCTGGAGGCCCGGTTCGACCGGGTCCTGGTGGCCCAGGACGGCCAGGAGGGGCTGGAACTCTTCCAGCAGCACCGGCCCGGGCTGGTCATCACCGACATCCGGATGCCCAACCGGGACGGCATCAGCATGGCCCGGGAGATCCGCTCCCGGGCTCCTTCCACCAAGGTCATCGTGATCACCTCGTACGGGTCGGCGGACCTGCTCCTGGCGGCCATCGAGATCGGGGTCACCGACTACATCCTGAAGCCCCTGTCCCAGGACCGGGTGCTCGAGGCGGTGGACAAGTGCCTGCAGGTGACCCTGCTGGAGCACAAGCTCCTGGACGCCAAGGCCCAGACGGAGAACGTCCTGGAGAGCATCCGCGACGCCTTCTTCGCCCTGGACAAGGACGGCCGGTTCACCTACGTCAACCTCAAGGCGGAAAGCATGTTCGGCATGCCCCGCACGAGGATCCTCGGGGGGGGCCTGCTGGAGGTCCTGCCGGACGACTCCACCGGGCGCGAGGCGTTCCAGGAGGCGCTGCGGGCCCAGGAGACGCGCACCTTCGAATGCCACTCACCCGGCCGCGGCACCTGGCACGAGGCCCGGGTCTTTCCCCTGGGGGGCGGGATCTCGGTCTACCTGAGGGACATCACCGACACCAAGCAGGCCCAGGAGGAGATCCGCTTCCTGGCCTACTACGACAAGCTCACCCGCCTGCCCAACCGCACCCTGCTCCAGGACCGGGTCCTGCACGCCATCGACCGGGGCGTGCGCGGCGAGCGCCAGGCGGCCCTGCTGTTCATGGACCTGGACCGGTTCAAGAACATCAACGACTCCCTGGGCCACGACATGGGCGACCGGGTCCTGCAGGAAGCCGCCAGCCGCCTGAAGAGCTGCATCCGGGAGTGCGACACGGTGGCGCGCCTGGGCGGGGACGAGTTCATCATCCTCCTGGACGGGACCGAAAACCGCAAGCACATCCACTGGGTCATCGACCGCATCCTCAACGCCCTGGCCCAGGACATCCACCTGAACGGGGTCCCGATCAGCCTCACCGCCAGCATCGGCATCAGCCTCATCCCGGGCGACGGGGAGAGCGTGGAGGACCTGCTCAAGGCCGCCGACACGGCCATGTACTTCAGCAAGAAGCACGGCGGCAACGCCTACCATTTCTACCGCCCGGAGATGAACGCCCAGACCCAGACGCTCCTGGTCCTCGAGAGCACCCTGCGCCGGTCGTTCCAGAACCGGGACTTCGTGCTGGAGTTCCAGCCCCAGTACGACCTGCTCAGTGGTAGGCCGGTGGGATTCGAGGCGCTGGTGCGGTGGAACCACCCCGAACTGGGGCGGATCATGCCCAGCGAGTTCATCCCCCTGGCGGAGCAGACCGGGCTGATCCTGGCCCTGGGCGAGTGGGTGCTGGAGTCCGCCTGCCGCCAGGGCCGCGCCTGGATGGAGGAGCACGCCCGCCCCCTGCGCATGGCGGTGAACGTCTCGGGACGGCAGTTCTGGCAGGGGGACCTGGTGGGCACGGTCTCCAAGGCGCTGGCCGCCACCCGGTTCCCCCCGGCGATGCTGGAGCTGGAGCTCACCGAGAGCATGATCATGAGCGACGTCGAGCTGGCCATCGGCACCATGCACAACCTGGCGGCCATGGGCATCCGGCTGACCATCGACGATTTCGGCACCGGCTACAGCTCCCTGTCCTCGCTCCAGAAGTTCCCCATCCACGCCCTCAAGATCGACAAGTCCTTCGTCAAGGACGTCACCACCAACCCCAACGACCAGGCCATCTCCAAGGCCATCATCGGGCTGGCCCACTCCCTCAAGCTGGAGACCATCGCCGAGGGCATCGAGCACGGCGACCAGCTGGCCTGCCTCCTGGAGATGGGGTGCGACCAGGGGCAGGGGTTCTATTTCAGCCGCCCGATCCCCTCCGGCGACGTCTCCAAGGTGTTTCTCCAGGCGGCGGGGCAGGCCGTGCTGTCGGATCTCCAGTTCCGGCAGTTCGAGCAGGCTTCCGGATCCTGACCCGGCCCGGCCCCCGCCCGGGGCAGGGGAGGATCCGCTGCAAAGGGTTTTCTCCCGCAGGGAAAATGGCTACATTAAGCCAGCGTCCAAGGTGGCCCTCCGTGCCTACCCCCCCCATGCTGGCCTGTCCCGAATGCGATCTTCTGCACCAGGTCTCCGGGGCCCCGGCGGGCACGGTCCAGGTGTGCGCGCGCTGCGGGGCCGAGCTGGGGCACGGCGGGCCCGCGGACCTGGACAAGGAACTGGCCCTGACGGTCACGGCGCTCGTCCTGTTCGTCCTGGCCCAGGCGTTCCCCCTGCTCTCCCTGGACCTGCACGGGACCGCCCGGGAGGCCTCCATCGCCGGCTGCGTGCGGATCCTGTCCGCGCTGGGCTGGCCCTGGCTGTCGGCCATCCTGCTGACCACCGTGGTCCTGGGCCCGCTGATCTACCTGGCCGGGATGGCGGTGGTGCTGGCCCAGGCTGCCCGCCGCCGTCCGCGCCCGTGGACCGCCCGGCTGTTCCGGGTGCTGGAGGAGTTCCGGCGCTGGGACATGGTGGAGGTGTTCGTGCTGGGCATCCTGGTCTCCTACGCCAAGCTGGCCCGCATGGCGGCGGTGCATCCGGGCCTGGCCCTGTTCGCCCTGGGCGGATTCGTGCTGGCCGAGGACCTGGCCCTTTCCCGCCTGGACTCCCGGGCGGTGTGGGAGGCCGTCGGGCCGGGCGGGGGCCCGGATCCCGGCCGCGCCTCCGGGGTCGCCGGCGGGCCGCCCGGGGCCAGGGCAGGGATCAGCGCCCGGCAGGCCGACCTGCAGGCCTGCCTCACCTGCGGCCTGGTCCTGGACCTGGCCCATCCCGGGCCCTGCCCGCGCTGCCACGCCGTCCTGCACAGCCGCAGGCCGGACAGCGCCGGGCGCGCCTGGGCCCTGCTGGCCACCTCCGCCATCCTCTACCTCCCGGCCAACCTGCTGCCGGTGACCCAGGTGCTCTCCCTGGGGCGGCCGCACGAGGACACCATCCTCGGCGGCGTGGACTACTTCCTGCGGACCGGGTCCTGGCCCCTGGCGGTGGTGATCTTCGTGGCCAGCGTGCTGGTGCCCCTGGGCAAGTTCGTGGTGCTCAGCTTCCTCCTGCTCTCGGTGCGGTTCCGCTCCCGCTGGCGGCCCCGGCTGCGCACCGGGCTGTACCGCCTCACCGAGAACGTGGGCAAGTGGTCCATGGTGGACATCTTCGCCATCACCCTCATGGTGGCCATGCTGCCGGCGGGCGGCCTGGCCTCGGTGGTGCCCCGCCCCGGCGCCATGGCTTTCGCCCTGATGGTGGCCGCCACCATCCTGGCGGTCCGCTGCTACGATCCCAGGCTGGTCTGGGATGCCCTCGAGTCCCCCCATGAATGAGCCCGGCCGCGAGCCCGCCCCCGAGACCCAGCGGCCCCTGGACCTGCCCGCGCCGGCGGCGGTCCGGCGCCGGCTGCCCGTCATCTGGCTGGTGCCCCTGGTGGCCGCGCTGATCGGCGCCTGGCTGGCGTTCAAGGCCTATGCCGAGCGGGGCCCGACCATCACCATCACGTTCCAGAGCGCCGAGGGACTGGAGGCCGGCCAGACCCGGATCAAGCACAAGGACGTGGAGGTGGGCCGGGTCACGGCCATCAACCTCAGCCCCGACTTCAGCCAGGTGGTGGTCACCGCCGAGCTGAACCGGGGCGCCTACGCCCTGCTCTCGGAGAACAGCCGGTTCTGGGTGGTGCGGGCCCGGATCAGCACCCTCGGCATCTCCGGCCTGGGCACCCTGCTCGGAGGCGTCTACATCGGCATGGACCCGGGACCGGGCGGAAGGAAGGTCCGGTCCTTCAAGGGCCTGGAGACGCCGCCGGTGCTGGCCCCCGCCCAGTCGGGAGAGCTGGTGGAGCTGCAGGCCGAGCGCCTGGGCTCCCTGAACCTCGGGTCCCCGGTGACCTACCGGCAGTTCCACGTGGGCGAGGTGGCCGGGTTCGACCTGGGCCCGGACGGGCGCTCGCTGCTGGTGAAGATCACCGTCCACTCCCCGTACGACAAGCTGATCCGGCGCGACACCCGGTTCTGGGACGCCGGCGGGGTGGACCTGGCGCTCGACGCCAACGGGCTCCGGCTCCATTCCGACTCGGTGGCGCACCTGCTCCTGGGCGGCATCGCCTTCGAGACGCCCGAAGCCCCGTCGGCCCTGGAGCCCATCCCCGCGGGCCGGCCCTTCACCCTGTACCCCAGCCGGGAGAAGGCGTTCGAGCAGGTCTACTCGGACCGTCACCTCTTCGTCATGAACTTCAACGAATCCATCCGCGGGCTGGCCCGCGGGGCGCCGGTGGAGTTCCGGGGCATGAAGGTGGGCGAAGTGAAGGAGTTCCACCTGGAGTTCCATGCCCGGGAGCTGGAGGGCCGGATCCCGGTGCTGGTCTCCCTGGAGCCCGAACGGTTCGGCTTCCAGGGCCGGCGCGGGGAGACCTTCGAGGCGCTGATGGCCAGGCTGGTGCGCAAGGGCTTCCGGGCCCGGCTCAAGCTGGGCTCGCTGCTCACCGGCAGCCTGTTCGTGGACCTGGGCTTCTATCCCCAGGCTCCGGTCCGGTCCCTGGCCTCCAGCGGCGGCCATCCCGAGATCCCCACCCTGCCCTCCACCGTGGCCACCCTGGCGGAGAGCCTGGCCGGCTTCGCCGAGCGGCTCCAGAAGCTGCCCCTGGAGGACCTGGCCGACCAGCTGCGGACGGCCCTCCCGGCCCTGCGGGAGACCCTGCAGCAGACCCGCGCCCTCATGGCCCGCCTGGACACCGAGACGGCGCCCCAGGCCAAGGCCACCCTGGCCCAGGCCCAGGCCACCCTGGCCGCCCTGGAGCGGCTCCTGGCGCCCGGCTCGGGCACCAGCACCGACCTGCACCAGGCCCTGGACGAGTTCGCCCAGGCCGCGCGCGCCCTGCGCACCCTGGCCGACACCCTGGAGCGGCATCCCGAGAGTCTCCTGTACGGCAAAGGGAGGACCCCATGATCCGCCCGGGCTCCTGCCTCATCCTGGCCCTGGCCGTCTGCCTGGGCTGCCTCAAGCCCGGTTCCTCGCCCCCGGTGGTGTTCCACACGCTGGCCCCCATCCAGGCGCCAGCTCCCCCGGCCCCGCGCAGCACCCTCGCCGTGGAGGTGATGCCGGTGCGCCTGCCGGAAGTCCTGCTGCGCCCCCAGATGGTCGTGGCCCGGGGATCCGCGCTGGAGCTGTCCGAGACCCAGCGCTGGGGCAACCCCCTGGACCGCGACATGCAGCGGGTCCTGGCCCAGAACCTGGCCCTGCTCCTGGGCAGCGACGCGGTGGTGCCGAGCCCTTACGGGGAACGGGTGGCCGCCGCCTTCCGGGTGGACGTGGACGTGCAGCGCTGGGACGCCCGGGACGGCGGGGAGCTGGTCCTGGAGGCCGTGTGGATGGTGAGCCCAGCCGCCGGCGGCAAGGCGCTCCTGGTCCGCCACACCTCCTTGCGCGAGCCCGTGCCCGGCGCGGACGCCGACGCCCTGGCCGCGGCGCACAGCCGCGTCCTCGGGGCCCTCAGCCGGGAAATCGCCGAAGGATTGCGGGCGTGCGCCGGGAAGGGCCAGCCCTAATCCCCTGAACCCCACCTTTGCAACAGATGAAGCCGCCCCGGCCGGGAGCGAAGGCCCGGCGGCGATGAGCGCCATCTTCCCCAGGGCCTCGGCAGACTGGGTCACCGCCTGGCGCTGCTGGTCGGCGCCGCGCCTGATCTCGACCGTAGCGACATGGACCTGCTCGCTCCCGGCCGCCAGCTGGGCGGCACTGGCGGCGTTCCGGGAGGCCATGCCCGCCATGGCCTCCAGGTGCTCCCGCAGCTGCTCCGTGGTCTGGTCCAGGCTCCGCCGGATGCGGTTCAGCTCGTCGCGCCCCTGTGCCCGGGCCCGGGCCGTCAGGTCGCCCTGCCGGACCCGGTCCATGGCCTGCTCCAGGTCCTGGACGCCGCGCGAGATCTGCCTCGCCACCAGCAGCACGCACCCCACCGCCGCCACCAGCCCGCCCAGGGCCATGCCCAGGATCAACGCCCGGGTTCGCGCGCTGGCGGCGGCGCTGCCGTGCACCAGCGCGTCGGATTCCTCCTGCACCAGGTTCTGCAGCCCCTCAAGATTGTCCCGGGCTTCACGCAGGATCTCCACGTTGCCCTCCATCATGGCGGGGACCGCGTCCTCCTTGAGCCCGCGAGCCTTGGCCAGCAGGCCCGGGAAGCCTTCCAGGTAGTCCCTTTGCCGGGAGGCGCCAATCCGGGCCAGGGGAAGTTCAGCCTCGTTCCAGGGAAAGGCGGCCACCTGCTCCAGGATCGCCCGGATCCGGCCCTCGTATTCTTTCATGCGGGGGGTCCGATGGTCCCTGTAGGCGTCGTTCCGGGCCGCCGCCAGCACGGAGATGTGCACCGTGCGCAAAACGTTGGAATCGTTCAGGGCCCGGCCGATCAGCTTGGACTTGGCCACGTTCAAGTCCAGTCCGGCAGCGGTCGCCTGGTCGCGCACCATGCCGGACCATCCCACCGCGGTGACCAGGGCCAGGACCAGGGACAGCACGGAGAGGACCAGGAGGAATTTGCTCCGCAGGTCAAGGGAGGCGAGGAATCGGTTCAACATAGTGCAGCCTCCGTGGACATTCCATTGGATGAGCGTCCGGATGCTCCGTGCCCGCGAATTCCGCAGTGCCAGAGTTCCGTCCGGGGCGGGCCAGGAACCGTGGGCCCCGAGGGACGGGCCCAGGACCGGCGCCTCGAATCCGACCTGCGTAATAACTCACGAAATACAGCGCTTCTGGAAAGGTATCCTTGAAAGACATAACCTATGAAGTGCAATAAAGTGCACTTCGAAATAGCCGCTAAAATATACCGAATCCAATGCAAGTTTTGTTATTAATGGCGATAAAAATGTAACCTGCATTGTTGATGTTCTCGTCCGGCAAAGGGATAACATCGGATCATTCTCATCGCCAACTCGTCGGTTTTCTGTGAAAGGAGATGGGCCGATGCACAAGTCCCTGAAACTGGATCCCAACAAGTGCACGGGCTGTCTCCAGTGCGAGATGGCCTGCGCCTACAAGCACCACCGGACCTTCAACACCGCCAAGGCCCGGATCAAGGTTTTCTCCTTCGAGCACGAGGGGCGCAAGGTGCCGTACACCTGCACCCAGTGCGACGAGGCCTGGTGCATGCACGCCTGCCCGACGGAAGCCATCCGCTGCGACGCCAAGACCGGCGCCAAGGTGGTGCACGAGGACCTGTGCGTGGGCTGCAAGGTGTGCACCATCGCCTGCCCCTTCGGCACGGTGAACTACCTGCCCCGGACCGGCAAGGTCCAGAAGTGCGACCTGTGCGAGGGCGAACCGGCCTGCGCCGCCGCCTGCCCCACCGGTGCCATCACCTACGTGGACGCCGAATGGACCGGGCTCGGCAAGATGCGCCACTGGGCCGGGAAGACCGACACCACCACGGCCGCGGTGTGAAGGGAGGCTGACATGACCTACACCAAGAAGATCCTCCGCGTGAACCTCACGGCCGGCACCTGCACGGCCGAACCGCTGAACCTGGAATGGGCCGGCCAGTACCTGGGCCAGCGCGGCCTCGCCACCAAGTACCTCACCGCCGAGATCGATCCCAAGTGCGATCCCCTGGGCCCGGAGAACAAGCTGATCTTCGCCACCGGCCCGCTCACCGGCACCGCCACCTCCACCGGCGGGCGCTACTCGGTGATCGCCAAGGGACCCCTCACCGGCGCCATCGCCTGCTCCAACTCCGGCGGCTACTTCGGCGCCGAGCTGAAGTTCGCCGGCTGGGACATGATCATCTTCGAGGGCCGCTCGCCCAAGCCGGTGTACCTGCTGCTCGAGGACGACCAGGCCACCCTGGTGGACGCCGCCGGCCTCTGGGGCAAGACGGTCTGGGAGACCGAGGAGGCCCTCAAGACCCGCCACCAGGACCCCCAGATGCGCGTGGCCAGCATCGGCCGGGCCGGGGAGAACCTCGTCCTGTTCGCGGCGATCGTCAACGACCTGCACCGGGCCGCGGGACGCTCCGGCGTGGGCGCGGTGATGGGCTCCAAGAACCTCAAGGCGGTCGCCGTGCGCGGCACCCTCACCGACGCCTATGCCCCGGTGGATCCGGAGGCCTTCTTCAAGGCCGTGGACGCGGGCAAGGCGGTGCTGAAGGCCAACGGTGTCACCGGCCAGGCCCTGCCCACCTACGGCACCCAGGTGCTGGTGAACATCATCAACGAGCTGGGCGCCTTCCCCACCCGCAACGCCCAGGACGTCCAGTTCGAGCACGCCCGCGCCATCTCCGGCGAGGCTATGCACGAACCCCGGCCCACCGACGGCAAGCCCAACCTCATCAACAACGGCGGCTGCTTCGGCTGCACCATCGCCTGCGGGCGGATCTCGAAGATGGACCCCGAGCACTTCTCCATCAAGGACAAGCCCCAGTACCAGGGCGCCTCGGGCGGCGTGGAGTACGAGGCGGCCTGGGCCCTGGGCGCCGCCTGCGGCGTCGGCGACCTGGAAGCCCTCACCTACTGCAACTTCCTGTGCAACGAGGACGGCCTGGATCCCATCACCCTGGGGTCCACCATCGGCGCCGCCATGGAGCTGTACCAGCTGGGCCTGATCAAGCAGGAAGAGGCCGGGCTGGAACTGCCGTTCGGCTCCGCCGAGGCCCTGGTGAAGCTGTGCGAGCTCACCGCCAAGGGCGAGGGGTTCGGCAAGGTCATCGCCCTGGGCTCCAAGCGGCTGTGCGCCAAGTACGGCCGCCCGGAGCTGTCCATGTCCGTCAAGGGCCTGGAATTCCCCGCCTACGACGGGCGCAGCCTGCAGGGCATGGCGCTGCAGTACGCCACCTCCAACCGGGGCGCCTGCCACGTCCGGGGCTACATGGTCTCGCCGGAAGTGCTCGGCATCCCGGTCAAGCTGGACCCGGCCGCGACCCAGGGCAAGGCGCCCATGCTCAAGGTCTTCCAGGACCTCACGGCGGCGGTGGACTCGGCCGGTATCTGCCTGTTCACCACCTTCGCCTGGTCGGCCGAGGACATCCAGCCCCAGGTCGCCGCCGCCTGCGGCAAGGAGTGGACGGTGGCCAAGCTCATGGAGACCGGTGAGCGGATCTGGAACCTGGAGCGCCGTTTCAACCTGGCCGCCGGCTTCACCGGCAAGGACGACACCCTGCCCAAGCGCTGGCTCACCGAGCCCTGCAAGACCGGGCCGCAGAAGGGCAAGGTGGCCGAGCTGGGCGCGATGCTGCCGGAGTACTACCAGGTGCGCGGCTGGACCCCCGCAGGGGTGCCCACCCCGGAGACCGCGGCCCGCCTGGGCCTCTGAACCGTGAACGAACGCGGCCCGGACGGTCCCACCGGACCGTCCGGGCGCCTTTCCCCACCCCACGAGAATCCCATGAGACACCTCATCATCGGCGCGGGCCCGGCCGGCGTGACCGCGGCCGAGACCCTGGCCCGGACCGACCCCGCCGGGGACGTCACCCTGCTCTGCGGCGAAGCCGGCGTGCCCTACGCCCGCATGGCCATCCCCTACCTGCTCTCGGGCCGGATCCAGGAGGACGGCACCCGCATCCGCCCGGACCTGGCCCACTACCGCAGCCTGGGCATCCGGCTCCAGGCCGGACGCGCCCGGGCGGTGCGGCCCCAGGACCATACCGTGATCCTGGACGACGGCCGCGCCCTGGGCTACGACCGCCTGCTGGTGGCCACCGGCTCCACCCCGGTGCTGCAGAAGATCCCCGGCATCGACCTGCCGGGGGTGCACACCTGCTGGACCCTGGACGACGCCCGGCTCCTGCTGCGCACCGCCCGGCCCGGACTGCGGGTGGTGCAGATGGGCGCCGGGTTCGTGGGCTGCATCATCATGCAGGGCCTGGTGTCCCTGCAGGTGGACCTCACCATCCTGGTGCGCAGCGGGCGCATGCTGTCCCGGATGATGAACCCCGCTTCCAGCGCCATGGTCCGCCGCTGGTGCGAAAGCAAGGGCGTGCGCATCCGGGTCGACACCCTGCCCGAGGCCATCACCCAGGAAGCCGACGGGCTCCGGATCCACCTCCCCGGGGGGGACGTCCTCCCGGCGGACCTGTACCTCTGCCTGGTGGGCGTCAAGCCGGCCCTGGGCTTCCTGGAGGGCAGCGGGGTGGCCACCGGGACCGGGATCCTGGTGGACGAGGGCATGCGCACCACGGTGCCGGGCATCTTCGCGGCCGGGGACGTGGCGGAGTTCCGCGACTGCGTCACCGGCCAGCCCCTGGTCAACGCCATCCAGCCCAACGCCACCGACCAGGGCCGCATCGCCGCCCTGGGCATGGCCGGCCGGAAAGCTTCGAGCAAGGGCAGCCTGGCCTGCAACGTGCTGGACACCCTCGGCCTGATCTCGTACTCCTTCGGCGCCTGGCAGGGCCTGCCTGGTGGCGAGCACGCGGAGCTGGCCGACCCGGGCCGGTTCCGCTACCTGCGCCTGGAATTCCTGGACGACCGGCTGGTGGGCGCCAACGTCGTGGGCCTTACCGAGCACGCCGGGGTCCTGCGCGCCCTGATCGAGGGCAAGGTGCTCCTGGGCCCTTGGAAGCAGCGCCTGCTGCACAATCCCAACCAGCTCATGGAAGCCTACCTGGCCCAGGGCCAGCGCCAGGACCAGCCGTACGAGGCCGGGCGCGATCTGGCCTGAGCGCACGCATGAAGGTCACCCTCAAGCTGTTCGCCACCCTCGGCGTCCACCTGCCCCCCGCCGCGAGGCGGGAGGGGCAGGCGGAGGTGGAGGCGCCGGACGGCACCACGGTGGCGGACATGATCGGCCTGCAGCGCCTGCCGCTCCACCTGTGCGCCCTGGTGCTGGTGAACGGGCGGTTCGTGGGGCCGCGGGAACTGGGCGACCAGGTCCTGCAGGACGGCGACGTCCTGGCCATCTGGCCGCCGGTGGGGGGCGGGTAGCACCGTCAGATTCGCGCGGATTTGGGCGCCCGTCCCAGGCATGGCGGGGGGGGGGCCGCAAGGGTTGCTAGACTTTCGCCATGTCCGAACCCGCCCGAACCGTCCACAGCTGGGAGATGAGCCTGGACCGCGCGGCCTTCCTGCGGCTCCTGCCCGCGGCCATGGACCAGGCGGAGTTCCACCGGGAAGAGACCCCGGACGGAGGCGCGGTGCTGGTCCACCGGGAAGCCGGGCGCGGGTGGCGCATCCGCCTGGCACCCCTTCCGCCCCTGCGCCTGGGGGCCGTGACCCTGGACCGCCTGCGGGTGGACCTGGACCTGGAGGGCTATGCCCCCGAGGAAGCCGATGGGCTGGTGGACCGCTTCCTCCTCCACTTCCAGCGAGGGGGCGGCTGAGCCGGTTGCCGCTCCCTGCCCTTCTCTATCTGGTATTCCGTCCAGCCGGTCCCAGCAAACACCAATCCTGCGAGCAGCCGAGGTAGAGGCGAACGGAACAGACGCATGGCGGGACTCCTGGGCGAGGCGGCTCCGGCCCACCCGGCCGGAACAACATTCCCCCTGAAGGATATATTAATTTATTATACATGCAAGGGGGTGGATCCCCAACCGCCCGCCTTTTTTTTCGAAACTGCACCTGCTTCAGGACTGAGTTTCAGCCCCAATCAGCCGGTTCGGAGTCAAGCCTACTTCAATATTAATAATAAGTTATCTTGGTGCCCATCGCCCTCACGGTTTCAGGTACCGGGCCAGGAACTTCTCCATCGCCCCGTAGAAGTCCATCCGGTTCTCCTCGTTCTGGAAGCCGTGGCCCTCGTTGGCCTTCACCATGTATTCCACCGCCACCCCGCGCTTGCGCAGGGCCTCCACCACCTGGTCCGACTCGGCCTTGTTCACCCGCGGGTCGTTGGCCCCCTGGGCGATGAACAGCGGGGTGCGGATCCGGTCCGCGTGCAGGGCCGGGGAGTATTTCGCCAGCATCTCCTGGTCCGTCGCCGGGTCCCCCACCATCTCGTGCATCTGGTCCAGGTACGGCTTCCAGTAGGGCGGGATGGTCTGCATGAAAGTGAACAGGTTGGACACGCCCACGTAGTCCACCGCCGCGGCGTACAGGTCCGGGGTGTAGGTGACCCCGGCCAGGGTGCTGTAGCCACCGTAGCTGCCGCCGTAGATGGCGATCCGCCTGGGGTCGGCGATGCCTTCCTGGACCAGCCAGAGCACGCCGTCGGTGACGTCGTCCTGCATGGCGCGGCCCCACTGCTTGAACCCGGCCTCCCAGAACGCCTTGCCGTACCCGGTGGAGCCGCGGAAGTTGGGCTGGAACACCGCGTAGCCCCGGCTGGCCAGGAACTGCACTTCCGGGTTGAAGTCCCAGACATCCCGGGCCCAGGGCCCGCCGTGGGGGTTCACCACCACCGGGAGGCGCCGGGCCTGCGCGCCCAGACGTGCGTTCCGGGGCAGGGTCAGGTAGCCGTTGATGGTGAGGCCGTCCCGGGACTGGTAGCTCACCGGCTTCATCTCCGCCAGGCCCCCCTCCTTGAGCCAGGGCATGGTGTCGGCCAGGAACCGCAGCCGACCGGTGGCCACGTCGTACAGGTAGCGCCGGCCTTCGGTGCGGTCGCTGGTGGAGACGACGATGAACTTGTCCTCGGCCTTGTCCTCGGCCGTGATCTTCACCTGGTAGCCTGGCAGCTGGGCCTGGATGCGGTCGTAGATGGTCCGGATCTCGGGGTCCAGGACCACCCGCTCCTCCTTCCAGGTGGTGAAGGTGACGCTGGTGAGGACCTTGCGCTTCCTGGAGTAGTTCAAGCCGTCCACGTCCACGTCGTCGCGCGCGTACAGGAGCTCGCCCTCCTTGCCGGCGGCCACGTCGAAGGTGAAGATGGCGGTCTTGTCCCGGCCACGGTTGGAGGCCACATAGAGGTTCTTGTTGTCGAAGGTGAACAGCAGGGGAGCCACCGTCTCCCGGAAGCTGGTGGTGAGGAGAGTCCGGAAGGGATCCTCCTCCCGGTCCCGGTAGAGCAGGGACGTGTTCACCCCGTCGGTGGAGACCGCCACCCGCAGGCGCCCGGCGTGGTCGGTCAGCCACCCGGTGATGTCGCCGGGATTGCGCGCCACCAGCTGCTCCTCGCCGGTGGCCACGTCGATGCGGTAGACGTCGAACACCTTGGGGTCCCGGCGGTTGTGGGCCACCAGCAGGTGCCGGTCGTCGTCCGGCAGCGGATCCACCACTTCCGAGTTCAGCTTGTCCCCGGGCGTCAGGTCCCGCATCCCCTTGCCGTCCAGACCGATGGAGACCAGGTGGAAGTTCTCGTCCCCGGCCAGGTCCTTCTCGTAGAGGATGCGCTGCCCCTTCCAGAAGTACCCGGCCAGGTCCCGGGCGGTCTCGGAGGTGACCCGGCGGGCCTGGCCCCCGGCCAGCGGCCGCACGAACACGTTCAGCCGCTTGCGGTAGGGCGCCAGCCAGGAAAGGTACCTGCCGTCCGCTGAGAGGTCGAAGGCGGACTGCTGGGGATTGCGGAAGAAGTCCCGCAGCGGGATCGCCTTGGCGATGCGGGCGGCACCGGCGGCGTCGGCGGCGGTGAGCAGACAGAACCCGAAGGCCAGCAGGCGGAATGTGGGCAACTTCATGGAGGTTCCTGGAAGGATCTGCCGGCGGCGGGACCGGCCCGCCGGCGGGCAAGGACCAGCATAGGACGGACTTGGGCGTCCAAAGGCGCCGATCTGGACCGGCTGGTGAAAAAAGGAACTGCCACATTTATTTAATAATTAATCTTTATGGATGCTTCACCTCCGTACCTCCCACGGTCCTCTTCGTGTCTGGGACCGAAGCGTCGTCAGTGCAGCCAAGCCGAGGGCTTGCCCCCGGCCCGTCTTCAACCCCTGGGGCCCAACCGCCCCTCCATGCGGCGAAGGCCGCGAAGATACGTAATGAATAATACATTTTTTGCATTGTTGTTGGCCGCCGCAGGCAGCGGCCTAGTGAGCGGCACCGCCGCAGCCCAGCAGAGCCTCCCGAGCCCCGACAGCCTGACGCCTTCCATTGCCAGCGCGGACCTGCAGCCCGCAACCTTCGAGGCAGGGAATTACCCGGGCGGCAATAACGTGGACCGAGTCTGGGCCCTCTACGCCCGGGCCATCGAACGTTGCGGCCCCACCCCGACCCTGCTTGAGTGGGACGAGCGCATTCCGTCCTTCGACGCGGTGCGCAGGGAGGCCCGCAAGGCCGAACCCTACCTGGCGACGGCCCGCAGGCCGGCCGAGGTCCAGGCCCGACCGGTGGCGTCATGACCGCCCAGCCCGGACTCAAGGCCTTCCAGCGCCGGATGGCCGCGGCGGTGATGGCGCCGCTCTCCCTCAGGGGAAACATGATGCGCAGGCGCCAGGACGGGGTGCCCATGGAGGCGGAGGCCGCCGCCTTCGTCAAACCCAACGACCGGCTCACCTCGTTCGAGCGCCTGGAGATCTACAACCGGCAGTACTGGTACCGCCTGCTGGACTGCCTCCGGGAGGACTACCCGGGCCTGCGCACAGTGCTGGGCAGCACCCGGTTCGAACGGCTGGCGCGCGCCTACCTGGTGGACTGCCCTTCCACCTCCTTCACCCTGCGCGACCTGGGCTCCCGCCTGGAATCCTGGCTGCGGGCCCATCCAGCCCAGGCCGGTCCCCACGCCGCCCTGGCCCTTGCAGCTGTTCTGGCCCTTGCAAGTGTGCGGGGTGCTCGCCCCCAGGAGCGGAACGCCCCGACCTCCTTTGCGCCGCCTTCCACGACTGGGCGAGCCTGGGCTGGTTCGCCCGCCCTCCGGAAAACTGAGGCCAGCTCCGCGCGCCGGAGCCTGGAAAGAACTTCGCCTCCGCAGCGAGGTTTCGTTTATTATGAATCCGCGTCACATTCTCATCACCTTCAGCATCCCATCGGTTGCAGGACCGAACAATCACCCGAACAGGCAAGTCGAGGACAACCGTCTGTTTTCCATTGGACCCCGGGGGCCCCAAGGTCCCCCAACACGCGGCATGGCCCGCAAGGAGTGATCATGAATAATTCGGTTAAGGCATTGCTACTGGCCGCGGCCGGTTCCGGCCTGATGAGCGGCACCGCCTCGGCCCAGACCATTTCCATCCCCGCCGTCCGCAGCGCCGGGGCCGCGGCATCCTCCCTCCTGGGCCAGTTGGGCGGCGTTCCGCTCCTGGGGGCGAGCACCCCGCACACCTGCAAGGGCCAGAACAGCTGCAAGGGCCAGGGCGGCTGCACCACCAGCGACATGGGCTGCAAGGGCAAGAACAGCTGCAAGGGCAAGGGGGGCTGCGCGGTCAGCTAGCCCATCCTCCGCTCCGGGGAGGGCAGCGCCCGGCGCCCGCCCTCCCTTTCGCATCTCCGCGCCGGATCCAGGAGGGCCCCCGTGGCAGCCAACCGGTTCAACGGCTTCACCGACTACGGCGTGGGCATCGGCCTGCGCATCCCTCACTACGGGCACATCTTCCGCCACAAGCCGGGAGTGGACTGGTTCGAGATCATCTCGGAGAACTTCGTGGACGGCGGGCTGCCCCTGGCCAACCTGGACCGCATCCTGGAGCGCTACCGGGTGGTGCAGCACGGGGTGGCCATGTACCTGGGCTCGGCGGATCCTCTTGACTGTGAGCACCTGCGCCGGCTCAAGGCCCTGGCGCAGCGCACCGGCACGCCCTGGATCAGCGACCACCTGTGCTGGGGCAGCGTGGACGGGCGCTACACCCACGACCTGCTGCCCATCCCGTACACCTGGGAGGCGGTGCGGACCACCGCCGCCAAGATCCGCCAGGCCCAGGATTCCCTGGAGCGCCCCCTGGTGGTGGAGAACATCAGCAGCTACCTGGCGTTCACCGATTCGGTGATGACCGAGTGGGAGTTCCTGAACGAGGTGGTGGAGCGCGCCGACTGCGGCATCCTGCTGGACGTCAACAACATCTACGTCTCGTCCCGGAACCACGGCTTCGACCCCCAGGCCTACCTGGAGTCCGTGCCCGCCGAACGGGTGGCCCAGATCCACATCGCCGGCCATTCCGAATTCGAGGACTACCTCCTGGACACCCACGACCACCCGGTGCCGGACCCGGTGTGGGAACTCTACCGGCGCGCCATCGAGCGCTGCGGCCCCACCGCCACGCTGCTGGAATGGGATGCCCGCATCCCGTCCTTCCCGGAGGTGCACCGGGAGGCGCTCAAGGCCAACCGCTACCTGGAGCCGGCCCGCCTGGAGGTGGCCCTGTGACCGCCCCGGAGCCCCTCGAGGCCCTGCAGCGGCGCATGGCCGAGGCGGTGATGGCGCCCCTCACCAGCCGGTGGGGCATGGCCCGCCGGCGTGACGGGCGGCGCCTGGACCAGGAGGCGGCCCAGTGGGTCGAGCCCAACGACCGGCTCAGCCCCTTCCAGCGCCTGGAGATCTACAACCGCCAGTACTGGTTCCGCCTCCTGGACTGCCTCTGGGACGATTTCCCGGGCCTGCGCAGCCTGCTGGGCCGGGTCCGGTTCACGGCCCTGTGCCGGGCCTACCTGGCGGACTGCCCCCCCCGCTCCTTCGCCCTGAACCGCCTGGGGGACCGGCTGGTGCCCTGGCTGGACGAGCAGGCCCGCTGGGATCCCCTCGTGGTGGACATGGCCCGTTTGGAATGGGCACACATCGAAGCCTTCGACGCCCCCGAGGCGGAGCCCCTGGCCGCGGCCCGGCTGGGGGCGGTGGACGCGGACACCCGGCTGGCGCTGCAGCCCCACCTGCGCCTATTGTGCCTGGGCTATCCGGTGGACGACCTGCTGGCGGCCCAGAGGGACGCCCCCTGCGACGGCGGCGCGGGCAACCATGCCATGGCGGCCCGCCGGCGGCGCACCGCCCGGCGCGCCGCGGCCCTGCCCCCGGGGGAAGTCCATCTGGCCGTGCACCGTCACGACTGCAGCGTCTACTACAAGCGCCTGGCCCCGGAAGCCTGCCGCATCCTGGCGGCGATCCAGGCCGGGGCGACCCTGGGGGCCGCCCTGGAAGCCGGGTTCCAGGCCAGCACCATGCCCGAGTCCGAGCGGCCGGAT
Organism: Holophaga sp.; assembly: GCA_049508835.1. GTDB lineage: Bacteria > Acidobacteriota > Holophagae > Holophagales > Holophagaceae > Mesoterricola. The sequence continues at coordinate 228,643 of JBELAL010000005.1, read as the reverse complement.
TTCCTGGCCAGATCCTTCCACGACTGGGCGAGCCTCGGCTGGTTCGCCCGCACTTCACGGAGCGATGCCCATGCCTGAAGCCGCCCGCGCCGCCGGATTCCCGGCCCCGTCCCTGCGTCGATCGATCCTGGATTGTCTGGCCGCCGCCACCCCCTGGCTGCAGTCCCTGTTCCTGCTGGCGGTGCGGCTCTACTGGGGCTGGCAGTTCGCCCAGACCGGCTGGGGCAAGCTGCACAATCTCGCCAAGGTGACCGGATTCTTCACCAGCCTGGGCATCCCCTTCCCCGCCCTCAACGCCCCCTTCATCGCCGTGCTGGAGTTCGCCGGGGGCATCCTGCTGGCCCTGGGGCTGGCGTCCCGCCCTGTCGCGCTCCTGTTCACGGCCGACATGGCCGTCGCCTACATCACCGCCGACCGGGAGGCGCTGCTTTCGGTGTTCAGCAATCCGGACAAGTTCTACGCCACGGCACCGTACACCTTCCTGTTCGCCTCGGTGACCGTGCTCCTGTTCGGGGCCGGAGCCTTCTCCTGCGACCGGCTCCTGGTGCGCTTCTTCAGTGGTGGAAAAGGCGCACGCCGGTGAAGCACATCACCATGCCGTACTCGTCGCAGGCCTGGATCACCGCGTCGTCCCGCACCGACCCGCCCGGCTGGGCTACAAAGGAGACCCCGCTGGCCTGGGCCCGGTCGATGTTGTCCCGGAACGGGAAGAAGGCGTCGGAGCCCAGGGCCACGCCGCTCTTGCCGGCCATCCAGGCGCGCTTGGCGGCCGGATCCAGGGGCCTGGGCGCCGCCTCGAACAGCTCGGCCCACATGCGCGCCTCGGCCGGCGACAGCCAGTCCTCCAGGTACTGGTCGATGGCGTTGTTGCGGTCAGCCCGGCTCACCCCGGGCCGGAAGCGCAGGGCCAGCACGTCCGGATGCTGGCGCAGGAACCACTTGTCGGCCTTGCCCGCCGCCAGGCGGGTGCAGTGCACCCGGGACTGCTGCCCGGCGCCGACCCCGATCACCTGGCCGTCGTAAGCGAAGCACACCGAATTGGACTGGGTGTACTTCAGGGTGACCAGGGCCAGCACCAGGTCCCGCCGGGCGGACTCGGGCAGGTCCTTGCGGGCGGTCACCACCCGCTCCAGCAGGGAGAACCCGGGCACCAGGGCATTGCGCTTCTGCTCGAAGGTGAGGCCGAAGATCTCGCGCCGCTCCAGCTCCGGGGCCGCGTAGCCGGGGTCGATCCGCACCACGTGGTACTTGCCCTCCCGCTTGGCCTTGAGGATGCGCAGGGCCTCGGGGGAGTAACCGGGGGCGATGACCCCGTCGGACACCTCCCGCTTCAGGACCAGGGCGGTGGCCTCGTCGCAGGGATCCGAGAGGGCGGCCCAGTCGCCGAACGAGGACATGCGATCGGCGCCCCGCGCCCGGGCGTAGGCCGCGGCCAGGGGGGTCAGCTCCAGGTCCTCCACGAAGCAGGCGCGCCGGAGCTCCTCGCCCAGAGGCAGGCCCAGGGCGGCGCCGGCCGGGCTCACGTGCTTGAAGGAGGCGGCGGCCGGCAGGCCCAGGGCCTGGCGCAGCTCCCGCACCAGCTGCCAGCCGTTGAGCGCGTCGCACAGGTTGATGTAGCCGGGCGCCCCGGAAAGGACCTCGATGGGCAGGGAGCGCCCGTCCGTGAAGACTCGGGCGGGGGCCTGGTGGGGATTGCAGCCGTAGCGGAGCCGGATTTCGTCCATGGATCGATGCCCTCGCTGGGAATCATACCGGAGCCGGTCCGGGATCTCCGCCCAAGGACCCCGGACCGGCTCCTCGCCGGGCGGACTTACCCGATGGTGATCTTCCGGGGCCGGACCTCCGGGCTCTTGGGCACCTTCAGGGTCAGCACGCCGTCCTTGAGTTCGGCCGCCACCTTGGAAGACTCCACCTCCTCGGGCAGGGTGAAGCTGCGGGAGAAGCTGCCGAAGGAACGCTCCAGGGAGTAGACCTGCCCCTCCTCCCCGGCCTCGGTCTCCCGGTGGCCGCTGATGGTGAGGCGGTTGCCGGCCAGCTGGATGTCCAGGTCGTCCCGCTTGATCCCGGGCATGTCCGCGGTGAACACGTAGGCATCGGCGTTCTCCTTCACGTCGAAGGACGGCATGAAGGCGCTGGAGGGCTCCTCCAGGTAGTTGAAGTCCCGGAAGGGATCCCACCGGAGCAGGTTGCGCATCACCCGGAACGGCTCGAGGACCGGAGTCTGGATCGGAAGGGTTCGGGATTCACGGGCGCGGATCAGGTTCATGGCTTATCTCCTTTTTTTTCAAGGTGATCTTGTAATTGCTTCATCACCCGAAGAAAATATGAGCGCATTTACATAAAGTGTCAAGCCCCCTTTTGAAAAAAGCATTCCCGGGCGATCTGACGAATCGTTCAAGATTTCAAACGTCCAGGTCGATGGGTCATTGACATACCCCCTGCCCGGCCGCGCCGGTCCGGGGCCGCCGGAGAGACCCCATGACCCGCGCCCTCCTCGCCTCCGTCGCCTGCGTCCTCGCCCTTGGGCTGAACGCCCAGGAACTGCCCCCGGAGACCCAGGCCAAGTTCCTGAAGATCCTCCTGTCCTCCATCGGGCAGTTCGGGTTCGCCTGCAGCGACGCCGGGTTCAAGGGCAAGCTGGAGGCCGCGGGCATCGCCGTCGCCCCGGGGTTCAAGATGGCCTGGGCGGCCACCGAGGCCGAGGTGAAGGCGCTCAAGGCCGCCGGCAAGCTGGTCATCGTCCCGGCCCTGGCCCTGCTCAAGGACGGCGGGGCCCTGGCCATCGTGGACGAGGCCGGCAAGCCCCAGATCTACATCAACGCCGCCCACGTCAAGGCGTCGGGGATGGTCCTGTCCGACACCATCGTCAAGATGGCGAAGCGGGCCAACTGAGGCCCATCCGCCCGCCGGTCGGCTGGGTTGCAATCGGCAAGAAAAACCCTTACATTCACCTTTATCCTGCGACTGGTGCCGGCCATCCGACCGATCCGGACCGCACGGCCACCCCCTACCCAAGGAGACCAGGCGATGACCATGCGACCGGATCCCGCGACCCATCCCGGCACCCTGCTGTTGATCGTCCTGGGCGGGGCCGTCCTCGGAGGCTTGGCCATGGCCCTAACCACCCCCAAGACCGGGCGCGAGGTGCGGGCGGTCCTGCGCAGCTCCTTGCGCCGCCTGGGCCGGGCCGTGGAGGACCTGGACCCGCTGGAGGAGGATCCGCTCACGGCGATGTTCATCTAGGGGCCGTGGAGGGCGCCTCCGGCGGTATGATGGCTCATCCCGCCAACTTGAGGAGAGCCCCGCATGTCCGGCCACGTGATCGATCTGCGCAGCGACACCGTCACCCGCCCCACCCCGGGCATGCTGGCCGCCATGGCGGCCGCGCGGGTCGGGGACGACGTGTGGGGGGACGATCCGACGGTCCTCCAGCTGCAGGCCGTGGTGGCCGAGCTGGCCGGGAAGGAAGCCGCCCTGTTCCTGCCCAGCGGCACCCAGAGCAACCTGGCGGCGCTGATGGCGCACTGCGAGCGGGGCGACGAGTACATCGTCGGCCAGCAGGCCCACACCTACAAGTACGAGGGGGGCGGCGCGGCGATCCTGGGCTCCATCGTGCCCCAGCCCATCGACAACGAGCCGGACGGTTCGCTGCCCCTGGCCAAGGTGGCCGCCGCCATCAAGCCCCACGGCCCGGGCCTGGGGGTCCATTTCGCCCGCACCCGGCTGCTGGCGCTGGAGAACACCTTCCACGGGCACGTGCTTCCGGCCGCGTACATCGGCGAGGCCGCCGGGTTCGCCCATGGCCGCGGCCTGGCGGTGCACCTGGACGGCGCCCGGGTCTGCAACGCCGCGGTGGCCCAGGGCAGCACCCTGCGTGACGCCTGCGCCCCCTTCGACTCGGTCTCCATCTGCTGCTCCAAGGGCCTGGGGGCGCCGGTGGGTTCGGTGCTGACCGGCGCAAAGGACTTCATCGCGCGGGCCCACCGCTGGCGCAAGGTGCTGGGCGGAGGCATGCGCCAGTCGGGGTTCCTGGCCGCGGCCTGCCTGTATGCCTTCGAGCACCACTACCAGCGGCTGGCCCAGGACCACCACCATGCCGAGAAGCTGGCGCGGGACCTGGGCGGCATCACGGAGGTGGCCGTGATCGGGCAGGCCACCAACATGGTGTTCGTCCGCTTCCCGGAGGCCCAGCTGGCGCCCCTGGGGCGGCACCTGGCGGAGCGCGGGATCCTGGTCGACCTGGAACCGGAGACCCGGCTGGTCACCCACCTGGACGTGGACGAGGCGGACATGGGCACCTTCGTGCGGGAAGTGAAGGGCTATTTCGCCAGGGTCTGACTCAAAGGAGCAGCTGCCCCTGGCCCCGCCAGGCGGTCCGGACGTAGGCCATGATGGCGGCGGCGATCTCCTCGACGCCGTGCCTCTCGTTGTTGAACACCGCGTCGTAGAACACCGCGTGGGCCATGTCCGTGCCCAGGTACTCCTGCAGGAAATGGTCCCTGAGCTTGGACTGGGCCCGTTCCCGCTCCAGCGCCTCCCGGCGGGAGATGCCCAGCCGCTTCATCAGCGAGGCGACCCGCCAGTCCAGGCCCGCCTCCAGGCGGAAGTGGAAACAGTTCGCCAGCTTCCGGCACACCGCGGCGCCGCCCCGGCCGACGATGATGGCGTTGCCCTCCCGGGCGAAATGGAGGATGTGCACGGCGATCTTGTTCAGCGCCTGGTCGGTGGTGACCGAGCCCCGGGGATGGAAGCCGTAGTCCTCCAGGTACCGGGACGGCTCTTCCAGTGTGGTCAGCACCCGGAGGGAGATCTGTTCGTCCTGGGATACCTTTTCAATAAGCTCCTTATCGAAAATGTGCCAGGGTTCGCCGCTGGCCTGTTCGAACAAGGTCTGCAGCCGGACCGCCAGGGGAAAGCCCTCGCACCCGAACTGCCGCGAGATGGTCACGGTCGGGTGCGGCTTCTGCTTGGCCGGGGCGACCTTGCGCCGGCTCTCCTGGATCCTCACCCACCCCGCCAGGCGTTCCTCGACGGATACGGGAAGGGTCAAGGTCGACATCATGGTGCACCTCCCAAACGCGAGCCGGCATCGGGGTCCTCAGGTGACCCCGGCCCGGAACGGCATGGCCCGGGTTGCTGCCCCAATATAGGTCCGGCTCGGAGAAATGCCCCGGGCCGTCCAGGTCAGAGCAGGAACAGCCCCGCGGCCCCGCCGATGGAGAGGAAGGTGCCGGCCACCGCCAGCAGGCCGACCCGCTCCTTGTCCACCAGGACTGAATAGGGCAGGAGCAGGACCGGGGACAGGGACATGATGGTGGAGGCCACGCCCAGGTAGCGGGCATGGTTGATGGCGTAAAGACTCAGCACCACTCCGGCCACCGGCCCGAACAGGGCGCCCAGGCCGATGAACAGCGCGGCCTTGCGGTCCGTGAGCCGGCGCACGTCGGGCAGCAGTTCGCCCCTGAGCATCCGCCAGGTCCACAGGGCCAGGCCTCCGGCGCAGACCCGGATGAGGTTGGCGCTGATGGGGCTGAAGCCTCCGGCCATGCCGATCTTGCTGAGGATGAAACCGACGGCCTGGCCGGCCGCCCCACCCAGGGCCAGGGCCAGCCCGAGGACGTAGCGGCGGGGCTTGCCCCGGTCCAGGCCCGCCTTGCCTCTCTCGCCCACCACCATGGCGATCCCCGCCAGCGTGACGACCATCGCCCCGGCCTTGGCCAGCCCCATGCGCTGGCCCAGGAACGCCCAGGCCATGACCGCCGCGAACACCGGCCACAGGGTGAAGATCAGCACCGACATGCGGGCGCCCAGCAGGATGTAGGCCTCGAACAGCAGCGCGTCGCCCAGGGCGAAGCCGATCAGGCCCGAGATCCCCAGCCAGGCCATCCGCGCCGGTCCCGCCCCGAACGGGAACGGCGTTCCCAGGATGGCCAGGTGCAGCAGGACCATGACCACCAGGGCCACCCCGAGGCGGACCACGTTCACGGTCGATGAACCCACCCGGCGCCCGGCCTTGGCGAACAGGACCGCGTTGGCCGACCAGCACATGGCCGTGAAGAAGGATGCGATCTCACCGAGGTAGGGCATGAATCTTTTCCCGAGCGGACGCGCAGGCGCCCTTTGCCTTTTTCACACAAAATTATTGAAAATACAAGGCTTAATTCTGACGGCCAGGGTCCATGCTTGGACTGCTGGCAGCAAGGGCACGGGCCGACGTCCGCCTTTTTTCCCACCGGCCTTCATACGGACGAGTTGCCGGCCACCCCTTCGTTCCGGGACCGTCGCTGGATTTCCGCAAAACCTGTGCATTTCATATATGGTCGGCCATTGCGTCGAAGGGGCCGCCGCCGAGGACCGCGCCATCGCCTGCTGCAGGGATGCTGAGGCCCTGCGGCCGGGGCCGTGGCGATCCAGAAGCACCTCCTGGCCCAGGACGCCGCCCGCCAGGAGTTCATCCAGGCCCACGCGGGACCGGCCGCCCCGGCCCGCCCCGTGACCCGAGGGCCCTGGGCCCATACCGGTCGCTTCTGGAATACAGCCGGATAGGGCCGAATTCCGGCCGGTAAGCAATTTTTTTTTCGAATGAGTTGAACCACTAAATTATGTTGAACTTTTCACATTCTTGTTACCCTCGTCTGCGATCCTTCTCCACATACCGTTACCACTTATGGGAGCCAAACCATGAAAAAGAACGCTCTTGTCCTGCTCGCGCTGTGCGCCGGCATTCCCCTGCTGGCCCAGGCGCCCGGCGGCCTCACGCTGACCAGCGCCAGCGGAGATTCCAGCCTGCAGCTCTACGGCATCCTGGACGCCGGCGTGGGCCGCGTCTCCCACTCCTTCACCTTCGACTCCACCTTCCCGGTGGCCACCAATCCCCAGAACTACGCCCACGCCCCCGCCTCCTCCGTCACCGGCATGTACAACGGCGGCATCTCCCAGACCCGCTGGGGCCTCCGCGGCTCCTCGGCCATCGACGGCGACTTCAAGGCCATCTTCACCCTGGAATCGGCTCTCGACGTGACCAGCGGCCAGGTCAGCAACGGCGCCCTGGGGATCGCCCAGAACACCGCGGGCACGGCCGCCCAGGCCGCCGGCGCGGTGAGCGCCGACACCGCCATCAACGGCCAGCTGTTCTCCCGCTCGGCCTTCTTCGGGGTCAGTTCCGACCAGTGGGGCACCCTGACCGCGGGCCGGCACATGAGCTTCATGCTGGACACCATCCCCGGCTACGACGCCCTGCAGGGCGCCCAGCTGTTCACCCCCATCGGGTTCTCCGGCTCCTACGGCGGCGGCGGCGTGACCGACAACAGCCGGGTGGACAGCAGCCTCAAGTACAAGGTCAAGGTGAACGACTTCAACTTCGGCTACCTGCACAAGTTCGGCGGCGTCTCCGGCAGCAGCACCTCCCGCAACATCGACGAGGTCATCGTCGGCTACGAGTCCGGCCCGTTCGGCATCCAGGTGATCTACCAGGGCTGCAAGGACGCCACCAGCATCGCCAACAACGCCTCCTACTCCTCCGCCACCGACACCTACTCCAATGTGGGCACCCTCAAGGTCACCTTCTACGACACCAACTCCACCATGGCGCTGGTGCGCTACAAGGCGGGCGACCTGGCCCTCAAGGGCGGCTACCAGCGCCAGACCTTCTCCGCTCCCAGCGACCCGGCCGGCGACCAGACCCTCACCAGCCTCTACGGCCAGCCGGTCGCGGCCTGGAACGTCAACCCCTTCAAGGGCGTGGGCTCCCAGAAGGTGCTCAGCGTCTGGTGGCTCGGCGCCGCCTACGACCTGACCAAGAAGCTCAACCTCGCGGTCAGCTACTACCACGTCGGCCAGAACGACTTCTCCAACGGCACCGGCGCCGCCAACCCCGCCGACACTTCCGGCACCAGCAAGTTCGAGTCCGCCCTGCTGGACTACCGCTTCACCAAGGCGTTCGACCTCTACGCCGGCTACATGGCCAACCAGGTGAGCGGCGGCCTGGGCGCGGGCTACGACTTCGCCCAGAACAACGTCCTCGGCGGCGGCGCCCGGTTCTCCTTCTGAACCCGGCCCCCCGGCACCACCAAAGGCAAAGGCCCTCCTTCGCGGAGGGCCTTTTTCTGCCATTCCCGGGCGACCTTGACTAGTCGAGGATCTCCTCCAGGGTGCCTATGGCCCGCTGCAGGCGGGTACGGGCCTTCTCCACCGCGATGCGGGCGTCCAGGTCCAGGGTCTTGGACTGGTCCAGCTCCTCCTGGCGCTGCAGCACGAAGAAGCTGGTGCTCATGCCGTTGTCCAATTTGGTCATTTCCGCGTCCAGGCTCTCGATCCGGTAGGTCAGGCCTTTGTCCGCGGCCTCCACCTGCTTGCGGGCGGACACCAGGCCCGTGTAGGCCTGTTCCACATCCAGCCGCACCGTGGTCCGGGCGTCCCGCAGGGACAGCTCGGACCCCAAGGTGGCGGCGCGGGCCTGGGCCAGGCGCGCCCGGGCGAAGCGGTTGCCCAGGGGGTAGGAGAAGGTCAGGCCGACGTAATAGCCCGGGTAGTCGCTCTGGGTCCAGTCGTTCCACACTCCGGAGGCGTCCGAGTGGGTGTTGGAGTCCTGCATCACCGCGACCCGGGTGTCCAGCTTGGGCAGGGCGTAGTTCCGGGCGGCGGCCTCCAGGGATTCCCGGGCGGCCACGTCGTGGCTGGCCGCCGCCAGTTCCGGCCGCCGGACCAGGCCCGTCTCGACGGCGTCCTCGAGGACCGGCGGTTCCGGCCCGGCCCCGGGCATGTCCTTGGCCTCGATGGCAGGGGGCTGGTCGCCTTCGGGGAAAAGCTCGTCCATCAGCGCGTCCTGGGCGTCCTTGAGCGCGCCCTTGGCGGCGATGACGCTCTTTTCCCGCTCGGCCACCGCCGCTTCGGTCTGGGGCAGCTCCAGCGGCGCCAGCATCCCGGACTTGACCCGGTCCTGGTCCTCGGACAGCTGCTTCCTGGCCAGATCCAGGGCGGCCTGCTTGTTGATCAGGTTCTGCCTGGCGTGGACCTGGTTCCAGTAGAGGTCGTCCACCAGGACCAGCAGGTCCTCCATCCGCTTGCGGAAGCTCTCGTCCGCGGCCTTGGCCTCCTCCAGCGCGGCCCTGAGCCTGGCCTCGGTGACCGGCCGGCCGAAGCCCTGGAGCAGCGGCTGGGTGAAGCCCAGGCTCAAGCGCCCGGCGTACGGGTTCACCGTGCCGAAGGCCAGGGCGGCGGCGGGTCCCACCGGCAGGGTCTGGCTGCTCTCCTGGAACCCGAAGTTGTTGTAGGTGGCGGTGAAGTTCAGGTCGAGGGTGCCGCCGTAGGGGGTCAGCTTGGACAAGTCCATGCTGGCTCCCCGGGACTGCACCGTGGTGTCCAGCGCGGTGTAGTAGAGGTTGGCCAGCCCGCTGAACCGGGGGTTGGTGTCGGCGAACTGTTCCCTGCTGTTGAACAGGGCCGCCGACAGGTTCCAGTCAAAGATGCCGCGCTGGGCCTCGGGCTCCTGCAGGAATTCCTCCCGCAGCTCCTTGGCGATCCGCACCTGGAGCAGGTTGGTCATGCCGAGCCGCAAGGCCTCCTTGTGGGTGAGGACCAGGGGCGCGCCGCTCCCCTGCCCCATGAGCGTTCCCACGGTCAGCAGCGGAAGGGCCCGCCTGGCCAGGCAAAGGGTCTTCCGGATCATTGAACGCACCTATTTTTCATGGGACTCCCCAGGTTCTCCGGCGATCATCAGGAACATCACCGGAAGCAGGAACAGCGAAAGGATCGTGGAGGAGGTGAGACCGCCCACCACCGCCAGGGCCAGGGGCTGATTGGACTCGGTGCCGTGCTCCAGGCCCAGGGCCGTGGGCACCAGGCCGATGATGGTGGCCAGGCTGGTCATGGCGATGGGCACGAACCGGCTGCGGGCCGCCTCGATGATCGCCGTGAGCTTGTCGTCGCCTTCCGTGAGGCGCCGGTTGGCGTCGTCCACCATCAGGATGCCGTTGCTCACGGCGATGCCGATCACCATCAGGATCCCCATCATGGCCGTGATGGAGAACCCCTGCCCCGCGGCCATGAGCGCCAGGACGATGCCCACCAGGGTCACCGGGATGGTGAACAGCATCACGAACGGCAGCCGCATGGACTTGAACTGGGAAGCCATGATCATGAACACCAGCATCACCGCCAGGCCGATGGCCAGGCCCAGGCCCGAAAAGGTCTTGCGCATCAGGTCCACTTCCCCGGCGAAGTGCCACCGGAGCTTGCTGGTGCTGGGATCATTCTGCAGGCGCCGCTCCAGCTCCTTGGCGGCGCTGCCGATGTCCCGCCCCTTGGTCTGCATGATCAGGTGCCCGGCGCGCTCCATGGCGTTGCGCTCCACCATGAGCGGCCCCAGGGCCCGCCGCACCGAGGCGTACGCGCCGAGGGTGACGGCGCGCCCGGTCTTGTCCATGAGGGCCGGTAGGCTCATCAGCTTGTTCGGGTCGGTGATCCGGTCGTAGGAGGTCACCACGTAGTAGGTCTGGCCGTTGTTCTCGTCCACCCAGACGCTGGGAGAATTGATGTTGCCGTAGGTGGATTCCAGGGTCTCCTGGGCCACCATGCGGGCGCTGACGTTGACCTGGGAGGCCTCCTGGCGGTTGATGTTCACGTGCACTTCGGGGTAGTCCGACTCGATGGAGGGATACATGTCCACCAGCCCGGGCACCTTGCGCGCCACTTCGGCCACCTGGTGGAGCTGGCCGGTGAGCTTCTCGAGATTCTCGTTGCGGACTTCCACCACCATGGGGGAGAAGAAGCCGTTGGAGAACACGCTGGCCACCAGGCCGCCCGGCGACTGCAGGAACTCCACCCCCGGGAACCGGCGGTTGAGGATGTCCCGGGCCTGGTCCGCCAACTGCTGCTGGTCGGCCTTGCGCTTTTCCACGTCCGAGAACTGCAGCTGGATGAACCCCGAGTTCGGCCCCGGGTTGGGGCTGTAGATGGCGCTCCGGGCGGTGCCCGGCAGGCCCAGGTTGGTGAGCACCAGCTCCACCTGGCCGCCCAGCTCCTTCTGCAGCGCCTGGCCCATCTCCTTGATGCCCCGGTCGGCCTGCGCCAGCGAGACGCCCGGCGAGAAGCGCACGTAGATGGTGTCCATGCTCTCGTCGATCTCCGGGAAGAAGGTGCTGGGCAGGCGGGCGGCCAGGACCCCGCTGAACACCACCAGCACGGCGGAGATCCCCAGCACCAGCTTGCGGAACTTGATCACCCGGGCCAGGAGCGCGGCGTAGCCGTTGGCGGTGCCGGTGATCGCGCGCTCCAGGCGGGTGGCCAGAGGCCCGGGATGGACGTGCTGGAGCAGGTACCGGCAGGCCACGGGGGTGACCGCCATGCTCACGAAGTACGAGGCGATCATGGAGATCGCCACGGTCAGGGCCAGGGGCGCGAACAGCTTCTTGGCCAGATCTTCCAGCAGCACCACCGGCAGCAGCACGCAGATGGTGGTGACGGTGGAGGCCAGTACCGGCAGGGCCACCGCGTTGGCCCCGCTGAGGGCCGCGTGGTACGGGTCCATGCCGGTCTTCTGGTGCCGGTGGATGGATTCCAGCACCACCACGGCGTCGTCCACCAGTCGCCCCATGGCCAGGGTCAGGCCGCCCAGGGTGAAGGCGTTCAGGGTGTTCCCGGTCATGTACAGCACGATCAGGGTGATGGCGAAGGACAGGGGGATCGCCACCGAGACGATGAGGGTGCCGCGCACGCTCTGGAGGAACAGCAGGATCACCAGGGCGATCAGGACCAGGGCCCGGAGGACCTCGGTCTTGAGGCCGTTGTAGCTGGTGCGCACGAAGGTGGACTGGTCGAAGATGGGCACCACCTTGATGCCCGGGGGAAGGTTGGTCAGGCGGCCCACGGCCTGCTTGACCGCGTCGACGATCTGCAGGGTGTTGCCCCCCGGGGTGCGCAGGACGTTCAAGTACACCCCGTTCTGACCGTTGACGTTCACGGTCTCCGTGTCCGGTGCGCCGGCGTCCCGCACCTGGGCCACGTCCTTGATGAGCACTGGCTTGCCGTTGACCAGCTTGACCGCCTGTTCGCCGATGGACGCCACCTTGGGCGGGACGGCGTTGGTGTAGACGTTGGCGTCGAAATTGGGCGAGAGGAACTCGCCCGAAGGCAGCAGGGCGTTGGCCTGGTGCACCGCGTTGGCCACGTCCTCGGTGGAGAGGCCCCGGCTCTGGGCCTTCTGGGGATCCACCACCACGTTGATCTGGCGCACGGTGCCGCCGTTCACCGCGGCGCTGGCCACCCCGGAGATGCCCTCCAGGACCGGCTCGATGTTGTTGAAGGCGTAGTCGTACAGCTGGGCACCGGTGAACCCGGTGCCGTACACGGCCACCTGGACCACCGGGGCGTTGGAGGGGTCGTACTGCAGCACGAAGGGCGGCAGCACCCCCAGGGACTTGGGCACGGCGGCCATGGCGAACGTCACCTGCTGCTGGGCGATGACCTGGGCCGAGTTGAGGTCGGTGCCCCACTTGAACCAGACGGTGATCACGCTCAGGCCGTTCAGGGACCGGCTCTCCACGTGGTCCACGCCGGGGGTGGCGCTGACGTACTTCTCCATGCGCCAGGTGATGGTCTTTCCCACCTCCTTGGGCCCGAGCCCGGGCGCCTGGGTTCCCACCACCAGCACCGGGGGCGTGAGGTCGGGGAAGGTATCGATGCTCAACCGCGGGACCACCACCCCGGCGAACACCATCAGCGCGATGGCGATCATCAGGATCGCGATGGGATTCTTCAATGACAGCCGGGTCAAGACGCGTCTCCCTGGTTCGAAGCGGTGGCGGTGTCGGCCCTGGCCTTCACGAGGTCACCGTCCTCCAGCTGCTCCCGGCCGTTGAGCACCACCTGGACCCCCTCCGGAAGATCGGGCGCCAGGAAGATCTGCCCTTCCTGCTCGCCCAGGAACGGCAGCACTTTCTTGTGGGCGCGGTTCCCTTCGACCGTGAACAGGGTCGCCTTTTTGCCCTCGACCTTCACCGCCGCACTGGGGACCTGGATCACCTGCCGGCCCGAGATTTCCAGGATCAGCAAGTCCGCGGTGGTCCCCACCGGGATGGAATGGTCCTGGTTCTCCAGGTCCACCTCGAAATGGATGGTGCGGGTGGCCGGGTCCGCCGCGGGCGAGACCCGGGAGATCTTGGCGTCCATCTCCCGGCCGTTGGCCAGGAGATGCAGGTGCACCATGCGCCCCACCCGCAGGAAGGGATGGTCCTCCTCGGGGGCGTCGGTGGCGCAGCGGACCTGGTTCCGGTCGATGACTTCGAGGATGAAGTCGCCGGGCCGCACGTAGGCCCCCGGGTCCAGGTAGCGGTTGGCGATCTCCCCGTCGAAGGGGGCCCGCTGGGTGGTGTCCTGGACTTCCAGGTCCGACGTGGCCATCTGGGCCTGGGCCGCCTCGAGCTTGGCTTTCTCGCTCTGGACCCCGGCCAGCTTCATCTCGGCCTCGTTGACGCTGATGATGCCTTTCTTCTCCAGACCCTGGATCCGTTCCGACTCCCGGGACAGGGCCCACAGCTGGGCCTTGAGGGCCTCCGCCTCCTTGGCGGTGGCGATCGCCCTCTCCCTGGTCATCTCCGGCTCGATGATGGCCAGAGCCTGGCCCCGGTGCACCATCGCGCCCGGACGGAACTTCACGTCGGTCACGAAGCCCGAGATGAACTGCGGCCCCAGCTTGGCTTCGTTCCAGGCCAGCAGGGCGCCTACGTAGCGGTGCTGGGCCCGGTACACCGCCGGCCTGGCCGGGATGGTGCCCACCAGCTTGGGCGACTGGGCGAGGGCCACGTGGTTCTGGCGGCGTTCGGCGCGCACGGCCAGGGTCGTGCCCGCAAGGATGACGGCCGCGGTGCCGCCCACGATGACCCACGGGATGAGGGTGGAGCGAGGCGTCGGAGTCTCGGCGCTGGGGACATCTGCTGGTTCGGTCATGCCCTGCCTTTCCAATGATCCGGGTGGTACAACAATATTAATGCCAGATTTGGATATGCATAAAAGCCAAAGCCGAAATCTCCTTCGCCCGGCCTCCCGCCAGGGAAAAATTCCCTCCAGGCGCTGGAAAAATTCCCCCGGGGCCGGCTCGCCTGGAGGCATGGCAAGCCCCTGAGAATTGTATTGCGATTGGCTTTATTCTTGCGTCATCCCATACTCGATCAGTCAGCCCGATCGTTCTGATGGACTGGCTGGGCCAGATCCGTCCCCCACCCCCCGGATTCAACCCCGCCATTGACAGTAAGTAATCGGTTACGCATTGTTGCGTACAGCAAGAGGTCGTCGGAGCGAACATGAAACCCTTTGGCAAGATCCTGGTCCCCATCGGCCTCGACCTCGGTCCCGGCCCCATCCTCGACCTGGTGGCTACGGTCGCCGGCGCCTTCGGCGCCCAGGTGACCCTGCTCCACGTGTTCGAAACCCCCGGCTACCGGGGACCGCAGGTCCTGGACCCGGCCCAGGCCGGGACCCCCGAGTTGCAGAACGCGCTCAAGCACTGGCGCACCGCCAAGGCCATGATGGACCTGGTCCAGGGGCTGGGTTCGCGCGGGATCCCCGCAGTGGGGCGCATGGCCTTCGGCACCATCGAGGAGACCGTGGCCAGCCTGGCCGGGAAGGAAGGCTTCGACCTGGTGATCATCGGCAGTCAGGAGCGCACCAGCCTGGAGCGCTTCCTCACCCCCAGCGTCGCCGCGGCCCTGATCCGCACCTCGCCCTGCCCGGTGCTGGTGCTGCCCCGGGTACTCGATGTGATCTGAGATTCTTCGCTACACTGGGCTGACAACCCTGGAGCGATGATGCCCGAATTGCAGCTCTCGGTGTTTTCCGAGATCGATCCCCTGCGGCAGGTGGTGGTGCACGAACCCGGGCCCGAAGTGGACTACATGGTGCCCGACATGATGGAGAAGCTGCTCTTCGACGACATCCTGAGCGGCGATCGGGCCCGGTCCGAGTTCGCGGTGTTCCGCCAGGTGCTGGGCCGGGTGGCGGACGAGGTGCTGGACGTCCAGGACCTGTTCCGGGAGGCCCTGGGGGACGAAGGGGTGAAGCTGACCTTCATCGAGGATCTGCGCCACCTGGTGGACCTGCCGGAAAGCACCTGCGGCCTGTTGCGGGACATGCCTCCGGCCGACGTGACCCGCAGCCTCATCACCGGGATCCCCTGGGGCGACGACCAGAACCACGCCCACTGGCAGCAGCCGACCTTCGACTACCAGCTGCGCCCGATCCCCAACCTGCTGTTCATGCGCGACCCGGCGGCGGTGGTGGGCCAGGGCTACAACATCAGCTTCATGGCCACCTGGGCCCGGGAGCGGGAACCGCTGATCCTCAGCTACGTGTTCCGGCACCATCCCCGGTTCCGCCACCTGAAGGAGGACTGCCGGCTGTTCGACCAGGTCACACCCCTGCTGGAAGGGAGGATCCGCCTGCCCCAGAGCCTGGAGGGGGGCGACACCCAGGTGCTGTCGGACCGGGTGATCGCCGTCGGGTGCAGCGAGCGCACCTCGGCCGACGCCATCCACATGCTGGCCGAGAGCCTGCGGCGCGGATTCCGGGCGGGCACCAGCAGCTTCGAGACCCTGCTCATGGTCCTGATGCCCAAGAACCGGAGCGCCATGCACCTGGACACCATCTTCACCCGCATCAGCCAGGACGAGTGCCTGGTCTATCCCCCGTTCTTCACCGACGGCAGCCGAGTGCTGCTCAACGTGGTCAAGTTCGACCTGCGCCAGGACCACCTGCGCACGGTCTTGGAGCCCAACCTGCTGGCCGTGCTGCGCGGCGCGGGCATCGACCTGCGGCCGGTCCGGTGCGGCGGCGCCGATCCGATCCTGCAGCAGCGGGAGCAGTGGACCGACGGGGCCAACGCCTTCGCCCTGGCTCCGGGGGTGATCCTGCTCTACAGCCGGAACCAGGCCACCGCGCAGGAACTATCGGCGGCCGGCTACCGCATCCTGGACGCCGCCGCCCTGATCCGGGACCCTTCCATCGACCTGCTGGACGGAACCAAGTGCGCCGTCCTGCTGGAGAGCGCCGAACTGAGCCGGGCCCGGGGCGGCCCCCGGTGCATGACCATGCCCCTGTCTCGGCGGTCTGCGGAACCGGTCTGAGGGCCGGAGCGGCCCGCATCGTTCCCGGAAGGCTTCGGTCAGGCGGAGCTTGATCCTGGCCATGGCGACGCCTTGGAGGGAGGTGGAATTTGCTCTTGCGCCGGTGCGAAAAAAAACGAAAATAAGGTGCGTTAAGTTCCTGTTTGGGCATGGTTCCATCTCGATATTTAAAATATATTATTTCGATCTTACCTTCACTTGAAACCACGGATGGCTGGGTTCTGCAGCGAACCCAAAATCCTCAAATTTTCGGTGCCCGGAATGGGAAAGATGGTTGCAGGTCTCAGAGCAGCTTACTGCCATACCTGAAACAGCCCAGGCGTTGATCTTATTTTTTTACAACTAACCGTTCAAACATTACGGTTCATTCAAAGCATGGCGGGCCGTTCGCTCCCGGACGATTCCTTCCGAAAAAGCGCGGCGCCCCATACCAAAGGAGTGCAGGTTGGACGATACTTTGCCGGAAGGAGAGCCCCATGTTCGGGACGTTGGACGAACTGATCCAGGAGATGGAGGAGTCGAAACGAGAGGTGGAGGAGCGGATCAAGGCCAGGGCCCAGACTGCGCTCCAGTGGAAGCCGACCCTCAAGATCGGCAACAACCATCTGCCCCCTTCCCGACTGAGGGTGCCCAGGCTCCGGGTGCAGGGGAGAACGATGTACACTTCCGCCTCAAGATTCTCCAAGAAATAGCGCGGGAATCCCACCCGGAGACCAAGCTGGCCCTCATCCGGCTCCTGGATGAAGAGGGCAACCGCGAAAGGAACAACGCCGACTCAGAGATGCAGCTGGGGGTCCAGCTCGAAATACGGACCATGGAGCTCCAGCATTCCCTCTCTGAATCCGAGGTCCGGATCCAACTGGAAAAGGTCCAGGCGGACAACGCCGCGGACCAGCGGAAGGATCTCGCGCTGCGGCACGTCTACTGGCGTTCCACCACCACCACCATCGCCCCGGTGGTGTTCGCGGTGCAGATGGCTGTGTTCATGTTCCTGTTCTGGAAATGGAAACAGCCGGAAGCCGCCGCGGCGTTCGAGAAGATCCTGGTGATGGTCATCACCGGAGGGCTGGGCTGGGCCGCGGGACGGGCCCAGGGGGGAAGGCGGGAGGACCGGAGGGCGCCTCCCGTCAAGCCGGCCCCCTGAAGTCCGGTGAGGTGTTCCATGAAATCCGTTTATATTCCCTATGTTTTGGATGTCGACCCCGAAACGGGCCATCAGGTCCTTTCCGCCCTGGACCGGCATAGGAACGTCCTGGCGATGGTGAGCGAGGCCAAAGTGCGATCGGCAGAGAAGGAACTGGTCAAGCTCCTCCTCCACCTCCTGGAAGCTGAAGCAGCCAAGGGAAATGACCGGTTCGGTGAACTACTCGACGCCGCACCGCGGAAAGGAAGCTGGGTGGTGCTGACCCCGGTCCAGGTGGTTCCCATCCGCCTGAAGCTGGCCAGGGCCCAGGCGAACCTGCGGCAGGCGGACATGGCCGCCTCCCTGGGAATCACCCAGCAGTCTTACGCCAAGCTGGAACGCCCGGGCGCCAACCCGACCCTGCAGACCCTGGCCCAGCTGGAGCGCGTGCTGGGCCGGGATCTGCTCTGCTGGGTCTGACCGCCGCCCCTTTCCACCCTCTGCGGAAGCCTTGTTTGCAGGTTTCAACCAGGCTGCAGGAAGCCCAGGGCGGATCCCCAGGTCTCCACCCTCCCGAACGGGGCCCCGGCTTGGGGCGCCCCGTTCGCTTTTTCGGCTAATTTCGCATTTTTGCTCTTGACACGAGGCAGACAAAAAGCGAAATTGTCTTCGTAAGGAGCTGCCAAGTCGAACGTCGCGAGGATCCCTGATGTCCAAGTCCTTTGGTTACAAGCTTCCCGGTTACTTCATGGAGTACGGCCCCATCGAGGCCAGCAACGAGGAAACGGCCCGGACCCTGATCCGCCAGCGGCTCGGGGTGGGCCGCCTGCCCTGGGGCATCAAGGTCTGGGACCTGAGCGTGCGGCCCCTGACCCGGTGGAAGGTGGACCGGGCATCCTGAACTGCCCCGGATCGGCCCCCGAGCCTGATCGGGGGCGATTTGCGGTACGGTCGGGCCCCGGGGCTCCTACCGCTTCAGTTCCAGGCTCACCGGGCAGTGGTCGGAGCCCATGACGTCCGCATGGATGGCCACCTTGCTCACCCGGTCCGCCAGGGCGCGGCTGACCAGGAAATGGTCGATGCGCCACCCCACGTTCTTGGCCCGGGCCCCGCCCCGGGCGGTCCACCAGGTGTAGAGCCCCGGCACCCCGGGGTTGCGCTCCCGCAGAATGTCCACCATGCCCTCGGCCAGGTAGGCGCGGAAATCCTCCCGCTCCTCGTCGGTGAAGCCGGGGTTGGTGCGGTTGTCCTTGGGGCGGGCCAGGTCGATCTCCTCGGGGGCGACGTTCATGTCCCCGGCCAGGATGATCTTCTCCCCCTTGGCGTGCCGGGCCCGGATGGCCACGGCCAGGTCCCGGGCGAACCTGCGCTTGTAGTCCAGGCGGGCCAGGCCGGCGGAGGCGTTGGGGAAGTACCCGGCGAAGAAGGTCAGGTCACCCAGGGTGCTGATGATGATCCGCCCTTCCTGGTCGTACGCCTCGATCCCCAGGCCCCGGGCATGGCGGAAGCCCAGCTCCCGCTTGGTGAGGGTGGCGGATCCGGCGTAGCCTTTCCGGCCCGAACTGGGGAACCAGCACACGTCGTAGGCCGATTCCAGGGCCCGCCGGACGCCCAGGTCCACCACCTCCCACTCGGCGCGGATCTCCTGGAGGGAGAGCACGTCCGGATCGGCCTGCTCCAGCCAGTCCATGAACCCGTGCCCGATGGCGGAACGGAAGCCGTTCACGTTCCAGGTGCAGAACTTCAGGGTCGGTTCGCTCATAGGTCCCTCACCAGGCGGGTCAACAGCCGCTCCGTGCGCCAGCGCACCCAGCCCAGGAGCAGGAACGCGCCCCATCCCCGCAGCCGGCCGTCCAGGAGGAGGTGGGCGCCGGTCTCCGCCGGCCGCACCCGCAGGGTGCCGTCCTCGACGGCGCCCATGCGGACATGGTGCCAGCGCAGCACCAGTTCCTCACCCTCCGCCTCCACGGGACGCAGCCCCGGACAGGCCCTCAGGCTGGGCAGGGCCTGTGGTTCGGCCAGCCGGGTCCGGAAGATCCCCACCGGGGCGTCGGTGAGGCGCTCCTCCCGGAACCGGAACACGGGGGTTTTCATGGGTCGGCGATCAGCGTACAACGTAACCCGGCTTGGCGTCGTCCGGCGGGGTGACCAGGTACGGCTTGTCGTTGGCGTCGCTGGCGCAGAGCAGCATCCCGTGGCTGACGGAGCCCATCATCGGCCTGGGGGCCAGATTGGCCACCACCACCACCTGGCGGTTCACCAGCTGCTCGGGCTCGTAGGCGGTGCCGATGCCGCCCAGGATGGTGCGGGTCTCGAACCCCACGTCCACGGTCATCTTGATGAGCTTCTTGCTCTTGGGCACCCGCTCGGCGGTCAGCACCCGGCCCACCCTGAGGTCCATGAGGGCGAAGGTGTCGTACTCGATCAGATCCTTCACCGGGGGGAGCTCCAGGGGGGCCGCCTCGGGCGCGGGCCCGCCGGCGTCGGTCGCGGCTCCGGCCGCGGGGGTCTGCTCTGCTGCCATGATTGCCTCCTTGTCAATGCGCTGGAACAGGGGCGTCGGTTCGACCACCGGGGCCGGGGCCGGCGCTTCGTACTGGAACGCCTCGAACCGCTGGTCCGCGACCTTCCCCGCCATGCCCAGTCCCTCCCACAGGGTCTGGGCCAGTTCGGGGAGCACCGGCGCGGTCAGCAGCGCGGTGGCCCGCAGCGCCCGGTACAGCTGGCACAGCACAGTGTCCAGCTTGTCCTGGGCGGCGGGGTCCTTGGCCAGCTTCCAGGGCTCGGCCTTGACGATGTAGCCGTCCAGCTGGCGCAGGTAGGTCCAGAGCAGGTCCAGGGCGCCCTGGAAGTCGTTGCCCTCGGCCTTGGCCAGGTAGCCGGCGGCCAGGACCCGGCCCGCCTCCAGCACCTCCCGGTCCTGGTCGTCCAGCACCCGGGGGACCGGGACCACGCCCTGGCGGTAGCGCCGCAGCATGCTCAGGGTGCGGGAAGCCAAGTTGCCCAAGCCGTTGGCCAGGTCAGCGTTCAGGCGGTCCATGAAACCCTCGAAAGAGAAGCTCCGGTCCAATCCTACCTGCATTTCCCGCATGAAGAAGAACCGCACCGCGTCGTTGCCGAACCGGAGCAGCTCGTCCGGGCGCACCACGTTGCCCTTGGACTTGGACATCTTGTCCTCGCCCATGAGCCACCACCCGTGGGCCAGGATGGTGCCGGGCAGCTGTTCCCGGATGCGCGGGGGCAGCGGGCCCTGCAGGTCGTCCTCGGGGCGGCGGAACATGGCCATGAGGAAGGCCGGCCAGTAGATGGCGTGGAAGCGCAGGATGTCCTTGCCCACCAGCTGCACCGTGGGGGGCCAGAACCCGTCCCTGCAGGCGGAGAGGTAGTTGAGCAGGGCGTCGAACCAGACGTAGACCACGTGCTTGTCGTCGCCGGGCACCGGGATCCCCCAGCTGATGCTGGTGCGGCTGATGCTCAGGTCGTCGAGGTGGCCCCGCCGGCCCCCCGGGGCCACGAACTGCTTCACCTCGTTCAGGCGGAAGTCGGGCCGGACGAACTCGGGGTACTGGTCGTACAGCTGGATCAGCCAGTTCTCGTACGCCTTGAGCCGGAAGAAGTAGCTTTCCTCCTCCAGCTCCACCAGCTGGTGGGCCAGGCCCTGGGCCTGCATCTCCTTGGCCTGGGTCTCGGTGACGTAGGCCTCGTCGCTGATCGAGTACAGGCCCTTGTAGGTGGCCTTGTAGATGTCCCCGGTGCCCAGGAGCTGGCGGAACCGCTCCTGGATCACCGCCTTGTGCTGGGGATCGGTGGTGCGCACGAAATAGTCGTGGGTCAGGCCCATCCGCGTCCAGAGGTGCTTGAAGTTCGGCATCACCTCGTCGGCCAGGGCCTTGGGGGAGATGCCCCGGGCCGCCGCGGTCTTCTCGATCTTCTGCCCGTGCTCGTCGGTGCCGGTGAGGAAGTACACCTCCTGCCCCATCATCCGCCGGTGCCGGGCGATCACGTCGGCCAGCACCGTGGTGTAAGTGTGGCCGATGTGCGGGCGGTCATTCACGTAATAGATGGGGGTCGTGATGTAGAAGCGTCGGGACACGGTAGCTCCATGGCCGGGAAGGTGGTCTCCCCCGCGCCGGAACGCCCGGCCTCGCTGCGCGGGGACCCCGGGCCGGCTAGGGCTCGGTGACGACGGCCTTCAGGATGCGGTCGTTCGGCTGGATCGCCTGGACCACCTTGATGTCCTCCTCGCCCAGGCACTTGCCGAACACGGTGTGGACCCCGTCCAGGTGCGCCACGTTGCGGCGGTCGCCATTGACCAGGAAGAACTGGCTGCCGCCGGTGTCCTTGCCGGCGTGGGCCATGGACAGGGCGCCCAGCTCGTGCTTGCGGGGGTTGCCGGCCGTCTCGCACTTGATCTTGTAGCCCGGGCCGCCGGTGCCCGGCATGCCCTTGGCGCCTTCCCGGGTGTTGGGGCAGCCGCCCTGGATGACGAACTGGGGAATCACCCGGTGGAAGGCGAGTCCATCGTAGAACTTCTCGGATATGAGCTTGACGAAGTTGGCCACGGTCCCGGGGGCTTCCTTGGGGAACAGTTCCAGGTTGATGTCGCCCTTGCTGGTCTGCAGTTGAACCCGCGTCATGTGCGCTCCTCGGTCAAACTACCAGGATAGCCCAGGTCGGCGCGGAACGGGACCGCGGACCTCCATGGACAGGCCCCCGCCTGAGCCGGTAGGCTCAAAGGCTGGAGTCGCCGATGAAGGTCCCCCTCAAACTGGCCGTGCCGACCGCCGTGGTCATCCTTGCCGGGCTCGCCTGCGCCACGCCGCGCCCCATCGTCCCGGAGCGGCCGGTGCCGCCCGGGTCCGTGCTGTTCATGTTCACCCGCAGGGTGGCCGGCCCCGTGGACCTGGCCATCGACGGTACCCGGGTGCCGGTGGCGAAGGCCACCAGGAAGAAGTGCGGGCGCCTGACGGTGAGCGGGCTGGCCCCGGGCCCGCACCGGTTCGTGCTGCTCAGCCCGGTGGAGGCGTTCGGGCCGGACCAGATCGCGATCGACCTGGGGCCGGCCCGGGGCGAGTTCCGGGTCCTGTTCGCCCAGGATCTCAAGGCGGTGCTGTATGGTTCGCCGGAGCCGGCGCCCGCCGCCGCCGGCATCCCCGGCGTGCAGGCCCGCCTGGAGCCTTGAGCGCCCCGGTCCCCGTCCGGCGCGGCCGGGTCCTGGCGTGGCTTCCGCTCCTGGCCGCGGCCGCCCTGGCCGGGTTCGTGGGCTGGAAAGTCCGCTCGGTGGCCCGGGAGCTGGTGGATCCGCCCTTCTACCGGGCCCCTTCCCTGGGGCGGGTGGAGGCCACCTACCGGGAGTTGGCCCAGGGCGGCCCGTCCGACCCCGGAGGCACCTGGGAGGCCGAAGCCATCGGCCCCGAAGTCCTGTGGCGCCTGCGCCGGCCCGGGTCCCCGCGGGGCCTCGTGCTGCTCCTGCACGGGTTCGGAGACGACCGCTGGGGCACCAGCCCGGCGGTGCGCTGGTTCCCGGACCTGGACGGCGCCATCTTCACCTTCCTCGGCCGGGACGAGGCCATCCGGGCCGGCCGCACCCCGCCCCCGGTGACCTTCGGGGTCCGCGAGTCCCAGGAGGTGGTGGACATGGTCCACGCCCTGGAGGCCCACGGCACCCCCCGCCGGCGGATCGTGCTGATGGGCCGGAGCCTGGGCGCCAGCGTGGGGCTGCTGGCCCTGGCCCGGCTGGAGCGGGAGGGCCGCGGTCCCCTGGGGGGCATCATCTGGGAGGGCGCGCCGGCCTCCAGCCGGGGCTTCGCCGAACGGCTGGTGCGCGGTCCCAAAGACCGGTTCTGGCATCCCCTGCTGGCGCCCCTGATCGGCGCCGTGGCCAGCCGCCTGGCGGCGTGGGAAGGGGGCTACCGCCTGGAGGACACCGACCTCCTGGCCCGGACCCGGGGGCAGGAACTGCAAACCCCCGCCCTGTGCTTCCTGGCCACCCAGGACCGGCTGGCGCCCCCGGAGCTGCAGCGGAAGATGGCCGGCCGGTTCAACCGGATCCGGATCCTGGAGGTGCCCACCTGGCACCTGCATTGCCCGGAGGTGCTGGGGCCGGACTACGCCGAGGCCATCCGGACCGCCACCGTCGCCTGGCTGCCTGAACGTGATTCGCCTGCCCTTTCCGGGGGGATCGGGGCAGGCGAATAACTAATGATCGAATGGTGAGCCGCTAATCGTCGATAAGGCGGCTGCGCAGCTCCTTGCCGAGCTTGAAGTACACCACCCGCTTGGGCGGCACATGGATCGACTGGCCGCTGCGCGGATTGCGGCCCTGGCGCGCTTTGCGATCCCTCAGGCGGAACGAACCGAACCCACGCAACTCCACCCCTTCGCCCCGGT
Organism: Holophaga sp.; assembly: GCA_049508835.1. Lineage (GTDB taxonomy): Bacteria > Acidobacteriota > Holophagae > Holophagales > Holophagaceae > Mesoterricola. The sequence goes on along the minus strand of JBELAL010000005.1, from coordinate 205,015 downwards.
GGAGCGAGCCGACGATGCTGTCCAGGAAGGAGTTAACCAGAATGTCGGCGTCCTTTTTGGCCAGTTCGAGATTCTCGATGAGATGTTTAGAAAGATCGGCCTTGGTGAGGGTTTCCATGGTTTCCATAGTATCCATTTGGTTCTCCAATCCGAGGAGCGAGATACGCGTCACCCATAAGATCCTCTAGTCTGTGTCCAGGTCAAGAGGACAAACGCTATTGAATAAAAAAATAGAGGGGGGACCCCCCCCTCTATCACTCTGGATTCAGTCGACCTTTAAGACCTGTTGACCTGAATTATAAATTTCTCATTAATTGAAAAATCATTCTTGACCGGTCCAATTGTATAAGTATTCCAGCATTAAGGTCAGCTGTTGATCCAATCAAGTAACCACCTCGGTCCTTCGCCCGTAGCGCCGCTCGGACGGTAGTCTCTTTCGCTGCTGGACCAGTTGCCCGCCAGATCCACGTGCGCCCAGGATTCGGCCTTGACGAAATCCTTCAGGAACAGGCCGGCCGTGATGGCTCCGCCCCATTTGGTCCCGGTGATGTTCTTGATGTCGGCCACCTGGCTCTTGAGGCCTTCCCGGTACTCCTCCACCAGGGGGAGCTGCCAGAGGTACTCGCCGGTGCGGGAGCCGGCGTCGAGCAGCCGCTCCACCAGCTTCTGGTCGATCCCCATCACCCCCGAGACGCCGTCGCCCAGGGCCACCACGCAGGCGCCGGTGAGGGTCGCCAGGTCCACGATGTGGTCGGCGCCCATTTCGGAGGCGTAGTGGAGCAGGTCGGCCAGGACCAGGCGCCCCTCGGCGTCGGTGTTCAGGACCTCGATGGTCTTGCCGCTGCGGGAGCGGATCACGTCCCCGGGCCGGTAGGCGTTGCCGGAAGGCATGTTCTCCACCATCCCCATGATCCCGGTGACCGCCACCGGGACCTCGGCCTGGGCGCAGGCCACCAGAGTGGCCAGCACCACGGCGGCGCCGGTCATGTCGTCCTTCATGTTCTCCATGCCCGAGGCGTCCTTCAGGGACAGCCCGCCGGAATCGAAGGTCACCCCCTTGCCCACCAGGACGACGTGCCGCTTGGCCTTCTCCTTGGGCTTGTACTCCAGCTTCACCACCCTCGGGGTGCGCTCGGAGCCCTTGCCCACCGTCAGGACGGCGTTGAACCCGCCCTTGGCCAGTTCCTCCGGCCCCATCACTTCGATCCCCAGCTTGTGCTGCTTGGCCAGCTTCTGGGCGTGGTCGGCGAAGGCCTCGGGGTAGAGGTCGCCGGCGGGGGTGTTGGCCAGGTCCCGGACCCGGTGGCAGGCGGCCACCCCCGCTTCCACCAGGGGCAGCCGGCGGCGGGCCTTGCGGGTGTCGTCGCCGTTGGTGAACACCTCGACCCGCTCGAACCGCTTGGGTTCCGCCTGGCCCTTGAAGGAGGTGAAATCGTAGTCGGCCAGCAGGGCCCCTTCCAGGACGGCCACCTGGACCTCGTCGTGGTCCAGGGAGGAGGTGGAGGGGGACACCACGCCCACCCGCTTCCACCCGTTCTTCAACGCTTTGCGGGCGGCGGTTCCGACCGCCTTGCGGATTTTGTTATGGGTAACGACCTCTTCCTCGCCCAGTCCCACCAGAAGCATCCAGCGGGAATCCTTCACGCCATTGGGGTGGTGCAGGGGAACAACTTCAAGATACTCCGCCTTGAAATCGTTCTCGTCCATGACCTGGCGGGCCACTTTGCTGATGGCCAAAGGCAGCCTATGCCTCTCCCTGCCCGAGAAGACCGGAACGATGAGCACATCGCCGGAGAAATCCTTCCCTGTCTGAGAACTGATTTCGATGGTGGGCATAGACGCTCCTTGTAGTACGCATGGAGATCTTAATACAACCATGCGTCCACAAAGAGATTTTTTTTATCCCTTCCCGGTTCCCCCTACTGGACCATTAGGGGTCATTTTTCCGGATCGGATCCGGACCCTTGGGAAAAAACCCTTGGAGGAATCAGACCCCGCGAGCCCCGCGCCGACGGGCGCCCCGCTTGCCACCCGGGCCTTTCTCCCGCACCCTGGAGGCTGGAGCGAAGCGATGCGCGACCGCGAGATCATCCAGCGCATCAAGGACGCCACCGACCTCGCCGCACTGGTGGGGCAGGCGGTGAAGCTGCGCCGGCAGGGCTCCGCCTGGGTGGGGCTCTGCCCCTTCCACAGCGAGCGCACCCCCAGCTTCCAGGTGGTGGCCGACCGGGGCTTCTACCACTGTTTCGGCTGCGGCAAGCACGGCGACGCCTTCACCTGGCTCATGGAGCGGGAGGGGCTGGACTTCCCCGAGGCCCTGGAGCAGCTGGCCCAGGCCGCGGGCATCGAGCTGCCCCGGCAGCGGGAGCGCCCGCAGGCGGACCTGGACCTGGAAGCGCGCCTGCGCCTGGCCTTGGAAGCGGCCCAGGAGTTCTACCAGCGCAGGCTGGCCGAATCGCCCAAGGCCCTGGAGTACCTCAAGGGCCGGGGCATGACCCCCGCCTCCATCCAGGAGGCCGGCCTGGGCTACGCCCCGGACGCCTGGGAGGGCCTGCTCAACCACCTGCGCGGCCGGGGGTTCTCGCCCGAAGTGGCGGAGCAGGCGGGCCTGGTCTCCCGCAGCGAGCGGGGGAGCCCCATCGATTTCCTGCGGGACCGCGTGGTGATCCCCATCCAGGACCCCCGGGGGCGGATCATCGCCTTCGGCGGCCGGGCGTTCGGCTCCAACCAGCCCAAGTACCTCAACACCCGGGAGACGCCCCTGTTCAGCAAGGGCAACGTGCTGTTCGGCTTCCACCGGGCCAAGGGCCAGCTCAGGGACGGCGCCCTGGTGGTGGAAGGCTACTTCGACGTGCTGCAGCTGCACCAGCAGGGCCTGCCCCAGGCGGTGGCGCCCCTGGGCACGGCCCTCACCGAGGGCCACCTGCAGCAGATCGGGCGGTTCACCAAGCGGGTGATCCTCTGCTTCGACGGCGACGCGGCCGGCCTGCGGGCCATGGAGAAGGGCCTGAAGCTGGCCTTGCCCCTGGGCTTCGACGTGCGGCTCCTGCTCCTGCCCCAGGGGGAGGACCCGGACACCTGGTGCCTCGCCCTGGGCGCCGAGGCGTTCCGGGAACTCATCCGCAAGGCCCCGGACTGGACCAACTTCATCATCGACCGGGCCATGGAGGGCAAGGACCTGAACCGGATCCCGGACCGCATGGCCGCGTTCCAGGAGCTGGCGGGCTACCTGGCCTTCCTGGCGCCCAGCGTGGACCAGCGGGGATTGTTCGCCAGCCTGGCGCACTGGCTGGGGGTCCCCCTCTCCGAACTGGATCTGGCGGTCAAAGCTCGGGCCGAGGCGGCCGTCCGGGCCCAGGCCGAGGCGGCCGCCCGGGTCCCGGCCGACGAGGAGGCCCGGGCGCACGCCGCGGGCGGGGAGGCCGCGCCGCCGCCTGCGCTCCCCCCGGTCGGCGAGGTGGACTTCCTGCTCCGGCACCTGCTCATTCAGTGCCATGATCCGGACGTCCTGGCCAAGGCCGCGGCGATGCCGCCGGCCTGGTGGGAGTCCCTGAAGGGGGCGCCCCTGCTCCAGTGCCTCCTGGACGCGGATGGTGATGAGAGTTTAATACCAGCCGAAGCCCTGGCCCGGCTCCGGGGGCTCGAAGCCAGCCGGGTCGAATGGGCGGATGCCGACCTGGTGCCGGAGCAGGTGTTCATGAGGCTGGAACTTGCCTTCGTGGAGCGGGAGAAACAGGCCCTGAACCGGCAGCTCCAGGAGCCCGGGGTGCTGGTCGACCCCCGGCTCCAGGGCCGGCTGGCCCAGAACCTGGAGGGCCTTCTGCGCCGGGGAAGGCAGCTCCGCGTCCGGATGGCCGACCTGCGGAGGAAATCCTTTGCCCGGTAAAAACCCGATGCCCAACCCTTTTTGACCCGGGGACTAAACATTTGGTCCGCAGGACGCATCTTAAGGGTGAAATGCCCCTTGTCAGGGCACTTCGGGCTTGTATACTGAATAGTTCCGGGTGGCCTGTCATGATGGGTTTCTTTTGCCCACGAATGGCCACCCCTTTTCCCAACGCGCGCAAAACACCTTGGATCATGCGATCCCATGGTTCTTTGAGGTCTTGATGGTTCCAAACCCGGCCCGTGAAAGCTATTACCAGCTCACGAAAGCACTCATCTCGCTGGGCAGATCCCGTGGATATGTTCTGATAGATGAGCTTAACGCGTTCCTCCCAGGGTCCGCCTCCTCCCCTGCGGATCTTGAAAACATCATGTCGATGTTCAACAAACTGGCCATCGGCGTGGGGGCGACGGAGGCGGAAGCTCTGCTTTCCCGGGACCAGTCGGAGGTCGACAGCCTGTTCGCGGAGGCGCCGCTCAAGTCCGACAAGGAAATGGAGATCGACATCGACGGGCCGGACGCGGACAAGTTCAACGACCCGGTGCGGATGTACCTCAAGGAGATGGGCACGGTCCCCCTGCTGAAGCGGGAGGACGAGGTGGAGATCGCCAAGCGCATCGAGGTGGGGGTGCGCAGCGTCATGCGGGCCCTGTCCCGGTCCCGGCTGGCGGCGAGCCTGCTCATCGACATCGGCAGGATGCTCAAGGAGAACCCGGGCAAGATCCGGGAGGTGGTGGGGCTCTCGGACGAGGTGGACGAGGACGAGGACGCCGAGAACACCTCGGCCACCCAGCATGTGCACCACCAGTTCGAGAAGCTGCTGGTCCACGAGCAGGCCCTGCAGGAACTCCTGGAGTTCAAGGCCTCGGGCAAGCCCGTGCCCAAGCGGCGCAACCTGGACCGGGAGATCCTGGCGGCCCGGGCCATGGTCAGCCGGCAGATCCGGCGCCTGGGCCTCAACAGCCTGGCGGTGACCCGGCTCATCGACAAGATCACCCATCACCACAACCAGGTGATGAACGGGGAGCGCAAGCTGCGGGAGCTGCGGGACCGGCTCAAGAACCCGGCCTTCGCCAAGCTCAAGGACCGCTACCTGAAGGACATCGAGCACATCGAGGGGGAACTGGCGAGGTTCTTCGGCAAGTACGAGACCACCAGCGAGGCCTTCCACGGCGATTTCAACTCCCTCAAGCAGGCCGAGAGCATCAGCCGCTCCGCCAAGGCCGAGCTGATCGAGGCCAACCTGCGCCTGGTGGTGTCCATCGCCAAGCGCTACACCAACCGCGGGCTGCAGTTCCTGGACCTGATCCAGGAGGGCAACATCGGGCTCATGAAGGCAGTGGACAAGTTCGAGTACAGCCGGGGCTTCAAGTTCTCCACCTACGCCACCTGGTGGATCCGGCAGGCCATCACGAGGGCCATCGCCGACCAGGCGCGGACCATCCGCATCCCGGTGCACATGATCGAGACCATCAACAAGCTGATCCGCACCCAGCGGGAGCTGGTGCAGAAGCTGGGCCGGGAGCCCTCCAGCGAGGAGATCGCCCACGCCATGGACATGCCCGTGGGCAAGGTGCGCAAGGTCATGAAGATCGCCCAGGAGCCCATCAGCCTGGAGACCCCCATCGGCGAGGAGGAGGATTCCCACCTGGGGGACTTCATCGAGGACAAGGGCGTGGTCTCGCCCGTGGAGCAGGTGGTGAGCCAGCGCCTCAAGGAGACCGTCAACCTGGTGCTGCAGACCCTCACCGAGCGGGAGGAGAAGGTCCTGCGCATGCGCTTCGGCGTGGGCGACGAGGCCTCCGAGCACACCCTGGAGGAGGTCGGCAGCGAGTTCGCCGTGACCCGCGAGCGCATCCGCCAGATCGAGAGCAAGGCGCTCCGAAAGATCAGACACCCGCGTTATTCGAAGACCCTCAAAGCATTCCTAGGCTGAAAGCGGGACGTCCGCGAGCGGTTGTCAGGGGACCTGGATGAACAAGCCGCCGATGGTCCGGGACACGGCCCGGGTACGAATCACGGCCAAATCAAGCGGTGACGGCCTTCATTCCTGGAGGCCGGTACGGGTGATGCCGCATGACTCATGGTGGCCGTGGCGGCCAGGAAGACCAGGGCCGTTGGGCAATTCCAGTTCCAGGGGTGACGAGAAGGATGCGAAGACATGGGAACCCCTTATGGTAGGAACGCAGAATCAAGGAGGAATGCCCCTTGGTCGTTTATGTGTAATTTGTTATTTGAAGGTTCCCTGTCCTTGCCCAGGCCCAGGCAGGTCCCGTTGCCACGGATGGGATTCTTGATTTTGCATTAGTAAATCAAGTTTCCTGGTCTGCCTTATGGACGGGCTCCCTTGAACTTTGCACCCTCCACAAAGCTTCCAACCTGGGTCTCGCCGGCCCGGAAGGCTCGGGAGCCGCGTCCACAACCTCATTGACTTCCTCCAGGCTCCAAGGGACGCTCATGGTTGAGGACCGCCGTGCTCTCCAAGGACCAGACTCTGGGCAAGTACTTGATCATCGACCGCCTCGGCGCCGGGGGCTTCGGCTCGGTGTACCTGGCCCAGGACCGGCTGCTGAACCGCAAGGTGGCGCTCAAGGTGCCCCACATCCAGAGCGACGACCAGGTGGTGCTGCTGCGGGAACCGCAGATCATGGCGAAACTGAGGCACCCCAATATCGTCGAGCTGATCACGGTGGAGAAGAAGGACGACACCTTCTTCATGGTGCTGGAGTACGTGGACGGCGAGAGCCTGGACAAGCTGATCCGGCGGGAGCGCACCCTGCCCCCGGCCCGGGCCCTGGAGATCGCCATGGACGTGTGCGCGGCCATCGGCTTCGCCCACGCCCACCAGGTGATCCACCGGGACCTGCGCCCGGCCAACATCCTGCTCACCCAGAAGGGGGTGGCCAAGGTCACCGACTTCGGCACCAGCCGGATCCTGGAGATGCAGCGGGATGGTTTCGCCCGCACCCGCATCGGTTCGCCGCCGTACATGGCGCCGGAGCACTTCCGGGGCCGGGCGGTGTTCCAGAGCGACCTGTGGTCCCTGGGCATCACCATGTATGAAATGCTCACGGGTACCGTGCCGTTCTACGACGTGGATCCCATCAAGATCGCCCAGTCGTTCCAGACCACGCCCATCGTCCCCCCCCACCTGAAGAACCAGGAAGTGCCCAAGGCCCTGAGCGAGGCGGTGATGAAGGCCCTGGCCATCAACCTGGGGGACCGCTACCTGTCCGCCCAGGAGTTCCTCAAGGCCCTGCGCGCCCTCAAGGATGGCCTGACCCGGGAAACCCGCCCGGTGGGCACCGCGATCCTGGGCGCCCACCTGGACACTCCGGGCCGGGGCCAGCGGGGCCCCATGTCCACCGCGCAGCGGCTCTGCCGGTTCTGCTACCGCCCCCTGCCCAGGATGGCCACCACCTGCCCGGCCTGCGGTGAAAAGAACCTGTGATGGCTGATCCAGGACCCGCCGGCGCCCGCCCCGGACTCTGGTCCCAGCGTTGGTTCCGGCGCGTGACCTACCTGATCGCCGCCGGCGGCGCGGCGGCCGGGGCCGGGACCTGGCTGGTGCAGCGGTCGGTGGTGGACCGCTGGCTGATGGCGCGCCTGGATGCCTACGTGCGCCAGGAATGCGGCCTGGGCGTGCGGGCGGACCGGCTGGAGATCCACCCCTTCCAGGGACGGATCCTGGTGCGCGGGCTGGCGGTGGGCGAGGACCTGTTCCAGGCCCGGCTGCTGGAGGTGGACCTGGAGTGGGCTTCCCTGGCGCACGTCCCCCACCTGCGCGCCCTGCGGGTGGAAGAGCCGGTGCTGAACCTGGACCGGGCGCGCCTGGCCCGGATCCGGCTGAAGCCGCATCCGGCCAGCGCGCGTACGCCCCAGGTGCAGCTGGACCGCCTGGAGATCCTCGGGGGCCAGGTCCAGGTGCGGGAACCGGCCTGGGGCGTCCCCCGGGGCGACTTCCGGTTCCAGGCCACCGGCAGCGGATGGTCCCCCAACCAGCTGCACGTGGACCTGCAGGTGCCGGGCATCGTCCTGGACCGGGGTGGAGGCCCCTTCCAGGGGGACCTGGCCGCAGACGTTGACATCACCGACCAGCGGCTGGAGATCCGCCAGGGGCAACTGCGCCTGGGCGACAGCCGGCTGGCGTTCCAGGGCGGGGTCCAGTTCCGGCCGCTGAGGCTCTCCCTGGCCGCGGACGGGCACCTGGACCTGGTCCAGGCCCAGCGCCTGGCCGTGCCCGGCCAGCCCGCCACCGCATACGGGACCGTGGATGTCCGGGCCAAGGCCGACGGTCCCGTGGACGCCCTGGCCTGGACCGCCACCTTGCGCGGGAGCGGGCTCAGCGCCCGGGGCGTGCCTCTGCAGCCCGGCACCCTGACGGCCTCGGCCCAGGGCGGCCCGGCGGAGATCCGCCTGGACCGCCTGGACTGGACTTCCCGGGACGGGCGCCTGGAGGGGTCCGGCGCCTGGACCCCGCGGGGGGGCATCCGGCTCCAGGCCCAGGCCAAGGACATCCCCCTGGCCCCGGCGGCGGGCCGGGTCCGGGTCGGCTTCCTGGCAGGCCTGACCGCCCGCGGGACGGTGGAGGCCAGCCTGCCTCCGGGTGCCGCCCCGTGGTCCCTGGCCGGGCTGGACTGGGCCAGCGCGCACGGCACCGGGGCGTTCATGCAGGACGGCCAGCCGGTGGGGAACCTGGCCGTGCGGCTGGACCGGGGCCGCTTCGAGGCCACCGAGGTCGAACTGAGCCTGCCGGAACTGGAACTCCGCGGCCAGGCCCGGGGCACCCTGGGCCGGCGCGGGCTGGAGACGGTGGAGGGCGAGGCGGACGTGGAGACCGGCGCCGAGGAGGTGGCCAAGGTCCTGCTGGCCTGGGACGTCAGCATGGACGACCAGCACGGCAAGCCGGCCGCCCTGGACATGGCCGGCCGCGCCAAGGCCCACGCGCGGCTCGGCTGGGCCCCCCGGGCCGGGCTGCACCTGGACGGCCGGGTGGAGGTCCAGGATCCCCGCTGGCACGGGGCACGGGCCGACCGGCTGGAAGCCGCCGTGACCATCCAGGGGGAGGACCTGCGGGTCTCGGACATCCGCCTGGAGAAGGGCGAGGGCCGCGCGTCCGGGGACCTGTGGCTGACCTGGGCGGACCTGCCCAAGGGCGGCGAGCAGATCGACATGCGCTACCATGCCGAGCGCCTGCCCATCCGGGAAGGGCTCAAGGCCGCGGACGTGGGGGACCTGCCGCTGGACGGGATCGGCAGCGGCACGGTACGCCTGCACGGCCCGTTCGACCGGATCCTGATGGAAGGTCAGGCCCAGGCCGAGCAGGGTGAGGTGTTCGGGCTCCGGATCCCCGCCGCCTCCGCCGACTTCGCCATGGACATCGACGGCGAGCAGCTGCGGGTCACCCGGGTCCGGGCGGCCGACAGCCTCGAGCACCTGGGGCCCCCGGACGGCGAGCCCGCGGGTCCGCTGGCCCTGCAGGGGGCCATGGACCTGGACGCCAAGCACGACACCTGGACCGTGACCCTGGCGGGGGCGGTGGACTCCGCCGTGCTGGGCCTCCAGGGGCCCCGGTTCCAGGCCCAGGTGGACGCCCGCCTGGAGGGGCCCTTCACGGCGCCGCTGGGGCCCGTCCAGCTGCCCCCGGGCACCGTTTCCTTCACCCGGGGGCGGGTGGCCCAGGGGAACCATTCCCTGGAGGGGCTGCAGGGGTCCGCCAGCTTCGCCGGAGGCCGCCTCCACGCCTGCGCCGGGCTGGCCGGGAAGGACCGGGACTTGTTGTCCCTGGACGCGTTCCAGGAGCGTCCCGACCGGGCCACCGGTTCGGTGGAGCTGGACCTGGGGCCGGAATCCGCGGACACGGCCCTGCTGGCCCCGCGTCTGACCCGTGACCTCCTCAAGGACGCGCGAGTCCACTTCCGGGGCTCGGGGGAGTGGACCCCCAAGGGGCTGGCCTGGCACGGCCGGATGGACCGGTTCGCCGGAACCTTCGAGGGCTTCCGCCTGGTCCAGTCCCGTCCGGGCGAGTTCACCGGCGACCTGTCCGGGATGAAGGTGGACCTGGCCCTGGAAGGCCAGGCGGCGCCCGGCCCCGGGGAGGCCCCCGCCGCGGCCGGCGGACCCGAGGTCCCCTTCGAGCCGGACCACCCGCAACGGCCCCGGCGCACCCCCGCGCTGTCCGCCACCAGCATGACCCTGCGCGGCCGGGTGCCGTTCACCGGCGACGGCGCCCTGGGCCTGGACCTGGCCGGGTCGTCCAACCTCGCCAACCTGAAGGTGCTCCTGGACCGGGTGGTGCAGCCCGGCCAGTACAGCCTCCTGGCCGACCTGCACCCCGAGGGCATGGCCCAGTTCGACCTCAACCTGGGCGGGTCCCTGGCGGAGACCACCCTGGACGGGACCCTGACCCTGGCCGGCGGGCAGCTGGTGGAGCACGGCTACCCGCTCAGCATCGACAACCTGGACTTCACGGCCCAGTTCCGGGGCCGGGACATGATCATCCCCAAGACCGCGCCCCTGCGCGGCACCTTGGCCCAGGGCGCCCTCACCGCCTGGGGCAAGCTCACCTGGCGCCTGGGCGGCATCTCGTCCTACGACCTGCACGCCAGCCTGGAGGACTTCCAGCTGCGCGACCTGCCCACGGGCTTCGAGGTGCTGGGCAGCCTGGACGCCAACCTCAAGGGCAGCGACCAGAACGGAGGGATGCTCAGCGGCAGCATCTGGGCCAACCGCACCCTCTACCGGGCGGAGATCAACCTCACCGACCTGATCATGTCCAACGTCCTGAGCCAGGTCACCGGACTGGCCGGGGACCCCTCGGATCCCCTGGCCCGCATCGACCTGGACCTGGAGCTGCACCTGGCCGAGCCCTGGGAGCTGGACACCAACCTGGTCAAGCTCCAGGGCCGCGCCCACGGCCCGTTCCGGATCCAGGGCACCCTGGCCCAGCCCGGGCTCAAGGGGCGCATGGAGCTGCTCCCCGGCGGGCGGGTCACCAACCTGTTCCCGGCCGGGGACATCGTCCTGGAGCAGGGCACGGTGGACTTCCAGGACCCCGCCGTGTTCAACCCCATCCTCGACGTCCGGGGCCAGATCGACATCCCGCCCTACCTGGTGACCCTCTACATCAACGGCCCCCTGGACGCCCTGACGGCCCGGCCGTACTCCACCCCGTCCCTGCGCCAGGACGAGATCTTCGCCATCCTCATCGACCCCTCCGCGGTGACCACCGTGGGCGGCGCCCAGGGCTCCGGCGCCCAGACCGCCTTCAACGCCGGGCTGGCCAGCACCAGCACCGGGCTGCTCACCTCCCTGGCCCTGGCCAACTTCCAGGAGCAGCTGCGCCGCAGCCTGAACCTGGACCGGGTGAACGTGGCGCTGCGCACCGGGGTGGGCGCCCCGGAGACTTCCTTCACCGTGGGCAAGAGCGTCGACCTGCTGGGCTACCGGACCCCGCTGGTGTTCACCCACAACAAGGCCGGCGACGTGACCACCATCAGCGGCCAGGTCGAATGGCGGTTCGGCAACTTCGTGTTCCTGCTGGGCGCCAGCCAGAGCACCGCCGATAGCCTGGCCCCCTCGGGCGAGATCCGGCATACCTGGAGTCCCCGATGATCCAAGTGCGCGCCTTCGCCCGCTACCGGGACAAGCTCGGCTTCGAGCGGCTGGAGCTGCCCGTGCCCCAGCCGCCCACCCTGGCCGCCCTGCTGGCCCATCCCCGCCTGGCCGGGTTGCCTGAGGACGCCCTGTTCGCGGTGAACCGATCCTTTGCCGCACGTGAGGTAGGATTGAAGGACGGGGACGAGGTGGCGCTGATGCCGCCCGTAAGCGGAGGATAGACCGGAATGTCCATCAAGCGAGAGACGATCAAAGCCATCCTGGCCCGGCCCGCGGCCGGCGGCCAGGTCACGGTGGCCGGCTGGGCCCGGGCCGTGAGGGCCCAGAAGCAGGTGGTGTTCATCCAGGTGAACGACGGCTCGTGCCTGGCCAACCTGCAGCTGGTGGTGCGTCCGGACCACCCCCAGTTCGAGCGGCTGGGCCGGCTGTCCCAGGGCTCGGGCCTGAAGGCCGTGGGCGAGCTGGAGGCTTCCGCCGGGGCCGGGCAGAAGTACGAGCTGGTGGTGCGGGAGGTGGAGGTCTACGGCGAAGCCGACCCGGCCGCCTACCCCCTGCAGAAGAAGCACCACAGCTTCGAGTTCCTGCGCGAGGAGGTGGCCCACCTGCGGCCCCGCACCCGCACCTTCGGCGCCGTCCTCCGGGTGCGCAACGCCCTGGCCCAGGGCATCCACCAGTTCTTCCGGGAGCGCGGCTTCCTGTGGGCGCACACGCCCATCATCACCGCCTCGGACTGCGAGGGCGCCGGGCAGATGTTCCGGGTCTCGACCCTGGACCCGCTGCACCCCCCCTGCCTCCCCGACGGCAGCGTGGACTTCTCCCAGGACTTCTTCGCCAAGCCGGCCTACCTCACCGTCTCCGGGCAGCTCGCCGGGGAGACCATGGCCCTGGCCCTCTCCAGCATCTACACCTTCGGCCCCACCTTCCGGGCCGAGAACTCCAACACCACCCGCCACCTGTCGGAGTTCTGGATGGTCGAGCCGGAGGCCGCCTTCTATGACCTGCAGGACAACATGGACCTGGCCGAGGACTTCCTCAAGCACCTGTTCCGCACGGTGCTGGATGAATGCGCCGAGGACATGGCGTTCTTCGCCGAGTTCGTGGAGAAGACCGCCGTCTCCACCCTGGAGCACATCATCAACAGCCCGTTCGAGCGGCTCAGCTACACCGAGGCCATCAAGGTTCTGGAGCAGAGCGGCGAGGCGTTCGAGTACCCGGTGCAATGGGGCATGGACATCCAGACCGAGCACGAGCGCTACCTGGCCGAGAAGCGCATGAAGCGGCCCGTGATCGTCACCGACTACCCCAAGGACATCAAGGCGTTCTACATGCGCCTGAACGACGACGACCGCACCGTGCGCGGCATGGACGTGCTGGTGCCGCGCCTGGGCGAGATCATCGGCGGCAGCCAGCGCGAGGAGCGCCTGGACGTGCTGGAGCGGCGCATGGCTGAGATGGACCTGGACCGGGAGAGCTATGGCTGGTACCTGGACACCCGCCGGTTCGGCAGCGTGCCCCACTCGGGGTTCGGGCTGGGCTTCGAGCGCACGGTGCAGTTCGTCACCGGCATGGGCAACATCCGCGACGTGATCCTCTACCCCCGCACCCCCAAGTCGGCGTCGGTGGGCTAGTCAGACCTCCTGGACTCCTTCCTCCCATGGCAGGGCCCGCACCCTCCCCATCCGCTGCGGCCGCGGATCCCGGGCGAAGCGATCCTCGGTGTCGGCCTCCAGCAGGTTGTAGGTCCGGGTCGTGTCCGGGGGGAAGGTTTTGTCGACTTCCACCGCGGGCTCAGGACCGCCACCCGCCTGGAATCCCAGAGCATCGAGGCCATCAAGCGCTGCGTGGAGCTGGGCATGGGCATCGCCCCCCTGCCCGACGTGGCCGCCGAGGCGGAGCGCGCCGGGGGCCGCCTGGCGCGCCTGGCCTGGACCGACGCGCTGCTGAAGGTGGCCGGGCACCTGGTGTGGAATCCCCAGGCCGCGGAGAACCCGGCCATCCGGGTGTTCCTCGAATTCTGCGCCGAAACTCTGGGGAACTGATGCGAGATTGCCGACATTTTGGAGACAAATATAATTGATTTCGGTACCGAATTGTCCTAGCTTTGGTACCGTAGAGGTGTCCCCGTGCGGTTGACCTCCATGCGTGATTTCCAGAAGAAAGGCCTCGACGCCATCACCGCCCCCAGGAACGAAGTCATCCTCCTGACTGCGCGTTCCGGTCCCTCCTTCTTCCTCGTGCCGGTGTTCGACACCGACCTGGCCTTCCAGGCGGAGCAGCTCCAGCAGGCCATCGCGCTCTCCAGCTTGCGCGAGTGCCAGGAGGCCGCCAAGCGCGAAGGGCGCAGCGGCGTCTCCATGGACGAGATCAACGAAGACATCGCGGCCATCCGGGCCGAACGCCGCAAACGGAAACCTCCTTCATGATCCATGCGGTCCTGGACACCAACATCCTGGTGTCCGCCGGCATCACGCCGGGCGGGGATTGCGACCGGATCATCCAGGCGGCCCTGCGGAACCGGTTCCGGGCCGTGGTCTCCCCCGGAATCATGGACGAGTAGCTCGAAGTCATGGCCCGCAGCAAATTCACCCGGTACGTATTTCCTCCCCCTTGGTTGACCCGCTTCCTGGAAAGGGCCGAACTTCTGGCAGCGGACCCGCTTGCCCTGCCCGACCTGCCGGACCCGGACGACCGCCTGTTCCTGGGTGTGGCCCAGCACGCCGGAACCCTGGTGACCGGCAACCTCAAGCACTTCCCCGAACAGGCATGGGGCAAGGCCCGCGTTCTCGCTCCTGGTCCATTCGCCGCCATGTATGGCCTCTAGCCGGGTCCAACGAGGCTCCTGCACCCTCGCCGCCATCCCTCCGGCGATGCCGGTTCGCGCCAGCGAACCGGCATCGCCGAACAGGCCGACGGATCGGAACACGGACCATGACCCTCGGCCCCCCGAAGGTTCCCATTGCCGCCTCCCCGGTGGTGCGGTATGGATTAATATTGCTTTTGCAAAGATCACGGAGGATCCCTTCGGATGTCCCGCTCACGGTTCCAGCTTTCAGCCCCGGCCTCCGTCCTGGCCCTGGGCCTCCTCATGGCCCTCGGGGTCTCCTGCCGGCGGGCAGACCCGCCCAAGGCGCCGCTCCTGCAGGTGGAAGTGGCCGCCGCGGCCAAGCAGGACGTGCCCATCATCCACGAGTGGATCGGCACCGTGGACGGGTTCGTCAACGCCGAGATCCGCCCCCAGGTGACCGGCTACCTGCTCCGGCAGGTCTACCGGGAAGGCTTCCCGGTCACGCGCGGGCAGCTGCTGTTCCAGATCGATCCCCGCCAGTTCGAGGCGGCCGCGGCCCAGGCCAAGGCGGCGGTGGCCCGGGACCAGGCGACCCTGGACAAGACGAAGCTTGACGTGGACCGCTACACGCCCCTGGCGGCCGAGAAGGCCATCTCCCAGCAGGAGCTGGACAACGCCCTGGCCGCCCGCGACCAGGCCCAGGCCGTGCTGGAAGAGTCCCGGGCGGCCTACGACAAGGCCAAGCTGGACCTGGAATGGACCCGGATCGTCTCCCCCATCGACGGCATCGCCGGCATCGCCAAGGCCCAGGTGGGCGACCTGGTCAGCGGGCAGATGGTCATGACCATGGTCTCCCAGGTGGACCCGGTGAAGGTCTACTTCAGCGCCAACGAGGAGGAGTACATGGGCTGGGCCAAGGCCTGGAGCGCCAAAGGGGGCGGCAAGGGCTCCCTGGAGCTGGTGCTGTCCGACGGCACCGTGTATCCGCACCGCGGCGACCCGTTCCTGACCGACCGCAACGTGGACCTGAAGACCGGCACCATCACCCTGGCCGGGCTGTTCCCCAACCCCGACCACCTGCTGCGCCCGGGGCAGTATGCCAAGGTTCGCGCGGCCCTGAAGGTGGAGAAGGACGCCATCGTGGTGCCCCTGCGGGCGGTGTGGGAGGTCCAGGGCCAGTCCCAGGTAGCGGTGGTGGGCCCGGACGACAAGGTGGAGATCCGCACGGTCAGCCTGGGCGCCCACGTGGGCCCCCTGGTGGTGGTGGAGCAGGGCATCAAGTTCCAGGACCGGGTGGTGGTGGAGGGCGTGCAGAAGGTCTCCGCCGGCCAGACGGTGAAGCCGGTGCCGACCCCCCTCGTGGCCGCGGCGGGGTAGCGCCGTGCCAAAGTTCTTCGTCAACCGACCCATCGTCGCCATCGTCATCGCCATCATCACCCTGATCATGGGGCTGGTGTCGATGTTCGGGCTGCCCATCGCCCAGTTCCCGGAGATCGTGCCGCCCCAGATCTACGTCTCCACCGTCTACCAGGGGGCCGACGCCCTGACCATCGAGCAGGCCGTGGCGGCGCCCCTGGAGCAGCAGCTCAACGGCGTGGACAACATGCTCTACATGCAGTCCATCAACGCCAACGACGGCACCATGTCGGAGACGGTCACCTTCGACGTGAGCACCGACCCCAACCTGGACGAGGTGAACACCGAGAACCGCCTGGCCCAGGCCCAGCCGTTCCTGCCTCCGGACGTGAACCAGAATGGCCTGACCATGCGCAAGTCCACCGGCTTCCCGCTCCTGCTGGTGGCGGTGTACTCCCCCAAGGGCACCTACGACTCCCTGTACCTGTCCAACTACGCCACCATCAACCTGGTGGACCCCATCTACCGGGTGCCGGGCGTCGGGCAGGCGCTGATCTTCGGGGCGGGCGACTACGCCATGCGCATCTGGGTGAAGCCGGACCTGCTGGCCAAGCTGGGCATCACCGTGGCCGACATCAACCAGGCGGTGCAGGCCCAGAATGCGGTCAACCCCTCCGGCCAGGTCGGCGCCGAGCCCCTGCCCAAGGGGCAGGAGATGACCTACACCGTGCGCAGCCAGGGGCGGCTGCGCACGCCCGAGGAATTCGAGCGGATCGTCGTGCGGGCCAACCTGGACGGGTCCGTGGTGCGCCTGGGCGAGGTGGCCCGGGTGGAACTGGGCGCCCTGGCCTACAAGCAGATCACCCGGCTCGACGGCAAGCCCACCTGCATGATGGCCATCTTCCAGACCCCCGGCTCCAACTCCCTGGAGGTGGGCAACGCGGTCAAGCGGGAGATGGAGGAGCTCAAGTCCCGCTTCCCGTCCGACCTGGACTATACCGTCTCGGTGGACACCACCCTGCCCATCACCGCCGGCATCAAGGAGATCGTCTGGACCCTGATGGAGGCCATGGGGCTGGTGATCCTGGTGGTGTTCGTGTTCCTGCAGAACTGGCGGGCCACCCTGATCCCCATGATCGCCGTGCCGGTGTCGCTGATCGGCACCTTCGCCATCTTCCCCATGCTCGGCTTCTCCATCAACACCCTGTCCCTGTTCGGGCTGGTGCTGGCCATCGGGCTGGTGGTGGACGACGCCATCGTGGTGGTGGAGGCGGTGGAGCACCACATCGAGCAGGGCATGCTGCCCCGGGAGGCCACCCTGCAGGCCATGAAGGAGGTGTCCGGCCCGGTGGTGGGCATCGCCCTGGTGCTCTCGGCGGTATTCCTCCCGGTGGGCCTCATGGGCGGCATCCAGGGCCGGCTCAACCGCCAGTTCGCGGTCACCATCGCCGTGTCGGTGCTGATCTCCGCCTTCAACGCCCTGTCCCTGTCCCCGGCCCTTTCGGCCATGATCCTCAAGCCCAGGGAACAGATGACCGGGCACCTGGGACGCGTCTTCAAGGGGTTCAACCGGGCCTTCGCCAAGGCCACCCGCGACTACGTGAGCTTCTCCCATGTCCTCATCCGCCGGGCCGGCCTGGCCGTGGCGATCCTGGGGGCGTTCTTCCTGGTGGACTGGGGCATGGGCCGCCACCTGCCCACCAGCTTCGTGCCCACCGAGGACCAGGGCTACTTCTTCCTCAACATGCAGCTGCCCCCGGCCGCCTCGCTCCAGCGCACCGACGAGGTGGGGCGCAAGGTGGAGGCGATCCTGGCCCAGACCGAGGGCATCCGCCACGTGAGCAACGTGGAAGGGTTCAGCCTGCTGTCCCGGGTGTCCGCCTCCTACATCGGGTTCGCCTTCGTGGCCCTGAAGCCCTGGGACGAGCGCAAGAAGCCGGGCCTCACCGCCGAGCAGATCATGCTCCGGCTCAACGGGCGCTTCGCCCGGGAGATCCCGGACGCGGTGGTGTTCGGCTTCCTGCCCCCGCCCATCGCCGGCATGGGCAGCTCCAGCGGCTTCTCCCTGTGGCTGCAGGACCGGGGCGGCGGAGACCCCGCCTACCTGGCCCAGAACCTGCAGACCTTCCTGGCCGCCGCCCGCAAGCGGCCCGAGCTGAGCGGGGTGAACTCCCTGTACTCGGCCAACGTGCCCCAGATCTACGCGGAAGTGGACCGGGACAAGGCGCTTAAGCAGGGCGTGCCGGTGAGCGACGTGTACCTCACCCTCCAGGCCTATCTGGGCGGGCTGTACCTGAACCAGTTCAACCGCTTCGGCCGCCAATGGCGGGTCTACCTCCAGGCCGAGGGGGAGGACCGCACCGGGGTGGACGACATCGCCAAGTTCGAAGTGCGCACCCAGGACGGGGTCATGGTGCCCCTGTCTTCCCTGGTCACCATCAAGCGGATCCAGGGACCCGAGTACACCACCCGGTTCAACCTGATGCGCGCCGCGCAGGTGATTGGCCAGTCCGCCCCGGGCTACAGCACCGGCCAGGCCATGGCCGCCCTGGACCAGGTGGCCCGCCAGGTGCTGCCGGCGGACATGGGCTACGCCTGGGCCGACCTGTCCTACCAGGAGCAGAAGGCGGCCGGGACCACCGGGCTGCTGCTGGCCCTGTCCATCGTGTTCGTGTTCCTGATCCTGGCCGCCCTGTACGAGAGCTGGTCCCTGCCCTTCTCGGTGCTGCTCTCGGTGCCGGTGGCGATCTTCGGGGCGTTCGCCGGGCTCTACATGCGCCACATGGACTTCGGGGTGTTCGCCCAGATCGGGCTGGTCATGCTCATCGGCCTGTCGGCCAAGAACGCCATCCTGATCGTTGAGTTCGCCAAGGACGAGATGGAGAAGGGCCGGCCCCTGGTGGAAGCGGCCCTGGAGGGGGCCAAGCTCAGGCTGCGGCCCATCCTCATGACCTCGTTCGCCTTCATCATGGGGTGCGTGCCCCTGTGGGTCGCCGAGGGCTCCGGCGCCGCATCCCGGAAGATCCTGGGCACCGTGGTGATCGTGGGCATGCTGGCCGCCACCCTGATCGCCGTGTTCCTGATCCCGGTGCTGTTCGTGGTGGTGGAGCGGCTCGGCGGCAGCAAGGTCGCCATCCACGCCGCGCCCAGCCCGGAAGGGATCGTCGATGAGGAAAGCTGACGTGAGCCGCCCCGCCCTCCCGATCTCCGCCCTCGCTCTCGTCCTCATGGCGGGCTGCGCCGTAGGGCCCAACTACAAGCGGCCCCAGGTGGACGTCACCCCCCAGTTCCGGGCCCAGGCCGCGGCCGAGGCGAAATCCCTGGCCGACCAGCCCTGGTGGGAGGTGTTCGGCGACCCGGCCCTGAAGGACCTCATCGCCCAGGCCCTGGAGCACAATTTCGACGTGCGCCTGGCCGCCCAGCGGGTGGAGGAATACCGGGCCAGGGCCGGGGTCGCCAGGTCCGGCTACTACCCCCAGATCACCCCCGGCGCCGCGTTGGAGCGGGGCCGCCTGCCGGCCCTCGACTACGGAGGCGGGGTCACCGGGGATGAAATCACCGCCACGGTGAACCTGTCCTGGGAACTGGACCTGTGGGGCCGCCTGCGGCGCCTGAACGAGGCCGCCCGGGCCCAGTACCTGGGCACCCAGGAAGCCCGGCGCGGGGTGTTCCTGGCCACCGCGGCCCAGGTGGCCCAGGCCTACTTCGAATTGCGGGACCTGGACGCCCGCCTGGAGATCGCCCGGGCCACCACCCAGGCCTTCCAGGAAACCTACGACCTGTTCAACCGGCGCTTCACCGGCGGGGCCGCCTCGGCCCTGGAGACCGCCCGGGCCCGGGCGGCCCAGGCCTCCGCGAACGCCTTCATCCCCGACCTCGAGCAGCAGATCCAGGCCAAGGAGAACCTGATCTGCTTCCTGGTGGGGCGCAACCCCGGCCCCATCGCCCGGGGTGCCGCCCTCCCGGACCAGGCCCTGCCTCCGCAGGTCCCGGCCGGCCTGCCCTCGACCCTGCTGGAGCGCCGCCCGGACCTGAGGACCGCGGAGCAGCAGATGGTGGCGGCCAACGCCATGGTGGGCGTGGCCCAGGCCGACTACTTCCCGGTCCTCAGCCTCACCGGGCTGTACGGGGGCGTATCCACCCACCTAGCCCAGCTGTTCGGGTCCGGGCGGGAATGGATCGTCGGTCCGGCCCTGAACGGCCCGGTGCTCCAGGGCACCAGCCTGCGGGACCGGAAGGCAGTGGCCGTGGCCCAGTGGGAACAGGCCAAGACCCAGTACCAGGCCGCTGTCACCGACGCGTTCGGGGAAGTATCCTCCCTCCTGGCGGCCTACCAGAAGCTGGAAGAGGCCGAAAACCAGCAGGCCAAGGCCGTGGCCGCCTACCAGGACGCGGTGCGGCTGGCCACCCTGCGCTACACCGCCGGGCTGTCCAGCTACGTGGAGGTGCTGGAGGCCCAGCAGCAGCTGTTCCCGGCCCAGAACGCCCAGAGCCAGGCCCGGCTGGCGCGGCTGGTGACGCTGGTGAATCTGTACAAGGCGCTGGGAGGCGGGTGGAACCTGCAGGATCCGGGGAATCCGGGGGCGTGGACGGCGCCCAAGGGCTAGGACAGGTCGTTGCGGGGCAGGCGCCCGGCCGGATCGATCACCTTCACCTGGTGCGGAGGTTCCGGCCGCCAGGTCCGCGACGTCCTCGCAGTCCACATCGTAGCCGCAGAGGGTCATCGGCTGGGCCCGGTACCAGGCGAACGCCTGCTGCGGCGAGCCGGCCCAGGCCAGCACCCGGTTGATGATCTCGGCCACGTCGCGCAGGCGGGCCTGGGTCGCATGAGACTTCAGCCGGGATGTCTTGCGGGGTGATGGACCGCAACCCGCCCGCTGGCCTGGGCTTGTCCCTTTCTGCCGGTAGTTTGTCCGCAAGTGCCCTTGCGGTAGCCGGATGGAGCCGCCACATTGATGTCCGTAGGCACCTTGGAAAGCTCATGAACCAGCCGCTCCCCCCCGCCCCCACCCCCATCTACTTCCTGGTCCTCCCCGGCACCATGCTGCTGGACTTCGCCGGCACCGCCGAGTCGTTCCGGGTGGCGGGGGAGTATGGGGCCCGGTTCGAGCTGCACTACGTGGCCCCTTCCGGCCAGGCCATGTCCTCCCTGGGGCTGACCCTGGGCGGGCTGGAGCCCCTGCCGGAATCGCTTCCGGACGGGGCCATCGTGCTCATCCCAGGGGTGGTGAAGTCGGCCAAAGACTACCAGCTCCCCGAGGCCAAGGAGGCGGCCCGCTGGCTGCGGGGGGCGGTGGGGCCGTCCCAGCTGCTGTGCACGGTGTGCTCCGGGGCCTTCCTGGCGGCCGAGAGCGGGCTCCTGGACGGGCGCAGCTGCACCACCCACCACACCCTCACCACCCGCCTGGCCCGGGAATACCCGCGGACCAAGGTGGTGGAGAACCGGATCTTCGTGCGGGACGGCAACGTGTTCACCAGCGCCGGGGTGACCGCCGGGGTGGACCTGGCCCTGCACCTGATCTCCGACCTGGCCGGGCCCCAGGTTGCGGTGGAGGTGGCACGCCTCCTGGTGCTGTACTTCCGCCGGGGCGGGGCCGACCCCCAGCTGTCCCCGTGGCTGTGCCACCGCAACCACATCGACCCCCGGGTGCACAGCGCCCAGGACCTGGTGGTGAAGGACCCGGCCCACGACTGGACCGTGGACGAACTGGCCCAGCGCGCCCACACCAGCCCGCGCCACCTGGGCCGGCTGTTCCGGCAGCACACCGGGATCTCGCCCCAGGCCTTCGTGCGCAAGATCCGCACCGCCGCCGCCAAGGAGCTGCTGGGCCAGCAGGACCTGAACGTGAACCTGGTGGCCGAGATGGTCGGCTTCACCTCCGCCGAACAGATGCGCCGGGCCTGGAAGCGGTTCGAGCGCGCCACCCCGGCCGGTCTGCGCCGGACCGCCATTCACGAGCACCCACCCGTCCCCGGAGCCTGACCCATGAGCCTGCGTGCCCGAGCCTCCCACTCCCTCCTCGCCGCGGCGCTGGTGCCGGCACTCCTGTCCGGCTGCAACTGGTTCGCCCCCAAGGCGGCCAAGGTCCGGATCAAGTTCGTCATCTACGACAACGACAACTCTTTCGCCGCCACGGTGTACGCCCAGGAGGTGAGCACCGGCGAGACCACCAAGTTCGCCTACGGCCCCCACACCCCGTACCTCACCGAGGAGATCAAGAAGCCCGGCACCTACGTGTTCTACGCCACCCTGGTGGAGGCCCCGGACGACTACCACTACGGCTTCACCGGCTACCAGGCCGCGGCCTACGGGCACATGACCCGGGGCGGCACAAGGGACGCCTCCACCAACCTCATCGCCCTGGACCTGAAGCCCGGGGAAAACTACCAGGTCTACATCAGCGACCACTGGGCCAGCCTGCCCGTGCCCGGCAAGCCGGTGACCGTGGCCTGGCACCGGGAGCCGGGGCTGAGCACCGAAGCGAAGCCCTGATCCCTGGCCCGTTCACGGAATGGTGACGGCCCGGCGCGCCCCCGCGCCGATCCCCTGCCCGCTCACCACCCGCAGCACCACCTCGCCGGTGCCGGACTGGGTGAAGGCCCCGGTCAGGCTGTGCTCGCCGCCCTGGGGCAGGACCACCTCTTTCCGCACCGCCAGGGTGCCGTCCGGTTCCAGGAAGTCCACCGAGCAGTGCAGCGGGACCTCGGTGGCGTGGCCGGCGGCGTCCCAGGTTCCGGCCCGGAACGGCACCACCAGGTCCCGGCCCCGCTCAGCGGGGGCCAGGTCCCCCAGGGCCGCCTCCAGCCGGTCCCGCACCGCCCCGCCGGGGCGCAGTTCCGCCAGGCCTCGCCCGGTGGGGGCCAGCAGCGACAGGGGCAGGCCCTCCGGCCCCGAGGCCACGGTGGCCGGCGCCTCCAGGGCCGCGCAGGGGGCCGCCAGGGCCCCGGGCAGGCCCTCCCGGAGCAGGCCCCAGCGGGTCTCCCCATGGGCGGGATCGCCGGCCAGGGTCTCCAGCCGCGCCTGGAGCAGGTCGACCCGGCGCAAGGCGTGGTTGCCCCGGTCGGCCACGTAGAGCAGGCCCAGGCTCCACAGGACGCCCACCGGATCCCGCAGGCAGGGCTGCAGCAACGCTGCCTGCCGGTCCTCCAGGCTGCCCTCCGTCACGTCCCGGAAGCCGGGCTCCCGCACCGCTCCCAGCACGGTGGTGACCGCCTGGGATTCGAGGTTGATGCGGCGCACCGCGTGCCCGTCCACCACGTACAGGCAGGGCCCGGCCGTGCCCCACTCGGGCGCGCAGGCCATGCCCTTGAGGTCGGTGAACAGAGCCAGCTTGCCGACCCCGTCCTCGGCCCCGGCCCGGCCCGGGAACCCGGCCAGGGTGCGCACCCGGCCCCCGCAGGATTCGATCCGGCGCACCGCGCAGTTGCCCCGGTCGGCCACGAACAGGTGACCTTCCGCCGCGCAGAGGCCCTGGGGATCCCGGAACAGGGACAGGCGCGGGTCGTCCCGGTCGGCGGAACCCTCGATGCCCGCGCATCCGGCCACGGTCGACACCCGCCCGTCCGGTTCCACCTGGCGGATGACGTGGCTGCCGCTGTCGGCCACGAAGGCGCGCCAGCCCCGGCCGCCTTCCCGCGCCGGCAGGCGCTGGACCGCCACGTGGGTGGGCCGGTTGAACAGCGCCGGCGCGGATTCGCCGGCGCATCCCAGGCGGCTGCGCAGCCAGCACGGCGAGTCCCGGTGGCCGGCCAGGCCCGGATCGCCGGCGAGGGAGGTCACCCGGCCTTCCCGGTCCACCAGCCGCAGCACGTGATTGGAGGGATCGCTCACCAGCAGGCTCCAGGCGGCCTTTCCGGAACCGTCCCGCCCCAGGATCTCCGCCAGCCCGAAGGGCTCCCGGAACCGCGCCGCGGGGCCGGTCCCGTCCCGGTGCCAGCGGTCGTCGTCCCCGTCCGCCACGGTGTTGCCGGCGAACGGGAACACCCCCCGCACATCCACCGACAAGGTCTGGATGTCGCTCTTCCAGACCGGCACCGGGCCGGTCCCGGCGGGCACCAGGGCCTCCACCATGCAGTCCCGCACCGGGGCCCGGGGAACGATCTCCTGGGTCTCCTGCCGGTGGCATCCCGCCGCACCACCTCGCCGCCCTCCCGGTACGACAGCAGCTGGGCTGTGGCGCCGGGCGGGACGGTCCAGCGCAGCCGGCACGGCAGCCCGTGGGCGCAGGGAAAGAGGCGGGTGAACCGGTGAGCGTCCCCGGCCACCACCCGTCCGGGCGCCGGGAAGCGCCGCCCGGTCTCCAGGTCCTGGAACGGCAGGTCGGCCGAGAACGGCTCCAGCCACCCTTCGCCCAGGACCTGGTCCAGGAGGTGGAAGGGGTCGTGGGGCAGCAGGGTCACTTCTGCCTTGCCGGGCGGCGAGGAGCCATCCGCGGGGACGGCTTCGATACGCACCGTGCGGGTGTCTTCCACGGCCGGCGCGGTGTAGGCTCCGGTCCGCTCGTCCAGGTCCCCGCTGCCCTCCGGCGCCAGCCGCCACCGGCAGTCCGGCGCCGACCCGTCCGCCCGGGGCACGGCCCACAGGGCCCGGAACGCCTGCACCTGTCCCGGGCGCAAGGTGACCCGCCGGGGCACCACCACCACCTGGGCCCGGACGGTGACCGTCAAGACCGCCAGGACGCCGAACGCGCCGCCCCGCATGAAACGAACATCGCGAACCACACCCCACCTCGCCCGGCCGCGACCCCCGCCGACGGCCCATCCCCAGGCGTGGAGGCACGGACCCAAGGGTTCCCCAGATGAGAGGCAGCGCCCCTTTTAAGAGCCCGGCAGGTGGAACAAGGCCCCTGAATCCCTGAAGGGCTCCTTGCCGAGGTTGTCAGTTCGCGAAGCGAACTGACAACCTCGACCAGGGCGATGGGTCGGAACCCGAATGGTCGCCCGGACCGATTCCTAGATGGTCGTCTGGCTGCCCTTGTTCAGCCCCTCCCGGAACTTGTCCCAGTCCAGGTCCTTCTCCCAGATGGCCATCAGCACGGCGGCGGTGCAGTTGCCGATGTGGTTGGTGATGGCCCGGGCCTCGGACATGAACTTGTCGATGCCCAGGATCAGCACCATGCCCACCACCGGGACCCCGGGCACCACCGCCAGCGTGGCCGCCAGGGTGATGAAGCCCGATCCGGTGACGCCGGTGGCGCCCTTGCTGGTGAGCATGGCCACCACCAGGATGGACAGCTGCTGGCCGAGGGTGAG
This sequence comes from Holophaga sp., assembly GCA_049508835.1. Taxonomy (GTDB): domain Bacteria; phylum Acidobacteriota; class Holophagae; order Holophagales; family Holophagaceae; genus Mesoterricola. Next base: position 180,119 of record JBELAL010000005.1, on the reverse strand, counting down.
TTCGATGCCCAGGGCCTGGGCGATGAAGAGCGTGGCCAGGGTCATGTAGATGTTGGTGCCGTCGAGATTGAACGAGTAGCCCGTGGGCACCACCAGGCCCACCACCGACTTGGACAGGCCCAGTCGCTCGAGCTTCTCCATCAGCGGGATCAGGGCCGATTCCGAGGAACTGGTGGCCAGCACCAGCAGCAGCTCGCTCTTGATGTAGCGCAGCAGCTTGAGGATGTTGAACCCGAAGAAGGCGGCGATGGAGCCCAGCACGAGCAGCACGAAGACGGCGCAGGTGGCGTAGAACAGCAGGATCAAGGTGGCCATCGGGATCAGCGAGTGCAGCCCGAACTTGCCGATGGTGAAGGCGATGGCGGCGCCGGCGCCCAGGGGCGCGGTGTACAGGATGATGCGCATGACCCCGAACAGCATCTTGGTGACTTTGTCGATGAAGTCGATCAGGGGCAGCCGGTACTCGTCCTTCAACAGGGCCAGGGCGAACCCCAGCAGCACCGAGATCAGCAGCACCTGGAGGATTTCGCCCCCGGTGAAGGCGCTGAACAGCGTGGTGGGGATCATCTTCATGATGTGGTCGGCCACGCTCATGTGCTGGGCCTGGGTGATGTAGCCCGCCACCAGCTTGGGGTCGAGCTTGGACGGGTCGGCGTGGAAGCTGCGCCCCGGGCCGAAGAAGTTGGCCATGAGCAGGCCGATCACCAGGGCGAAGGTGCTCACCACCTCGAAGTAGAGGATGGCCTTGCCCCCGACCCGGCCGGCCTTCTTGATGCTTCCGGCGCCCGCGATGCCCTGGATCACCGTGCACAGGATCACGGCAGGGATCAGCATCTTGATCAGGTTGATGAAGCCGTCGGCGACCGGCTGGCAGGCCACACCGAAGGCTGGAAAGAGGTAGCCCAGTACGGCGCCCACGATGATAAAGAGGGCGACCCAGTTGTACAGCTTCGACGCGAAACGCAACATCCTTGTCCTCCTTTTCCAGGGGATTTGCAAAAGCGTGGACAACCATGAAACAGTTCAGGAGCGCGAAGACGGATGGGCAGACAAAGACCTGGGGAAGCTTCCCGCTTCCCCTTGCGCCACGGCTGGCGACGAAATGTCTGGATGAGCGGCCTCAACTTACTCTTGGCCGGACCGGGTGTCAATCATTCCATGCAGGTTTTTCAGCGATCGGACGGCCGAAGCCCCGGCCGACCGGGAACGAACGGGGCCTTCACGAACGCCACCTCGACCCGCTCCCCGGTCCAACTGTAGCTCAGCTGGAACGAGGACGTCTGCCGAGGAACGCCTGCCGCAGGTTCGGTTCACCGCTCGGGCCAGCGGGGCGGGCGCTTCTCCAGGAACGCCCGGATCCCCTCCCGGGCCTCGGGAGCCAGGGCCCCCTCCACCATGGCCGGCTCGGCCAGGGCGTAGGCGGCGGGGCGGTCCAGGGGCAGCTGGGCGTGGAACGCGCGCTTGCCTGCGGCGAGCACGCGGGAGCTGGCCGTGAGGATCCGCCGGGCCAGGTCCAGGGTCGCCACCTCCAGTTGCTCCTGGGGCACCACCCGGTTCACCAGCCCGGCCCGCTCCGCCTCCTGGGCGCTGATGGGCGTGCCGGTGAACAGCATCTCCAGGGCTTTCTTGCTGCCCACCGCCCGGGCCAGGGCCACCCCGGGGGTGGTGCAGAACAGGCCGATCTTGACCCCCGGGGTGGCGAACGAGGCCTGCTCCGAAGCCACCACCAGGTCGCAGCTGGCCACCAGCTGGCACCCCGCCGCGGTGGCCAGGCCGTGCACCTGGGCGATCACCGGCTTGGGCAGCAGGCGGATGGCCTCCATCACCTGGGTGCACAGCGCGAACAAGGAACGCAGCTCCGCCTCGCCCGAGGCTTCCAGCTCGCCCAGGTCGTGCCCGGCGCTGAACACGGGCCCGGCGGCGCGCAGGATCACCACCCGGGCCTGGGGATCCCGGGCGATCCGTTCCAGTTGGTCCTTGAGGCCCTGGAGCACTTCGCTGGACAGGGCATTGCGTTTGGCGGGGCGGTCCAGGGTGAGGATCGCGATCCCGTCGACGAGTTCACATCGGACCGGAGGTGGCTGGGACATGGGCGTGGGTCTCCAGCGAGGATCATAAACCCGCGGGAGAGAGGGGACGGGGGCCTTCTGGGACCAGGATTCCGGGCGGGAGTCATGGGGGCCCGATGGAAGCCGAATCCACCGCTTCGACTCTCAGCGCGGGGTCAGGGACGAGGCGCCCTGCGCACCTGACGGATTGGGGGTCGATCAGACGGAGTTCTCCACCTTTGGCCCGTCTTCGGCCAACGCCAACCAGGACTGGAGGAAATGCTTCCGCGATTTTGGTTGTTGAACGGCAGGTGACGCCGGCACCCCTGGTGCGCCGCCCTGGACCGGCTTCAGCTGGCAGGGGCGCCCGCCTTCAGCCGCCCCGCCAGTTCCTTCGCCAGCGGCCCGATCCGGTCCGGCTCGCTCAGGTAGGCCCCCCGGCACGCCACTAGGCGCGCCGAGGCCTTGCCCAGCACCGCCAGCTCCACCAGGTGGTGGGCCTGCAACGTGCGCCCGCTCTGCACCAGGTCGACGATGGCGTCGGCCAGACCCAGCACCGGGGCCAGCTCCACGCTGCTCTGCAGCGGCACCAGCTCGGCGGTGACGCTCTCCTGGCGCAGCCAGCGCCCGGTGGCCACCGGGAACTTGGTGGCGATGCGCAGGTGCGGCTTGGCCCGCAGCTGGTCCAGGGTGATGGTGCTGGGCCCGCACAGGCTCAGGCGGCAGACGCCCAGTTCCAGGTCGCTGAGCTCCACCAGGTCCACCGGGGTCTCGTCCAGGATGTCGGAGCCCACCACCCCCAGGGCGGCCACGCCCCCGGCCACGTAGCGGGGCAGGTCGGCGCCCTTGAGCAGGATGGCGGAGAGCTCCGGGTCGGCCATGGGAATGCGCAGCTTCCGGGACTTGAGGGCCTTGGGGTCCAGCTCGAAGCGGCTGCCCTGCATGCGCGGCAGCAGATCCTCCTCCAGGCGGCCCTTGGGCAGGGCGATCAGCAGGGGTTTCATGGCTGGTCCTCCTTGGTCTCGGCCAGCTCCAGCAGGGTGGTGAGCCGCACGCAGAAGCCGGCGGCGTACCAGGGCCGGCCCAGCTCCGGGAACAGCTTGTCGTAGCGTCCGCCTGAGGCCAGCTCCCGCTGGGCGCCCGGGGCCCACAGGCGCAGGGTGGGCCCGGTGTAGAAGGCCAGCCCCCGCAGGTCGCCCAGGTCGAGGCGCAGGGTGAGGCCTTCGGGGAGCCGCGCCGAGAGGCGGTCCATGACCCGGCGCAGGTGCCCATTCTCGGCCTCCAGCAGGGCCCCGTACGGGCCCCGGGCCAGGTCGTCCAGGCTCGCGGCGCCGTTGGGCCCGGACAGCAGGATCTCGGCGTGGGCCAGCAGGCGGGCCTGGGCCCGGTGCCCGTCCAGGAGCTCCGCGGCCCGGTGGATGGCGCGCCGGTCCAGCACCCGGGCGATCTCCAGGCCCAGCTCGGCGGGGATCTCCTCCGCCTCCAGGGGCCGGCGCAGCAGGGCAGCGTGGCCGATGTGCAGCAGGCACCCTTCCAGCCCCAGCAGGGCCGGCACGGCCATGAGCAGCCCGGCCAGCTCCCGGTCCGCCTCGATGCGCTGGTCCGGGTCCGCCTGGATGTGCTCGCAGCCCACCTCGAAGCGCTCCACCGGGTCCCAGGAGTTGGTGGGGCGGCGGAACACCGGGCCGGCGTAGCTGATCCGCCGGGGCGGGTCCTGGAACCGGCGCACCAGGCTGCGGGCCAGGGCCTCGGTGAAGTCCCAGCGCAGGGCCACCAGCTGGTCCCCGTCGAAGAACCGCACGGTGTTGGGGTTGTCGGGATTGCGCATGACCAGGCTGGGGTGCAGCTCCCGGTACCCGGCCTGGTCCAGGTGGGCCATGAGCACGGTCTCCCACCGGCGCAGGCGGGCGGCGTCGGTGAACAGCAGGTCGGGGAAGCTGGGCGTGTGGGTCGGCATTTCTCACTCCTTGCTGGACAGCATGCACGGGCTCCGCTCGGGCATGCTGTGGGGGAGCACGAGGGGGGACGTAGAGCGAGCTCCGCGAGCGGGCGGTCCCCCCTCGTTCTTATCTGGCCCGGGCCTTGAGGGCCTCGGCCAGGTCCTTGAGGCCCAGCCCCTGGTCCACCAGCAGCACCTGCAGGTGGAACAGCAGGTCGGCGGCCTCGTTGATGAAGTCCTCCCGCCGGGCGGCGGTGGGGTCGTAGCGCAGGGCCAGGGCGGCCAGGGCCACCTCGCCGGCCTCCTCCACCACCTTCTTGCCGATGCGCTCGGGGCCCCGGTGGAACAGCTTCTGGGTGTAGCTGCCCTCGGGGCCGGCGCCGGCCTTGCGCTCGCGCAGGGTCTGCTCCAGGCGCCCCAGCCAGGCCGCCGGGGCCAGGCCGTCGAAGCACGAGGGGGTGCCCCGGTGGCAGGTGGGCCCCTGGGGCTCGGCCAGCACCAGCAGACAGTCGCCGTCGCAGTCCAGGAACGCGTCCAGGAACTTCAGGCGGTTGCCGCTGGTCTCCCCCTTGACCCAGATCTCCTGCCGGCTGCGGCTCCAGAAGGTCACCCAGCCGGTCTCCAGGGTGCGGGACAGGGCGTCGGCGTTCATGTGGCCGACCATGCGCACCTCCCCTTCGGGCGACTGGACCACGGCGGGAATCAGGCCGTCGGGCCCGAACTTGATCTTGTCCAGGGCGATGCTCACGGTCTCACCTCGATGCCCTCCTGGGCCAGGTACTGCTTCAGGTCCTTGATGCGCAGCTTCTCTTCGTGGAACAAGGTGGCCGCCAGGGCGCCCTCCGCCCCGTGCCGGAACGCCTCCAGGAAGTGTTCGGGCCTGCCAGCGCCGCCCGAGGCGATCACCGGGATGGAGAGGCCGGCCGCGAGGTCCATGAGGTCCAGGTCGAATCCCGCCTCGGTGCCGTCCCGGTCGATGGAGGTGAGCAGGATCTCCCCGGCGCCCCGGTCCTCCAGCTCCCGCAGCCAGCCGGCGGCGCCCAGCTCCGTGGGCACGGCGCCCCCCTTGCTGAACACCCGCCAGCCCAAGGCCGGATCCCGGGCCACGTCCACCGCCACCACCACGCACTGGCGCCCGAAGGCGGCGGCGGCCCGGGACACCAGGGGCGGGTCGGCGATGGCGGCGGTGTTGAGGGCCACCTTGTCGGCGCCGGCGCGCAGCAGGCGGCGGATGCCGTCCACGCTCGACACCCCGCCGCCCACGGTGAAGGGGATGCTTAGGGTGGAAGCCACCTCCTCCACCCAGGCCTCCCGGGTGGTGCGCCCTTCGCCCGAGGCGGCGATGTCCAGGAACACCAGCTCGTCGGCCCCCTCCTGGCCGTAGCGCACGCCCATCTCGGCGGGGTTGCCCATGTCGCGCAGGCCCTTGAAGTGGATGCCCTTGACCACGCGGGCGTCCTTCACGTCCAGGCAGGGGATGACACGTTTCGCGGCCATCAGAGGGCTCCTTCCGGGGCGGCCATGGCCGCCCTCACCGCCGGGTCCTCCGGCATCATGCGTCCGTCCAGCAGGGCCTTGCCGGAGATGGCGGCCTCGGTCCCGGGGACCGTGGCCACCAGGGCCAGGTCGGAGAGGTCCCGCAGCCCGCCCGAGGCCTGCACCCGGAAGCCCAGCGCGGCCACCTGGGCCAGGGCCTCCAGCCCGGGCCCGGCCAGGGCCCCGTCCCGGTCCACGTCGGTGACCAGGGCCCGGGTGAGGCCCAGCTCCAGCAGCGGTCCGGCCACCTGCTCCAGGGTCTTTCGCGACGCCTCGGTCCAGCCGCGCACCACCGGACTTCCGTTGCGCAGGTCCAGGGCCGCCACCAGCCGGGTGGGATCCAGGCCCTTCAGGGCTTCGGGATGCTCCAGGGCCAGGGTGCCCACCACCGCGCCGAAGCCGTCGTCCAGCACGGCCTGCACCGCCTCCCGGGAGCGCAGACCCCCGCCCAGCTGGAAGTCCGCGCCGGGCCAGGATTGCGCGAACAGGCGGAGCAGGCGCTGCGGGGGTTCCCCGAAGGCGGCGTCCAGGTCCACCAGGTGGATGCGCCGGGCGCCGGCGTCCACCAGGCGCTTGACCCAGGCTTCGGGGGAGACCGGGTATTCGTGGGCGCTGCGCCGCTCGCCCTTGAGCAGGCGCACCACCCTGCCCCCCAGCAGGTCCATGGAAGGGATCAGGCGCATGGCACTTCCCCCAGCCAGGCGAGGACGCCGCGCAGCAGGCTCTCGCCGAACGGGCCGGACTTCTCGGGGTGGCCCTGGAAGCCCACCACCCGGCCCCGGGCCTGCATGGCCGCGAACGGGCGCCCATGCGCGGCTTCCAGCACCGTCTCGCCGTCCACGTCCATGGCAAAGCTGTGCACGAAGTACAGCCAGTCCTCCTGGAACCCCGCCAGCGCCGGGTGGGAGGTCCGGGCGCGCACCTTGCCCCAGCCCATGTTGGGCACCTTCACGCCCGGCCCCAGCATGCGCGAGGTCCCGCGCAGCAGGCCCAGCCCCGGGGCGCCGGGGCTCTCCTCGCTGGCCTCGGCCAGGAGCTGCTGGCCCAGGCAGATGCCCACCAGGGGCCGGCCCGCGGCCGCCAGGCCGGGGAGGACCGGCCACCAGCCGCGCTCCACCAGGGTGTCCCGGGCGGCGGTGAAGTGGCCCACGCCGGGGAGGATCAGCGTGCCGGATTCCGCGGCTTCGGCCGGGGTCGTGGCCCTCTGGGATGCGAAGCCCAAGCGCGTCAGCGCCCCCTGCAGGGAGTGCAGGTTGCCGGCGCCGTAGTCGATGAGGGTGATCATTGAAACTCCTAAGCGGTGAGGGTGCCCTTTGTCGAGGGAATGCCCTCTCCTTCCTGTCTGATGGCCTTTCTCAAAGCCACGGCCAATGCCTTGAACATGGCCTCCAGTTGGTGATGCGTGTTCTCTCCCCGGATGATGTCCACGTGCAGGGTGAACGCTCCGCGCTGGCTGAACGCGATGAAGAACTCCCTGGCCAGCTCCGGATGGAACCCGTTGCCCAGGACCATGAAGGGGAAGCTAGGCTGGTACTGGCACCAGGGCCGTCCGGACAGGTCGATCACAACCCTGGCCAGCGCCTCGTCCAGGGGCACGTGCGCCTCGCCGAACCTCGCGATCCCGGCCTTGTCTCCCAGGGCGGCCTTGAGGCACTCGCCCAGGCACAGGCCCACGTCCTCCACCAGGTGGTGGCCGTCCACTTCCAGGTCGCCCATGGCCTCCACCTCCAGCCCCAGGCCGGCGTGGCGGGCCAGCTGCAGCAGCATGTGGTCGAAGAAGGCCAGGCCGGTGGCCACCTTGGCGGGGCCCCCGTCCAGGTCCAGGGCGATGCGGATCTTGGTCTCGCCGGTGACGCGTTCCAGGGTCGCGGTTCTCATGCTTCGGCTCCTTTCAGGATGGCCAGCAATGCCCGCAGGCTGGGCGCCCGCAGGTCCGACTCACGGGCGATGGTGTCCCGCAGGGGGCCCACCGCGGCGAAGGTCCACACCAGGTCGGGGCGGGCCTCCCGGGCCAGGCGCAGGGCCTGGGCGTCGTCCCGGGTGTCGCCCACGAACACCACCTGCTCGGCCTGGAAGGTATCGGCCAGCTGGAGCAGGCCGCCCGGCTCGGGCTTGCGCAGGTGGGGGGCGTTGTCGGCCACCGCCGGCAGGCGGAAGCCCAGCGACTTGAACCCGACCTCCAGCTCATCGTAGTTGCGCCCGGTGAGCACCGCCAGGTCCCAGCCCAGGGCCTCCAGCTCGGGCAGGGTGACCAGGGGGGTGTCCGGGGGCGGCACCGAGTTGTACCAGCGGGTGACCACTTCGGCGCACTTGGGCTCCAGGGCCTGGATGCGCTCTTCCAGATGGGGGAAGCCGGCGGCCTGGGCCGACCACAAGGTGTCCAGTTCGCCCCGCTCGGCCAGGGCCAGGGCCGCGGCGCACACCCGGTAGTCGTTGTTGAAGCCGCCCACCTGCTTGAAGGCCAGGTAGTGGGCGTCCATCCAGGGCAGCCCCGGGGCCAGCTCGCCCAAGGCCTTGGCCACCGCGTTCATGAAGCCGGGGTCGCCGTCCACCAGCACCCCGTCCATGTCCAGGGCCAGCAGCCGGCGCGGGGTGCGGGGCACGGGGGGCGCCAGCTCGGCGCCCAGGGCCGCGGCGACCCTTTGCGTCTCCTCCTCGGTGCCCACGGTGATGCGCGCGGCGCCCAGCTCCGGCAGGGCCCGGATCTGGATGCCGGCCTCCTTCAGTTGCGGGCCGGGGTCGGGGCGCACGTACAGGAAGTTGGCGGCGCTGGAGGCGGCGACGCGGCTGCCCAGGGCCGCGGCCAGCCGCTCCCGCCGCGCGGGCAGTTCCCGGGCCTGCTGGGCGAAGGCGGCCCGGTAGTCCAGGGCCACGTCCAGGGCCTCCAGGGCCGGGGCGGGGATGGTGTAGGGCAGCTGCAGGGCCGCCAGGGGGGCGATCACCTCCGGCGCCCCGACCAGGTAGCCCAGGCGCCAGCCTGCGCTGGCCAGGGCCTTGCTGAAGGTGCGCAGCAGGACCAGGTTGGGGTGCCGGTCCACGACCAGGCGGTGGCTGAGGGGGGCGAACTCGGCGTAGGCCTCGTCCAGCACCACCAGGGGCGGATCGGGCAGGGCGCCGGCGGCCTTGAGCAGGGGCTCCAGCTCCCAGGGAGAGAGCCAGGCTCCGGTGGGGTTGTTGGGCAGGGTGATCCACACCTGCCGGGGCGGATCGGTCTCCAGCAGCCTGAGCCAGGGATCCAGGGGGAAGCCGTCGCCCACCGGCACCCGCACCGCCCGCACCCCGTGCCGGGTGGTGAGGGCCGGGTAGAGGCTGAACCCGGGCTCGGGGAAGGCCACCGTCCCGCCGGGCTCCACCCCGGCCAGCAGCACCAGGTCCAGCAGCGCGCCGCTGGAGGGGCCCAGGATCACGCCGCCCTCGGGGGCGCCCAGGCTGCGGGCCAGGCGCGCGGTGAGGTCCTCCTGCTTCTCCGGGTAGTGCTGGAACGGCAGGGTCTCCAGCCGGGCCAGCAGCGCCTGGCGGGCGCCGTCCGGCCAGCCCTGGGCCGCCTCGTTCAGGTGCAGGCGGGCCAGGTCCTGGCCGCGGCCCTCGCCGTGGGGACGGACGTAGCCGCGCAGCTGCTGGAATTCGGGTCGGATCAGGGGCATGGGGGACTCCCAGAATGGACGGTCCGGCCGTCCGGGACGGTCCGGCGGGGGATCAAGCGAACATGGTCCGGCGCCGGCAGTCTACGAAGGATGGTGGGCGCGGCGCAGGGCGCTGCGAGCATGGTGCACCAGGCCTTCGGCCCGGGCCAGCCGGGCCACCCGCGGCGCCAGTTCCCCGGCCAGGGCCGGGTCCAGTTCCAGCACCGTCTGGCGCTTCATGAAGGTGGCCACCCCGAGGGGGCTGGAGAACCGGCCGGAGCCGCCGGTGGGCAGGACGTGGTTGGGCCCGGCGCCGTAGTCGCCGAACACCTCCGCGCTGGTCTCGGACAGGAACACGGCGCCGGCGGTGGTGAGCCCGGGCAGCCAGGCCTCGGGGTCCCGCACCGACAGTTCCAGATGCTCGGGGGCCCAGCCCTGGGCGAAGGCGACGGCCAGTTCCCGCCCGGCCTGGATCAGCCGCCCGTGGCGGCCCAGGCTGGCTTCCAGGATGGTCCGCCGCGGGCTGTCCTGGACCCGCAGGTCCAGTTCCCTGGCCACCGCGGCCAGCAGGGCGGCGTCCTCCGACACCAGCACCGCGGCGGCGTCGGGATCGTGCTCGGCCTGGGCCAGCAGGTCCTCGGCCACCGTCACCGGATCCGCGCCCGCGTCGGCGATCACCAGCACTTCCGAGGGCCCGGCCACCGAGTCGATGCCGCAACTGCCCGCCAGCTGGCGCTTGGCCTCGGCCACGAAGCGGTTGCCGGGGCCGGCCACCAGGTCCACCCGGGGCTCGCCGTACACCAGCCACCCCACCGCCTGGGCGCCGCCCACCGTGCAGAGTTCCTCCAGCCCCAGCAGCGCCGCGGTGGCCAGCACCAGCCGGTCCGGCCCGCCGGCCTTGGGCGGGGCGACCCCCACGATCCGCGCCACCCCGGCCGCCTGGGCCGGGATCACGGTCATGGCCAGGGTCGAGGGATAGAACGCGCGTCCGCCTGGGATGTACACACCGGCGGTGCGCAGGGGCAGCCACCGCTCCCGGGCCCGGCCGCCGCCCGGCAGGGCGAGGTCCACGTCCCGCAGCGCTGCCTTCTGGGCCTGGGCGAACCGGCGGATCCCCTCCACCATGCCCTCCAGGTCCTCCACCAGCCGGGGATCGTCCAGGCGCAGCGCGGCCAGCGCCGCCCGGGCCGCGGCGGGATCCACCCGGAAGCCGCGCTCGTCCAGCTCCACGCCGTCGAACTCACGGGTGAGCCGGAACACCGCCTCCAGCCCGTTCCGGCGCACGTCCTCCAGGATCCCCGCGACGGTCGCGCGGGTCTCGGTCTCCACTTCAGCATCCCTGGCCAGCCCGGCAAGCAGCCCGGGCAACTGGGCGACATCAAGCAGCTGGATCGGGATGAAGTAACACCGTGGCACCTCTACGGGGACGATCAGTCTCGCATAGGGCTAACCGGTGTGCAATGAAGAATTCCAGATCCAGGGCCCAAAGGCTGAAATATCAACCCTTGTTTTTTCGTTCCGGGGTTTCCTTCTGGAGGGAAGGTTCTTGGGAAAGCAAAATGATGGCGGGGTCCGGTCATGCGAACGGGTCCGCCACCGTCCTCCCCGCTTGGGTGTGGTTCAGCGCCAGCAGCCCGATGGCTTTCCGGACCTGCATCCCCGGCCAGTGGACAGGCCGCAATGTCCACCTCGGCCCGGGGCAATCCCGCTTGATCGGTCTTTTCATACTGGAGCCGATTGGCCCGGGAAAGCATAATGGTCCCGGAGTCGCCGTGAGACGCAACGATGCCATTCGAATCCTTCGGAGCGCCCTGCCGGTGCTCAGGGACAAGTACGGCGTGAAAGATTTGGCGCTGTTTGGTTCTGTGGCCCGGGATGAGGCAACTTCACAGAGCGATGTGGACATTCTGGTGACCTTCAACGGACCGGCGACCTTCGATGGATTCTTGGGGCTCGAGGAAACCCTGGAGAGCCTCCTCGGCGGAAAGGTCGATCTCGTAACTGACAAGGCGCTGAAGCCCCTGATCCGGCCCAGCGTCGAACGGGATCTGATTCATGTCGCGTGAGCTGCGCAGCCCCGGGCAGTGGCTGCTCGACATCCTCCAGGCGGCGAACAAGATCATGAAGTTCACCAAAGGTTTGGATCAGGAGACATTCTGCTCCGACGAGCTGGTTCATGATGCGGTCCTTCGAAACTTGGAGGTCATCGGAGAGGCCGCCGCCAAACTTCCTCTGGAAATCACGGAGCTGGCGCCAGAGACGGAGTGGCACAGGATCCGCGGGTTGCGGAACCACCTGGCCCACGCTTATTTCGGGCTGGACGACGACATCATCTGGGACGTGGTCACCAACAAAGTGCCCGGAGCGGAAGGAGATCGGGTTCGAGGAGGCGAAGGAACGCGTTCGGGACTTGTTCACGACTGCGGTGAAGAAGCGCATGGTTGCGGATGTGCCGGTGGCGTCGTGTCTGAGTGGAGGCTTGGACTCCGCGCTGGTGTGTGGGGTGATGAGTCGAGAGACGTCGACGTTCAAGGCATTCAACATCGGGTTCAGCGACGTTGATTACGACGAGTCGGAGAATAAAGGGGATATTTGCTAAGCCGGTGTTGACTGAGATGGGTGGTTCAACGCCGTTGCTGCAGCTGTTGGAAGAGATGCCACAGGAATTGGTGCAGAATCTCGACCCTTTCAACGTAACGAGGGCGATCGGGTACAAGACGCTGACGAGTTACATCATTCCTGCTCACGGCGACCGACCGGAAATGGCGCACGGACTCGAATGCCGGACGCCCTTCATGGAACGTGACTTGGTGGAGTACGCTTGTCAGTTGCCCGAGCACTACTTCATCAAGATGGATCAGTTGAGAGAAAAGCATTTGCTGCGGGAGGCATTGGCAGATGTGCTGCCGCCGTTCATGCGGAACTCGCATAAGAAGCCGTTCCAGGCACCGTCGTGATCCTGAGTTTGCCATGAGTGATTATTCGCTTGCGGGTTGAGATCCGGATCGTCCCCTGGATCTCGTTCAGGGCGCGGGATCGAACGGGTCGCCCACCGTGCGCCCCGCCTTGGCGTGGTTCAGCGCCCGCAGCCCGATGTCCCGCCGCACCTGCATCCCCGGCCAGTGGACCTGGCGCAGGGCATTGTCCACCTCGGCCCGGGCCAAGGCCAGGTCCGGGGCGGTGGTCACCAGTCCCAGCACCCGCCCGCCGTTGGTGAGCCAGGTGCCGTCGGGGGTGCGCCTGGTGCCGGCGTGGATGACGGTGACGCCGTCCGGCGGCGCCAGGGTGATGGGCACGTCCTTCTTGGCGGTCTCGGGGTAGCCCTCGGCCGCCAGCACCACCACCAGGGCGCAGCCTTCCTTCAGCTTCAGCCGGTCCCGCCGCAGGAACCCCTGGGCCACTTCCAGCAGCAGCTCAGGCAGGTCCTCGTCCAGCAGCGCCAGCACCACCTGGGTCTCGGGATCGCCGAAGCGCATGTTGTACTCCAGCACCCTCGGCCCCCGGGGGGTCCACATGACGCCCAGGTACACCACGCCCCGGGCCACCAGGCCGTCCTCCTGGAGCCCGCGGATGGTGGGCCGCACCAGCTCTTCGGTGAGCCGCGCCAGGTCCTGGTCGCGCAAGAACGGCACCGGGCCGAAGGCGCCCATGCCGCCGGTGTTGGGGCCCCGGTCGCCTTCGAAGATGCGCTTGTGGTCCTGGCAGGGGGGCAGCACGGCGAAGGCCGCGTGGTCCTGGTCCACGTCCACCAGCACCTGCAGGGACAGCTCCATCCCCACCAGGGGCTCCTCCAGCACCACGGTGCGGGAGGCGTCGCCGAACCGCCCGCCCATGAAGTCGCGCAGGGTGGCCAGGGCGTCGTCCTTGCGCGAGGCCAGCACCACCCCCTTCCCTGCCGCCAGGCCGTCGGCCTTCAGCACGATGGGCAGGCCGAAGTCCCAGCCCCGGATGGCCGCCTCGGCGGGCTGGATCTCGGTGAAGGTGGCGCTGGCGGCGCACGGTACCCGGTGGCGGAACATGAAGTCCTTGGCGAACGCCTTGCTCCCCTCCAGGCGCGCGGTGGCGGCGTCGTGGCCGAAGACCGGGATGCCCTCCCGGCGCAGGGCGTCCCCGAGCCCCGCCACCAGCGGCGCTTCGGGACCCACCACCACCAGGTCGGGCCGTTCCTGGACGCACCACTCCAGGATGGCAGGGACGTCCCCGGCTTGGATCGGCAGGCATTGGCCCAGCTCACCGATGGCGTCGCTGCCGGGCGCGGCGTGCAGGTCCACCTCCCGGCCGCTCGACCTGAGCTTCAGCGCGAGCGCGTGTTCCCGGCCTCCGGAACCCACCAGCAGTATTTTCATGTGTCAACCTCTGCCACCAGTATCCACGAGCCGGGAAGCCGCCGCAGCCACCGTTTGCCGGGGCCCCCCTGGACAAATGCAATTAGACATTTATTATCTCCTCAGCCCCGGCTGCTTCTCCTTGCCTTTTCGAACATCCTCGACCATGCCCTGCCTGATCTGGAAAACCTGGCTGACCGCCGCCCTCCTGGCCGCCCCCGGCCCCCCGGCGCCGTCTCCTCCCGCCAAGGCCCTGGCCAAGCTCGCGGCCGGGAACCGGCGCTACTTGTCCCACCACCTCCGCAACCCCATCCCGCTGCACGGCGCCGAGCGGGCCCTCGTGGCCCAGAAGCAGAAGCCGTTCGCCATCGTCCTGGCCTGCTCCGATTCCCGGGTGGTGCCGGAGCTGATCTTCGACCAGCGCCTGGGGGCCCTGTTCATCATCCTGGTGGCGGGCAACATCACCGACCCGGTGGTCCTGGGCAGCGTGGAGTACGCGGCGGAGCAGTTCGGCTGCCCGCTGGTGCTGGTGCTGGGCCACCAGCGCTGCGGCGCCGTCACTGCCGCGGTGGAGGCCAAGGAACCGCCCACGGGCAACCTGGGCGCCATCCTCAAGGCCATCCGCCCGGCGGTGGAGCGGGCCCGGGCCCTCTGTGCCGGCGCCGCCGGACCGCAGCTGGTGGAGTGCGCCGTCCAGCAGAACATCCGCGAGGCGGAACGGCTCCTGGTGGAAGGCTCCCCGGTGCTGGCCCGCCTGGTATGGGAAGGCCGCCTGGTGATCGCCGGCGGCGAGTACCACCTGGACACCGGGCTGGTGCGGTTCCTCCCGCCCGAACCCGCGCCGAAGGCGCAGCCCGCTCCCTGATATGCTGGAGGAATGATCGGCCGGCTGCGAGGTTGTCTCGTCCAGAAACATCCCAACCACGCGCTCATCGAGTGCGGCGGCGTGGGCTACCTGTGCTCCATCTCCCTGGGCACCTACGCCGCCCTGCCCGAGGAGGGCCAGGAGGCGGTGCTCCACGTGGAGACCCTGCTGCGGGAGAACGACCTGAGCCTGCTGGGCTTCGCCACGACCGAGGAGCGCCAGCTGTACCGCCTGCTGGTGAAGGTGGACGGGGTCGGGCCCAAGCTGGCCCTGGCCGCCCTGGGCGCCCTGCCCCTGGGCGAGCTGCTCCAGGCCCTGCGCGGCCGCGACGTGAAGGCCCTGGTGCGCATTCCGGGCATCGGCAAGAAGACCGCCGAGAAGCTCTGCTTCGAACTCTCCGAGAAGCTGGGCGGCCTGGGCGGCCTGGAGGGCCTGGCGGGCCCGGCGGGACCCCGGGACGCCTGGGAGACCGACCTGCGCTCGGCCCTCACCAACCTTGGCTTCAAGGAGGAGGCGGTGGCGCCGGTGGTCAATGGCCTGAAGGCGGACCGCCCGCCCCTGGCCGAGGCCATCCGGATGTCCCTGAAGGCGCTCCAGCGGTGACCGTCCGCATCCTCGGTTCCTGCCCTCTGGCCGGGGTCGGACTCGATGTCTATGAGGGTGAACCACATATCAATCCGGCCTGGTTCACCGCCCCGCGGGCCCTGCTCAAGCCCCGCCTGGGCAGCGCCACCCGGGAGACCCGCGAGGCCATGGCCAAGCTTGTTTGCGATGGCATCGGCATGATCCTGGAGGGTAAGCTTGGGTAATACCGCTGGAGGGATGAAATGCACCGCCAATGGCTCCGGCTGCTCGATCCCATGATCCATGACCTGCGCCAGGACGCCGGGAACGAACCCGCGGGCCGGCTGCGGCTGGCCAAGGCGCTCAACGGGCGCTGCCTGCACGAAGAGGCCCGGACGGTCCTGGAGGCGACCTTCGCCAAGGCCGGAGGAGATCCCGGCCCCCTCGTGTCCGACTTCTGGTTCGAGCGGATCATGGCCCTGGGCGACCACGCCTCCGAGGAGGAGATGGAGGCGCTGCACCGGCGGCTCTTGGCCCTGCGCGAGGAACAGCCCGACAGCGCCCCGGTGCTGCGCAACCTGGGCTTCATCCGGATCCTGCAGCAGTGCGGGGAGGAGGCCGAGCGCGACCTGCGCCGGTCCCTGGCCCTGGACGGCGCCGATCCCCGGGCCCTGGAGCTCATGGGCCTGCTTTGCGTGCAGCGGGACAACTGCCAGGAAGCCAAGACCTGGCTGCTCAAGGCGCTGAGCCTCCAGCCCCGGGACCCGCGCACCCTGCGCCTGCTGGGGATCACCTGCCAGCACCTGGCGGACTTCAAGTGCGCCGAGTCGCAGTTCCTGGCGGCGCTGGAAGTGGACCCGGCCTACTTCTGGGGCTGGCACAGCCTGGGCGAGCTGCTGCTCCGGAAGGGCGAGATGGAGGACGGCCTGCGCTGCATCCACAGGGCCCGCAGCATCGAGGCCCGGGAATCCGCCAGCTACTTCATCCTCTCGGAGCTGTTCACCGAACAGGGGCACCTGGAGCTGGCCATGGGCGAACTGCACCAGCTCACCGCCCTTGCCCCGCCTGCGGACGCGCTGGCCGAGGCCTACACCATGCTCGGCGAGATCCGCCGGGACCTGGGCGACACGGAGGGGGCCACCTCCTACTTCACCCTGGCCGCCGAGACCGACCCCACGGCGGCGGACCCCTGGGCGGCCCTGGGCGACATGGCGCGGGGCGCCGACCAGTGGGACGAGGCCCTGCGCTGCTACCGGGAGGCCCTGGCCAGGAAGCCCGACGCCGCCGACCTGCAGGTCCAGATGGGCTACATCATGCTCAAGAACGGGCAGTTCCAGGACGGCGAGCAGCTGTTCCTGACCGCCCTGGAGTCCGACCCCGGCGAGTACAGCGCCTACCTGGGCCTGTCCGAGTGCTACCGCAACCTGCAGCGGCCCGAGGACCAGTTCGCCATGGTCAAGCAGGCCCAGACCCTGGCGCCGGAGGATCCGGATGTGTGGAACGCCATGGGCGTGGCCATGGAGGTCCGGGGCATGTGCCGGGAGGCGACCGACGCCTACGAGCGCGCCCTGGCCCTCGCGCCGCTGCACCGCAAGGCCGCCAACAACCTCGGCTTCCTGCTGGAGAAGCGCATCCAGGCCGGCGAGGCGGATCTCCACGCCCGCGCCACCGAGGCCTGGAAGCGGCGCCTGCTGATCTGCCGGGACGAGGGCCAGAGCCTCAAGATGGCCACGGAGCACCTGGCCAGGCTGGGAGTTGCGGAAGACACCATCCGCCTCTGGCTGGAACGGGACCCCACCCCCGGCGCCTGATGCTCCGTGGGGAACGCACGCATGCGTGCGTTCCCGCTCGCGCTGCTCGCTCTATGTTCCCCCACACCCCCACGCCATGCCCGGGCAGAGCCCGGGCATGGCGTCTAACCAGTTCCGGGGCGGCCGGGTTCCTGGTAAGATGAGCGGTTCGGAGCATTCATGAGTGGATTCCTAGTGACGTTGCACGTGATCGTGAGCATCCTCCTGGTAGCGGTGATCCTGCTCCAGCCGGGGGCCAAGGGCGGCGGGCTGGGGGCCTCCTTCGGCGGCGGCGGGGCCAATTCCGCCTTCGGCGCCCAGGGCTCGGCCCCGTTCCTGGCCAAGTTCACCTACTGGCTGGCGGCCGGCGTGATGGCCACCTCCCTGGTGATCGAAGTGATCATCGTCAAGGCGAACCGGTCCGTGCTGGACCGCGGCCTGTCCTCGGCGCCGGCCCCCAAGCCGGTGGTCCCGGCCGCCCCGGGCGCTGCCCCGGCGCCCGCGGTCCCGGCCGCTCCGGCGGCGCCCGCGGCCCCGGCCCCGGCCAAGCCGGCCCCCAAGCCCTGATGTTGACCTCCCCAGGATGCCGTGGCATCCTGGCCTCCTGGCCCGCGTGGTGAAATTGGTAGACACGCCATCTTGAGGGGGTGGTGGCCACAAGCCGTAGCGGTTCGAGTCCGCTCGCGGGCACCAGCAAGCACGAAGCGCTCCGAGGGGGCGCTTTTTGTGTTCCGGCTGGAATTGAACAGGGCGCTTTACAGGAACGTCCGCCTGGGTTCCACTGGCCGGATGATCTTTGCCGATGCGATCCCCCTTCTGGCCCCACTGGGACCCTGGTTCGAGACCGTGAAGCGCGACCTGCCCTGGCGGGCCGCGGACCTGGACGCGCCCCACCCGGACCCGTACGCGGTGCTGGTCTCGGAGGTGATGCTGCAGCAGACCCAGGTGGCCACGGTCGTCCCCTATTTCCGGCGCTGGATGGAGCGCTTCCCGGACCTGGCCCGCCTGGCCGCGGCCTCCGAGGACGAGGTGCACGGGCTGTGGGCCGGCCTGGGCTACTACCGGCGGGCCCGCAACCTGCACCGGGCGGCGGCGGCGCTGGCCCGGACCGGCTGGCCCCGGGACCTGGACGGCCTGCTGGAACTGCCCGGGCTGGGACCCTACACCGCCGCGGCCCTGGCCGCCCAGGCCTTCCAGTGGTCCACCCCGGCCCTGGACGGCAACGCCTTCCGGGTCTCGGCCCGGATCCTGGCCCTGGAGGGGGATCCCCGCCGCTCCGCGGCCGACCTGCGGGCCTGGCTGGCCCCGGCCCTGGCCGCCCACGGCCCCTCCCGGCTCACCCAGGCCATCATGGAACTGGGGGCCACCCTCTGCGCGCCTTCCCCCCGGTGTCCCGAGTGCCCGCTGCGGGACGGCTGCCGGGCCCGCCGGGAGGGCAGCGCCCAGCGTATCCCCCCCGCCCTGCCCCGGGCCAGGCCGGGGGAGGAGGAACTGTACCTGGTGGCCGTGTCCTCTCCGCGGGGGTGGCTGCTGCGTCCCCCGGCCCGCACCGGGCTGCTGGCGGGGCTGTGGAGCTGGCCCTGCGCCCCGGCGAGGGAAGCGGCCGCCGGGGCTGCGGAAGCGGCGATTCCCTACCGGACCGCGGAGGGCCGCTCCTGGCCCGGGTGGGTGCAGGTGTACACCCACCTGCGCCAGACCGTCCATCCCCTGGCCGTGGCCCTGGAGACCGCGCCGGCGGCCCCGCCCGGGCTGGCCTGGGTGCCGGCCTCGGATCTGGCGGGTCCGCCCATGGGCAAGCGGGACCAGCGCCTGCGGGACCTGCTGGGGCGGCCGGCCGGGTTCCTGCCGTTGACCGCCGAGGAATGGGACGCAGTCAGGGCGGTGCTGGACCGGGGATGAGCCCGGATGCGGGGAGGTGGGGGCCGATTAACAGGTACCCGAAACTTCAGGACTTCGCCTGCACCGGAGCGGACTCCCCTGGCTTCCGCTCCTCGCCGGCCACGACGGCGGTCAGGACCGGCCGTTCCCGCCCGGGCCGGAACCCGGGCTCGGCCGAGGCCTGCCCCGGCTCCTGGTACGGCCGCCCCAGGTAGGACGCGAGCAGGATCTCCTTCAGCTCGCCGATGAGGGGGAAGCGCGGGTTGGTCCCCGTGCACTGGTCGTCGAAGGCCCCCTGGGCCACCAGGTCCAGCTTGGCCATGAAGGCCGCCTCGTCCACCCCGGCCTCCCGGATGGAGGAGGGAATGCCCAGGGTGCGCTTGAGCTCCTCGATCCAGCCCACCAGGCTCTCGATCCGTTCGGCGGTGCGCCGCCCGGGCAGGCCCAGGTGCTGGGCGATCTCGCCGTACCGGTGGCGGGCCTGGGGCCGGTCGTACTGGCTGAAGGCGGTCTGCTTGGCGGGCACGTCGTTGGCGTTGTAGCGGACCACGTTGGCGATCAGCAGGGCATTGGCCAGGCCGTGGGGCAGGTGGAACTCGGCGCCCAGCTTGTGCGCCAGGGAATGGCACACCCCCAGGAAGGCGTTGGCGAAGGCCATGCCGGCGATGGTGGCGGCGTTGTGCACCTCCTCCCTCGCCTTGGGATTGCGGGCGCCTTCCAGGTACGCGGCGGGCAGGTGCTCCTTGAGCAGGCGCAGGGCCTGGAGCGCGTGGGGGTCGGTGTACTGGTTGGCCATGACCGAGACGTACGCCTCCAGGCCGTGGGTGACCGCGTCGATGCCCCCGAAGGCCGTGAGGCTGCGGGGCAGGTCCAGCACCAGGTCCGGGTCGACGATGGCCATGGTGGGCGTGAGCTCGTAGTCGGCGATGGGGTACTTCATGCCGGTGGCCTCGTCGGTGACCACCGCGAACGGGGTCACCTCCGAGCCGGTGCCGGAGGTGGTGGGGATGGCCACCAGGATGGCCTTCAAGCCCATCCTGGGGAACCGGTAGATGCGCTTGCGGATGTCCAGGAAGCGCAGGGCCAGGTCCTCGAAGTGGACCTCGGGGTGCTCGTACAGCACGCCCATGATCTTGGCGGCGTCCATGGGCGAGCCGCCGCCGAACGCCACCAGCACGTCCGGCCGGAACCCCCGCAGCATGGCCACGCCCTCGCGCACCACCGCCAGGGTGGGATCGGCCTCCACCCCGTGGAAGGTCTCCACCTCCAGGCCCAGGTCCTGGAGGATCCGGATGGTGTCGTCCACCTTGCCGTGGTCGAACAGGAACCGGTCGGTGACGATGGCCGCGCGCTTGCGCCCGCGCAGCTCCTCCAGGGCGAAGGGCAGGCAGCCCCGGCGGAAATAGACGTTCCGGGGCAGCTTGAACCAGAGCATGTTCTCGGCCCGCTTGGCCACGGTCTTGCGGTTGATCAGGTGCTTGGGGCCGACGTTCTCAGAGATGGAGTTGCCGCCCCAGGAGCCGCACCCCAGGGTGAGGGACGGGGCCAGGTTGAAGTTGTACAGGTCGCCCAGGCCGCCCTGGGTGGACGGGGTGTTCACCAGGATCCGGGCGGTCTTCATGCGCGCGCCGAACCGCTCGATCCGGTCCCGGCGCAGGTCCTGGTCGGTGTACAGGACCGAGGTGTGGCCGATGCCGCCCAGGGCCACCAGGGCCTCGGCCAGGGTCAGCGCGTGGTCGAAGTCCCGGGCGCGGTACAGCCCCAGGGTTGGCGAGAGCTTCTCGTGGGCGAAGGCCTCCTCGGGTCCCACGGAGCTCACTTCGCCGATCAGCACCAGGGTGCCCGGGGGCACCTGGATCCCGGCCATGTCGGCGATGGTCTCGGCGGACTGGCCGACGATGGCCGGGTTGAGGACGCCCTCGCGCAGGACCACCCGGCGCACCGCGTCGCACTGGGCCGGGTCCAGGATGTGCGCGCCGTGGCTGCGGAAGCGCTCCCGCACCGCATCGTACACCGGGTCCACCACGATCACCGACTGCTCCGAGGCGCACACCACGCCGTTGTCGAAGGTCTTGGACATGATGATGGAGGCCACCGCGCGCTTGATGTCGGCGGTCTCGTCGATGACCACCGGGGTGTTGCCGGCGCCCACGCCGATGGCGGGCTTGCCCGAGGAATAGGCCGCGCGCACCATGCCCGGCCCGCCGGTGGCCAGGATCAGGTTCACGTCCGGGTGGTGCATCAGGTGGTCGCTCAGTTCCAGGGAAGGCTGGTCGATCCAGCCGATGACCGGGTCCGGCGCGCCCGCCGCCACCGCCGCCTCCAGCACCAGGCGCGCCGCCGCGCAGGTGGAGCCCTTGGCCCGGGGATGGGGGCTGAAGATGATGCCGTTGCGGGTCTTGAGGCTGATGAGCGCCTTGAAGATGGCGGTGGAGGTCGGGTTGGTGGTGGGCACGATGCCGCAGATGAGCCCCACCGGCTCGGCCAGGATGAGGGTCCCGTAGAGCCGGTCCTCCTCCAGCACCCCGC
This sequence comes from Holophaga sp., assembly GCA_049508835.1. Taxonomy (GTDB): domain Bacteria; phylum Acidobacteriota; class Holophagae; order Holophagales; family Holophagaceae; genus Mesoterricola. The sequence continues at coordinate 159,022 of JBELAL010000005.1, read as the reverse complement.
AGGTCCTCTCGTCCTTGTAGGCGTTGTAGATGTACTCGGAGGCGAAGTGGTTCTTGACCACCTTGTCCTCCACCACCCCCATGCCGGTCTCCTCCACCGCCATCCAGGCCAGGGGAATGCGCGCGTTGGCGGCCGCCAGGGCCGCCTGGCGGAAGATCAGGTCCACCTGTTCCTGGGTGAACTCCGCGAACCGCTGCTGGGCCGCCTTCACCCGGGCGACCAGGGCGTCCAGCTCCTGGATGCTTGCCACCGCCATCGAAAGCCTCCCTCCGGTCCGGGCCGCGACGAAACCAGCCGCTCATCCATTGCGGCGGCTGATCTTGTTTGCCACCAGCATTTGATGCCGCGGCGGAGGAATTGGTTCGAACCGGGGCGTTGGTCCGGCCCAAGGGTCCGGGTTCCGCGCGGGGCGGCTACATCGTCACCGTCCTGGGCTTGACCAGGCGTTCGAAGTCCTGGTAGGCGAGGCGGATCAGTTCGGAGTGGGAGCCGGCGTTGAAGGCGATCTCCTGGTCCTCGGCCAGGCGGGGATCGACCAGGACCGGCATGCCGTAAAGGTTTCCGAACGGGGGCATGGCGCCCACTTCGCAGCCCGGGAACACGTCCTTGAAATCGTGTTCCTGGGCCAGTTCCACTTCGTCCGCCCCGGCCCCCTTGCGCAGGCGTTCCAGGTGGACCTGCTGGGTGGCCGGGAGGACGGCCATGACCAGCTTCCCGTCCATCCACACCATCACCGTCTTGGCCAGGTCCTTGCCCCGGATGTGGGCTGATTCCGCCACCTGCATGGCGGTGTAGGCCTTGGAATGGACGATGGAGACGTACTTGACCCCCTGGGCGTCGAGGAACTCCTTGAGCTTGGCGACGGGCATGGCGACCTCCGGCTTGAGTCCGCCCCAAGGATGAGTCCACCCGGGTGGACGGCAATCTGAAAACGCCGAATCCCGTATCCTGGTTGAATGAAGATTTCAAACCGTACCCTCGGGGCGGACCTGCTGCTGCTCCTGACCGCGGTCATCTGGGGCTTTTCCTTCGTGACCCAGCGCCAGGGCATGCGGTCCATGGGGCCGTTCGCCTTCGGCGGCGCCCGCTATGCCCTCGGCACCCTGTCCCTGGTTCCCTTCCTGGTCCTGCACCGGCGCCGGGCACCCGGGACCAGGCCGGCCGGCGCGGCCGGGTGGGGCGCCGGGCGCAAGGCCGCCGCCGCCGCCCTGGCCGGGGCCGTGCTGTTCGTGGCGTCCAGCCTGCTGCAGTTCGGGTTGAAAAGGACCACCGCCGCCCACGGCGGGTTCATCACCAGCCTGTACGTGGTCCTGGTGCCCCTGATCGGCGCCTGCTTCGGCCGGCCCGCCGGGATCCGGATCTGGCTGGGCGCCGCCCTGGGCTGCGCCGGCCTGGCCGCGCTGAGCCTGGGCGCCGGCCTCGCCGTGAATCCGGGCGACCTGCTGGTGCTGGCCGGCGCCGGTTTCTGGGCCAGCCACATCCTCCTGATCAACCGTCTGGTGGAACGCATGGCGGCCCTGGAGATCGCCCTGGGCCAGTGCGCCGCCTGCGCGGTCTTCAGCCTCGCGGCCGCCCTGGGGTGCGAACCGGCGCCCTTCGCCGGCCTGGGCGCCGCCGCCATCCAGGTGCTGTACGGCGGCCTGCTGTCCATCGGGCTCGCCTACACCCTCCAGATCGTGGCCCAGAAGGCCGCCCACCCGGCCCACGCCGCCATCATCATGTCCATGGAAGCCCTGTTCGCGAGCATCGGGGGCGTGCTTTTCCTGCACGAGCCGGTCACCCTGCGCCTGGCGGTGGGCGGCGCGCTGATGCTCCTGGGCATGATCGTCTCCCAGGCCGGGACCCGGCATCCCAGCGAAGACCACGACGGCGTGGCCTCCAGCATCATCGAGGCGGCGGTGCTGGAATAGTCTAGAATCCCAGGTCCGCCAGTTCCTGCTGCGCCGTCCGGGCTTCGGGGGAGCCGGGGAAGCCGTCGGTGAGTTCCTTGAAGGCCTTGATGGCCGCCGGCTTCAGCCCCATCCGGGCCAGGCACTGGCCGCGCTTGAGCCGGGCGGGCAGGAACTGGGCGGAACTGGGATGCTCGCGCATGATCTGCTCGAACACCGGCTTGGCCTTGTCGTACTGCTTCATGTTGTAGTAGCAGAGCCCCAGGTAGAACAGGGCGTCGGGGCGCTGGGCGGCCTGGGGACTGGCATTGAGGAACAGGGTCAGGCCGTCGGCGGCCACCGCGTAATTGCCCCGGTTGTAGTCCAGCACCGCGGCGGTGAAGGCCTTCTCCTCCTCGCCGGGGGGCGCCTGGCCCTCGCCGGCCGCCGCCGGAGCCGCGGCCCCCGGGCGGGCCGCGGGGCGGCGGACGGTGGAGTCGCCCAGGCGGTTGTTGAGGATGCGGGTGCTGTCCTGGAGCTGGCGCAGAGTCTCCTGCAGGTCCGCCTGGAACCGGCGGTCCTGGGCCCGGCTTTCGGTGCCGGCGGCCCGCTCCTCGTCCATCTTCTTGTTGGCTTCCTCCATCTGGCTGCGCAGCCTGAACACCTCGAGCTTAAGGTCGCCGATCTGGTCTTCCACCTTCTTCAGGTCATCCCCGGAAACGCAGCCGAGGCCGGCCATCAGGACAGCCAGGGCGATGACGGCAAGCCAGGGGCGAGGGCGCATGGGCAACTCCTTCCGTGTCCACGAAGAGCGGAGGAACCCGGTTCCTCCGCTCCCATGTTGACTGGAACCAGGCTTCTACTGAAGCGTGAACTGGCAGTTGCGGTTCTGGAACCAGCTCTCCTCGTCGTGGCCCTCGACCAGCGGCCGCTCCTTCCCGTAGCTGATGGTGGACAGGCGGCCGTCGGTGGTGCCGAGCCCGGTCAGGTACTGCTTGGCGGCGTTGGCCCGGCGTTCGCCCAGGGCCAGGTTGTACTCCACCGTGCCGCGCTCGTCGCAGTTGCCCGCGATCTGGACCTTGGCGTCCGGGTAGTTCTGGAGGAAGTCGGCGATGGCCTGGAGCTTGGGCTTGTCCGGCTCGCGGATGTCCGACTTGTCGAAGTCGAAGTTGATGTTCTTGAGGGCGGCTTCGGCGTCGGCCTTGAACTTGGCCAGGCGGGCGGCTTCGGCGGCGGCCTTGCGGGCGGCTTCGGCATCGGCTTCGGCCTTGAGCTTCGCAGCGTCATCTTCCGTCTGCTGCTGGACGGGAGCAGGCGCAGAGGCGGCGGGCTGGACGGCCGGGGCAGGTTGTTCCGGAGCGGGAGCAGGCTTCTTGCAGGCCACTCCCATCCCCAGGGCGAAAATCACCGAGAGGGGAACGAGGGTTCGGATGAATCGCATGTTTGGCTCCTCCAACGCAGTAAGGTTAACAAGGCTCGGAAATCCGGGCACCTTTTTTTTCTTAGCGTGATCTTGTCCATTTTGGGCTTTGGCAACCGTCCAGGTTCAGCAACTTTCGTAATGTATTGCCGGAAAGATCGGTGGTATACAATTCCATTCCTCCCCGGCTTCCGCTGGTGAACACGATGCGCCGCTCGTCCGGAGACCAGGAAGGCGATTCTGAGCTCGCGACGCCGGTAGTGATCTGATAGGACTTCCCTTCCCCAAGTTTATACACAAAAAGATCAAATTTACCTTCAAAACGTGAAACATAGGCGATCATCGACCCCGAAGGGCTCCAGGCCGGACTGCCGTTGTAGGTGCCCTCCTGGGTCAGCCGGCGCACGTTGGACCCGTCGTCGCCCATCAGGAACACCTGGGGCCCGCCTTCCCGGTCGGAGGTGAAGGCCAGCTGGGTGCCGGCGGGGTTCCAGCTGGGGTCGGTGTTGATACAGTTGCTGTCGGTGAGGCGGCGGACCCTGCCGGTGGCCATGTCCATGACCATGATGTCGGTGTTGCCCCGGCGGTCGCCCTGCACGAAGGCCAGGCGCTTGCCGTCCGGGGACCAGGACGGGCAGAAGCAGTGCCCCTGGGGCTTGCTCGTGTCGACAGGGTACAGCCGCACCTGCGGCCCGCCCGGAGTGCGCTGGCCCCAGATCTCGGGGGTGCCGCCCTTGTAGGTGACGTAGGCCAGCCTCCCGTCCGGGGCCACCGAGGGAGACAGGGTCAGGCTCCGGTAGGCGGTCAGGGGCATGGGGTTGGCGCCGTCCCGGTCCACCTGGTAGATCTCCTTCACGCCCCGGCCGGTCTCCTTGACGAAGACGATCCGGGTGGAGGCCACCCCCTGCTCGCCGGTGAGCCGGGCCATCAGGTCGTCGGCGATCTTGTGGGCGATGCGCCGCAGGGCGCCGTCCTTGCCGGTGTAGCGCTTGTTGACCACGGCCTTGGCGTTCTTGGCCTGGGCGGCCATGACGTCCACCACCTGGAGCATCACGTCCAGGTCCCCGCCCGGGGTCCGGGTCACGGAGGTGATCAGCAGCCACTCGGTGCCGGTCTCGGCCCAGGCATTGTAGGCGGAGGGGTCGGTGCTGGCCGGAAGGCCCTTCTGGATCACCGCGAACGGCCCGGCCTCCTCCAGGTCCCGGAGCAGCACCTGGTGGAACTCGCTGGTGACCGTGGGCTCCGGCAGCCCGTTGACGGCCGGCCGGGGCAGGGCGACGCCCAGCTTGGATCCGGCCACGGCGGTGAGCGCGACTTCCTGGTCCGGGGGGGCCTGGGCGTGCAGCAACGGAGCGAGGGCCACCAGAATTCCGAGGATGAGTCGTTTCATGGGTTCTCCGGAAACACCGCGCAAATACGTCTTGTCAATGCCGTTGCGGCACCCTGGTTGGTGCATTTCTCATCATTATACTCAGTCCGGGGCCACCAGCAGCGCCAACCTGCCCAGGAGCTCCCGGTTGGCCTCCGGCATGGGCAGGCGGCCCAGCTCCGCCGGAGTGAACCAGCCCCAGGCCAGGGCCGTCTCCAGGGAGGGGGTCCGGGCCGGGATCCCGTGGCACAGGAAGGGGTGCAGGGTCACCCGGAACTGCGGATAGGCGTGGACGACGGGAGGCAGGGCCGCCGCCCGGGCCGGGGCCCACCGGACCTCCTCTTCCAGTTCCCGGAACAGGGCCGCCCGGGGCGACTCCAGGGGTTCCACCTTGCCGCCGGGGAATTCCCACAGCCCGGGCAGGTGCCGGGAGAGCGGACTGCGCTGCTGGGCGAAGCACCGTCCCCGGTGGACGATGAGGGCGAGGGCGACCTCCCGGTCCGTCATTCCCGGACCAGGAGCGCCAGGCGCTCGCCGTAGCGCCCGCGCAGGGCCTCGACCCAGGCCGGATCCAGGCGGCCGTAGGCGGGGCGCAGGCTGTCCTCCACCCAGGCCTGGAGCTCGGCCACCGAGGCGCACAGGTCCATGGACGTCTCCAGGGCGGCGCGCAGGGCCGCCTCCGGCCTGGCCAGGGCGGCCACCGGCGCGTAGCTCAGGCGGTGGACCGGGGAGGCGCCCAGCTCCGCCAGGGCCTTGCGGTGGGCGGGCGTCCCGTAGCCCTTGTGCCGGGCGAACCCGTACCCCGGGCAGCCGCGGTCCAGTTCCCGCATGAGCCCGTCCCGGTGGGCCTTGGCCAGGATCGACGCGCAGGCCACCGCGCAGCTGAGGGCGTCGCCGTCCACCACCAGCCGCTCCGGCAGACCGGTGCGGGGGGCCCGGTTGCCGTCCACCAGGAGGATGCGCGGCCGGACCGGCACGGCGGCCACCGCCCGGCGCATGGCCTCGAGGGCCGCCTCCAGGATGTTCTCCCGGTCGATGCCCAGGTTGTCCACTTCGGCCACCGCCCACCCGGGCAGGATCATCTTCAGCTCGGCGGCCAGCGCCTCCCGCCGGTCCGGCGCCAGCAGCTTGCTGTCCCGGGCCTCGCGCAGCACCTGGGGCCAGCGGGCGGCCACCTCCCGGTCCAGCACGGCGCAGGCGGCCACCACCGGCCCGGCCCAGGCGCCCCGGCCCGCCTCGTCCAGCCCGCCCCAGGGGATCCCCGGCGGGATGTTGCCCAGGTCCCAGTCCAGGGGATTCAGGGTCACGGGCGGTCCCCCCGGGACGCCGGGACCGGGAAGGGCTGGCCGGTCCAGGCGCTGAACGCCTCCCGCTGGGGGATCCCGGCGGCCGGGTCCGCCGCCACCTGGACGGCGCGCAGCGGGCTTTCCTCCAGGACCAGGGCGCAGGACCGGACCCGGCCGCGCTCCACCGCCAGGATCTCCACCTGGTCTCCGGGGGCCCGGTCCCCCAGGCGCCGCTGGACATCCTGGGCGGAGGCGGTGCGCCATCCGTCCACCGCCAGGACCTCCATGCCGTAGCCCAGCCCGGCCCGGGCCGCCGGGGACCCGGGCAGCACGTTGGCCACCTGGGTGGTGTCCCCGAGGCAGCTCAGGCCGGCGTAGACCATGGCCCGGCGCACCGCGTCCGGGTCCCCGGCCTCCCCCCCGGCTGCCCCATTGCCCAGGGCCTCCCAGGGCGGGCGAAACGTGAAGGCGAGTCCGTAGGCCCGCTCGATGGGCCCGGGGTCCAGCTCCGCCCGGCCTTGCACGAACCGGGACCAGAAGGGCCCCGGATCCTGGCCGGCCAGTTCCCGGTACAGCGCGCGCAGGTCGGCGTCGCCCACCGGCCCGTCCCCGAACCGGCGCCACAGGACGGCGAAGAACCGGTCCAGGCCGTGCTCGCCCCCGGACGCCAGGCGCAGGCCCGCGTCCATGATCCAGGCCACCAGCGCGCCCTTGTCGTAGTAGCTCACAGTGCTGTTGGGGCTGAACTCGGAGGGCTTGTAGTGGCGGATCCAGGCGTCGAAGCTGGCCTCCTCCAGGCTCTGCTCCAGCCGCCCGGCCCGGGTGGTGTTGTCGGTCCAGGACCCGGCCAGGCGCCTGGCCACCCAGGACCAGGGCGCGACGCCGGCGCGCAGGACGATCGAGTACTGCATGAAGCTGGTGAAGCCCTCGTGGAACCAGAGCAGGCGGGTGTGGTTCTCCTGCTGGTAGTCGAACGGGCCCAGCACCCGGTCGCGCATGCGCTTGACGTTCCAGACGTGGAAGAACTCGTGGGCGATGAGCAGGAACAGGTCCCAGTAGCCTTCGGCCCGCTCCAGCTGGTGGGGATCGGCCAGCAGCGAGGTGCAGTCCCGGTGCTCCAGCCCGCCGTGGGCCTTGGGGCTTAAGGTGAGCAGGAACAGGTAGCGGTCCATGGGCAGCCCGTCGAACAGGGCGGAGCAGGCCTCGACGATGGCCCGGGCGCCCTGGAGAATGCGCTTCTCGTCCCCGGCGTGCGCCCCGGTGATCGCCAGGCGGCACCGGCACCCGGGCACCTCGAAGGCGTGCAGCCGGAAGCTGCCCAGCTCGAACGGCGAATCCACCAGGGTGTCGTGGTCGGCGGCCAGGTACTCCCCGTCCCGCTCCCGCAGGGCGGTGGCCACCTTCCAGCCCGCGGGCCAGTCCCGGAAGGCCACCCGCCAGGGCCGGGCGGACTGGCCTTCCAGGTAGAGGAAGCTGGCCGCCCCCGCCAAGTGGGCGTGGGTGGGGTCCGCGTGGTTGGTGCGCACCGTGAGGTCGTTGCAGAACAGGCGGTAGGCCACCGTCACCGGCCCCTTGGCCGCGGGCAGCCGCCAGCGCTGCTTGTCCAGCTTCTCCAGGGCCAGACGGCTCCCGTCCGCCCCGGTCGCCTCCAGCCGGTCCAGGAACCGCGCGTAGTCCCGGATCAGGTAGGAGCCCGGGGTCCAGGCCGGCAGGGCCAGCACGGCGCCCTGCGCCACCGCCTCGGCGGGCAGGGTCAGGACTACCTGGAGCTCGTGCATGCCCAGGTCCAGCGGGCGCACCAGGGCCCGGACGGGTTCGGGCGGGGCGGAAGCTCGGGTCCTAGTCATCTCGTGTCCTCCGGGGCCGGAAGCGGCAGGGAGCCCAGGCGCAGGAACACCTCCCGCCAGTCCGCGGGCAGCGCCGCGGCGTCCCGGGCGATGGTGGGCGCGTCCCCGCGCACGAACGGGCCGGTGCGGCCGGCGGCCCCGTGCCGCTCCAGGTTGCGCAGGGTCGCTTCCGCCAGGGGCGCCAGCCCCCGCCCGGGCAGGTCCAGCCCGGCCCGGGCCAGCAGGCCCGCGGCCCCCAGCCAGAGGGTGGCCGCGTGGCCCGAGGCCAGCACCGCGCAGGCGTGGTAGAGGGCCTTGGCCTCGGCCGGGAGCCCGAAGGGGACGAAGCCCAGGGCCAGGAAGGCGTCCAGGATCGCGTCCGGCACCGCCCCGGTGAGGCCCAGGGGGGTCCCGCTCCAGTCGGCGGGCTGCCCGTCGAAGCTGGTGAGGGGATGGGCGGAGGGCGCACCCTCCAGGTGGAAGCTCCCGGACAGGTGCGCGCAGCGCCCCGGGAAGCGCCCGCAGGCCTCCTCCAGGGCGCCGTCGGGCACCGCCAGCAGCACCAGGCCGTCGGGGCGGGCGTCGCCGGGCAGCAGGGCCACCCGGCTCCCCCAGGCGGCCGCCAGGGCCCGTCCGGCCCGGCCCCTGCCCAGGATGGTGAAGCGTTCAGCCATGGTCCCAGTTTGCCCGAGTTTTATCCCAACCGGTCTGTTTGCGCAGGGGTTCCGGCGACAATGGAGGCGTGACCTGGCCCCTCCCCCCCCAGCTGCCCTGGCCCCAGTTCCTGAGGCTGCTGAGGCACCCCGCCCCGCCGCCGGGGTGGCTGGAGGAAGCCGCGGAAGTCCGGGACCTGCAGAAGCGCCCCCTGCTCCTGCGCTGGATCGCCCAGCACATGAAGGCCCCCGCCGAGCTGCGCAACCGCCTGCTGCCCGCCCTGCCCTGGCGGGCCCTGGCGGCCGTCGCCGGGGACGCGTCGGCCCACCCCCAGGCCCGCTCCCACGCGGTGGAGCGGCTCCGCTACCTGTGGGGGGTCATGACCATGGGCGAACGGCGCAGCCTCGCGTCCCTGGCCCCGCCCACCCTCTGGCCGGTGGTCTGGAAGGTCCGGGACATGCGGGTCCTGGGGGCCTTCCTGCAGAACCCCCGGCTCACGGTCCAGGCCCTGGAGGCCCTGGTCCAGCCCCCGCTCACCCCGGCCCAGGCGGAGGCCCTGCAGAACTCCCGCTGGAAGGAGAGCATCCCGGTGGCCCACCAGGTGCTCCAGGCCCTGGACCGGGGCCTGGACATCCCCGAGTCCGGGCTGGTGCTGGGGCTGGCCGTCACCTGGATCCTGGCCCTGCCGCCCGACGAGCGCCAATGGGTCTCCACCCGCCTCACCCACCCGGCCCTGCGGCGGATGGTGCGGACCTGGGCCGTGCGCGGGCGGGAGAAGGAAGCGGACCAGGACGGGCCGCTCGTCGTGTAAATCAGCGTCCGCGGATCACCTGCTTGAACGCGTCCCGGTCTTCCCTGGGGATGGGCCGGGCCGGCACGCCGCCCCACACCTCCCCCGCGCCCACCCGGCTGCCCGGGAGCAGCACGCTGTGGGGCAGGATCACCGCGTCCTCGCCGATCTCCACGTCGCCCATGACGCTGCAGCCCAGGCCCAGGGTGGCCCGGTGCCCCACCGTCACCGGGGCGATCACCAGGCTGCCCCCGCCGCCGTAGTGGGCGAAGATGCGCACGCTGCCCCCGATCACCACGTCGTCCCCCAGGGTGATGAAGCTGGGGTCGCTGATGTACTCGGTGTTGATGAAGGCGCGCTTGCCGATCTTCATGCCCATGGCCTTGAGGAACCAGATCCCGTACGGCGTGAGGGTGACGAACGGCATGAAGGTGAACCGCGCCAGGTAGAACAGCCCGTTGTGCAGGAACCAGGGGGCCGCCGCCAGGGTGTAGTAGATGCCCTTGTACGGCCGCAGGCGGGTGGGCAGGACCCGGTTGTAGCCCGCCACCACCACCAGCAGGGCCATGCCGAACACGAACCAGCCCAGGGCCAGGGCCAGCCCCCGCAGGCACCACCCCGGCACCGGGGGCAGCCGGGAGGCCAGGGCGAACAGCCTGGCCCCCAGGGCCAGGGCCGGGGCCGCCGCCAGCCCCAGGGCGGTGGCCGCGAGCAGGTACAGGACCAGCACCACCAGGGCGTAGCTGGTCCGGCCGAACCGGCGCACCCACCGGTCCAGGAGGTTCACCGGGGGCGCCTGCCCGGGGACTTCCGGGACCATCCCGGAAGGCTGGCCGCTCATGCGCCCTGGCCGGGGAACACCCGCCTGAGCACCTCCGCCACGCACCGCTCGATGCCCACCCACACGTCGCTCAGCCGCGCCTCCCCGAACATGTATGCGGGGGTGGTCACCAGCTTCAGGGCCTCGTCGATGACGATCTCCCGGGACGAGGCCACGGCCTGGTGCCGGGCGCCCAGCTGCTCCACGGCCGCGGCCTGGGCGCCGTCGCCCAGGGTGAGGGTGGCGCGCCGGTTCATGCCCTTGAGCACCAGGGCCACCAGGGCCGGGGCGATGCAGATGGCCCCCACCGGCTTGCCCGCCTCGAAGAAGCTGCGCACGAAGGCGGCCACGTCCGGGCGCACCTTGGCCGAGGGCCCGTCGGCGGCGAAGGTGCAGAGGTTCTTGGCCACCCCGGCGCCGCCGGGGAGGACCAGGGCGTCGTACGATCCGGGGTCGGGCTGGGCCAGGTCCAGGCACTGGCCGGCCCGGGCGATCCGGCTGGCCTCCTCCAGCATGTTGCGCGCCGCGCCTTCCGCGGGCCTGCAGGCGGCGTGGTTCCACACCCCCGCCTGGGGGGCGTCGAGGGCCAGGCACTGGACCTTGGCCCCGTGCTGGTCCAGGGCCAGCAGGGCGAAGGTGGCCTCGCGGACCTCCGACCCGTCCACGTGGCCGCAACCGGCCAGCAGTACCGCGACGTTCACGCTGCGCGCCATGGCTATCCTCCAAGTCAGGAGACGAGTCTAGCAGCCGTTGCAGGCTTCGCCTGCTACGGCCGCTTGTGCCTGGCACGGGTGATCGATGCTGATCGGACCCAACGGTATTAGCCGGGTCCGGTACCTTGGGAGGCGGCCCGGGCGGGCTATCCTGGTCCCATGCCCGGCCCCCGCCTCCCCGACTCCCTGGAACCCAACGCCCTGGCGGTGGAAGTGGCCGCCCGCGCCCGGGACGGCCGGAGACATCTGGATCTGACCCTCTCCAACCCCACCCGCTGCGGCTTCAAGTACCCGGAGCGGGAGATCCGGGAAGCCCTGTCCGGTCCGGAGGTGCTCGCCTACCGCCCGGACTGCCGGGGCGGGGAGGAGGCCCGGGCGGCCGTGGCCGCCTGGCACGGCCACGGCTTGGCCGCCGGGGACCTGCAGCTCACCGCCTCCACGTCCGAGGCCTATTCCTGGCTGTTCAAGCTCCTGTGCGCGCCGGGCGACGACCTGCTGGTGCCCTCTCCCAGCTATCCCCTGTTCCACTGGCTGGCCGCCCTGGAGGGCGTCGCGGCCCGGCCGGTCCCGGCCCTCCGCCACGAGCGCTGGGACCTGGACCTGGCGGCCCTGGACGGCGCCTGCGGCCCCCGCACCCGGGCGGTGGTGGTGGTGAACCCCAACAACCCCACCGGGCAGTTCCTCGCCCGGAGCGAGTGGCGGGGCCTGGTGGACCTCTGCCGCCGGCGCGGGCTGGCCCTGCTGGTGGACGAGGTGTTCGGGGACTACGCCCTGGAACCGGGCCCGGACCGCCTGGCCACCGCCCTGGAGGAAGGGGACCCCGGCTGCCCCCTGTTCGTCCTCTCCGGCCTCAGCAAGATCGCCGCCCTGCCCCAGGTGAAGCTGGGCTGGATCGCCGCCCGGGGAGAGCAGGCCCGGGCCCTGCTGGAGCCCCTGGGGTTCATCGCCGACCAGTACCTCTCGGTCTCCGCCTCCGCCCAGGCCGCCGCCCCCGCCCTGCTGGGCCTGGCCCCGGGGATCCAGGCCGGGATCCTGGCCCGCCTGCGGACCAACCTGGCCGAACTGGACCGGGCCCTGGCGGACCATCCCCACCTGTCCCGCCCGCCGGTGGAGGGGGGCTGGTCGGCGCTGCTGCAGCGCCCGGCGGTGGATCCTGGCGAGGACTGCGCCCTGCGCCTGCTGCGGGAGGCGGGGGTGCTGGTGCATCCGGGGAGCTTCTACGACCTGCCCGGGGAGGGATGGCTGGTGCTGAGCCTGCTGCCGGAGCCGGGGATGTTCCGGGAGGGGGTTGGGCGGGTGGCAGCCCGGATATAGAGGGTCTTCATCTGGCTGAGGCGCCGAAGCTGGCTTTCACGCATTTCATTTATTTATCCCCCCAATCCCCTTCATCCCCCGCAAAATCAACCCTTGCATGCTGCCGGCGCCTAGCTCCTTTGCTGTACCCGATCGCGCCGACCCACCCCAGCTAAATAAATTGCCGGGGATAAGGGGGATGAAGGGGATAAAAAGAGATAAATGGCTAAGACGCCAGCTGCGCCAGCCGCCGCATCCCCGGCGCCAGCCCCTCCCGCAGCCGCCGCCCCAGGCCCAGGCCGTAGAACCAGGACAGGGGCCCGCGGATCTCGATCCGGTGGGTCAGCCGGGTGCCCATGGGCGAGGTCTCCTGGCTGTGGATGTGCCGGAGCTCGGCCAGGGGCAGCCGGACCAGGGCGGTGAAGGCGTTGGGGGCGGCCACGGCGGCCAGGAGGAAGGCCCGGGGGCCCCGGCTGCGGAACTGCATGGTGCCCTGGGCGCCGGCGGAGAAGTCGCCCCGCAGCTCGGCCGCGACCAGGCCGGTGTCCCACTGGGGCCAGGTGGCCACGGCCTGCATCTGCGCCCAGATCCGCTCCGGGCGCGCCGTGGTCTCCAGGGTGTGTTCAGCGTGCCACATCTTCCGCTCCAGATTCGGTTCTGGAGTAAGATACCAAATTCATACCCGTTTAGCTTCCCGCCCGGGACTCTTGGTTATCAAGTGGTCCGGCTGGAAATGTGGGGTTTTGCCCACCGTCATGCTGAAAGCTTGCCTCCGAGCCGCTATCTTAGAAGGTTGGAGACTTCATGCAGCCCTCTAAGCGCGCCCAGCTGGCCATCTTTTTCACCGTGTTCGTCGATCTCCTTGGCTTTGGCATCGTCATCCCGTTCATGCCGCTCTACGCCGAGTCCCTGGCGGCGCACCCCTCCCCCTGGATGGAGTGGATCAACCACGCCTTCCGGTTCACCCACCCCGGCGCCGCCTGGGCCGGGGTGGCGATGATCGCCTATTCCCTCAGCCAGTTCATCGCCGCGCCGTTCCTGGGCCGGATCTCGGACCTGGTGGGCCGGCGCCCGGTGTTGTGGCTCTCCCTGGTGGGGGCCTCCGCCTCCTACCTGATCATGGCCGTGACCGGCCATTTCGAATGGGTGCTGGTGGCCCGGGTGCTGGGGGGGCTCCTGGGCGGCAACATTTCCGTGGCCCAGGCGGCCATGGCCGACACCTCGGCGCCCAGCGAGCGCTCCAAGGTCATGGGCATGATCGGGGCGGCCTTCGGGTTGGGGTTCGTGCTGGGCCCGGCCCTGTCCGGGGTCCTGTCCAGTTCCGTGGCCGGCAGGCAGATGCTGGCGGCCCACGGCTGGTACCTGCCGTTCTTCGTGGCCTCGGCCCTGTCCCTGTTCGCCTCCATGCTGGTGGTGGTCTGGCTGCCCGAAACCCTTACCCCCGAGGCCCGCATGCACGCCCGGCGAGTAGAGAGCCGGGGCCATGCCCTGATGCGGGCCCTCAAGCGCCCGGGGATGCCCCAGATCTTCTGCATCTCCCTGCTGGCCATGAGCGGCTTCGCCATGATGGAAGGCACCTACAGCCTGATGGTCAACGCCCGGTTCGGCTTCGGCCAGCGGGAGGTGGGCTACCTGTTCGCCTTCATCGGGATCCTCATCGTGCTGTACCAGGGCGGCCTGGTGCGGGTGGTGGCCAGGCGGATCCCCGAGCGGATCGCGCTGGTGGCGGGCCTGGCGTGCATGGCCTGCGCCCTGCCCTGCATCCCCTACGCGCCCTGGAAGTGGCCGTTCCTCCTGGCGATGGTCCCCCTGGCCTGGGGCAACGGGATGAACACCACCGCCACCTCCGCCCTGGCCAGCCAGCTCACCCCCCGGGACGAGCAGGGCGGCCTGTTCGGGGTGATCAACGCCATGTCGGGCATCGGCCGCATCATCGGCCCCCTGGTGGGCACCTTCGCCTTCGCCCGGTTCGGCTACGCCTCGGCCTACTGGGTGGCCTGCGCCTCCATGGCCCTGGCCCTGGTGATCGGCGCCACCCTGCCCCGGAACGGCAAGGTCCCCGTGGGGGAGGGGGAAGAAGCCGTCTGACGGCCCGCGCTGTCATGCCCATCTGAAAACCCGTCTCATTTTCGGGCGGTGCCCGTAGGAGTTGCCATGATCTGTCTTTCCGGTGCCGGCCTGGACGCGAGGGCCCTGGCGCGCATCGCCGCCGGGGAACCGGTGGACCTGGAGCCCGCGGCCATGGCCCGGGTGGCGGAGAACCGCCGGGTGGTCCAGCGCATCCTGGACGAGGGGCGGACCGTGTACGGCATCAACACCGGGTTCGGCCAGTTCGCCACGGTGGTGATCCCCCCCGGGCAGCTGGCCCAGTTGCAGCTCAACCTGGTGCGCAGCCACGCCGCCGGGGTGGGCGAGCCCCTGCCCCGGGACCAGACCCGGGCCCTGATGGCGGCCCGGATCAACTGCCTGCTCAAGGCCCACTCCGGCATCCGCCCCGAGCCGGTCCGGCTCCTGGCCGACTGCCTGAACCGGGACGTGCTGCCGGTGATCCCCAGCCAGGGCAGCGTGGGCGCCTCGGGCGACCTGGCGCCCCTGGCGCACATGGCCCTGCTTCTGGTGGGCGAAGGGGAGGCCTGGGACGGGGCATCCGCTCTCCCCCCCGGGGGAACGATCATCCCCGGCGGCGCCGCCCTGGCCAAGGCCGGGCTGGCCCCCACCGTCCTGGAGCCCAAGGAGGGGCTGGCCCTCATCAACGGCACCCAGCTCATCACCGCCCTGGGCAACCTGGCGGTGGCCCGGCTCCTGGACCTGGTGCCCCTGGCGGACGAGATCGCCGCCCTCTCCCTGGAGGCCCTGCAGGGCTCCCGCACCGCCTTCGATCCCCGCATCCACCAGGCCCGGCCCCATCCCGGGCAGATCCAGGTGGCCGCCCACATGCGCGCCGTCCTGGGCGAGACCAGCGAGATCTGCGAGGGCCACCGGGACTGCCACCGGGTCCAGGACGCCTATTCCCTGCGCTGCCTGCCCCAGGTCCACGGGGTGGTGCGGGAGGCCCTGGATTTCGCCTCCGCCATCCTGGAGCGGGAGCTGAACAGCGCCACCGACAACCCCATGATCTTCACCGACACCCAGGAGAGCCGGAGCGGAGGCAACTTCCACGGCCAGTACCCGGCCTTCGCCTGCGACCTGCTGGCCATCGCCGTCGCGGACCTGGCCAGCATCTCCGAGCGGCGCCAGGAGCGGATGGTCAACCCGGCCTACTCGGACCTGCCCGCCTTCCTGACCCGCCAGGGGGGCCTGGAGTCCGGCTTCATGATGGCGCACGTCACCTCCGCGGCCCTGGTCTCCGAGCTGAAGGGACTGGCCCACCCCGCCTGCGTGGACTCCATCCCCACCAGCGCCGGCAAGGAGGACCACGTGAGCATGGGCCCCATCGCCGCCCGCAAGCTCTGGCGGGCGGTGGACGCCCTGGAGCAGGTGCTGGCCCTGGAGGCGCGCATGGCCCTGGAAGGCGTCCGGATCCTGGCCAAGGCCCCGGCCGACAACCTGCTGCCCCTGGTCGACCGGCTCGGGGCGGCCTGCCCGGACTGGCACGACCGGCCCATGTACGAAGAGATCCGCAAGACCGTTCACGCCCTCCGCGACTATGTGCGAGAATCGAGCCGATGATCGCATGGCGGGAAAAATGTGAGACGGCCCTGCGGGCCATGACCGAGGCGGACGCCATCCGCTTCTGGGGCAAGTCCCACCCCGGCCCGGACGGCCCCCGCCCGGTGTTCGACTACCGCTTCGAGCACACCCTGGCCGTGGTGAAGATCGCCCGCTGGCTGGCGCCCCAGGTGGGAGCCGACCCGGAGATCGTGGAATGCGCGGCCTGGCTCCACGACTGCCGGAAGTACCTGAACCACCACAAGGAGAAGGACACCCACGCCCAGGACGCCTCGGCGGCGGTGGAGGAGATCCTGGCCGACACCGACTTCCCCAGGGCCAAGATCCCCGCGGTCCGCCACGCCATCGAGCACCACGTGGGGCTCAAGCTGACCCGCAAGCTGGAGCCGGTGGAAACCGCCTGTCTCTGGGATGCCGACAAGCTCAGCAAGATCGGCGCCGCCAGCCTGATCCACTTCGTCTGCATCGCCGGCGGGTTCGAGCCCATCCACACCGCCGAGGTGATCGCCCGGGGCGAGCGCTGGATGGAGCGGGCCCAGGCCATCGCCGCCAGCATGAACACCAAGCCCGCGCGCAAGGAGGCCGAACGCAGGGTCGCCTTCCTCGCGGCCCACTACCGGCAGTTGCGCCGGGAGTGGAACGATCCCATGAAGCCCACCCCGTAGCCCATCCCAACGGAGCTTGCGCCGCCATGAGCGACTTCCTGGAACTGGTCCAAAGTCTGCAACTGGCCCTCAAGGCCCGGGCCATGTACACCGGGTCCCACCCGCGTGCCCAGACCGCCCTGGCCAGCCTCCACGGCCTGATGACCGGGTGGCTGAACGAAGCTTCCAGCCTGCACGTGGCCACCGCCCAGAACAAGCTGTTCCTGGACGGCAATCCCTTCGAAGGCAAGCACCTGCACCTGACCGCCCTGTCCCGCCAGTTCAACGAGCGCCAGATCAGCGGCATCATCTTCCAGCGCGGGGTGGAGCCGGACGAACTGGACCAGGTGCTGGAGGTCCTCCAGCTCAAGCCCTCCAAGATCGAGGAAGCCGGGGGCGTGGCGGCCATCCTGGCCAGGAAGAGCCTGCCCCACATCCAGCTCAGCCAGGTCCAGTACAAGGAGATCCGGGAGGGCGAGGGCGGGGAGGAGGAGCATGACGGCCCGCCGCCCACCATCAAGCGCGCGGCCGAGGCGCCCGACCCGGTCTCCGCCGCCGCCCTGGAGGCCATCGCGGAAGCCCTGAAGGCCAAGGGGCTAGGCCCCACGCCAGGCACCCAGGGGGCCGGCCCCGCGCCAGGCACCCAGGGAACCGGCACCCAGGCCCCGCCGCCCCAGGCCAAGCCCGCCTTCAACGTGGACGTCCTGGTGGAGCAGTGGAAGCAGCAGTTCGCCCTGCTCCCGCCCAAGTCCCTGCTGGAGGGGCCCCTGGAGGCCGCCAACCTGGGCTTCCTGGGCGGCACCCCGTCCGCGTTCGGGATGGGCGAGACCTTCCCGCCGTCCCACCAGATGGAGGGCCTGCGCCGGGCCCTGCTGGACCTGCCTGCGGAGCAGGAACTGGCGGTGGTGGCGGGGCTGGACAGCCTGCCCGCAGGGCACCAGGGCATGCGCATGGGCTTCCAGGCCCTGGCCCCGGAATGCTTCGCCCACGCCGCCGCGGCCCTGATGGAGGGAGGGAGCCTGTCGGGCGGCGCCCCCACCCAGGGCGGCGACCGCAAGGACGGCGAGGTGTTCGAGGAGGGCGCCATGACCCCCGGCAGCGAGGCCTGGGAGCGGGCCCGGGAGGCCATGTTCTCCGCCCTGCGCTACGCGCCCCAGGGACAGGCCATGCTCCGTGCGCTGGAAGGGGAAATGCGGGGCAAGGGCGCCGGGCTGGAGCAGCTGGCCCGGCTGCAGGAGCTGATCCAGCAGCTGGACTGGGAGAACCAGTCCATGGAGGAGAAGCTGCGCCAGGTGCTGGAGCAGGACCGGCTGTGGGCCCTGACCCTGGACCAGCGCCTGCGCTTCATGCGCCGGCTCCTGGACGAGGGCCGCATCGAGGGCCTGCTGGCGGTCCTGGAGATGATCCTGGAGGCGCTGCGCCAGGACAACGTCGCCAAGCGCGCCATGGCCGCCCAGACCCTGACCGGGGTGAGCCGCTGGCTGCTGGACCCGGGCCTGCCGGTGGAGGCGGAAGGCCCCCTGGTCGAGGGCCTCACCGCCCATTTCGGCTGGGAGCCCCTGGCCCACATCCACCGCTCCACCGCCGAGGCGCTGGGGGTGGTGGTGGACTTCCAGATCGTCCGGGGCGAGCCCGGCCACGCCCTGACCCTGCTGCAGGAAGTGGACGGGCTGGTCGCCTTCCAGGACAAGCAGGAGTGGCGGACCTCGGCCCTGGCGGCCCTGTGGGAGGCGCTCGCCACCCGGGACCACCTGCAGCGGGTGGCCGATCTGCTGCACACCGCCAACGCCGAGACCATGCTCGGGGAGCTGATCCCCTACTTCGACAAGGTGGGCCAGCCCGCCGCGCGGGCCCTGGTGGAGATCCTGGGCGACGAGCCCGACCGCAAGCGCCGGGGCCGCCTGCTGGAGGCCATCCGCTGCATGGGCGCCGAGGCGCTGCCCGCGGTCTACGAGGGGCTGGGGTCGCCGGCCTGGTACCTGGTGCGCAACGCCTTGAACCTGCTGGCCGAGATCGGCGACGCCAACGTCCTGGAACCGGCCGGCGCCTGCCTGACCCACCCGGACGGACGGGTGAAGCGGGCCGCGGTGCGCACCATGTGGAAGCTGGGCGGCCCGGCCGCGGTGCCCCAGCTGCTGGCGGCCTTCCCGATGGTGGACCCGGGTACCCAGGAGGAGATGATGTTCGGCCTGGGGCAGGTGCGGGCCATCCAGGCCGTCCCGATCCTGGCCGCGTTCGCCATGGACCGGAAGAACGGGGAGAAGCTGCGGGTGCGGGCGGCCGAGACCATCGGCCAGATCGGCGATCTGCGCTCCATCCCGGTGCTGACCGAGATGGCCCGGCGCAAGGGGATGATCTTCACTTCCGCCGAGCCCATCGAGGTGCGCCTGGCGGCGTGCCGGTCCCTGCTCACCCTGGACGCCCCCGCGGCCAAGGAGGCGGTGGCCGAGCTGGTGGCGGCGGAGCCCTGGCACAAGGACCGGAGCCTGCTGCAGCAGGTCCTGGACGCCCACCGCGGCGCCTGAGCGAGCCATGGCCGTGGACGTCGTCCCCGATTCCCAGCAGCTCATGGCGGCCTTCGCCGCCTTCACCCAGGCGTCGGAACAGCTCCAGCAGCGCTACGAGTCCCTCCAGGGCCAGCTGGGCCGGCTCCAAAACGAGATCCAGACGGTGCTGGAGGCGGTGCCGTTCGCCATCTGGGTGCTGGGGGGCGAGGGCGAGCTGCGCTTCACCAACCGCCCCGAAGGCCTGCCGGGGCAGTTCATGGACGGCCCTCCGCCCTGGGAGCCCGGGGCCCCCGAGGGGCTGCGCCCGTTCCTCGACCCGGCCGGGCGGGAGCGGTTCCTGGAGCAGGAGAACCGCCCCACCGAGGCGGGCCAGATCATCATCCTGCGGGACGTCACCGAGGCCCACCTGCGCGCCCAGCAGGCCAACCGGGAGCAGCGCCTGCAGGCCATGGGCCTGATGGCCGCCGAACTGGCCCACGAGATCCGCAATCCCCTGGGCAGCCTGTCCTTGTTCGCCGGGATGCTGGTCCAGGACCTCCAGTCCCTGCCGGCCCAGGTGGAGCTGGCCCAGCACATCCAGGCCAGCGTCCAGCGCCTGAACACCCTGGTCACCAACACCCTCACCTTCAGCCGGGACATCTCGCCCAAGCCCACGGTGTTCCCCCTGGCGGAGTTCTGGGAGGGGGCCCGGGCCGGGTGCAACCTGCCTGAGGAGGTGGCCTGGGAGAACCGGGTGCCGGCGGTTGCCGCCTGGTGCGCCGACCCGGACCTGCTGCGCCAGGTGGCGGTGAACCTGTTGCAGAACGCCGTGCGTTCCCTGGAGGGCCGCCCCGCCCCGAAGCTGACGGTCTCGGCCATGCCCGAGACCGTGGAGGGCCGGCCCCACTGGCAGGCCACCCTGGAGGACAACGGCTGCGGCATCGCCCCCGAGGCCCTGAGCCGGATCTTCGACCCGTTCTACACCACCTTCGGCGGCGGGACCGGGCTGGGCCTGGCGGTGAGCCACCGGATCCTCATGGCCCACAAGGGGTTGATCAACATCGAGAGCCGGCCGGAGCATGGGACTCAGGTGCACCTGCGGCTCCCGGCGAGAGAGCCGGCCGACCGAAAAGGGTGAAGTCGACCTTTTTTTCTCGATATAATGGACCCGCAACCTGAGGCCAGGATCCGTCTGCAACCGAGGGTCAAACCTTCCGCCGGGATGGGCCGCGACAACGGCCGTCCGGGCCTCCAGACCCCTCTTCCCCCCGGGCGCGCAGGGAGGGCCCATGGCCACGTCGAGCGTCAAGGTCGCCAAGGATGCAACGCACGCCAGCCCAGGCGCGGCCGCCGTGGCCGTGCTCACCCTGGTCGTCAGGGACCGCAAGGCCGCCGCCGCCCAAGTGAACGAGGAACTGTCCCGGACCGGGGACCTGGTGGTGGCGCGCATGGGCCTGGCCTACCGGGAACGCGGCATCCACATCATCACCCTGGTGGTGGACGCCACCACCGACCAGATCGGCGCGCTCACCGGGCGCCTGGGGCAGATCCCGGGCGTGACGGTCAAGGCGTCCCTGGCGAAGTTGTAGAGAGGAGGACACCATGCTCCACGAGAACGCTTCCGTCCTGGAATGGGCCGGGCAGGTGGTGCGCCCAGAGGAGATCAACCGCTACCTGATCGGCGGCAAGGACTTCGTCGACGACGCGCTGATCGAGGCGCTGCTCGCCGACCGGTCCGAACCGGATCCCGGCCTGGTGCGCCAGCTGGCCCAGGGCGCCCGCACCGGGACCACCCTCACGCCGCAGCAGGCCGCAGTGCTGCTGCGGGTGCGCGACGAGGGCCTGTGGGAGGAGATGTACGCGGCCGCCGCCGAGGCCAAGCGGGCCATCTACGACAACCGGGTGGTCACCTTCGCGCCCCTCTACTGCGGGGACCTGTGCGTGAACGACTGCAAGTACTGCGGGTTCCGCAAGTCCAACCCGGCCATCCAGCGCAAGGTGCTGACCTTCGACCAGGTGGAGCGGGAGACCGAGATCCTGGCCGGGCGCATCGGGCACAAGCGGCTGGTGATCGTGTTCGGCGAGCACCCCGCCACCGGCGGCGACTACATCGCCGAGTGCATGCGCCGGATCTACTCGGTGCGGGTGCCGGCCCGGGTCGGCGAAGGGTCGATCCGAAGGGTGAACGTCAACGCCGCGCCCATGTCCGTTGCCGAACTGGGCAAGCTCCACCGGGCCGGCATCGGCACCTACCAGGTGTTCCAGGAGACCTACCACCGCCCCACCTACGCCCAGGTCCATCCCCCGGACACGGTGAAGGGCGATTTTCGCTGGCGCCTGTACGCCCTGCACCGCTCCATGGAGGCGGGCATCGACGACGTCGCCTTGGGCGCCCTGCTGGGCCTCTGCGACTGGCGCTTCGAACTGCTCGCCCTGGTGATGCACACCCGTGACCTGGAGGCCCGGTTCGGCATCGGCGCCCACACCGTCTCGGTGCCGCGCCTGGAGCCGGCCGAGAACACCGACTTCGCCTGGGTGAAGCGCCGGGTCGGCGACCGCGACTTCAAGCGCATGGTCTGCCTGATCCGCCTGGCGATCCCCTCGGCGGGCCTGATCGTCACCTGCCGGGAGACCCCCGCGATGCTGCGGAACGTGATGCCCATGTGCACCCAGCGGGACGCCTCCAGCAGGATCGGCATCGGCGCGTACGCCGACGGCGCCAGGGAGGACGCGGGGGCCCAGACCGGGGAGCGCCAGCAGTTCATCCTGGGCGACACCCGCTCCCTGGACGAAGTGGTGCGCGAGCTGGCCGCTCAAGGCTGCATCACCTCCTTCTGCACCGCGGGCTACCGCTGCGGGCGCACCGGCAAGAAGATCATGGCCCTGCTCCGCTCCGGCCAGGAGGGCTGCTTCTGCAAGCTGAACGCGGTGCTCACTTTCCAGGAGTGGCTCGAGGACTTCGCCTCCGAAGAGACTCGGGCCGTCGGCGCGCGGATCGTGCAGCAGGAGCTCGACGAGATCCGGGCCCGGACGCCGTCCATCTACCCGGAGCCGATGTTCCGGCACTTCATGGAGTCCCTGGCGCGGACCAGGGCCGGGGAGCGGGACCTCTATTTCTAGCAGCCGTTGCAGGCTTTGCCTGCTACGGCTGCTTGTGCCTGGAACGGGCGCCCCAATTCGCACAGCTCCTACGGCGCTAGCAGGCGTTGCAGGCTTTGCCTGCTACGGCTGCTTGTGCCTGGAACGGGCGCCCCAATTCGCACAGCTCCTACGGCGCTAGCAGGCGTTGCAGGCTTTGCCTGCTACGCCTGCTTGTGCCTGGAACGGGCGCCCCAATTCGCACAGCTCCTACGGTGCTAGCAGCCGTTGCAGGCTTTGCCTGCTACGCCTGCTTGTGCCTGGAACGGGCGCCCCAATTCGCACAGCTCCTACGGTGCTAGCAGCCGTTGCAGGCTTTGCCTGCTGCGGCTGCTGCCTGGTACGGTCGATCCATGCAGGTCGGATCCAACGGTGCTGAGCCGGGTCAGGAACGGCGCCGGCCAAGCCGGACGGCGCCCGCCACCCGGGACAAGTCCAGGTCGAAGGTATAGAGCCGCTCCGCACCGTTCCTCCGGACGGATTCCAGGACCGTGTTGATGAAGTGGACCAGCTTTTCCCGCTTGAACTGGTAGATCTTCCGGAGCGCCAACACGGTCTCCGCGGGAACCGTCAGCTTTCCTTGAGCCGTGAGTCTTGATTCCTGCCGCATCGGAGCACCGTCCATTAGCCAAGTTAATGGATGGTGGGAAAAATCCAAGCCTTCCTTGCCCCCCCTTTGCTCAACCCCAATATCAACCCCAGCACCGTCCCCCACACCGCCGCCAGGCCGATCTGGTACTCGGTGGGCAGGCAGAAGGTGACCGTATGCGCCGGGATCCAGAACCAGATGAGCGTCCACCACGCCCGCTCGAGCCCGGCGAATCCCCGGTCGCCGGTGATCAGGTTGTCCTCCACCCGATGGAACGCCATCATCTGGGGCCCGAATAAAATATTCGTGAACAGGGACACCGCGAACGCCCCGCCCAGGCCCGCGCCCATGGCCGCCGGGAGGAAATGCCCGTCCACCAGGGCGTGCACGAAGCCCTTCATGCCGGCGAAGCCGTACTTGATGACGATCCCCAGCACGGCCCAGGCGGCCATCTTCAGCAGGAGCCGGACCGGGCCGAAGGGGAAGGAAGGCCGGCGCCGGGCGCAGGACGCCGCCAGCACCTCCCCCAGGGGCCCCAGCAGGGCGAACTGGAGCGCGGCGGAGGCCAGCGGGTGGGCTTTCACCCAGAGGACGTAGCTGTTCATTTATTCAACTCCGTAGCCGCAAATCATAACCTGCGCCCAGGGGCCTTGTGGGCCTGGATCCGAGGTCCCGGGGTGGTTGTGACCGGCGGAGTTGTTCGAGTTCAAAGGACTAATCCGTTGGGTGCGGACGGTTTCCCCCCATGGCCCGCTTCGGGAGCCCGTGAGATTATGATCGGAATCCGGAGGCTACATGTCCCTGCACATGATCGGCCCAGGCAAGAACGCCCCCGAGGTGGTCAATGCCGTGGTGGAGATCCCCTACGGGTCGCGGATCAAGTACGAGATCGACCACATCACCAGCCTGGTGAAGGTGGACCGGGTGCTGTACTCCCCCATCCACTACCCGGCCGAGTATGGCTTCATCCCCCACACCCTGGCCCCGGACGGCGACCCCTGTGACATCCTGGTGCTGATCGTCGGCGCCACCTACCCGGGCGTGGTCATCGAGGCCCGGCCCATCGGGCTGCTGCGCATGGTGGACGACAAGGGCCAGGACGACAAGGTCCTCAGCGTCGCCGCCAGCGATCCCAACTACATGCACGTGAACTCCCTGGCCGACCTGCCGCCGCACCTGCTGCGCGAGCTGGAGCACTTCTTCCTGACCTACAAGAACCTGGAAGCCAAGGACGTGCACAGCGAGGGCTGGGAGGGCAAGGATGCCGCCCTGGCCTTCATCGAGCACTGCATCCAGGCGTACCGCCACTGAACCGCCACTCCGCCGGAGGCATCCCATGGCACTCATCTGCTTCAACCTGGACGGAACGCTGGTGGACCCGCTGCGGGCCATGGAGCACTGCGCGCGGCGCACCTGCGAGGAAGCCGGCCTGCCCGCGCCCTCCCGGGAGCGGATCGCGGCCGCGGTGGCCGCGGGGGCGGGAGAACTGTTCTCGGGCCTGCCCGGGATGGCCGATCCCGCCCGCCAGGGAGCCATCCTGGAGCGCTTCTGGGACCATTTCGCCGAGGACGGCGTGGTCCGCCACCGGATCTTCGAAGGCACCCTGCTCATGCTCGCCCGCCTCAAGCACCAGGGGCATCAGCTGTACGCGGTCACCCTCAAGCCGGCCCGGTTCGCCCGCCAGGTGCTGCACCAGTTCGACGTGCTGCTGGCCTTCGAGGATGTCTTCGGCGGCTCGGCCCAGCCGCCCTGGAAGACCAAGGGCGAGGTGGTGGCCCAGCTGCGGGAGCGGGGCAGCCTGCAGCCCGGCGGCTTCCTGGTGGGAGACCGGGCGGAGGACATGACCGCAGCCCGGGCCAATGGCCTGGTGCCCCTGGGCGTCACGTACGGGTTCGGCTCGCCCGCGGAACTGCAGAGCGCGGGCGCGGAGTTCCTGTTCCCCTCCGTCGCGGCCTTGGATGATTGGTTCAAGGAAAAGCTGAAAGAACCAGAAACCCTGGATTCCTTCTCCCGTTCCGAGTGAGGATCTCCGCCAATATGAACGAAGGGGGACCGCGCGCTCGCTCTGCTCGCTCTCCGTCCCCCCTCGTGCTCCCCCACGGGATATCTAGGCGGAGCCCGGATATCCCGTCTGATTCCATGCCCTGCATGTTTTGGTTGCCTTTCTGGTCCCGGGACGGAAAGATGACGTAACCGCCTTCGCCAGTCAACCAAGGAGACATATCGTGCCCAAGCCCCAATCAGCACCACGTGTCGCGGCCATCATCGGCCCCTACATGTCCGGCAAGACCACGCTGCTCGAGAGCCTGCTCCACGCCGCCGAGGCCATTCCGCGCAAGGGAACCGTCAAGGAGGGCAACACCGTCGGGGACTCGTCGCCCGAGGCCAAGGCCCGCCAGATGAGCGTCGAGATCTCGGTGGCCAGCGCATCCTACTTGGGCGAGTCCTGGACCTTCATCGACTGCCCGGGGTCCGTGGAATTCGCCCAGGAAACCATGAACGCGCTGATGGTCGCGGACGCGGCAGTCCTGGTGGTGGAAGCGGATCCGGTCCGGGCGCCCATGGCCCTGCCCATCCTGAAGTTCCTGGACGACCATGCCATCCCCCACACCATCTTCATCAACAAGGTGGACAACCTCACCGAGCCGGGCAAGATCAGCGAGACCCTGGCGGCCATGCAGAGCATGTCCCAGCGGCCGCTGGTGCTGCGCGAATGGCCCATCCAGTCCGGCAACACGGTCACCGGCTACGAGGACCTCTCCCTGGAGCGGGCGTTCCAGGCCATCCCCGGCCACGCCTCCGAGCCGATGGAGATCCCCGCCAGCATCAAGGACGCGGCCGCGGCCGCCCGGCAGCAGATGCTGGAGGCCATCAGCGGCCTGGACGACGCCCTCATGGAGAAGCTGCTGGAGGAGCAGGTCCCCTCCCGGGACGAGGTCTTTGCCACCCTCACCAAGGGCTTCCGCGAGGACCAGATCGTGCCGGTGCTGCTGGGCTCCGCCGACAAGGACCTGGGCGTGCACCGCCTGCTCAAGCAGCTGCGCCACGAGGCCCCCGAAGTGAAGGACACCGCCCGGCGCCTGGGCATCCCCACCGACGGTGCCGAGCCCCTGGCCCAGGTGTGGAAGACCTTCAACGCCCAGCACATCGGCAAGCAGTCGCTGGTGCGGGTGTGGCGCGGGGAGCTGACCGAGGGCATGACCCTCAGCGGGACCCGCCCCAGCGCCATGACCCACCCCTTCGGCGCCCGGCAGGAGAAGGTGACCAAGGCCGGCCCCGGCGAGATCGTGGCCCTGGGCCGCATGGACCCGGTCAAGACCGGCGACGTGCTCACCGCCGGCAGCAAGCCGGTGGAGCTGGCGTGGCCCACGCCCATGCAGCCCATGACCGCCACCACCCTCAAGACCACCAAGATGGGCGACGAGGTCAAGCTCTCGGGCGCCCTGGCCAAGCTCCTGGACGAGGACCAGTCCTTCCGCCTGGAACAGAACGCCGAGACCCAGGAGCGGGTGCTCTGGGGCCAGGGCGAGATCCACCTCAAGGTGGCCGTGGACCGGATCAAGCGCTGGGGCGTGGAGGTGGCCCTGCACGTCCCCACCATCCCCTACCGGGAGACCATCCGCAAGCCCATCAAGCAGCACGGCCGCTACAAGCACCAGAGCGGCGGCCACGGCGCCTTCGGCGACGTGCACATCGAGTTCAAGCCCCGCCAGCGGGGCGAAGGGCTGAAGTTCTCCGACGTCATCGTCGGCGGCGTCATCCCCAAGAACTACATCCCCGCGGTGGAGGACGGCTTCATGGAGTTCTGCAAGCAGGGCCCCATGGGCTTCCCCATGGTGGACCTGGAGGCGATCCTGTTCTTCGGCTCGTTCCACACCGTGGACTCCTCGGACATGGCCTTCAAGGCCGCCGCCCGGGTGGCCTGCACCGAGGGCCTGCCCCAGTGCAACCCCGTGCTGCTGGAACCCATCCTGGAAGTGCACATCTCCGTGCCCTCCGAGCACACCGCCAAGGCCCAGAAGATCATCACCAGCCACCGGGCCGGGCAGATCCTGGGCTTCGACGCCAAGCCGGACTGGCCGGGCTGGGACGTGGTGGACGGCTACCTGCCCCAGGCCGAGATGCAGGGCCTGATCGTGGAGCTGCGCAGCCAGACCCAGGGCATCGGCTCGTTCACCTGGGCCTTCCACCACCTGCAGGAACTGGAAGGCCGCGACGCCGACAAGGTGGTCGAGGCGCGGAAGAAGGCGCTGGAAGAGGCCTGAGGCCCGGTCCCGGGCCGGTTTTGACGGAGGGCCAGGGAGCCTTGCTCCCTGGCCCTCCGTCATGTCGTGTTCCGATCGGGCATTCATCCATTTGCTTCGTCGGGCGGGGGATGTCAAAGTCCAATCCACCGTGGCCCCAAGAGATATTTATTTCCCAAAACCATTTTGGAATGGCCCCCTTTTCAGCTGCGGCCCTTTGCCGGTAGGATCCCCTCCATATCCCTTTCCCGGGATGGGGAGGTCTCATGACCCGGTTGGACCGCTTTCTCTTGGCCAGGCCCAGATTGCTCGCTGCGTTGCAGGGGGCGGGAAGCGTCTTCGACCTGGGGGGCACCGGCAAAGTCCCACCGGTCAGACTGCCCAGGGTTCGACCAGCCGAGCAATCCATCCGAGAGGCCTGGGAGCGATCCTTTCGTGAACTCTATGTTGAAACGGGTATAGACATTGATAAAAAGGACGTACCGAAGGAGGCTTCAGGCCTCAAGCACGACCACTCCTTTTGATGGGAGTCCCACCCTTAGCCAAGTCGCTCTGGCTGAGATGCTTCACCAGAACCAGACCAGCGCAACCTATCTCGGGCACCCGACGGCCTCGGCCACCGTGATCAGTTCCGTTGTCGTGGGATTGGCCAGCGTCTTTCTCCTCGGCAGAAGGTCCGAAAACGATAAGTAGCCGAACGGCGGCGGGCAGGATTCATTTGTGCTTTCTCCGCAGTGGTAGTAAAAATCTGACTACCTCTGCGGGCTGCCAATGACAGGCACGAAGGGAATTGAAATCAGAAGGCCATGGGTCCGGCACCTCCTGGCGGCCCTCCTGGCCTCCGCCTCCCTCGCCGCCCAGGACTTCATCCTCAACAACGGCACCGAGCCCCAGTCCCTGGACCCGGCGCTGATCACCGGGGTGCCGGAGGGGCGCATCGCCATGGCGCTGTTCGAGGGGCTGACGGTCAACGACGCCGAGACGGCCATGCCGGTGCCGGGGCTGGCGGAGCGCTGGGAGATCAGCAAGGACCTGCGCACCTACACCTTCCACCTGCGGGACACCACCTGGTCCGACGGCACGCCGATCACCGCCCAGGACGTGGTGGACGCCTGGCTGCGGGTGCTGGCCCCGGACACCGCCTCGGGCTACGCCTACCTGCTCACCGAGAGCATCGTCGGCGCCGACGCCTACAACAAGGGCAAGGGATCCGCTTCGGCGGTGGCCATCCGCGCCCTGGACCGGCGCACCTTCCAGGTGACCTTCGTGGGCCCCCTGCCCTACGCCCTGGCCATGCTCACCCACAGCGCCTTCGTCGTCACCCCCACGTTCGCGGTGCGCAAGTTCGGCCCCGGGCAGTGGACCCGGCCGGCCCACTTCGTGGGCAACGGCCCGTACGTGCTCAAGGCCTGGAAGCCCCAGAACAAGGTGGTGGTGGTGCGCAATCCCCGCTACTGGGACGCCCGGCACGTGGGGCTGGACAGCATCACCTTCCTGGCCATCGAGGACTCGAACGTGGCCTACGACAAGTACCTGGCCGGAGAGGTGGACTACCTGCCGTCGGACTCCGTCCCTACGGCCCGCATCGACGAAATCCGCCTGCGCAGGGACTTCCACCGCACGCCCGGGTCCACCGTCTCCTACTTCGCCTTCAACCTGGCCCGGGACCCGTTCCGGGACGCGCGGGTGCGCAAGGCCCTGTCCATGGCCATCGACCGCCGCCAGCTGGCCGAGGAGGTGCTCAAGACCGGAGACGTGCCCACGGCCGGGCTGGTGCCCTCCATGGGCGGCTTCGTCACCGCCAAGGGCAACGGGTTCGACCCGGACCAGGCCCGGCGGCTGCTGGCCCAGGCGGGCTACCCCGGCGGGCGCGGCTTTCCCCGCTTCACCGTCATCTACAACACCGGCGCCCGCAACAAGACCGTCTGCGAATGGCTGCAGGAGACCTGGAAGCGGACCCTGGGGATCCGGGCCGAACTGCAGAACCTGGAGTGGAACACCTACCTGGACGTGCGCCAGAAGAGCCACGACTTCCAGCTGGTCCGGGCCGGGTGGCTGGCGGACTACCCGGACCCCAGCAACTACCTGGACATGTTCCGCACCGGGGGCGGGAACAACGACGCCCAGTACGCCAACCCCCGCTACGACGCCCTGCTGGACCGGGCCGCGACCATGCCCACGGGCCCGGACCGCAACCGGGTACTGGAGCAGGCCGAGGGCCTGCTGGTCACCCAGGACCAGGCCATCACCCCCCTGCTGTTCGCCATGAACGGCTATCTCCTGGACGACCGCCGGTGGGGCGGGATCTTCCCCAACGCCATCGACATCCACCACCCCCGGTGGTGGTTCGCGAGGTGATGCGCCATGCTCCGCTTCATGATCCGGCGCGCCCTGAGCCTGGTCCCCACCCTGTTCCTGATCGTCACCCTGGCCTTCATCATCGTCCGGGCCGCTCCGGGCGGTCCCTTCGCCAGCGAGAAGAAGCTGCCCCCGGAGATCCTGGCCAACATCCAGCGCAAGTACCACCTGGACGAGTCCATCCCCCGCCAGTACCTGCGCTACCTGGGGGACTTCGCCCGGGGCGACCTGGGGCCCTCGTACCGCTACAAGGACTATTCCGTCAACGAGCTGATCGGCGACGCCCTGCCCCCCAGCATGCTGATCGGGTCCCTGGCGCTGCTGCTCGCGGTGGGGCTGGGCGTCGGCGCCGGCGCCCTGGCGGCCCTGCGCCAGAACACCTGGCTGGACTACTCCGCCATGTCCCTGGCGGTGATCGGCATCTCGGTGCCGCTGTTCGTGGTGGGCCCGGTGCTCAAGCTGGTCCTGGCCCTGCACCACCATTGGCTGCCCACCTCCGGCTGGCTGGACGACCGGGGCGGCTGGAAGGTGCTGGTCCTGCCCGTGGCCACCCTGGCCCTGCCCTACCTGGCCGGGATCGCCCGGCTCACCCGCGCCTCGGTGCTGGAGGTGCTGCGCACGGACTTCGTGCGCACCGCCCGGGCCAAGGGCCTGGGCGAGGCGGCGGTGCTGCTGCGCCACGTGCTCAAGGGCGCCCTGCTGCCGGTGGTGTCGTACCTGGGCCCGGCCTTCGCCGGGATCATCACCGGCACGGTGGTGGTGGAGACCATCTTCGCGGTGCCGGGCATGGGCCGGCTGTCGGTCCAGGCCGCCATCAACCGGGACTACACCCTGATCATGGGCGACGTGGTGGTGTTCTCGGTGATCCTGGTGCTCATGAACTTCGTCGTGGACCTCTGCTACGGCTGGCTGGATCCGCGCATCTCGTACCGCTGAGGCTCCCGTGACGGCCCTTCCCCTCGACTCCGCTTCACCCCTGGCGCCGGCTCCGGCCGAGGGTTCCCTGTGGGTCGACGCCTGGCGCCGCCTGCGGCGCAACCGCATGGCCCTGGCCAGCCTGGCGGTCATCGCCCTGTACGCCCTGCTCACCCTGGGGGCGCCCCTGCTGCCGGTGCACGCCTACGACAGCCAGGTGGTGGCCCACGCGAACCTGCCGCCGTCCCTGCGCCCGGCCGGGGAGCTGATGCTGGCGGCCCGGTCCGCCTACCTGCAGGAACTGGCCGCGGCCGAGCGGCGCCCTGGACTCAACGCCCGGGAGGAGGCGGAACTGGAGGCCATGGCCCAGGCCGTGCTAACCGACCCGGTGCACCGGCGGCACTACCTGCTGGGCACCGACAACCTGGGGCGGGACATGCTCTCCCGCCTGCTCTACGGGGGCCGGGTCTCCATCCTCATCGGCCTGGTGGGGACCTTCACCTCCATGCTGCTGGGCATCGTCCTGGGCAGCGTGGCCGGCTACGCGGGCGGCGCGCTGGACAACCTGATCATGCGCACCGTGGACATCCTCTACGGCCTGCCGTACATGCTGGTGGTGATCATCCTGATGGCCCTGTTCGGGCGCAACATCTTCAACCTGTTCGTGGCCCTGGCGCTGATCTCCTGGCTCACCCTGTGCCGGGTGGTCCGGGGCCAGGTGATCAGCCTGAAGCACGCCGAGTTCGTCCTCGCGGCCCGGTCCATGGGCGCCGGCCCGGCCCGGATCCTGTTCCGCCATCTCACCCCCAACACCCTGGGGGTGATCGTGGTGTTCTCCACCCTCATGGTGCCCCAGTTCATCATGGCCGAGTCGTTCCTGTCCTTCCTGGGCCTGGGAGTCTCGGCGCCCCTGGCCTCCTGGGGTTCGCTGGTGGCCGAGGGGGCCGGGGTGATGTCGCTCTATCCCTGGCAGCTGCTGGGCCCGGCCGTGGCCATGACCGGGTTCCTGTTCGCCATGAACTTCCTCGGGGACGGGCTGCGGGACGCCCTGGACCCCCAGCACCGGGTGTAGGAGCCTGTGTGAAGATGGATGACGTGATCCTCAGCGTCCAGGACCTGCGCACCTGGTTCCGCACCGACGAGGGGGTGGTCAAGGCGGTGGACGGCGTCAGCTTCGACCTGCGCCGGGGCGAGACCCTGGGCCTGGTGGGCGAGTCGGGCTCCGGCAAGAGCGTCACCTCCCTGTCCATCCTCGATCTCGTGCCGGGGCCTTCCGGCCGGGTGGAGGGGGGGCGGGTGCTGTTCCGCGGCCAGGACCTGCTGGCGCTGCCCCGGGGCGGCATCCGGGCCATCCGGGGCGACCGCATCGCCATGGTGTTCCAGGACCCCATGACCTCCCTCAACCCGTTCCTGCGCATCTCCACCCAGATGACCGAGGTCCTGGCCCTGCACCAGGGGCTGGGGCGGAAGGCGGCCCGGGGCCGGGCCGTGGAGATGCTGGAGGTGGCCGGCATCGCCGGGGCGGACCGGCGCATCGACCAGTATCCCCACCAGTTCTCCGGGGGCATGCGCCAGCGGGTGATGATCGCCATGGCGCTGTCCTGCGATCCCGAGATCCTCATCGCCGACGAGCCCACCAGCGCCCTGGACGTGACCATCCAGGCCCAGATCCTGGACCTCATCCGGGACCTCACCCGGCGCCGGGGCACCGCGGTGATCCTCATCACCAACTCCCTGGGGGTGGTGGCCGGGTCCTGCGACACCCTGTGCGTCATGTACGCCGGGCGGATCGTGGAGCGGGGCCCCACCGCCGCAGTGTTCGCCGAGCCCCTGCACCCCTACACCCAGGGCCTGATCCGCTCGGTGCCGCGCCTGGACCGCAAGGGCCCCGAACGGCTGGCCTCCATCCCCGGACAGCCGCCCAGCGTGGTGGACCTGCCGGAGTGCTGCCCCTTCCACCCCCGCTGCGACCGGGCCATGGACGTCTGCCGGAACCGCTACCCCGGCGCCACCCGCCCCGGCGCGGAGCGCTGCGTGCACTGCTGGCTCTACGGGGAGGCCCCATGAGCCCGGCGGAAGACATCCTGCTGCGGGTGGAGGGGCTGAAGATGCACTTCCCCGTGGGCGGCGGCTGGCTGGGCCGGCCCCGGGGCTGGATCTACGCGGTGGACGGCCTGGACCTGGAGCTCCGCCGGGGCGAGACCCTGGGGCTGGTGGGGGAGTCCGGGTGCGGCAAGTCCACCGCCGCCCGGGCCGTGGCCCAGCTGCACCGGCCCACCGCGGGCAGGGTGCTGCTCAAGGGGCGCGACCTCGCCGCCTTGTCCGGCAGGGCCCTGATGGCCGCGCGCAAGGACATGCAGATGGTGTTCCAGGACCCGTACGCCTCCCTGGACCCGCGCATGACCGTGGGCGAGCTGGTCGCCGAGCCCCTGCGCATCTACCAGGCCCGGGGCTTGGCGCACCTGTCCGGGGCGGAGATCCGGCGCCGGGTGGACGAGCTCATGGACCGGGTGGGCCTGTCCCGCGCCTTCCGGCACCGCTATCCCCACCAGTTCTCCGGCGGCCAGCGTCAGCGCATCGGCATCGCCCGCGCCCTGGCCCTGCGCCCGGAGCTGGTCCTGTGCGACGAGCCGGTATCGGCCCTGGACGTGTCCATCCAGGCCCAGATCCTGAACCTGTTCAAGGACCTGCAGCAGGAGTTCGGGCTGGCCTACCTGTTCATCGCCCACGACCTGGCGGTGGTGGAGTACATCGCCACCCGGGTGGCGGTGATGTACCTGGGCCGCCTGGCCGAGACCGCCGAGGCCGCGGAGCTCTACCGCAATCCCCTGCATCCCTACACCCAGGCCCTGCTCTCCGCCGTCCCCATCCCCGACCCGGCGGTGGAGAAGCAGCGCGGGCGGATCATCCTCTCCGGCGACGTGCCCGCCCCGGACCGGATCCACCCCGGCTGCCCCTTCTACGACCGCTGCTGGCGGCGCATGGACTGCTGCAAGGCGCACGTGCCCCGGATGCAGGAGTCGGCGCCGGGGCATCAGGTGGCGTGCTTCCTGTACCACGATCCGGATTAGTGCCCCGTCTCCCACCCGCAGCACGCCGTCTGGATCAGCTGCAGGTGGCTGTCGATCCACCAGGTGGCGAAGGCCTTGCCCAGGCGGTGTCCGGTGGTCACGTCGCTGGGATAATGCACTCCGCCCAGCACCCGGTCGGTGCCGATCAGGTTGCCGGTGGACTCCAGGGCCGACTGGTCGGCCTTGTCGTACTGGGCGAGGATCTCGGCGAAGGCGATCCCCAAGGCGGCGTGGGTGCTGGGGTAGGAGGGGCTGCTGGGCTCGCTGATGGCCGGCGTCACCGCAGGGAAGATCACGTCGGGCCGGGCGCGGTTGAAGGTGTTTTTCAGGTTCTGGAGGATCGGCTGGAAGTCCCGCCGGGCCTCGTCCAGGACCGCCGCGGTCAGGGGGAAGTCCTTGATGCTGATGGGCCGGTCCTGCAGCCCGGGCCCGGTGGGCAGGTGGATGTCCTGGGCGTAGCAGCCGAAGCTGACGGTGCCCTCGCCCCTGGCCCGGGCCACGTCCTGGCCGGTGCGGGAAATCTGCAGCCAGAGCAGGACGTACTGTTCCCCCTGCCCGGGGATGGTGTTCGGCTGAGGATAGAGCCCCGCCAGGGACAGCCAGTCCGGTTCGGGCTGCTGCACCCCGTGCTCGCACGCCGCAAGGGGGGCGCAGGCCAGCGCCAGGCAAAGGATGGGGCTCCATTTGCACACGTTCATCGGGTCCTCCGCAAAGAGGAGCGAGTCTGCCACATTCCGTTCGGAGGTTGAAGTTAAAAATTGATATAATTGATACTTATACTTACGGGTTGGAAGAAAATCCCGCTTCGCCCGGCGGAAGCCATGTTCTACTTTAGAGATGCCCGGAGGCCCCATGATCCTGGTGGTGAATTGCTTCTATGAAGACACCTTCGCCCGGGACTTCGACCGGGCGGTGGCCGACCACCTGGAGGGAGCCGGGGCCCGTTTCCTGCGCTGGACCGGGCTCCGGGACCTGCGCGACCCGTCCGCCTATTCCCACCTGATCATCTCCGGATCCGTGGCCTCCGCCACCGAGGAGCAGCCCTGGGACCAGGCCCTGGGCACCCTGGTGCGCCACTTCGTGGACACCGGCAAGCCGGTGCTGGGCATCTGCTACGGCCACCAGTTCCTGGCCAAGGTCCTGGCCGGGCCGCAGCACGTGCGCCGCTCGCCCAAGCCGGAACTGGGGTTCATCGACCTGCCCCTGGCGCCCAACCCCCTGTTCCGGGGCCTGGAGAAGCCCCTGGTGATGGTCTCCCACTACGACGAAGCCTTCGACCTGCCCAGGGAGTTCAAGGTGCTGGCCTCCAGCCCGGACTGCCCGGTGCACGCCTTCCAGTACCGGGACCTGCCGGTGTGGGGGATCCAGTTCCACCCCGAGTACTCCGCCCAGGATGGGCAGGTGATCTGGAACGAGTTCTTCAGCTGCACCCCGGAAAAGGTGCCCCCGCCCCCGGCGGAGCCCGGGCGCATGGCCCGGAACCGGCAGATATTCCGGAACTTCGTGGCGGCGGGTCAGTAGATCGCCGCCAGCAATTGCCGCACCCCCCTCAACCCGGTGATGCCCCCTTCGATCATGTGCCGCAAGGGCGGATCCCCCTGGAAGAGGCTACTTGGTCTCATTTTAGCCAGTCTCCAGGGTTTTCCCGCACGCCTGCGCGATCCGCCCTCCCGCCTCCCGCAACCTCCCGGCCCGCCGCACCGGGATGCGATCCAGCAGCAGCCTCCGGCCGTCGGCGCATTCCAGCACCAGGTCCAGGGAGGTTCTTCGCAAGTCCAAGGATCGCCCGCCACCCGCGGCCGGCCCGGCGTCCGGCGCCGCCCCCGGCCCCGCCGGCACCAGCCGGAAGCGCTCGATGGCCGCGAACGGGAGCACGCGGGTGTAGGCCGCAGGCAGCAGCCCCGCCCGGTGCCGGACCTGCTCCGTCCCGGCGTCGAACACCCAGCGGTCCTCGTACAGCCCGCCCAGGGCCGCCAGGGCCAGCACCGCCCACCCCAGGGGGCCGGGAGGCCCGCCCTCCAGCGCCAGGCCCCCGCCCAGGACCGCCAGCAGCAGGCCCATGGCGCCCCGGAACCAGCCGGGAACCCCGTATTCCAGCCGGCCGGGGCCGCGGGTTCTCAGACGCAGGGGAATGTCCACGGAAATCGGCTCCCAGTCTCAGTTTCCCGTAAGCCTACCAGCCCGGAAGCCCGCGGGCAGGGTGGTAACCTGGAGAAAATTCTTGGAGGCTCCGTTGCCCCGCATTGAGTGCATCGCTATCGGTTCCGAACTGCTCGCCACCCGGCGCCTGGACACCAATTCCGTCTGGCTGGCTGAGCGCCTGGCGGAGATGGGCCTGTCCCTCCACTGCAAGACCGCCGTGGGGGACGACCGGGAGGACATGGCCCGGCTGTTCCGCACCGCCCTGGAGCGCTCGGACATCATCCTGTGCACCGGCGGGCTGGGCCCCACCTTCGACGACTTCACCAAGGAGGTGTGGGCGGAGGTGATCGGAGTGCCCCTGCGGGAGGATCCCCAGGCCCGGGAGGAGATGCTGGCCTGGTACAAGGGCCGCAACCGCGTGCCCACCGCCACCAACTTCCAGCAGGTCCTCATCCCCGAGGGGGCCGAGCGCCTGAGCAACCCCGCCGGCACCGCACCGGGGGTGTACTGGGAGGATCCCAAGGGCTGGCCGGGGCGCACCATCATCCTGTTCCCGGGGGTGCCCCGGGAGATGAAGCTCATGTGGGAACAGCAAGCCGCGCCCAGGCTCCAGGCCCACGCCAGGGACCCGGTGCATACCCTGCGGCTGGTGTTCGGCTCGGTGCCCGAGAGCGCCCTGGGCGAGCGCACCCAGCCCCTGCGGGAGAAGTACCGCCAGATGGACTGGACCATCCTGGCCGGGATCCACCATGTGGAGCTGGTGGGCCGCACCCGGGACCTGGGCGTGCTGAACGCGGCCCGGGCGGACTTCGAGCGGGACCTGGCTCCGGACCTGGCCCATGTGGGGGTCGACGGCGGCATCGAGGACGCGGTGGTGGCCCTGCTCACCGCCCGGGGCGAGACCCTGGCGGTGGCCGAGAGCATGCCCGGGGGCAACCTGGC
The DNA here is from genome assembly GCA_049508835.1 of Holophaga sp. Classification (GTDB taxonomy): domain Bacteria; phylum Acidobacteriota; class Holophagae; order Holophagales; family Holophagaceae; genus Mesoterricola. The sequence continues at coordinate 122,785 of JBELAL010000005.1, read as the reverse complement.
GGCCCGGATCACATCCATCCCCGGCGCCAGCGACGTGTTCCCGGGAGGGCTCACGGTCTACTCGGCCCGGGCCAAGGCCGTGCTGGCGGGCCTGGATCCGGCCTTCATCGCCGCCCACGGCGCCGTCTCGGAGCCGGTCACCGCGGCCCTGGCCGAGGCGGTGCGGGCGCGCCTGGAGACCACCTGGGGCGTGGCGGTGACCGGCAACGCCGGGCCCACCGAGGACAAGGAGGGCCCGGCACCGGTGGGCACCACTGTGATGGCGGTGGCCGGCCCCCGGGGCACCGAGGTCAAGACCCTGCGCCTTCCCGGCGGCAGGGCCGAACTGCAGACCCGGGGCGCCTCCTGGTCCCTGGACATGCTGCGCCGCAAGCTGCTGGGAGCCTGACTATGCATTCAGGAGCCTGACCTCGCGGCCGGTCCAGCCGCCCGGGCTTTGAGCGCGGAGGCGGATCCGCTAAAGTGCAAACCATGACCTGTCCCATGGCGAGTCCCCTCATCCTCGGGTGCCTCGGCGCCTCCCTGGCCGGGAGCGTCCCCTTCGGGCTGCTGGTGATGCGCCTGGCCGGCAAGGGCGACGTGCGCGCCCAGGGCTCGGGCAACATCGGCGCCACCAACGTGCTGCGCTCCGGAGGCAAGGGCCTGGGAATCGCCACCCTGCTCCTGGACGTGGCCAAGGGCCTCCTGCCGGTGCTCCTGGCCCGGCGCGCCGGGCTGGGGCCGGAGGCCCTGGCCTGGGTGGCGCTGGCGGCGGTCGCCGGGCACATGTTCACCCCGTGGCTCCGGTTCAAGGGCGGCAAGGGCGTGGCCACGGCCCTGGGGGCGGTGCTGGCGTTCCACCCGGCCCTGGTGGTCCCCGCCCTGGCGGTGTTCCTGGCGGCGGTGCTGGTCTGGCGCTACGTGAGCCTGGGCAGCGTGCTGGCCGCCGCGGCCCTGTTCCTGACCGCCCTGGGCCTGGCCGGCGCCTGGGCCATGCCGGCGCCGGCCCGGGGCCCGGCGGCGGCGGCCTGGGCCCTCCTGGCGGCCCTGGTGATCTTCAAGCACCGGGCCAACCTCAAACGCCTGGCCGCCGGCACCGAGTCCCGACTGTGGGGGGCCGAGTGATCAAGAAGCCTGAACTCGCCATCTTCGGCGCCGGGGCCTGGGGAACGGCCCTGGCCGTGGCCTGGGCCCGTCAGGGCGCCCGGGTGGCCCTGTGGGGGCACCCTCCGGCCCTGGCGGAAGCCCTGGCCCGGGACCGCCGCCACCCGAACCTCCCGGACGTGGAACTGCCCCTCAACGTGCGCCCCCTGGCCGACCCCGCCGAAGCGTTCGCCGCGCCCCTGTGGGTGAGCGCCCTGCCCACCCAGGTGAACCCCGCAGTCTGGACCGGCCTGTCCGCCCGCACCGCGCTGCGGCCCGAGCTGCTGATCCACGTCAGCAAGGGCATCCTGCAGGGCAGCCACCGGCGGGTGAGCGAGGTGCTGGAGCCCCTGCTCCGGGTGCCGGTGGGCGTGCTGTCCGGCCCCTCCTTCGCCGACGAGGTGTCCCGGGGCCTGCCCACGGCCATCCTGCTGGCCCTTCCCGAAGTGGTGGCGGACGACCGGGCCCGGCAGCTCCAGGCCCTGCTGGCCACCCCAGGGCTGCGCTTGTACCTCAGCCGGGACGTGCTGGGCGTGGAGCTGTGCGGCGCCTTCAAGAACATCCTGGCCATCGCCGCCGGGTTGGTGGAGGCCCTGGGCCTGGGCAACAACGCCCGGGCCGCGCTGATCACCCGGGGCCTGGCGGAGATGTCACGCCTGGTGGAGCCCCTGGGCGGCCGGCCCGAGACGGTCATGGGCCTGGCCGGCCTGGGCGACCTGATCCTCACCGCCACCGGCGCCCAGAGCCGCAACCGCCGGTTCGGCTACATGCTGGGCCAGGGCGTTCGCCCCCAGGACGCGGCCAAGGCCATGGGCGACCAGGTGGTGGAGGGCGCCTTCACCACCGAGGCGGCCCTGGGGCTGGCGAAGCAGCACGGGCTGGAGCTGCCCATCACCCAGGAGGTGGCGCGGCTGCTGAAGGGGGCCGATCCGAGGGAGTCGGTGAAACGGCTGATGCAGCGGTCGCTGAAGCCGGAATAGGGATCATCCGCGCCCTTCACTCCAGGTTCGCCCCCTGCTCCCGCACCTGGTCCAGCACGCCCTTGGCCTCCATCACCGCCCGGGTCATGGCCAGGCGCTTGCACTTGGAGCCGCAGGTGTTGAGCTCCCGCAGCACCTCCTGGCTCCACACGTCCAGGGCCTTGCCCCCCAGGCGGCCCTTGCCCAGGCGCTCCTCGAAGTCGTCCAGGTGCGCCTGCAGCCGCACCAGTTCCTCGCGCACGTCCTGGCGCTCGGCCAGGGCCCCGGCCTCGGCCACCACCCGCTCGGCGGGCAGCTGACCGGAAAGCTGGGCGTCCTTCAGCACCTGCTCCAGGCGCTGACGGTACTGCTCGGGCAGCTCCCGGGCCTGGGCCTCGGCTTCGGAGTGGAGCGCCTGCCACAACTCCCGCAGCCGCTCCAGCCCCTCCCGGAAGAACGGGGCCAGGCGCTGGGCCTCACGCTCCCGTCCGGCGTCCCAGGCCGCCAGCAGGGCATCCAGGCCCTCCATGACCGCCTGCTCCAGGCGCTCGGCCAGATCGCCGGCGGGAGCCAGCCAGGCCCCCGGGAGGCGGAAGAAGGCTTCGGGAGACAGGGGCGGCAGGTTCAGCCACTCGGCATCCTCCTGCCAGGCCTTGGCGGTGGCCCGCAGCAGGGGCCGGTTGAGCTGGGGCTCCAGGGCCGGCTCGTCCTGCACCTCCAGGGTGAGGTCCAGCTTGCCCCGCTGGGCCGCCTCCCGGAGCCGGCCGCGGATGGCCGCCTCGAGAGGGTACAGGGATGGATGCATGCGCAGGGACAGGTCCAGGGCCTTGTGGTTCACGGAGCGGAGCGTGAGCCGGAGCTGGCCGGTCTCCAGGGGGTGGATCCGTTCGGCATAGGCGGTCATGGAGCGCATCGGGGACCTCACAACAGCAGTCTACCCGGGGTCTTCCTCCTCCTTCCGTCCCAGCAGCCAGGACTTCCCCCGCAGCCGCTCCACCGCCCGCTCGGGAATCAGCTCCAGAGGCGCCTTGAATCCCGGCTCCATCCCCGGCCGGGGCACGGCCGCCTGACGGAAGCCCAGCCTGGCCCCTTCCTGGAGCCGGAGAGGCAGCTGGGCCACCGGGCGCACCTCCCCGGTCAGTCCAACCTCCCCCAGGAACAGCGCCTTGGGCGCCAGGATGCGGCCCAGGGCGCTGCTGGCCAGGGCGGCGATCACCGCCAGGTCCGCGGCCGGGTCCTCCACCTCCAGCCCCCCGGCCACGTTCAGGTAGACGTCCCGGTCGTGCAGCTGGATCCCGCCCCGCCGCTCCGCCACCGCGCACAGCATGGCCAGGCGCTGGCCGTCGATGCCCAGGGCGGTGCGCCGGGGGATGCCCAGCCCGGCGGAGGCCACCAGGGCCTGGATCTCCACCACCATCGGCCGCGTCCCCGAGAGCACCACCGTGGCGGCGCAGCCCGGCATGGGATCCGCCTCCAGGAAGAACGGATTGCCTTCCACCGGCACCAGCCCGTGCCCGGTCATGGCGAACACGCCCAGCTCGAAGGCGGCGCCGAAGCGGTTCTTCAGGGCGCGCAGCAGGCGGTGGTGGTGGTGGCGGTCCCCTTCGAAGGCCAGCACGGTGTCCACCAGGTGCTCCAGCACCTTGGGGCCGGCCAGGGTGCCGTCCTTGGTGACGTGGCCCACCAGCACCAGGGGCGTGCCGGTGGCCTTGGCCCAGCGGGCCAGGAGGGTGGCGCAGCCCCGCACCTGGCTCACCGATCCGGCGCTGGACTCGAAGTCCGGGTCGAACAGGGTCTGGATGGAGTCCACCAGCAGCAGGGCCGGTTTCATGGCCTCGGCGGCCTCCAGGATCCGGCGCACGTCGGTCTCGGCGAACAGGTGGATGCCCGGATTCTCGGCCCCCAGGCGCTGGGCCCGCAGCTTGATCTGGCGTTCGCTCTCCTCGCCGCTGGCGTACAGCACCGACCCCCCGCAGACGGCCGCCCACTGCAGCACCAGGGTGGACTTGCCGATGCCGGGCTCGCCCCCCAGCAGCACCACCATGCCCGGCACCACCCCGCCGCCCAGCACCCGGTCCAGCTCCTGCATCCCGGTCGGGCGCCGGTCCATGTCGCTCACCGCCACGTCGGCCATGGACACCGGGTGCTGGTAGGCACTCTCGGCGAAGGCGCTGCGGGTCCGGACCAGGTCCTTGCGCAAGCCGCCCCGGACCTCCTCGATGGTGCCGAAAGCCCCGCAGGCCCCGCACTTGCCCATGGGTCGGGGAAACCGCGCGCCGCACGCGGTGCATTCGAACAGCGGGGAAGTCTTGGCCATGGATCGAGCGTAGCAGGACTCCCGGTCCGTCCCGGGAACCGTCCCGGAATGGCATTCCCGCCTATAACCCTGCGGGTAGTTGCAGCACTTATGGGGGCCGCAGGGATGCCCAGGCGGAGCCAGTCCCGAATCCCGGGCGGCGGCAAGGTTGTCAAGACGAAAAAAAGCTGAGGGCGTCCCGCCTCCAGGGCAGCTTCGCGACCCGCCCTTTTCCCGGAGTTCTAACTATCAGCACAAGTCTGAGTTACGGACGCGCCTCGGGAAAAGTACACCACCGGCTTGTGGAAAACCCTGCGGATTTCCCGTCCCGGCACCACCGGAACAGCTTGACAGTTGAAGAATCCCAGCCTCCCGGGGCTCGGTCCGTCACCATTAATTACTGCAATACCTGGCCTTATTTGAAAACCTTGAAGACCGGCCGCAGGGCTGGGCGCTGAGAAGTTATCCACAGATTCCGGTTTCTTTCGTGTTGACATCCGCCCAACGCCTTTTGAACTACTCATTACAGCCGTGTAACGGAACCGTAACCGCCGCCCGGGTCAGACCAGTTGCGCCGCCTCCCGCAGCTGGACGCTGACCAGGCGCGAGATTCCCAGCTCCTCCATGGTCACCCCGTAGAGGGTGTCGGCGGCCATCATGGTGGGCTTCTGGTGGGTGATGACGATGAACTGGGTGCTGTCCTTCATCTTCTGCACCATGGCGGCGAACCGCGCCACGTTGGCCTCGTCCAGGGGGGCGTCCACCTCGTCCAGGACGCAGAAGGGGCTGGGCTTGAATTCGAAGATGGCGAACAGCAGGGAGATGGCGGCGAGCGCCTTCTCCCCCCCGGAGAGCAGGGTCAGGGTCTTGGGGCTCTTGCCCGGGGGTTGGGCCGTGATCTCGATGCCGCATTCCAGGAGGTCCCTGGGGTTCTCCAGGGTCAGGGTGGCGCTGCCGCCGCCGAAGGCCTCCCGGAACACCTCCTGGAACCGCCTGTTGATGAAGTCAAAGGCTTCCTGGAAACGCTCCTCGGAGATCGAATTGATCTCCCGGATGGTCGATTCCAGGTTGCCGATGGCGTCCAGGACGTCGCGGCGCTGCTGGTTCATGAAATCCAGCCGCTCCTCGGCCTCCTTCAGCTCCTGGATGGCCAGGGGGTTGACGCTCCCCATCTCCAGGCGCTTGCCGTGCAGTTCGGCCAGCCGGGTCTGGTGCACCAGCTCGCCCAGGGCCCAGGCCTGGCGTTCCTCCTCGCCCACCGAGGCGAGCAGCTCCGGGATGGTCATGGCCAGGGCCAGCTCCACCTCCCGCCCGGTGGCGGTGAAGCTGCCCTGCACCTGGGCCCCCTGGACCAGGGCCTCCTGGTGCAGCTGGCGGGCATTCTCCAGGGCTTCCTGCAGCTCCCGCACCGCCCGTTCCTGCCCGCGCAGGTCCTCCTGGGTCGCCTCGATGCCCGGCAGGGCCTCCCCTTGCCGGGCCGCCAAGGCCGCCCGCTCCTGAAGCAGGTGCTGGACTTCCTCTTCCAGTTCCACCAGCCGGGCCTGGGCCTGGTCTCCCCGCTCCCGGGCCTGGGCCAGGTCCCCCTCCAGCCGGGTCCGCTCCGCCTCCAGGTCGTAGCTGCCCCGCTGGAACTGCTGCAGGTGCCGCTGCAGGGCGTCCCGCTCGGCCCAGGCCGCGGACCGGACCCGGGAGGCCTCCACCAGGCGCTCCCGCTGCTCCTCCAGGAACCGCTGGGCCTCCTCCCGGCGGGCTTCCCCGGCCTGGATCTCGGCCGCGAGGCCGGCTTCCTCCGGGTGCTCCTCGGGGACCTCCAGCTCGCGCAGCTGGGCCTGGAGCCCCTTGATCTCGCCCTCCAGCAGCTCCCATTGGGCGTCGGCCCGCTCCTGGGCCTCCCGGATCTCCCGCAGCTGGGTCTCGCTCGAGGCCCGCCGGCCCTTCAGGTCCTCCAGGGCCCGCCGGGCGGCCAGGTGGTCCTCCTCCATCTCCTTGAACCGGTGCCCGGCGTCCTCGGCGCGGTCCTTCAGGGCCTTCAGGTCGGCCTCCAGGGCCTCCACCCGCTCGAGGTGGCGTTCCCGCGCCTGGCGGGCCGCGTCCTGTTCCGCCCGGAGCTTGAACGGGGACGCCGCCGGGGCGGTGGTCCCCGCCTGGACCGGGCCGAAGGGCAGCTTCACCAGCCTGGGGGAGACGAAGGCCAGGTCCGGGTGGGCGGCGCCCAGGGCCGGCAGGTCCTGGTCCCCGCACCAGAAGGCCCGGGCCAGGAGCCCCTCCAAGGGCCGGGCCCGGCCCGGCTTCCAGCGGATCCGCTCGGCCAGGGGCCGGCAGGAGGGGGCCGGGGGCGGGGGGGCCCCCGGGCCGTCCCCGGCACTGGCCCAGAGCTGCCCGGGGGCCTCTGCCAGGTTGCCCAACCCGGCCTCGCCCAGGGCCACGGTCTGGACCCACGTCCCCAGCAGCCGCTCCAGGCCCGGCAGGTCCTCGTCCCCCACCGCCAGGGCGTCGGCCAGGGCCACCGGGTCCTCGCCCCGGGCCCGCAGCCACTGGAGGGCCTGCTTCAGGTCCTCGGAGCCTGAGGCCGCCCGGAGCTGGTCGGCGATCTGGCGCAGGCGGCGCTCCTCGGTGTCCAGGGCCCCCTCGGCCTCCCGCAGGGCGGCGCCGGCGGCCCGGTGGGCCTCCATGGCCTCGTCCCGGATCCGGCCCTGGATCCGCACCACCTCCTCGATCTGCTCCAGGCGCCCGGCGGCGCCCTCCTCCTCCCGGGCCAGGCGCTTCTGGTCGCCCTGGAGCGACTCCAGCCGGGGGGCGCGCATGGCCTCCTCGTGGTTCAGGGTGTCCAGCCGGCCCGTGCGCTGGGCGATCTCCTGGTGCAGGGCCTGGCGCCGCCGGCCGGCCGCCAGGGCCTCTTTCTCCGCCTCGGCCTTCCGGGCCCGCAGCTCCTTCAGCTCGGCCTCCACCCGGCGCAGGGCGCCCCCGGCCAGGGCGGCGGCCTCCTCCGCCTCGGCCACCAGGGACTCCCGGGCCTCCAGGGCGGCCCCGGCGTCGGCCAGGGCCGCCTGCAGCCGGGCCAGTTCCGCCTCGGAATCCCCGCTGCGCTCCGAGAGCTCCGCCAGGCGCTGCGACCGCTGGACGCCCAGGGCCCGGGCGTCCTCGATCCGCTCCCGCTGGAAGCCCCGGTCCTGCTCCAGCAGGCCGCAGCGCTGGTCCAGGCCCAGGATGGCGCGGCCGCGGCGCTCCTGCTGGCGGGTCAGCTCGTCCAGGGCCAGGCGCCGGCGCTCCACTTCCGAGTTCTGCTCCGAGACCTGGGCGGTGAGGGTGGCGATCCGCCGTTCCAGGTCGTCCAGGGTGGCGCCGATGGCCTCCCGGGCGGCCTCCAGCTCCATGGCCTTGCCCGCCAGCAGGATCCGCTGGGTGGACTTGATGGCCGCGTCCAGGTCCTGGGCCCGCCGGGCCTTGGCCGCCTGGCGCTTGAGGGTGTCCTGCTGCTTGCCCAGCTCGTAGAGGATGTCGTCCAGGCGCAGGAGGTTGGCCCGGGTGTCCTCCAGCCGCCGCTCGGCGTCCCCGCGCCTGACTTTATAACGGGTGATGCCGGCCGCCTCCTCCAGCAGCGAGCGCCGGTCCTTGGGCTTGGACGACAGGATCAGGTCGATCTGCCCCTGCTGGATGAATGAATAGGCCCGGGTGCCCATGCCGGTGTCCATGAGCAGATCCTGGACGTCCTTGAGCCGGCACTCCCGCCCGTTGATGCGGTAGTCGCTGCCGGTATCCCGGTACAGGCGGCGGGACACGGTGGTCTCCCGGGTCGCCCCGGCCAGCGCGGGGTCGGGCATCTCCAGGGTGAGCTTCACCTCGGCCAGGCCCATGGGCTTGCGCTGCCCGGTGCCGGCGAAGATCACGTCGGCCATCTCGGCGCCGCGCAACAGGGTGGCACGCTGCTCCCCCAGCACCCAGGCCAGTGCGTCGGAGATGTTGGACTTGCCACACCCGTTGGGTCCGACGACGGCCGTCATCCCGGGCGGGAAGCTCAGCTTCTGGGGGTCCGCGAAGGACTTGAATCCGTGAACTTCAAGGGCAATAAGTCGCAAACTGGCAACTCCCGCGGCAGTGTCCGGTACCTATACTGTTCACGTGTAAAAAACTTCCATCTTTTGAAGGAGTCTCCCGGGCGCTAAACTGGCCCGTCGACCCTTCACTGGAGTATCTGTGGCAAGCATTCCTGGAATCATTTGGTCATTCATGCTCCGCCCCAGCGGCAGGGACGGCGGCCGATGAGGATTCCGGGACCAGGGCAGAGGCATGCCTCCATGGTATGGCTGGAGCCCGGGCGCGTCCACGCCGGGGGCCAGTTCCACCCATGCTCCGACCTCCCCCAGGGGGACGAGCTGGCCCGGATCCTGGGCGTCCTGCCCGCGGGCCCGACCCGGTGGGTGGTGGATGACCTGTGGGTTCCGACCCTGCTGCTGCGGGACATCGTGGAAATCCCGCCCGGCACCGAGGCCCGGGAAGCCTTCTTCCGGTGGCGCTACAGCCAGGACCTCCTCCTGGACGGCCCCCAGTTCGTGCAGGCCCTGGCCCTGGAGGAGAACGCCTGGCTCCTGGCCGGGATGCCCCAGGCCCTGCGGGACGGCTGGGTCCAGGCGGCCGCGGCATCGGGCCGGCCCATGCACAGCCTGGTGCCCCGCTGGCTGTGGCTGTACAACCGCCTCGCCCCCACCCGGGAGATCCCGGGCCTGCTGCTGTCCCTGGCCGCCCGGGACGGGGACCTGTTCACCGGGACCCTGGTGGCCTGGGGCCGGGGCCTGACCCTGCTCCGCCAGTGGAACGAGCCCGCTCCCGCCGCCGCCTGGAACCAGGAACGGGTGCTCCCCACCATCGCCTACCTCCAGCGGGACGCCCGCTCCCCCCAGGACCTGCACGTCTGGGGCCCGGCCCACTGGCCCGACTGCGGCCTGCCCATCCGGATCATCCAGCCCGAGATCCCGGCCCAGGAGATCGCCTGATGGCCGTCTCCGTACTGAGGCTCGACCTCGCCCCGCCCACCAACTTCTGGCGCACCCATCACGTGGCCATCGGCTGGTCCGCCCTGGCCCTGGGCGGCCTGATCCTGGCCGGTTCCCTGGGCTTCACCTGGATGGGCTACCAGGCGGCCGCCCACTCCGGAAAACTGGCCGGCAACCTGAACACCCGGACCCGCACGGCGGCCGACGCCCAGGCCCGGGTCCTGTCGGAGCTGCGCGGCATCGACGTGGCCAAGGAACTGCCCAGGTGGCGGCTGGCGGAGCGCATCTTCACCGAACGCAGCCTGCCCTGGTCCCGGCTCACCGCGGAACTGGAGCGCAGCCTGGTCCAGGACGTCCGGCTCAAGAGCGTCCAGCGCAACCGGGGCAGCGACCGCAAGGTCCAGCTCAAGATCAAGGGCGAAGCCCGGTCCCGGGAGGCTGAGGCCGAGTTCGTGCAGGCCCTGGAGAAGAACCCCTTCTTCGAGCAGGTGATCCTGGAGCGGGAAGGCGAGCGCCAGGGCGGCGGGGTCGAATTCGACTACACCCTGGCCGCCTCCTCCAACCCGCCCCCGTACGTGCCCTTGCCCAAGTACGGGCCGCCGCCCAAACATCCGTCCGCCTCGCCCATCCCCGGAGGGGTCGCCGGGAAGGCCGGGGCCGCGCGGCCCGCGCCGGCGGCGGCCGGCAGGCCCGGGGCCGCCCCCGCGGCGCCCGCCCAGGGGCGGGGCGTCGCCGTGCCGCCGGCGCCCCAGCGGCCCGCGCCGACCCTGGCTCCCCGGTCCGCCCCGCAGCGCGTCGCGCCGGCCGGCGAAGAGGATACCCCCCAGGCCCGGGCCCGCCGCGACTTCCTGAACCGGATGAACCCCGGCGCGCCCCGGCCGGCCAGGCCCCAGCCCGCGCCCCAGGAGGACGCCCCATGACCGCCACCCTGCGAGCGAGCGCGTTCCGCCTGGCCGGCGGCGCCATCCTGGCGGCGGCGGGCCTGCTGACCGCCGTCTTCCTGCTGCCGGACGCCTCCCAGCGGCGCCTGCAGACCGACAAGGCCCTCAAGGAGGCCTCCACCGCCTACGACCGCCAGATCCGCGACCTGAAGAACGCCCAGGCCGAGGCGGACCGCATCAAGGCGGACCGCAAGACCCTGGACGAGCTCCTGCAGAACATGCCGGCCGAGGGGGTCGGGAAGCTGCACTGGAAGCTCAGCCAGAGCCTGTACGACCTGGCCCGCAAAGACGAGGTGCGGCTGCTGTCGGTGAAGTACGGCGCTCCGGCCAAGGAGGGCACCAAGGGCAGCGCCCTGGAGTCGGTGGACGTGGAGTTCGCCGCCATGGGCGTGTACAGCAAGCTGAAGGCCTTCATGCTGGGCCTGGAGGAAAGCAAGCTGCCCTTCGCCGTGGTGGGCGCCAAGCTGGAGGAGTCGCCCGAGGGCGCCCACCTGACCATCACCCTCCGGGCGTTCCGGCAGTCCTCGGCCCCGGCCGAGCCGCACGAAGGGGAGGGGTCATGAGCCCGGCGATCAAGGGGACCGAGCCCAAGGCCTGGCTGCAGGAGATCAAGGCCAACCGCCGGCTGCAGGTGGGCCTGGTCTGCATCCCGGTGCTGGCCTACCTGCTCTGGCCGTCCTCGACCCCCGCCCGCCCCGGGCAGGGCGCGGGCCGGGCCCGGGGCGGCAGCCTGGTCCTGGACGAGCGCCAGGCGCGGGAGCTGGCCAAGCTGCCCGACCTCTCCACCCTGGGCCAGGCCGGGCAGCTGCCCACCGAGGCCCGGATGTACCGCGACCTGTTCACCTTCGAAGGCCCGCCCCCGCCTCCGCCGCCACCGGCTCCGCCGCCGCCGCCCCCGCCCACCCCGGAGCAGATCGCGGCGGAGCAGCTGCGCCAGGGCCGGGCCGCGGAGAACGCCACCCGGCCCCAGGACCTGCGCTACCTGGGCTACCTGGGGAGCGCCACCGCCGGGCGGCTGGGCGCCTTCATGCGCGGCGAGGATCCGGTCACCATCAAGCAGGGCGACCTGGCCAACCCCCATTGGCGGCTGGTCAAGCTCTCCGATCTGGCGGCCGAATTCCAGAACCTGAAGTACTCCGACCTCCGGACCAAACTGGACGCCGTGGACGCCTCGGGAACGGGCGGCCGGGTCGGCCAGGCCCCGGTCAATGAATTCTGAAACCCTGCAGGGGAACCATCCGATGTCCATCCGTCGCTTCACCAGACCCGCCCTGACCCGGACCGTGGCCGCCTCCCTCTGCCTGGTCATGACCACCTTGGCCTGCGGTCTGCACAAGGCCAACACGGCCTACGAGGAAGGCCGCTACGACGACGCCCTGGCCGAGTACCGCAAGGCCCTGATCAAGGACCCGGACAATCTGAAAGCCAGGCTCGGGGCCACGCGCTCGGCGCCCCTGGCGGCCGAGCAGCACCTGAAAAAGGCCAAGGAGGCGGAGAAGTTCGGGCGCGACGAGGACGTGGCCCGGGAAGTCGGCCTGGCGGTGGTGCTGGATCCCTCCAACGCCGTGGCGGTGGACTGGCTGAACCGCCTGGAGCGGGCGGCGGAGCAGCGCCGGGCCCGGACGGAGGCCGAGGAGAGCATCGACGCCCAGCGGGCCAAGGGCGAAGCCAAGACGATCCTGCCCATCAACCCCCGCTCCCTGGAAGGCATGGACCTGAACTTCACCCGCAAGACCAGCCTCAAGGAGATCTTCCTGCAGCTGAGCAAGAACTCCGGGATCAACATCGTCCTGCACTCCTCCGCCTCCAGCCAGGACCAGCAGGTCTCGGTGGACCTGCGCGGGCTCCCCTTCCAGCGGGTGCTGGACACCCTGATGCTGCAGAGCGACCTGTTCTACAAGGTGCTGGACACCAACACCATCATGGTGTTCAAGAAGACCCCCCAGAACCTGCAGGAGTACGAGAACAAGCTGATCCGCACCTTCTACCTGTCCAACGCCGAAGTGGACAACGTGCGCCAGATCTTCAACGCCCTGCTGCCCCAGCTGCGGGTGTTCATCGACAAGCGGCTGAACGCCATCACCGTGCTGGCCAAGCCCACCGACCTGGCCATCGCCCAGCGGATCGTCAACCAGCTGGACAAGGCCAAGGCCGAGGTGATGATCTACCTGGAGCTGCTCGAGGTGGCCACCAGCGACACGGAGAAGGTCGGACTGCTGCCCCTGATCAACGTCCTCGACCCGACCACCAGCGCCTACGCCATCGGCGCCACCGCCAGCAGCGGCGGCTCCGGCGCCAACCAGACCACCGGCTCCCTGCGCATCAGCAAGAGCTCCCTGCAGTTCCTGTTCCCCAGCCTGCGCCTGGACATGCTCAAGCAGCTGGGCTCCACGAGGCTTCTGGCCAACCCCAACGTGCGGGTGGTCTCCGGCGAGACCGGGGAAGTGAACATCAGCGACAAGATCAGCACCACCCAGTCCAGCATCGGCATCCCCGGCATCGGCGCCTCCACCACCACCCCGACCGCCACCACGCCCTCCACCACCACCCCCAGCATCGCCGGGACCCTCACCGCCCAGACCTCCTACAGCTACGAGGACGTGGGCGTGAAGATCAAGGTCAAGCCCAGGGTCCACTTCAACGGCGACATCACCATCGACCTGGAGTCCGAGGTCAAGACCCTGCTGGGAACCGGCGATCCCGGGCGGCCCAACTTCAGCCAGCGGGTCATCAAGACCTCCGCCCGCCTGCGCGACGGCGAAACCGCCATCTTCGGCGGCATGCTCAAGGAAGAGGAGCAGAAGAACCTCCAAGGCGTCTGGGGCATCACCAACATCCCGGTGCTGGGCGACCTGCTGGGCTACCACAACAATACCGATGAGAAGAAGGACGTGCTCCTGACCATCCGGGCGGTGGTGGTGCGCAAGCCGGACCTGGCCGAGGAGGACTTCGAGGCGTTCGACCCGGACCTCGCCCCCAACGCGAACAAGCCGTTCTCGCCGCAAGCCGCCAAGCCCGGCGCCAACGCGCCCGCGCCCGAGGCCCGGACCCCCGCCCCGGCCGCCCCGCCCGCGGCGCCCAAGCTCCCGGTCCCGGCCGCCGCGCCTGAAGGTGCCGCCCCGGCGCAGGCCGCGCCCGCACCCGCCGGTCCCGACGCCGCCAACCCGGCGCCGCCCGCCCCGGCCGGACCCGAGGTCCCCGGCGCGACTCCGCCCGCCTCGGCCAGCCCCGAAGCCGCCGGCGGCCCGCCCGCCGACCTCAAGGCCGCCATGGCTGAGACCGGCGACCTGGTGTTCTTCATGAACCCCATCGCCCTGGACGTGCCCAAGGGCCAGAGGGTCAAGGTGAGCCTGTTCGCCAGCGGCGCCCAGGGCCTCACCAGCGGGACCATGCAGATCAAGGTGGATCCCAGGCTGACCGTCAGGGGCGTCTCCGCCGGGGAGTTCCTCACCGGCGAAGGCGGCACCCTGACCGGCAGCCCGACCCCGGACGCGAACGGGATCCTGAATCTCACGTTCAGCCGCAAGACCGCTACCATGGACAGCGGCACCTTCGCGGTGCTCGACCTGGAGGCGGTCGCCACCGGCCCGGCCCCCATCCTGATCCAGGGCGGCCAGTACCTGGTGGGCAGCAACCCGATCCCGGCGCGCATCTCCAACAGCCTGATCATGGTGAAATGACCTGGAAGGCCCTCATGAAGTCCCGACCCGGATTCACCCTCCTGGAGATGCTGGTGACCGTCACCGTGCTGATGATCCTCGCCAGCGCGGTGATGCCCATGGCCAGGAACGGGATCCGCCGGCAGAAGGAGCTGGAGCTGCACCGGGACCTGCGGGAGATGCGCACCGCCATCGACACCTACAAGGCCGCCGTGGACCAGCAGAAGATCAAGGCGCCCGCGCCCGAGAACAACGGCTACCCGGAATCCCTGGACATCCTGGTGGAGGGAGTCAACCAGACCGGCAAGACCACCAAGATCCGCTTCCTGCGCCGGATCCCGGTGGACCCCTTCACCGACAAGGCCGAGTGGGGAATGCGGGCCATCGGCGACGACCCCATCAGCACCGGCTGGGGCGGCGGCAATGTCTTCGACGTCTACAGCCTGGCCCCGGGGACTGGATCCAACGGCGTCCCCTACAAGGACTGGTAAGGGGAAGCCCCTTGTGTTTTTCTGCTTGCAACCGTCAAGGGTCCGCACTACGATTGAGTTTCAGACATGATGAGCTCTCGCGGGAGAACAGCAGCCTGAGCGGATATGGCGGAATTGGTAGACGCGCTAGTTTCAGGTACTAGTGACTTTACGGTCGTGGGGGTTCGAGTCCCTTTATCCGCACCACTTTGACAGACGCCCCGGACGGCTCCGGGGCGTCCGCAACCGGGCCCGGGAGCGGACCCGACCCGTCCGGGGGCATCCGGACTCGACCATGGCTCGGCGCGGGGCTGGGCCACACGGTGACGGGACGCCACCCCGAAAAGGAGCCGGACCATGGCCCTGAACGTCGAGCAGAAGAAGATCATCATCGAGGACTACAAGCAGCACGAGAGCGACACCGGTTCGCCGGAGGTGCAGGTGGCCCTCCTCACCAAGCGCATCAACGACCTCACCGAGCACTTCAAGGTCCACACCAAGGACTACCACAGCCGCCGTGGCCTCATGATCATGGTCGGCCAGCGCCGCCGCCTGCTGGACTACCTGCGGCGCAAGGACAAGACCCGTTACGCCACGCTCATCGAGCGGCTCGGCCTGCGCCGGTAGGTCCGTCCGGGAGGGCGCCGAGCCCACCCGGCCATCCGTCCCCGCGTGGGCATTCGCTCCGCGGGGACCTTGGTTTTCGTCCGTCCCAGTGCTTTCGCGCCGACCCACCGCGGGTTCCCCAGGGAGGCGCCGACCCAATCGTACCGTGTTGCGTCAATCCCTCCTCGCTTCGCTGCGGGGGGTTGACTCAACACGGATTGCCGTCCAGGGAAACGTCCCCAGTCAAGGTCCCGTACCGCTTTTCGCGCCCGGAACCCGCGCGTCCAGGAAACCACAACCCATGATGCAGACGTCTCGGAGCACGGCAAACGTGGTCGGCGCCTTCCCGGGGGACCCGCGTTGGGTCGGCGCGGGAGGGCGGGAACACGGAAGAGGGTGGTGGGGTCGCACCATGCCGTAGTCTCGGGTTCTTGGTACCCTGGAGACATGGACGAGCTCACCCCCCTCCCCTGCCCCCGGAACGCCAATCCCTACACGGTCCTGAGCCGGAGGGAGGTGTACGACTCGCCCTGGATCCGGGTGCGGGAGGACCGGTTCCGGCACCGGCGGGGGGCGGAGGGGCGCTACGCGGTGTGCGGGTTCCGGCGCGCCGGGTGCGGGGTGGTGGCCCTGGACGAGCTGGACCGGGTGGTGCTGGTGGGACAGTGGCGCTATCCGCTGGAAGCCTACACCTGGGAGCTGCCGGAGGGGGGCGGGGAGGAGCACGAGAGCCCCTTCACCACCATGCAGCGGGAACTGCGGGAGGAGGCCGGGCTGACCGCCGGGGTCTGGGAGCCCCTGGCCCTGGCCCACAACAGCAACTCCAGCACCGACGAGGAGGCCTTCCTGTTCCTGGCGAGGGACCTGCGGGAGGCGCCGGAGGGGCACGCGCCGGAGCTGGACGAGGAGCTGATGGTGCACCGGGAGCCTTTCGCCCAGTGTGTGGCCCGCGTGCTGGCCGGGGAGATCACCGACGCCCTCACGGCGGTGGCCCTGCTGGCCCTCCAGGCGCGCCGCGCCGGCGTCCAGGCCCCCCTGGACCCGCGCGTGGCGGAACGGTTCTTCCAGGCGCCGGCGGAGCACCCGAGCCCGGGGCGGGCCCGGTGGAGTAAGCTGGAGACTCCATGATCCTGTCCCTCCACCCGGACACCCCCCAGTCCCGCCACCTGGAGCGCATCGCCGAGGTGCTCCAGCGGGACGGGGTGATCGCCTACCCCACCGACACCCTGTACGGCCTGGGCTGCCTGGTGTCCCGCAAGCGGGCGGTGGACCGGATCCAGGCCATGAAGGGCCGCGATCCCAAGAAGCCCATGTCCATCCTCTGTTCGGGCATGGAGATGCTCTGCCGCTACACCCGCCACCTGGACACCCCCACCTTCCGCATCCTCAAGCAGATGTTCCCGGGCCCCTACACCGCCGTGCTGGGCTGCAGCCGCGAGGTGCCGCGCTACCTGCAGAACAAGCAGACCGTGGGCCTGCGCATCCCGGACCACACCTTCTGCCGGGAGATCACCCGGCTGATGGACGAGCCGATCATCACCACCAGCTGCAACCTGGCCGGGGAGCCTCCGCTCCAGACCGCCTGGGAGATCCAGGAGGAGATGGGGCACCTGCTGGACCTGGTGGTGGACTGCGGCCAGCCGGCGGGGCTCGCCAGCACCGTGGTGGACCTCACCGGCGACGAGCCGGTGATGCTGCGGGAGGGGGCGGGGAAGTGGCCGCTGTGAGTTCCGGACGGTCTTGCTTCCAGGACGGGCGGGCGCACAATGGGTGGATCCCACCCCTTGGACAAGGAGCCCTTCCGATGCTGGCGCTGCACGAACTGGCGGTCCGGGAGATGTCCCGGGCCCGCGAATCGGCCTACCTCAACCACGCGGCCTCCTCGCCCCTGCCCTTGCGCTCGGCCCAGGCGCTGCGCGGCTACGTGGAGGATCGGGAGCGGGTGTTCCACCTGTACCAGGCCGGCCGGCCGGACTACGACACCGCCGGGCTGCGGGCCAAGGCCGGCGCCCTGCTGGGGGTCCCGCCGGGATCGCTCGGTTTCGTCCCCACCACCACCGACGGCCTCTCGGGCTTCCTGAACGGGATCGACTGGCGGCCCGGCGACAACCTGGTGGTGCCGGCCGACGACTTCCCCGGGGTGGTCACCGCCGCCCTGAACCTGGCCCGCCGGGGCGTGCAGGTGCGCCAGGTGCCGGTGGACGGGCACCTGGACCCGGCCTGTGACGAGGCCTTGGTGGAGCGCCTGAAGGCGGCCCGGGTGATCGTCTCCTTCCGGCTCGGGCGCATCCGGGTGGCGCCCCACTGGCACAACACGCCGGAGGACATCGACCGGTTCCTGGAGGCGACTACAGCACTTGGATCCACTTGATGTGGATCCAAGCGCTGTAGTCGTCGTGCTTAGGTCCCCAAAGGGGACCTAAGTGCGCGCGGGACGCTACTGCCCCATGTAGGCCTCCAGCTCCGCCAACCCCTCCGCGAAATCCTTCCGCCCGTATCCGACCCGGATATGTTCATCCCCATAGTCGAACCGCCCGCTGGGCACCAGCATGATGCCGGTCTCCAGCACCAGCTTCTCGCAGAAGGCCTCGGCGCCGCCCTGGCGCAGGCGGGGGAAGGTGACCGACCCGGCCCGGGGGCGCTCCCAGGCGAACATGTCCGGATGGCGCTCGGTGAAGGCCGCGAACAGGTCCAGGTTGGTTAGCAGGCGCCGGCGGCTGCGTTCGAACAATGCCTCCGAGTGGCGGACGGCGATGGCGCCCAGGAACTCGCTGGGGGCGGGCACGCAGATGGTCAAGTAGTCCTTGAAGGCGGACAGTTCCGCGCGCAGAGCACGGTCCCGCACGGCCAGCCAGCCCAGGCGCAGCCCGGCCAGGCCGTAGGCCTTGGACAGACAGTTCACAGTCACCGCCCGCTCGTAGCGGTCGAAGGCCGACGGCAGGCGCCGGGCGGGGTCGTGCTCCAGGCCCCGGTAGACCTCGTCCGAGAGCAGCCACACCCCGGCCTGGCGGGCGATCTCCACCACCTCCCGCCACGGGTCCGGGTCGAACAGGTACCCGGTGGGGTTGTGCGGGGTGCACACCAGGATGGCCTTGGTATTGGGCCGCAGCAGGCGCTTGAGGTCGGCGGGATCCGGGGCCCAGCCGTGGTCCGGGTCGCCCGGCCACAGCGACACCTCCGCCCCCATGGCCCGGGCCACCTCGAAGTGGGACTGGTACCCGGGGCTGTGGGCCACCAGGTGGTCCCCCGGCCCCAGGGCCACGTTCATGAACGCGAAGATGGGCTCCTGGGCTCCCGTGAACACCAGGATGTCGTCCGGGGTCGCGGTCTCGTACTGCGCGGCCACATCCTTGCGCAGGCCCGGGTCCCCGGGGTACTCGGTGTAGCCCAGCCACAGGCGCTGCAGACCCTCCGCGGCTCCCGGCTCCATGGCCAGCAGCTCGCCCACGGGCATGGCCTCGGGATCGGAGCTGCCCATGAGGCGCCGGGCGGTGAATTCGTGCCGGGCGAAGTACCGTTCCAGGGCGAAGGGGCGGATGCGCATGGGGGCTCCTAGCAGGTGGGCCGTGCCCCAGGCGTGCATGGCCAGGAGGATCGGGCGCAGACGGTCGCCACGAACCACCCGGTAAGTATGCGACAAGAGCCCCCGGTGGTTCTGGAGGAAGCCGGTGATGCCGAACAACAGCCCGAAGGCCGCGCCGCCCAAGGCCGATCCAGGCGTGGAAATGCCTCAGCCAGCGCAGCACCCCGATCCGGCGGCTGGAGGCACTCCTGAAGTGGAGGTCGGGTGCATGGGCGACGGTTCCGGTCCTGGTCTTGCCGGCGTGAAGGTTCATAGGTCACCCCGCATCCGAGAGATGTTTCATTAAATTAAACCTTCCAGGAACCCAGGCCAGACACTATTGATTAACATTTTATTCAATTCTGCACTTGCCGAAGGTTGCCGTGGCCGCGCCCGCCCGCCGGCTTCACAATGGCAACCATTCCCGTCCCGGAGGTCACGGTGCGCGTCCTGCTCATCTCCGCCAACACCGAGCGCATCAGCATGGTGACCATCCCCCTGGGTCTGGGCCTGGTGGCCGCGGCCACCCGCCAGGCCGGGCACCAGGTGGCCTTCCTGGACCTGCTGGGGTCGGTGGACGTGGGCCTCAGCGTGCGCCAGGCCATCGAGCGCGCCACGCCCGAGGTGATCGGCGTCTCCATCCGCAACATCGACGACCAGAACGCCCAGAACCCGCGCTTCCTGCTGGAGCAGGCCCGGGAGGTGGTGGCGGCCTGCCGGGCCCACTCCGCGGCTCCCGTCGTGCTGGGCGGGGCGGGCTACAGCCTGTTCCCCCGGGCCGCCCTGGACTACCTGGGGGCCGACTACGGGGTCCGGGGCGACGGGGAGGCGGCCTTCCCGGCCCTGCTGGCCCACCTGAGGTCCGGGCTGGATCCCCGGGGCGTCCCCGGCGTCTACCTGGCCGGAAAGGCCGGCGGCGGCGGCCGGGCCGAGGCCCGGGACCTGGACGGGCTGCCCCTGTGGGACCCGGCCCTGGAGCGCTACGCCGACCTGGGCGTGGCCGACATCTGGGTGCCGGTGCAGACCCGGCGCGGGTGCCCCAACGACTGCTCGTACTGTTCCACCGCTCTGATCCAGGGCCGCGCCCTGCGCCAGCGCTCGGTCCCCCAGGTGCTGGACACCCTGCGCGCCCTGGTGGACCGCGGCTTCCGCCGGTTCTACTTCGTGGACAACAACTTCAACGTGCCCGAAGCCGAGGCTTTCGCACTGTGCTCCGGGCTGCGCACCCTGCCCCCGGGCGTCTCCTGGCGCTGCATCCTCTACCCCCGGCCGGTGGGCGAGATGCTGGTGAAGGCCATGGCCGCCTCCGGCTGCGTGGAGGTGAGCCTGGGCTTCGAGAGCGGCTGCGAGGCCATCCTGCGGGGCATGAACAAGCACTACACCCCCGACGACGTGCGCCGCACGGTCGCCCTGCTCAAGCGCCACGGCATCCGCCGCATGGGCTTCCTGCTCCTGGGCGGCCCCGGCGAGACCCGGGAGACCGTGGAGCAGAGCCTGGCCTTCGCCAAGGGCCTGGACCTGGACGGCCTCAAGGTCACCATCGGCATCCGCATCTACCCCGGCACGCCCCTGGCCAGACAGGCCGTGCTGGATGGGATGATCGCGCCCGACGACGACCTGCTCCGCCCGCGTTTCTACCTGGCGCCGGGCCTGGAGCCCTGGATCCACGAGGCCACGGTGGGGATGGGAACTTAGCACCGTTTGATCCTGCCCGCTTCGGTCGCCCGTGCCAGGCACAAGCAGCCGCAGCAGGCGAAGCCTGCAATGGCTGCTAGCGCCGTCCCGCGTTGTCCTGCAGGTTGGCCAGGAAGTCGTCGTTGTTGCGGCTCTTGCCCAGGCGGTCCAGGAGCAGTTCCATGCTCTCCACCGGGCCGCTGGAGCTGAGGATCTTGCGCAGCACCCAGATCTTGGCCAGGCGCGGGGGCTCGATGAGCAGGTCCTCCTTGCGGGTGCCGGACTTCTGGATGTCCATGGCCGGGAAGATGCGCTTGTCGCTGAGCTTGCGGTCCAGGCAGATCTCGCTGTTGCCGGTGCCCTTGAACTCCTCGAAGATCACCTCGTCCATGCGCGAGCCGGTCTCGATCAGCGCGGTGGCGATTATGGTGAGCGACCCGCCCCCCTCGATGTTCCGCGCCGCCCCGAAGAACCGCTTGGGCCGCTGCAGGGCGTTGGAGTCCACGCCGCCGGAGAGCACCTTGCCGGACAGGGGCACCACGGTGTTGTAGGCCCGGGCCAGGCGGGTGATGGAGTCCAGCAGGATCACCACGTCCTTCTTGTGCTCCACCAGGCGCTTGGCCTTCTCGATGACCATCTCGGCCACCTGCACGTGGCGGGTGGCGGGCTCGTCGAAGGTGCTGGAGATGACTTCGCCCTTGACGTTGCGCTCCATGTCGGTGACTTCCTCCGGGCGTTCGTCGATGAGCAGCACGATCAGGAACACCTCCGGGTGGTTCAGGGTGATGCTGTTGGCGATGTTCTGCATCAGCACCGTCTTGCCGGTGCGGGGCGGGGCCACGATCAGGGCGCGCTGGCCCTTGCCCAGGGGCGTCATCAGGTCCATCACCCGGGTGGACAGCTCCTGGGTGTCCCGCTCCATCTTCAGCATGCCGGTGGGGTAGAGGGGGATCAGGTTGTCGAAATGGGTGCGGTCCTTGGCGGCGCCGGGCGGATCGAAATTGATGGCGTCGATCCGCAGCATGGCGAAGAACTTCTCCTCGCCCTTGGGCGGACGGATCATGCCGGACAGGGTGTCGCCCGAACGGAGATTGAATTTGCGGATCTGGCTGGGGGAGACGTAGATGTCGTCGGACCCCGCAAGATAGTTGTGCTCGGGGGCGCGCAGGAAGCCGAAGCCCTCCGGGAGGACCTCCAGAACGCCTTCCGCGAAGAACATGCCTTCCCGCTGCGCCTGGGCTTCCAGCAACCGGAAGATCAGCTCCTGCTTGCGCATGGAAAGCGGACTTTCGATCCGGTAGGCCTTGGCCATCTCCGCGAGCCGACCGATGGACTGTTCCTTCAATTCCTGGAGGCTCAGAACGGCAGGCGCTTGGGATTCAATTAGCATAGATCTCCCTCGGAGGGGAATGGGACCGGTTGATCGCTTTGGGATTGAAAATGATAGCGCAAAATCTGCCGCCGCACCAATTTTTTTATTGTTTAGTCAATCATATACTGGTAAATTCACAAACCCGTCGGCCGAATTCCAAAGGATTTTCCACCGGATAGGCGTGGCCGGTTCCGGGCAGGACCTCGAACCGGGAATGGGGTATCAGCTTCGCAGTTTCCAGGCATTTCCATACCGGCGTCAACAGGTCTTCGGCTCCGGCCAGGAGCAGGACCGGATCCCGGACCGCCCCCAGTCTTGGCCGAATGTCCCATTGAAGAGCGCCATCTATTTGATGGCGGGATCCGTGTAAAGGTTCATTCATATATTTTTGTTTCAGAAAATAATCTTTCAGGACCCGGTGACGCCGGGCCAGGAAACCGTCCCCCCACAGGACCGGAGCGGCTGCGTCGAACAGCAGCCCGGGCCCGCCCAACTCCAGGCACTGCAGCCAGTGGCGCAGCCGCAGGGCCATGGGGAAGTCGCTGCGCGGCACGGCGCTGACCAGCACCGCGCCCCGGAAGGCGCCGGGGTGCCCGGCCAGCAGCTCCAGGCCGATGGAGCTGCCGTTGGAGAGACCGGCCAGCCAGGGCCGGCGGACGCCCAGGGCCGCCATGAGCTCCCAGGCGTCCTGGGCCAGGAGCGGCGGCGGGTAGGGGCCTTCGGGGGGAGCGTCGGACCGGCCCTGGCCCCGGCCGTCGAAGGTCAGCACCCGGTGCCGCGCGGTGAGGCCCTTGAGGGCGCCGGCCCACATGGTGGTGTCCGCGAGCAGGCCGTTGAGCAGCACCAGCCAGGGCCCGTCCGGATTGCCCTGGACCCGGTAGTGCAGGCGCACGCCCCCGGGCAGGGCGGCCTTCACGCCTCGCTCCGCAATTCCGCCGGGGAGAACCGGGCGGCCAGCTCGAACCCCGCGCCGTTCCAGTGCAGCACCGCCGTCCCGGCCTTCTTCATCTCCACCACCTCCCCGGTGAGACGGTGGATCAGTTCGGACATGAAGGGCTGGTGCCCCACCACGGCGAAGGTGTCGAACGGCTGGGCCTCGGCCGCCAGGGCGCGCAGCCAGTCCTCGGCCTCGGCCAGGCTGGATGCGGGCTCCAGGCCCTCCCAGCAGGCCACCGGGAACCCGTCGGCGGTGGCCTCCCGCAGGCAGACCAGGGTCTCGGCGGCCCGGCGGTAGGGGCTGGCCACGCCCCGGGTCGGGACGTAGCCCCGGGCCATCAGCCCGCGCATGGCGGCGCGGGTCTTGTCCCAGCCTTCGGGGGTGAGGGCCCGGTCCTGGTCGCGCAGCCCGGACCGGGGGTCCTCGGCGATGCCGTGGCGAATGAGCAGGAACGTGATCATGGGCCCAATCATCCCACAGAGGCGGGACCTCAGGCCTGGGTCGTTTCGAGAATCATCGGCACCACCACCGGCCGGGTCTGGGTGGTCTTGCGGATGATCCGGCGCAGGGCCTGGCGCAGCAGCTCGATCAGCAGCTCCTTGTTGCGCCGGATCTCCGGGGGGGCTTCCTCGAAGGCGGTGCGCACGGTGCCGCGCAGCAGTTCGCCGTAAGCCTGGTCGTCCGACAGCATCACGAACCCCCGGGAGACGATCACCGGATCCCCGGCCAGCTCCCCGGTGGCCGGGTCCACCAGCAGGGTGGCCACCACGATGCCGTCTTCCTGCAGGATCAGCCGGTCGTGGACGACCCGGGCGTCCACCATGTGGTCCACGCCCTGGTCCACGAAGCACTTGCCCACCGGGATGCTGCCGGCCAGGTTGGCGTTGCCGTCCCGGTGCAGCTGCAGGCACTCGCCGCCGTCCAGGAGCAGGATGCGGTCCTTGGGGTGGCCCAGGGCCTCGGCCACCTGCCCGTGGCAGCGCAGGTTGCGGTAGGTGCCGTGCACCGGCGCCAGGTATTTCGGGCGCACCAGCCGGATCATCTGCTCCGAGTCGCCCCGGTGCCCGTGCCCACTGGCGTGGACGATCCCCAGCCCCTCCAGGGTGGTCTCGGCGCCCAGCCGGGCGGCGGTGTCCAGCAGCCGGGAAATGCCCACCTCGTTGCCGGGGATGGCCCGGGAACTGAGCAGGAGCCGGTCCCCCTCGCCCATCTTCACGCCCCTGACCTCGCCCCGCAGGATCCGGGCCAGGGCGCTCATCTCCTCCCCCTGGGTGCCGGTGCAGATGACCGCCACCTGCCCGGGCGGGAACTGGGCGATCTCCTTGGGGTCGATGAACAGGTCGTCGGGCAGGGTCAGCTTCTTCAGGGCCCGGGCCACCGCCACGTTGCGCTCCATGGACCGCCCCAGGAGGCAGACCTTGCGCTTCTCTTCGTAGGCCAGGTCCAGCAGGGTCTGGACCCGGTGGATGTTGGAGCTGAAGGTGGCCACGAACAGCTTGCCGGGAGTCTTGCGGAAGGCGTCCCGCAGGCCGTCCCGGCACAGCCGTTCGCTGGGGGTGGGGCCGGTGTTCAGGATGTTGGTGGAGTCCGAGAGCAGCACCGCCACCCCGGCGTCCCCCAGTTCCCGCAGCCGCGCGGTGGCGGTGAGCCGCCCGTCCACCGGGGTGGGGTCCAGCTTGTAGTCGCCGGTGTGGAACACCACCCCCATGGGGGTGTGCAGCGCGATGCCGCAGGCGTCGGGGATGCTGTGGGTGACCGGGATCCACTCGGCCTCGATCTCCCCGTTGCCGATGGGGAGCCGGTCGAAATCCTCCACCACCCGCATGTGCCGCGAGCTCCACAGGTCGGCCTCGCGCAGCTTGGGCTCCAGGATGCCCATGGTGAAGGGCGAGCCGTAGACCGGCACCGGCCAGCGCTCCAGGAAGTAGGGCAGCGCCCCCAGGTGGTCCTCGTGGCCGTGGGTGAGCAGCACCGCGTCGATGCGCTCGTTGAAGTGCTCCAGGTAGGCGAAGTCGGGGATGACGCTGTCGATGCCGGGCTGGTCCTCGGACGGGAACAGCTGGCCGCAGTCCACCAGGAACAGGCTGCGGGCGGTGTGTACCACCAGCGCGTTCATGCCGAACTCGCCCAGCCCGCCGATGGGGATGAGGCGGAGCTCGTCCGGCCCGGGCAGTTCCTGCCAGCGTTCGAAGGGTGGGGAGATGATCTGCATCAGGCGTTCACCGTAGAAGAGTGGGTCAGGCGGAACAGGCCGGGCCAGGCTGCGACGGGCACCGCCTCGGCCCGCACGTCCGGGGCGAGCCCGGCCGAGGCCAGGATTTCCCGGGCCGGCCAGCGCCCCTGCCAGTTGTTGGCCAGGGTCTTGCGACGGTGGGCGAAGCTGGCGTGCAGCAGCCCCAGCAGGGCCCGGCGTTCCGCCAGGGGCGGGGCGCCGGCCCGGGGCTCGAACACCAGCACGGCGGAATCCACCTTGGGGGCGGGCCGGAACGACCCCGGCCCCAGCTTGAGCAGGCGCTCCATGCGGCAGGTGAGCTGGGCCAGGACCGACAGCGGGCCGTAGTCCTTCTCCCCGGGCCGGCCCAGCAGCTTGCGGACCACCTCCAGCTGGAACATGAACACCATCCGCGCCCAGGGCACGGGCTGCACCAGGAACCGGGTCAGGATGGCGGTGGCGGCGTTGTACGGGAGGTTGCCCACCACGCTGAACGGGCCCGGCGCCTCCAGGGGCGCCTGGACCGCGTCCCCCAGCACCAGGTGGAAGTGGGGCAGGTGGCCGTACCGGGCCCGGAGCAGCTCGATGGCCTCCGGGTCCAGGTCCACCGCCCACAGGTCCCGCCCGTCCTCCAGCAGGGGCCCGGTGAGGGTCCCGGGTCCCGGGCCGATCTCCAGCAGGCAGGGGGCGTCCGCGTCCAAGGCCGCCGCCACGATGGCCCGGACTGCCTCCGGCTGGACGAGGAAGTGCTGGCCGAACTGCTTCTTCGGGACCAGTTTCAAGGATTGGGGTCGACCTTGCTCCACCAGATGAGCCTAGCAGGGGTTGGGACGACGGCAGGGAAAAGACGCAACCATCGTGGAATCAACGTTACCGGTTCAGTGTGAAGGCGACGGTCAGGTTGAAGCGGAAGTCCTGGGGCATGCCGTTGACCCGGTAGGGCTCGAACCGGTAGCCCAGGGCGAACGCCTCGGCGGCCTTGCGCAGGAGCAGCGGACCGTCCGCCGCCTGGGCGGAGATGGGCACCCCGTCGGGGCCCACCCGGATCGCCACCAGCACGCTGCCCTGGACCCCGGCCTTGCGGGCCAGGAGCGGGTAGCCGGGCCGGGGCGGGGTGAACGACACCCGCACCTGGGACACGTCCAGGGTGGGAATCCGGGCGGCGGGGCCGCCGCCGGGGGCCTCGGATCCGCCGGGGGCCCCGGCCGGCACCGGATCCCGGGCGTGGTCCTCCGTGGGCAGGGTGGTGGGGGCGGTCTCCGGGGCCGTGGCCGAGGCGGGAGCCGGGGGCTGCGGCGCCGGCCGGGGCGCGGGCGGCGGAGAGGGGGCCGCGGCGGGCCGCGGCCGGGCTGGGGGGGCCGGCGCGGACGGCGCCGGCGGGGCGGGGCGGAGGAGCGGAGGTTCCGGGCCCTCCTGCAGGACCAGCGCCACCGAGCGGACCACCTTCGGCCCGGGCCCCGCGTGGCGGGCCGCCAGGATCCCCGCGGCGCCCAGGAGCCCGTACAGACCCAGGGCCACGGGACCCGCGGCCCGGAACCCGGCGCCGCCCATGGCCTGGTTGCTCTCGCTCAGGGAGGCACGGTACACCGAGTCCTCAAGGGATTCCCGGGGCCCCGGGGGGACGGGGGGGCGAGCTCCAGGGGGTGGGTTCATGGTCCTGACCGGCGCAGCAGGGGATCCTTCCAAGGGTCTCAGCCGAAAGGCTAACAATAAATTAATAATACAGCCAACTTTCTGGATCCGGATGCCTGACCGGCCCCAGGCAGGCTGGGCCCCGCTCTCAGGGACAACAACGACGGCTGGAAGGCATCCGCCCTTTCCCGGAGGATCTTGACAAGGGTTATGTAGATACTAGTATCCACAACAGAGGCGACATCATGCCCCACACCAAGGACGGCCCTGAATATCCCGTCAAGCTCTTCCGCCATGGCGGCAGCCAGGCCGTGCGGTTGCCCAAGGAACTCCGGATCGACGCTCCTGAAGCCGTCGGCTACCGGGATGGCGAAACGGTGATCCTCCGCCCCGCGCCCATGCGGGCCTGGCCGAACGGATACTGGGAAAGTTTCGGGCCGGTGGGGGAGGATTTCACCGTTCCTGAACCACTCCCGCCCACCCCGCACCGGGACACGATCCTGGAGTCCCTGTGAAATTCCTCCTGGACACGGATACCTGCATCTTCACGCTGAGGCACCATCCGGCTGTCCGGGCCCGGCTCCAGGCGTACGGACCGGACGCCGTGGGGATCAGTGCCATGAACGAAGCTGAACTCTGGTACGGCGCCCTCAACAGCCAGTATCCGGAAAAGCACCTGAAGGATGTCCGGGCGTTCCTGGAGCCGTTCCTGGTGTTCCCCTTCGACCGGGAAGCTGCCCAGGAACACGCACGGCTGCGCATGGCGCTCAAGAACCAGCCCATCGGTGAACGGGACCTGGTGATCGCCAGCGTGGCCCTGGCCCACCGGCTCGCGGTCGTCACCCACAACCAGCGGGAATTCGGCCGGGTGCCGGGACTGGAAACGGTGGACTGGGTCGCCTAGAGGTCCCGCCAGCCGAGGGGTTCCACCTGCCACCCGGCCCCGGTCTGATGGCCTGACGATCCGGCGGCGGGTTCGGCCTCCCCCACACCGGACGCGGAACCGGGTTCCTGACCGGCCTCCGGCACGGATGCCGATGGCCCCGGCGGAGGCGTGCTGAACACCAGTTCCCGCGCCTGGACGAAGGCCTTGTCCTGTGCCTGGGCCGCCGACCTGGCCTGGCCGGTGGAACGGACCCGCCACAGGACCACCTCCTCCGCCTCGCCCTCCGCGCCGGGCCGGGTCCAGGCTCCCAGCCGGCCCACCCGAAGCTGGAACCCCAGGGTGAAGGAAGTTTCCGGCGTTTCCAGCGCCAGGGGGGTTCCGGGCGGCGAACGCTCGCTCCCGGGCGCCTCCCCTTCCAGGCCGGCCAGGAAGGTCCGGAGGTTTTCCGGGTCCTCCCGGGCCCAGGCCAGGAACCATTCCAGCCCGGAGTCGGCGGCGCAGGCGGCCCGGGCCCCCAGGACCGCGTCCCCGCCCATGGCCAGGTCCCGCACCACATTGCGGCTGGTGGCCAGCCCCGCCCCGGCCATCAGCACCAGGAGCAGGAACGCCGCCAGGATGGCGGTCCCGCCCCGCTGGGCCGCCGCCCTCACCGGGCCGCCAGGCCGAAGTTGCGGGGCGCCACCACCAAGGTCTGGCCCCGGGGGGGACGGTCCCGGAGGTTGGGGCAGCGGAGTTCCAGGCGCACCTGGACCCGCGCGGCCGCGTCCCGGAACCCCGGCGGGGCGTCGGGGGCGAAGTCCACCCGGAAGGCGGCCACGTGCCGGGCCAGCACCTCCCAGCCCCGGCCCGGGCGCCCGGAGAGCATCCGGTCCCACCGGGGCGCCGTCCCGTCACCGGGGCAGTCCGCCTCGAACCGCACCAGGCACGGCACCGCCCCGGCGGACCCGGGGTCGGGATCCGGGGGCAGACCCACCACCGCGTAGCGCACCACCCGCAGGGGGCGGACCACCTGGACCGGGGTGCCGGCGGGGTGCCGTGCGGTGAAGCCCGGCGCCCCGCCACCGACCGCCAGGGGCACGGTGGTGGCCTGCCCGGCGGGAAGCCGCGTCGCCCGGGCCACGGCGGCGATCCCGAACCTGGCCCCCGGAGCCAGCAGCAGGTCCCCGGGACGCAGGCGCAGGGCCTGCGCCGCCCGCACCCGCACCGCCGGGACGGGGGTCAGGGCCGCGCCCGGGGACGGGTCCGCCCCGCAGGCCTGGGCCAGCACCACCCGGACCCGCACCGGCAGGTCCAGGACCAGGCCCAGTTCGTCGGCGGTCCGGAGTTCCCCGCCGGGGCCCGGCGGGCACGGGTTCCCGACGGTGCGCACCGGCTGGTCGGGGAGGAGCGTGACCGCGCCCTGCCGGCCCGGGCCGGCGCCCGCCGCAGCGGCAGGCCCTTCCGGGGGCGGGAACCGGTGCCCCGCCAGGCGCAGGTCCTCGGCCATCCGGTCCAGGGCCCAGCGCAGCGCCCGCTGGGCGGCGAGATCCTGGTTGACCCGGGACCAGCTGTCCAGGCTGGCCAGACAGACCCGGACCATGCCGCCCAGCAGGATTCCGGCGAACGCCAGCGCCACCAGGAGCTCCAGGAGGGAAAAGCCGGACCGTCCGCGGGCAGCCACCGGGACCTCAGGGCGCCGCCAGCCGGACCAGGGCCAGGCTGCGGGGCGCCGGCGGCGTCCCTTCCATCCAGGTCACCACCGCCCGCAGCGCCACGGTCGCCCCCGGCCCGGGCGCCCGGGTCAGGGTCACGGTGAAGCCGGCCGGGGCGGACCCGGCGGGGCGGCCCTCCCGGTCGTAGGCCGCCTCCCGGGGCCAGCCCCCGGCCTGCCGTCCGGGTCCTCCGGCGTCCCGGTCCAGGCGCTCCAGGCGGAGCTGGGCCAGGCCCGCCTCCAGCGCGCCGAGCCCCAGGGCCACGGCCGTCTGGCGGGACCAGGACCCGGCCCGGTGCCGCACCGTGGCCACCTGCAGGGCGGCCAGCCCCAGCAGCCCCACCGCCAGGATGAACCCCGCCACCAGGACTTCCGCCAGGGCGAAGCCGCCGCGGGGGGAGCGGCCGGGCCGGACCGGGTGCGGATCAGGTTCCATGGGGCCCAAGGATGCCCGGCCCGGTCCCGGATTTCCTCTTGAAATTTCCAATCCACGCAAGACAAGGGCTTGCGCCCGCGGGTAGACAGTCCCCCGAACGGCAGCCCAATTTTTTCATTGGCAGCGTAACAATGTTTTGTTACATTTTCCCCCAAGGAACTCCGGATGCCCCCCGACCCCGAACAGATTTCCAAGAAAGAACTCCTGGAGCTCACGGGCATCTCCTACGGCCAGCTCTACCGCTGGAAGCGCAAGGGCCTGATCCCCGAGGCCTGGTTCGTGAAGAAGGCCGCCTTCACCGGGCAGGAGACCTTCTTTCCCCGGGCCGAGGTCCTGGAGCGGGTGGCGCACATCCAGGGCATGAAGGACGACCTCAACCTGGACGAGCTGGCCGGGCTGTTCTCCCCGAGCCCAGCCCGGCTGCGGCTGCCCGCGGAGCAGTGGGCGGCGCGCGGCCTGGTGTCCCGCACCGCCCTGGACCTGCTGGCCGAGACCCTGGCGCCGGCGGATCCCTTGGCGTTCCACCTGGCGCTGTCCGCCCGGATCGTGGACCTGCTGATGGAGCAGGGCGGCCTCACCCGGGAGGAGGGGGCCAGCGTGCTGCGGACCCTGGCCGCGGGGGACCCCGTCGGCCAGGGCCAGCTGCTGTTCCTGCGCCACAAGGGGGTCGGCTTCTGCCTCCTGGCCCAGGGCCAGGTGGCCCCGGACCCCGAGGCCCGGCTGGTGGCGCGCATCGACCTGGCCGCCCAGGTCACCGAACTGAAACTTAAGCTCGACGGAGGCAGGCCATGACTTCGACCCTGGAAAACGACATGAAGTTCATGGGGGAGAGCACCCACCCCGGCGGCCATTTCCGGGACATCGCGGTGATGGGGCGCACCCGCATGGACGGGGACGTGGTGTGCCGCTCGTTCTCCTGCATGGGCGAAGCCCAGGTGCGGGGTTCCCTGCAGAGCGGCCGCACCAGCATCATGGGCCAGACCCGGGTGGGCGGCCCGGTGGACGCCGGCGACTTCAGCGTCATGGGCCGGATGGACTGCGCGGCCGCCCTGCGGGCCCGCAAGCTGAGCTGCATGGGCGAGCTGGACGTGCGGGGGCAGGTGGACGCGGAGACGGCGCGGGTGTTCGGCAAGATGACCGTCCAGGGCGACTGCAACGTGGACGAGTTCCACTCCCGGGGCATTTTCGAGGTGAGCGGGCTGCTCTCGGTGGACCACCTCCTGGTGCGCCCCCACGGCCCCTGCCGGGCCGGAGAGATCGGCGGCGCCCGGATCGAGGTGCGCCGCGCCGGGGGTGTCCTGGACCGGATCCCCCTGGTGGGCTGGATGCGCTCGTGCCTGTTCGGGGGCTCGCGGTCCCGCCTGGAGGTGGGGGACAGCCGGAGGGTGTGAGGGCCCAGGGCAGGTTCAGAGGCCCAGTCTGCTGTGCGGGCCGAGCCGGACTAGTGGCCTTTTTGCAAGGTGCCGGCGACCCTCTCCAGGTCGAAGGCCAGCACCGCCGGATAAGGCACCGCATAGGTCCCCGGGAGCACCTTGGCGCCGTACTTGGCCGATTGCCACGGGAAGGATTGGCGGCCATTTCCGGAGGTCCCCCGCATGGGCCGGATCCCAGGGCGGGTTTCCCCCGGCCTGGAGCGCGAACCAGGACAAGGCCAACAACAGGGCGGTCTTCATGGACGCCTCCGCGGGCGGACAGGGCTTCGTGATCGTTACGGTCGCCCGACGATCCAGTCCCCGCGCGGGTCGGGCCGAATGATCTCCGTGCACCCGGCCCGCTCCATCCAGACCCGGTAGTCCGCCTCGGTGTAGGCGTTGCCCCGCTCGGTGTTCACCAGCATGTTCAGGGCGAACATCGTCGCGGCGGGCGGCCCGGCCCGGTCCGGGTCCAGGATGAACTCCCGGATGGCCACCCGGCCTCCGGGGGCCAGGGCCCGGACGCACCGGTCCATCAGGTCCTGGTTCTCGTCCTCGCCCAGCATGTGGCAGATGGCCGAGACCAGGATCAGGTCGTAGCCGGCCCCGAACGGGTCCGAGCGCAGGTCGCCCTCCCGCACCGTGACCCGGTCCTGGAGCCCGGCGGCGCGGATGTGCCCTTCGGCGATGGGCAGCACCGGCGCCCGGTCCAGCACCTCGGCGCAGAGGCCGGGCTCAGCCTGGGCGAAGGCGACCGCGAAGTCCGCCGGGCCCCCGCCCACGTCCAGCAGACGCCGCACGCCCCGGGCACCCACCAGGCGCACCGCGTCCCCGGCCACGGCCCGGGCGTGGCTGTGCATGGCCGCGATGAAGTCCTCCACCTGCCCGCCCCCGGGGCCCTTGTGTCCGGAGCCGCCGGCGC
The DNA here is from genome assembly GCA_049508835.1 of Holophaga sp. Taxonomy (GTDB): domain Bacteria; phylum Acidobacteriota; class Holophagae; order Holophagales; family Holophagaceae; genus Mesoterricola. The sequence continues at coordinate 91,006 of JBELAL010000005.1, read as the reverse complement.
GCACGCACCGAGTCAGCCCGGACCAGCTGTCCCACAGGTGCACCATGTGCATGAGCCCGGGCCGCTCCCGGGCCAGGGCCTGTCCGGCCTCGGTGCAGCGGTAGCGGTCCCCCTCCTTGGCCAGCACCCCGGTGGCGGCCAGGGCGTCCAGAAGCATCCCGGTCGCCCGCGGGTCGGCGCCCACCGCCTGGGCCACCGCCCGGGCCTCGGCCCCGTCCCCGCAGGCGGCCAGGACGTCCAGCTCCAGGGCGGTGAGGAGCAGGCGGCTTTCCTGGAACCCGCGCAAGGCCTGCATCAGATCCGGCAGGGTCCTGGGCTGGGGCATGGGCGTCTCCTTGTGGGCTAACGGGAAGGATAGTCCAAAGGAATTCCAGCTGGAGCGGGGACTGGCCGCGGACGTGGTATGGATGCGGAATCCGGGGGCGATTCCGGGACTGAAGACGGTAGTATTAAATAATACTCTTGAGATAATTTCAAATGATACTAACTTGGTCCCAGGGAGGGCTCCATGACGCTCAAGCTGGTTCCCCTCCGGGAACCATCCGCCCACGCCCCCGGCAGCGGGGTCCAGGTCCCCGCGGCCGCCCAGCCGTCCTGGACCGCGGGGCCGGCCGCCGGCAGCCCCCTGCTGGCGGGCATCCTCGCCTTCGGCGCCCAGGGATCCGCCAGCTTCCCCCTGGCCGGTCCGCCGGGACCCAGGCCGCCGGCCGCTGCCGCCCTCAAGGCCTTCCGCCGCCTGGCCCGGCTGTGGGACCTGGGCATGGCCGACCAGCTCACCCTGCTGGGCCTGCGGGAAACCCAGAAAGCCACCTATTACCGCTGGGTGAAGGAGGCCCAGGCCGGGGCGCCGACTCTCCAGCTGGACCGGGACCCGCTGGACCGGATCGGCCATCTCCTGGCCATCTTCGAGGCCCTCGGCCACCTGTTCCAGGTCCCGGAGCAGGCCGACGCCTGGGTCCGCCGGCCCAACCCCCATCCGCTCTTCCAGGACCGTCCCCCCCTGGCGCGCCTGCTGCGGGGCGGCATGGAGGACCTGATCGCGGTGCGCGCCTACGTGGAAGGCGCCCGGGAGGGCCAGGCCTGATGATTCCGATCGCATTCCGTCAGTCCTGCTGGCGCCTGCGGGCGCAACGGCCGGCTTCGCCCCTGTCCCGCCTGGCCGAGGCCGCCGAGGTGGATTCCCTGCGCGACCTGGTCCGCCGCACGGCGGTGCAGCCCCTGGGATCCCGCTTCTCCGACGGCAGTTTCCGCCCGCTTCACGCCGCCCTGGAACCTCCCACCTGCGAAGCCGAAGTGATCTTCTACTGGACTCGCACCTTCCGGTTGTCGGCCTGCCCCACGGGCACGCCGCTCCGCACCGTCCTGCTCATGGTCGGGGTCCATGGCGAACGCTTCCTGGACGTGTGCGCGGGGCATGCCGACCTGCATGATCCGGACTCGTACCGGGCCAGCCAGCGGTTCGGCCTGGAAGCCTTCCTGGCCGGAGAGGACGGCATCCTGTACCGCAGCGTGCGGCATCCGGGCGGGACCTGCGTGGCCGCGATCCGGGCCGGGGCGGCCGAGGCGCCCAGGGAGCACTCGGAACGGAGGTTCGTGTGGACCGGCGACCGGTTCGAGGCGGCGTCCTGACCGGGACATGAGCGGCTCAACCCAATGGTTGGGACCAGAGGTTTTAGTCATAATGGGCGGTCCCCGGCCCCCCCCGATCCGTGCCGGCCCGGAGATCTTCCGCCATGCCCCCACCGGAACCGCGCTGGCCCATGACCCTGAACCAGTTGGCGGAGATCCTGGAGGCGCTGCCGGATTTCTTGGCCGTCTGCGACCCCGCCGGGAACGTGGTGTACCGCAACCGGGCCCTGCGCGATCTCGGGGGACAGGGCCAGGGCCCGTGGGCGGCCCAGCCGCCCTGGGCCGCCCGCGAGGCGATGGCGGAAGGCCTGCCCGCGGCCGTCCGGGACGGCTCCTGGCACGGGGAGACCGCCTTCCTGGACCGGTCGGGACGGGAGCTGCCGGTCGCCCAGCTCATCCTGGCCCAGCGGGGCGCCGACGGACAGCCCGCCTTCCTGACCACCGTGGCCCGGGACCTCTCCGCCCAGGTGGAGGCCATGCGCGAGGCGGGCCGGCTGGTGAAGCGCCTGCAGGATCTGCGCCACGCGGTGGACCAGTCCACCATCTTCGCGGTCACCGACGCCCAAGGCATCATCCGGGAAGTGAACGCCCGGTTCTGCGAGGTCGCCGGCTACGCGCCGGAAGAGCTGCTGGGCAGGACCCACCGCCTGCTCAATTCCGGCTACCACCCCCGGTCGTTCTTCCAGGAGATGTGGGACACCATCCGCGCCGGCCGGGTCTGGCGGGGCGAGATCCGCAACCGGGCCAAGGACGGGTCCACCTACTGGGTGGAGGGCACCATCGTCCCCTGGCTGGACGAGGACGGCCGGCCGGAGCGGTTCATCTCGCTGCGCAACGTCATCACCGAGCGCAAGCTGGCCGAGGAGGCCCTGCTCCGGCGGGAGCGCCAGCTGGAGCTGCTGTCCGCCGCCAGCCGGGAGCTGAACCAGGACCTGGAGCTGCCCGTGGTGATGCGCCGCCTGGTGGAGACCGGGCTGAAGCTCGCCGCGGCCGCGTCCGGCACCTACGGGGTGGTGGAAGGCCGGAGCGTGCGGGTCCGGGAGGTCCTCCGGGACGGCCGGTGGGAGGCCGTGGACCTGATCTTCGGCGAGGGCCAGGGCATCCCGGGCTGGGTCATGGCCAACCGCCGGCCGTGCCTGTCGGAGGACGCCGCCGGGGATCCCCGGGTCGGCCGGGAGTCCCTGCGGATCCTGGGCCTGCGCACCTTCGCGGCGCTGCCCATCCTGGGGCGCAAAGGGGACCTGCTGGGCTACTTCGGCATCCACAACAAGCTCGAAGGCACCTTCAGCGAGGAGGACCGGGACCTGCTGGAAGGGCTGGCCGCCCACGCCGCCGTGGCCCTGGAGAACGCCCGGCGGATCGAGGCCCAGCGCCAGGAGCAGGAGGCCCTGAGCCATGCCCGGAAGCTGGAGAGCCTGGGCCTCCTGGTGGGCGGCACCGCCCACGACTTCAACAACCTGCTCGCGGTGGTGCTGGGCAACCTGGGCCTGGCCCAGGCCCAGGCTCCGGCCGGTTCGGACCTGGGCCGGGCGCTGTCGAACATCGACCAGGCCGTGACCCGGGCCTCCAGCCTCACCCAGCAGATGCTGGCCTACGCCGGCAAGGGCCGGTCCCAGGCCAGGCGCCTGGACCTGAACGCCGCGGTCGGCGAGACCGCCAAGCTGCTCGAGGTCTCCCTGCCGGGCAGGGCCCGGCTGGAGTTCAACCCCGGCCGGGGCCTGCCGGCCCTGGAGGCGGATCCGCAGCAGATCGAGCAGGTGGTCCTGAGCCTGGTCACCAACGCGGCCGACGCCATCGGGGACCGGGACGGCACCATCACCCTCGCCACCGGCGTCCTGGACCATGAGGAGGCCGGGCTCTGCCCGGGGTGGCCGCTGGCGGCCGGGACCTGCCTGGTGCTGGAGGTGAAGGACGACGGCTGCGGCATCCCGCCGGAGAACCTGGACCGCATCTTCGATCCCTTCTTCTCCACCAAGGGGCTGGGCCGGGGCCTGGGGCTGTCGGCCATGGCCGGCATCGTGAAGGCCCACCGGGGCGGCATCCGGGTCGAAAGCCGGCCCGGGCGGGGCAGCACCATCCGCATCTACCTGCCCGCGGCCACCGGCGCCGCCGCCGAGCCCGAGCCCGAGCCGCGGCCGGAGCCGGCCCCCTGGAAAGGCCGGGGCACCGTCCTGGTGGTGGACGATGACGACCTGGTGCGCTCGGTCAACCGGGCCCAGATCGAGCTCCTGGGCTTCCGGACCCTGGAGGCCCAGGACGGGGCGGAGGCGGTGGAGGTGTTCCGCCGCGACCCGGGCGCCATCGACCTGGTGTTCATGGACCTCTCCATGCCTCGCATGGACGGGCGGGAGGCCCTGCGCGCCATGCGCGCCCTGGATCCCGGGGCCCGGGTGATCCTCTGCAGCGGTTTCGACGAGGGCACCGCCCTGCCCGCGGCCGGGGCCGAGACCCCCACGGCGTTCCTGCAGAAGCCATTCCGGAAGGAGGTCCTGCACCAGGCCCTGCGGGCGGCCCTGGAGCGGGCCTGACGGACGGGCACGGACCGGTTCCGCGGCGATCCTGACATCGAGGTCCGCCTTCGACGCATTTCTACAGTGATGGGCGTGGCCTGCCCAGGATGATCCGTTCCGGGGACCGTTGCCATGGTCACAATCAAGCCTGCATCCGAGGTCTTCCAGCATCTGGATGTCTGGATTCCGGCCGGGTGGGCGGGGACCCGGGCGCTCGCCGACGGCGCCGCCGTCCTGGGGTTCCTGGCCCTGGTGGTGGTCTTCGCGCTCCTCGCCTGGAAGGAGCGGATCCGCGGCCCCAGGTGGACCTTCGCCTGCTGCGGTTCGGCCTTCCTCCTCCTCGCCGTCCACCACGCCCTGTCCGGGTGGGGCGCCCCGTCGCCGGGGCTCAGGCTCCTGGCCATGCTGGCCGTCCTGGCCGCCGCAGCCGCCTGCCTGACCCAGCTCCCCGGGTGGCTGGCCACCACCGTGGACCGCGCCCGGGCCCTGGAGCAGGAGAAGGCGCGGATCCTGGACCGGCTGCGGGACAGCGAGGACCGGTTTGCGTGCGTGGTGCGGGAAGTGAAGGATTACGCCATCATCCAGCTGGACGCGGAAGGCCGGGTGGCCAGCTGGAACCTGAGCGGCGGGCGGCTCACCGGGTGGCGGGCGGAGGAGATCATCGGCCAGTCCCACGCGGTCTTCTACCCCGAGGAGCAGGTCCAGGCCGGCCGCCCCGAGCAGGACCTGCGCCAGGCCCGCAAGGGGGACGGGCAGTCGTCCGAGGACTGGCGCATGCGCAGGGACGGGAGCCGGTGGATGGCCAGCATCATCACCACGGCCGTCCATGACGCCGTGGGCCGGGTGCGGGGCTACATCCGGGTGGCCCGGGACGTCACCGAGCGCCGGGAGGCGGAGCAGCGCCTCCAGGCCCTGGCGCGGGACCTGGAGGCGCAGGTGGCGGCCCGCACCACCGAGCTGAGGGAGAGCCTCCAGCGCCAGAAGGTGGAATCCCTCGGCCTCCTGGCGGGCGGGATCGCCCACGACTTCAACAACCTGTTCGGGGCCATGCGGGCCAACCTGGAACTGGCCGAGACGGACCCGGAGGCCAAGGGGCCGGCCCCGGCCCTGCTGCGGGTCCTGGAGGACCTGGTGGGGCGGGCCGCCTCCCGGGTGGACCTGCTGATGGCCTGCGCCGGGAAAGGGAAATTCCAGGTGGTGCGGCTGGACCTGAACCAGCAGGTGGAGGACATGCTCCGGCTCCTGCGCGCCGCCCTGGCGCGGCGGGTGTCCGTGCAGTGGCGGTCCGGCCCGGGCGTCCCCTTCATCGAGGGCGACCTGGGGCAGATCCAGTCGATGATCGTGAACCTGGCGCTCAACGCCTCGGAGGCCCTGGAGCCCACGGGCGGGACCATCACCATCGGGACCGGGACCCGGACCCTGGACCAGCCGGAACTGGACGCCCAGTTCCCCGGCCAGGGGCTGGCGCCGGGCGCCTACGCGGTCCTGGAGGTGGCCGACGACGGACCGGGGATGGCGCCGGAGGTCCGGGACCGGATCTTCGACCCGTTCTTCACCACCAAGTTCCCCGGGCGGGGGCTGGGGCTTTCCGCCGTGCACGGCATCCTGCGCGGGCACCGGGGCGGCATCCGGGTGGAGAGCGAGAAGGGCCGGGGCACCCTCTTCCGGCTGGTGCTGCCCGCGGAGCCCGAGCCCCTGCGTCCCGTCCCGGCGCGGCGCGGGGATGCGGCGGACGTGCCGGCCCCCGGCGCCCTGGCCGGCGCGGGGATGGCACTGGTGGTGGACGACGAGCCTGAGCTGCGTTCCGCGACCGCGGCCGCCCTGCGCCGCATGGGGCTGGAACCGCTGGAGGCGGCCGACGGCCCGGAAGCACTCCGTCTGTACGAGGCGGACCGGGACCGGATCGAGCTGGTCCTGATGGACCTGCTCATGCCGGGGATGGACGGCGCGGAAACCTACCGGCGGCTGCGCCGCGCCGGCGCCACGATGCCCATCATCCTCACCAGCGGCCTGGGCGAGGAGGAGGCGCTGCGCCGGTTCCGGCCCAGGGGGCTGGCCGGCTTCCTGCCCAAGCCGTACGGTCTCCAGGACCTCACCGCCGCCGTCGGCAAGGCCCTGGCGGCCCGGGACGGCCGGCCGGAGCCGCCCCTGCCCTCCCAGCCCCTGGCCTGGTTTCCCCAGTGGGAAACCGGCCATGCCCTCCTGGATACCCAGCACCAGGCCATGGTCCAGGCCCTGAACCGGGTGGCCGACGCCGCCGGCGCCGCCGCCGGGCAGGAGGATCCGGCCAGCGCCCTGGCCCACTTGGCCGACATCGCCCGGGTCCATTTCGCCACCGAGGAGCGCATCATGGCCGAGACCGCCTACCCCGGCCTGGAGGAGCACCGCCGCGGGCACCAGGTCCTGCTGGCCCAGGTCCAGGAACTCAACGCCGGCACGGCCCGGGGGGAGGCGCCCCTGACCCCGCAGACGCTCGACTTCCTCGAAGGCTGGCTGTTCTGCCACATCCAGGACGAGGATGCGGACATGGCGCGCCACATGGACCGAAGGAGCCTGTCCAGGTAATATTCGGCCCCGCGCTGGCGGCCGGGTCACACCCCGAAGTTCAGGGGATCCCGGTCCAGGGTCACCGGCCCGCCCGGGTCCAGCGGCGCCCGGCGCATGGCCTCCCCCAGCGTCCCGCGGCCGGCGGCCTTCAGGATGAGCTGCATGCGGTAGCGGTCCTTGACCCGGGCGATGGGGGCCTCCAGGGGCCCCAGGATGCGCAGCCCCGGCACGGCCTCCAGGCGCTGGCGCAGCCGGCGCAGGGGCTCCAGGGCAGCAAGCGGGGTCTCGCCCTCGCTGCGGTACAGGGACATGGCGGCGTACGGGGGATAGCCCAGGGCTTCCCGGTAGGGCAGCTCCTCCCCGGCGAAGCCCTCGAAGTTCTGGGCCACCGCATGGACGATGGCCGGGTGGTCGGGGTTGTAGGTCTGGAGCAGCACCCGCCCCGGGATCCCGGCCCGCCCGGCCCGCCCCGCCACCTGGGTGAGCAGCTGGAAGGTCCGCTCCGCGGCCCGGAAGTCGGCCAGCTTCAGCCCCAGGTCGGCGTTGAGGATGCCCACCAGGGTCAGCAGGGGGAAGTTGTGCCCCTTGGCCAGCATCTGGGTGCCCACCAGGATGTCCACCTCGCCCAGCTCCGCCGCCAGCAGCCCCGCCTCCAGGGAGCCCCGGCGCACGGTGGTGTCGCGGTCCAGGCGCAGGATCCGGGCCGCCGGGAACTGCGCCCGCAGCAGGTCCTCGATCTGCTCGGTGCCCTCGCCCACCCCGCGCAGGTGCTCGGCCCCGCAGTGGACGCAGACCTCCGGGGGCACCGCCTCGAACCCGCACAGGTGGCAGCGCAGGCGGTAGGCGCCCCTGTGGTAGGTGAGGGTCAGGGAGCAGTGGGGGCAGTCGAAGGTCCTGCCGCAGGCCCGGCACATCCAGAAGTTCTCGAAGCCCCGGCGGTTGAGCAGGAGCATGCTCTGCTCGCCCCGCTCCAGGGTCTCCTGGATGGCCTTGACCAGCAGGGGCGAGAACACCACCCGCTTGCGCTCAGCCTTGTAGCATTCCCGCAGGTCCACCACCTTCACCACCGGGAGCGTGGTCCCCGCCGGGCGCCCGGTGAGCCGCAGCATCCGGTAGCGGCCCTCCCGGGCCGCGTGCCAGCTCTCCAGGGACGGAGTGGCGCTGCCCAGCACCACCGGGCAGCCCTCCAGCTGGGCCCGCTTCACCGCCAGGTCCCGGGCGTGGATCCGGGGGTGCTCCTCGCTCTTGTACGACCCCTCCTGCTCCTCGTCCACCACGATCAGGCCGATGTCCCGCAGGGGCGCCAGCACCGCGTTGCGCACCCCCACGAACAGGGGCGCGTCGTCCTGGAGCAGGCGCAGCACGTCGGCCTGCTTCTCGGTGGCGTTGAGCCCGGCGTGGCCCACCGCCACCTTGCCGGGAAAGCGCGCCTCCAGCCGGGACAGCAGCCTCGGGGTGAGGCCGATCTCCGGCACCAGCCACAGCACCCGCCGCCCCGCGGCCAGGGTGCGCTCGGCCAGCTCCAGGTAGACTTCGGTCTTGCCGCTGCCGGTGATGCCGTACAGCAGGTAGGCCCCGAAGGTCCCGGACTCGACCCCCTCCACCGCCCGGCGCTGCTCTTCGTTCAGGTCCACCCGCCGGTCCGGGGCGTCGTCGCCGGTCCTGCGGGCCAGCAAGTCCAGGCGCCGCACCCGCTCCACCAGCCCGTGGCGCTCCAGCCCGGCCAGCACCGCGGGGCCGGCCTTGGCGGCGTCCAGCAGCAGGTCCTCCAGCATGGCGCCCCCCTCGTCCTCCAGGGCCAGCAGCACCCGGGCCTGGGCCACGGTCACCTTCGGCGGGTTGGGGCGCGCGGTGCGGCGCACCTCGGTGACCCCGGCCCCGCGCAGGCCGCGCCGGCGGAACAGGGCCGGCAGGACCAGCCCGCCCCGGTGCCAGGCCTCCCCCAGCTCCGCCAGGCGCGCCCAGTCTCCCCCGTCGCGCAGGTCGCGCAGGCGGACCCCGCCGTCCAGGACGGTCTCCCAGTCGGCCGCCACCGCCGGGGGCAGGCACAGGGGCATCAGGTGGGCCACCCCGCAGCCGTAGTAGCGGGCGGCGAACGCCATCAGCTCCCGCAGCCGGGGCGGCAGCAGGGGAAAGGGATCCAGTACCGCCTCCACCGGCTTCAGGGCCACCGCCGGGGGCGCCGGGTCCGGACCCAGGGCCACGCCCACGGCGCCCCCGTTGCGCACCTTGACCTTGACCCGCACCCCCTCGGGCAGCCCGGCCGGGGCCAGGTAGGTGAGGGGAGGCAGCGGCCGGGCCAGTTCGATGAGGGTGGGGACGAGATTTTCCATGACCAGGGAATGATATCCCCCCAATCCGCCCCCGCCTGCTAATGGATTTTAAACTTGCGCACCCTGCCTACGTCAGCCGCAGGCTCAGGTCCGCGGCCGGGGCGCTGTGGGTCAGGGCGCCCACGCTCAGGTAGTCCACCCCGGCCCCGGCCACCGCCCGGGCCCGGTCCAGGGTGAGGTTGCCGCTGGCCTCCAGGAAGACCCGGCTGCCCGCCGCCTGGCGCCGGGCCACGGCCTCCCGCATGGCCTCCACGTCCATGTTGTCCAGGAGCACCCCGTCGATGTCCGGGATCCCCAGGCATTCGGACAGCTGGTCCAGGGTCTCCACCTCCACTTCGATCCGCGTCAGCAGCGGTGCCGCCGCCCGGGCGGCGCGCACGGCGGGCAGGATCCCCCCGGCGGCGGCGATGTGGTTCTCCTTGAGCAGCACCCCGTCCCCCAGGGTCAGCCGGTGGTTGCAGCCGCCCCCGCAGCGCACCGCGTACTTCTCCAGCACCTTCAGCCCGGGGGTGGTCTTGCGGGTGTCCAGGATCCGCGCGCCGGTGCCCTGCACCGCGTCCACGAAGGCCCGGGTCAAGGTGGCGGTGCCGCAGAGGCGCTGGAGCAGGTTCAGCATCACCCGCTCGGCCATGAGGATCGACCGGCTGGAACCGGTCACCCGCAGCACCGGGCTGCCGTAGGCCGCCCGGTCCCCGTCCTTGGCCAGCAGCTGGACTTCCAGGCCCGGGTCCACCGCCCGCAGGACTTCCGCCGCCACCGGCAGCCCCGCCAGCACCAGGTCGGCCTTGGCCACCACCGAGCCGGTCATGGGCCGGTCCGGCACCGCGGCGGTGGTCCAGTCCTGGCTGCCCCAGTCCTCCCTGAGGAAGGCCCGGACCGAGTCCAGGTAGGTGAGGGGATGGGGCGGGTTGAACATGGTCACGCTCCTAGACCATCCGTCCGCCCATGGGGGCGCCGCCCAGCAGGTGGAAGTGCAGGTGGTGGATGGTCTGGCCGGCGTCCGGCCCACAGTTGGCCACCAGCCGCCAGCCGCTGGCGGCGATCCCCTGCTTGGCCGCCAAGTCCTTGGCCACCAGGGCGATCCGCCCCACCACCGGGGCCAGCTCGGGGGTCAGGTCGTTGAGGCCGGAGAAGTGCGCCCGGGGCATCAGCACGATGTGGGTGGGCACCTGAGGCGCGATGTCCTTGAAGGCCACCACCTGGTCGTCCTCGTGGACGAAGGCGGCGGGGATCTGGCCGGCGGCGATCTTGCAGAACAGGCAGTCGGGAGCTTGCATCGGGGGTACCTCGCTGAGCACATGATAACTTCTCACACCCACAGGATCCTCGGGATCCACGCCCAGTCCTCAGGCCTGACCCGGCCGTCCAGGGGGCGGATCATGGGCACCGAGTCCAGGCGCGGGACCCGGTCCTGCACCCGGGCCTGGATCCAGGGGGGCGTCTCCGGCGTCCGCCACAGCACGGTCCGGGGCAGCCCGGCCGCGAACGCCGTGCGCCGGGCGCTGGCGACCAGGGCCTCGGCCTGGGCCGGATCCGGGGCGTGGCAGGCCAGGAGGGCCAGCTGGCCGTACCGGTAGTCGGCGGTCCACAGGGCGGTCCCGGCCCCGGCCCGGGCGCCCCAGGCCGACGGCCGGGGCCGGCCCAGGACCTCCGCGTAGATCCGTTCCCGTTCCAGGTGCCAGTCCACCTGGTCCCCGGCCGGGGCGACCACGAACCGCCCGGGGCCCGGGGGCATCCCCTCCGGGGCCCGGGCCGCCGCCGCCTCCGTGAGCAGCTCGTCCACCCCGTCCCGCGGATCGCCGGGAACCGAGTCGAGCACCAGCTCCAGGGCCGGGCGCGCGGTGAACCCGCACTTCCCGTAGGTGGCCGGGGGCACGTCCGAGAACAGGATCATGGCCTGGGCCCCCGGGTCCGCCTCCGCCAGGGCCCGCCCCAGCCGGTCCAGCAGCTCCCGGGCGCAGCCCTGCCGGCGCCGGTCCGGGTCGGTGAACACGCTGGCGACGGCGTAGGCGTGCCCCGAGGCCGGGCTCCCGTCCCGGAGCACGCTGGGCATCCGGTAGGTCTCGCAGCTGGACAGCACTTCCCCCTGGTCCGAGCGCAGCAGCCACAGGGTGGACACCGCGCGGGACCAGGGGTGGTCCCGGATCCGGGCTTCCATCTCCTGGTACCGCTCCACCGCCAGCGGACCGCCCCAGGCCGCATAGGTGGCCCGGTCCCGCTCCCGGGCCTGGGCGTCGTCGGCTTGGACCAGGAACATGGGAGGACTCCTTCCGTCACCCATAGCCTAACCATCCTCGGGCGTCCGTGTCCCGACCCGGCCGTGTCCGCCGACGGCCCCGGTCGCGTCGATTCTCCCCGGTACAACCGCGCCGACTCATTCGTGCCAGATTTACTTGTTCGTGCTCGCAAGCTCCGCGCGAACAAGTAAATCTGGTTTGCCGTCCTCCGCAACGTCGGAACCAAAGCTTGCGGTTTCTTCAGGGAACGCCTCTCCTCGGGCAGGTCTCCTCCGCGGTGCCGCCTTGAAGAACAACGTCGCCATGCCTTCAGCAGCGTCCCTGGTCGGCAGACCGGTTTTGCTTGTTCGCGCGCAGCCTGCGAGCACGAACAAGCAGAACCGGTATGTGTGGGTCGGCGCCCATCCCGGAACCCGGTGTGGGTCGGCGGGCAACCACCCGGGACGCATGATGACCCAGGAGCCGTCGGCGGACACGGCCGGGTCGGGACACGGAAGCTCACGGTACAATGCCCTCCGGAGCGTCCATGCCCTTCCACATCATCCTGCACCAGCCCGAGATCCCCCAGAACACCGGCAGCATCGGGCGGCTGTGCGTGTCCACCGACACCCGGCTGCACCTGGTCCATCCCCTGGGGTTCGACACCTCGGACTACTACCTGCGCCGGGCGGGGCTGGACTACTGGGAGCGGCTGGCCCCCGACCACTACCGGGACTGGGAGGACTTCCTGGCCCGCAACCCGGCTGAGCGGCTGTGGTTCTTCACCACCAAGGGGACCCGGCGGCATACCGAGGTGGATTGGCGCGACGGGGACGGGCTGGTGTTCGGGCAGGAGACCTGCGGGCTGCCCGAGGCGATCCTCCAGACCAACCCCGGCCGGCTGGTGGGGATCCCCATGCCCGGCAGCTTCCACCGCAGCCTGAACCTAGCCCAGGCGGCGGCGGTGGGGCTTTACGAGGCGTTCCGCCAGACCCGGGGGTGGTAACGCCAGCATTTAGAGCCACTTGATGTGGCTCTAAATGCTGGCGTTATCTTCCCGTAAGGGAGCGGCGTTATCTTCCTTACGCCATAGGCGTAAGGGAGCGGCGTTATCTTCCTTACGCCAGAGGCGTAAGGGAGCGGCGTTATCTTCCTTACGCCAGAGGCGTAAGGGAGCGGCGTTATCTTCCTTGCGCCAAAGGCGTAAGGGAGCGGTGTTGGTTCAGGCCGTCTCGCGCGGATTTCACGCGCTTTCACCGCCGCGCCGCCGCGCCTTCCAGCTGGACCCGGATCGCCGCCAGGAGCCGGCCGGTGTCCACCGGCTTGGTGAGGTAGTCCGAGGCCCCGGCCTCCAGGCACTGCTCCCGGTCCCCCTTCATGGCCTTGGCGGTCAGGGCGATGATGGGGACCTCCCGGCATCCCTCCAGGCGCCGGACGGCCCGGATGGCCGCGTAGCCGTCCATCCCGGGCAGCATGATGTCCATGAGGACGAGGTCCACCTCCGGGTGGGCCTCCAGCAGCCGGAGGGCTTCCCGCCCTGGTGCCGGCGGCCTGGACCGACACTCCCTGCCGCTCGAGCATTTCCCGGAGGGCGAAGACGTTCCTGGCGTCGTCGTCCACCAGGAGGATCCGCCTCCCCTCCAGGGGCCGGCCCCGGCCCTCCCGCCGCCTGCGCTTCCCGCGGGGCACGGGCGCTTCCGCCCGGTCCAGGAACAGGGCGGTCTCATCGAAGACTCGCTCGGGCGACCCGGGGTCCTTGACCACGATGGTCTCGGCCCGGCGGCGCAGCTCCATCTCCTCGCGGCGGGTGAGTTCCCGGGCCGTGTGCACGATCACCGGGAAGGCCTGCGGCGCCTGGGCCGCGCCGTCGGCCCGGAGGCGCTTGAGCAGTTCCAGGCCGGTCATGTCCGGCAGGTTGAGGTCCAGCACCATGCAGTCGAAGGGCCGGCTGCGGATGGCCTCCAGGGCTTCCCGACCGTCCCGGGCCACCACCGTCTCCACCCCCGGACCCTCCAGCAGCTCCTTGAGGGCGAGGACTTCGGCTCGGTCGTCCTCCACCAGCAGGAGCCGTCTCGGGTACCGGTGGGTGAGCGTCTGGATGCGGTTGAGGACGGCCGCGACCGCTTCCCGGGTGAGGGGCTGCCGGGTGCGGGAGACACCCTCCTGCTCCTCCATGAAGAATACCGGCCCTTCCTCCCGCGCGGGCTCGCGGCCCATGTCCCCGGCCGCGGCCTCGCCCGGGCCCGCGGCCTCGTCCGCCGGCAGGTACAGGGTGAAGGCGCTGCCCTTGCCCACCTCGCTCTGGAGCTGGATCTCCCCGCCCAGGAGGTTGGCGATGCCCCGGCTGATGGAAAGGCCGAGCCCGGTGCCGCCGAACTTGCGGCTGGTGTTGCCGTCGGCCTGGTGGAAGGCCTCGAAGATCGCCTCCCGCTGCTCCGCGGGGATGCCGATGCCGGTGTCCTTGACCGTGAAGGCCACCACCCGGGAGGCCCGGTCCAGGGCCGGGTGGGCCCGGCTCCAGCCGCAGCAGACCGGGGCGACGGAGAAGGTCACCAGACCCCGCTCGGTGAACTTGAAGGCGTTGGCCAGCAGGTTGCGGATCACCTGACGGAGCCTGCGGGAGTCGGTGCTCACCGACGGCGGCAGGCACGGGTCCAGGCAGGTCTCGAACCGCAGCCGCTTGCGCTCGGCCACCGGACGGAAGGTGCGCTCGGCGAACTGGACCAGGTCCCGGAACGGGACCGGGGTCCGCTCCAGTTCGGAGGTGCGGCTCTCGATCTTGGAGAGGTCCAGGACGTCGTTGAGCAGCTCCAGCAGGTCCAGCCCCGCCGCGTGGATGGTGGCGGCGTACTCCACCTGCCTGGGGGTGAGGTTGGCCTCGGCGTTCTCCTCCAGGGCCCGGGCCAGGATCAGCATGCTGTTGAGCGGGGTCCGCAGGTCGTGGGACATGTTGGCCAGGAATTCCGACTTGTAGCGGGAGGCCAGGGTCAGCTGCTCGGCCTTCTCCTGGATGGCGGCCCGGGCCGCCTCCACCTCCGCCTTCTGGGCCGAGACCAGATAGGTCCGCTCCTCCAGCTCCTGGTTGATCCGCTGGAGGTCCTTCTGCTGGTCCTGCAGCTCCTCCGCCAGGGTCTGGGACTCCATCAGCAGCTCCTCCTGGCGCATGGTGGCCGAGATGGTGTTCAGGCTGATCCCGATGCTTTCGGAGAGCAGTTCCAGGAAGGCCAGGTGCACCGGGGAGAACCGGTTCAGGGAGGCCAGCTCCACCACCGCCAGCACCTGTCCCTCGAACAGCACCGGCAGGACCACCAGGTCCAGCGGGACGGACCGGCCCAGACCCGATTCCAGCTGGACGTAGTCGGCCGGCACCTCGGTGATGAGGATCCGCTTCTTCTCCAGCGCCGCCTGCCCCACCAGGCCCTGGCCCAGGCGGAACTGGTTGCAGACGCTCTTGCGGGCCTGGAAGGCGTAGCTGCCCAGGAGGTGCAGGACGCGCTCCTCCCCCTCCCCTTCCGCCAGGTAGAACACCCCGTGGTGGGCCCCGACCAGGGGCGCCAGCTCCGGGAGCACCTGGTCGACCACCGCCTGGAGGTCCCGCTGGCCCTGGAGCATGCGGGTGAGCCGGGCCAGGTTGGTCTTGAGCCAGTCCTGCTCCTGGGCCCGGACGGTGGCCTCCCGCAGGTTCCGGATCATGGCGTTGAGGTCGTCCTTGAGCAGGGCCACTTCGCCCGCCGCCTGCACCGAGATGGACCGGGACAGGTCGCCGGCGGCGACCGCCCGGGCCACCTCGGCGATGGCCCGGACCTGGGCCGTGAGGTTCCCGGCCAGGTGGTTCACGTTCTCGGTGAGGTCCTTCCAGGTTCCGGCCACCCCCCGGACAAAGGCCTGGCCGCCCAGGTTCCCCTCGGTGCCCACCGCGCGGGCCACCCGGGTCACCTCCGAGGCGAACGCGTTGAGCTGGTCCACCATGGTGTTGATGGTGTTCTTCAGCTCCAGGAACTCGTTCCGGGCCTCCACGGTGATCTTCCGGGACAGGTCCCCCATGGCGATGGCGGTGGCCACTTCGGAGATGTTGCGGACCTGGGAGGTCAGGTTGCCGGCCATGGAGTTCACGTCGCCCACCAGGTCCTTCCAGGTGCCGGCCACGCCCCTCGGGTCGGCCTGGCCGCCCAGCTTGCCCTCGGTGCCCACTTCCCGGGTCACCCGCGACACCTCCGAGGCGAAGCACTTAAGCTGGGTGACCATGTCGTTGACCAGGCGCCCGGTCCGCAGGAACTCCCCTTTGGGCGGATTGCCGCCCCCATCGGTCCAGACTTTCCAGTTGAGGTCGCCCCGGGCCACCGCCTCAATCACCCGGGCCATGTCCCGGAGCGGCGCCATCAAGTCCTGGATGAGGCCGTTCACCGCGTCGATGGCCGTCGCCCAGCCCCCGGCGCCCCTGGGCAGGTGGACCCGCTGGTCCACCTGCCCCTCCTTGCCCACCGCGTGGGCCACCCGGCCGATCTCGGCCAGGAGGGCGCTCTTGAGGTCGAGGATCTCGTTGAGGGTGTCGGCGATCTTGCCGTCGATGCCGGTCTGGTCGGAGGGCATGCGCACCGAGAAGTCCCCGTTCCGGAAGGCCATCAGCACCTTGAGCAGCTGGGAGGGGTCCGGCCCTGGGGGCCTGGCGGCTTCTCCGTCCATCGGGTTTCCTTCCACAGGCCGGCGGGGGGACCCGGCCTTCAGAATGCTCAATGCGGCGGACCGGGCGAGAGTTCCTCAGCCGCCGAGGTACGGGCACTCCGGCGTCACCAGCATGCGGAACGCCTTCGGCTCCACAGTCAGCTCCCCCCGGTCCCGGGGCGGCTGGGGCTCGCCGTCCATGTGCCAGGGCAGCTCCCGCTCCAGGCGCACCACGGCCCGCAGGATCCGGCCTTCCTGGCGCAGGGTGGTGCGCCCGCCTTCCCGGAACAGCCTGGGCACCTGGGACACCAGCTCCCAGGGGCTGGGGCGGCGCAGGCGCACCCACTCCAGGGCACCGTCGGCCGGGTCGGCCTCGGGGGCGATCCACAGCCCGGAGCCGTACTGGGGCAGGTTGGCGAAACACAGGCTCCAGGCCCGGTCGGGCAGGCCCGGGCGCGGCCCCCTCCAGGCCGCCCGCAGACGGTCCATGCGCCCGGCCGGACGCGGTTCCGGCGCCAGCACCGCGTCCCAGTCCAGGGCCACTTCCGGGTGCCGGCACCACAGGCGCACCGAGGCGGCCGCGTAGGCGCCGAAGCCCCGCCCCCGGGCGGAGGCGAACGCCACCGCGACCACCGCCTCGAAGCCGGTGCCGCACAGGTTGAGGAACGGCGTCCCGTCCAGGCGGGGCAGGTCCATGGCCAGTTCCCGGCCCTCCAGCAGCCGCATGACGGCCCCGGCCGGGTCCAGGGGGGTGCGCAGGCCCCGCACCAGACCGTTGCCGGATCCCCCCGGGACCGCGCCCAGGGGCACCGGGCAGCCCAGGCCGGCCAGGGCCCGCGCGGCGTGGTGGAAGGTGCCGTCCCCGCCCCACACCAGCAGGGGCGCCCCGGCCGCGCGAGCCAGGTCGATGCTGGGGCCGTAGTCGAAGGGAGGGTCCAGCCGCACCGGCCGCAGCCGCTCGCGCAGCCCGTCCGGAAGCCGCGCCAGGAGCCGGTCCAGGTCCGGCACCGTGGGGCCGGCGTGGGGGTTGAACACCAGGGGGATGGGACCCGCGCCGGTCATCGTTCCGCCCGGGGCTCGGCGGGGGCGGCCTGGAACCGGGCCGGCGGGGCGGTGAGGGCCAGGGTCCGGCCGGTGACCGGGTGCTCCAGGGTCAGCTTCCAGGCGTGCAGCCAGAACTGGTCCGAGGGTTCTCCGCCGTACAGGGCGTCCCCCAGCACCGGGTTGCCCAGGTGGGCCAGGTGCACCCGGATCTGGTGGGTGCGCCCGGTGCGCGGCTCGGCCACCACCCAGAACCCCGGCACCAGCCCGGCGGCCTCCTCCGGGCCGGCGGGACGGAAGTCGGTGCGGGCCGGGCGGGGGTCCGCCAGGTCCCCGGCGCACCCGTACCGGATGGGATGGGACCCGCGCACCCGGCCGATGGGCAGGTCCACCGCCGCCGGCTCCAGGGGTCGGGAGACCCGGGCCAGGTAGGTCTTGGTGATGGCATGGGCCTGGAACTGGGCGCCCAGGTGGGCGTCGTCCCGCTTGGCGAACACGATGACCCCGGAGGTGCCCTGGTCCAGGCGGTGCTGCAGGGCCAGGAACTGGCCGGGGCGGGCCCGCTGGAGCAGGGCCGTCAGGTCGTGCCGGTCCGAGGCCTGGGTGCCCTGGGAGGCCATCCCGGTGGGCTTGTCCACCACCAGCAGCCAGTCGTCCTCGTACAGCACCGGCACCGGCCCGTCCGTGGGCGCCCCCAGGGCGGCGTCGTGGGCCACCCGCACTTCGGTCCCGGCGGCCAGGGTCCGGCCGGCGACCCGGACCCGTTTGCGCTCCACCTGGACCCCGCCCAGCTGCAGCACCGCCCGGGCCTTGCGCCGGCTCAGCCCGGTGCGGGCGGAGACCAGCTGGTCCAGGCGCAGGCTCTCCTCGGAGGGATCCACGTTGAATTTCCACACTTGGGTCGTCATGGAGCAAGATTACCGCGTCCTCCGCGCTCCCGGCGCTGGTAGGGTTGTTGCATGGAATCCATGGTCACCGGATCCCGGTCCCCTTCGCTGCCGGTTCGCTGGGCTTGCAGCCTGGGGGCCAAGGTGCGCCTGGCCTTCGCCCAGCTGGGCTCGCTGTCCTGGCTGCTGGCGCAGGGCGCCAAGGGCCTGCTGCGGCTGCGGCCCGAACAGGTGCGGGTGGTGCGGGAGGTCACCCGGATGCAGATCCGCTTCACCGCCCTGGACGCCCTCCCCCTCTGCCTGCTCACCGCCATCCTGCTGGGCGGGGTCACCCTGCTGCAGGTGTTCGGCCAGCTCTCGGCCTTCGGGGTGGAGCGGGACCTGAGCCAGATCATGGCCCAGCTGGTGATCCGGGAGCTGGGCCCGCTCATGGTGGGGATCCTGGTGCTCACCCGCAGCGGCACCGCCATCGCCGCCGAGATGGCCAGCCGCAAGCTCAGCGGGGAGCTGGACGCCCTCTACGTGTGCGGGGTGGACCCGATCCGCTACCTGCTGCTGCCCCGGCTCCTGGGCGGCGTCATCTCGGTGTTCTCCCTGGTGATCCTGTTCGACACCGTGGCCCTGCTGGGGGGGTTCCTGGTGGCCTGGCTGCGCATGCCCCTGTCCCTCACCTTCTACCTGGACGCCCTGGGGGAGGCCATCGGCCGCCGGGACCTCATCGCCACCTTCACCAAGTGCCTGGTGTTCGGCACCGCCATCCCGCTGATCTGCACCTCCTACGGGCTGCGGGTCAAGCGCAGCACCACCGAGATCCCCCAGGCGGTCACCAAGGCCTCGGTGATGTCCCTGCTGGTCCTGCTCCTGTCCGGCGCCCTGCTCTCGGTGCTGATCTATGCCTGAGCCGCTCCTGGCCCTGGAGGCTGTGACCCTGACGGCCCCGGAGGGGCGGCCCGTGTTCCGGGACCTGGACTGGCGCCTGGACCGGGGGGGCCGGTTCCACGTGCGGGCCGGCTCCGGCGGCGGCTGTACCGCCCTGCTGCGCCTGTGCGCCGGGATCGCCGAGCCCGACCGGGGCCGGGTGGTGCTGGACGGCGTCCCCCTGTCGCCCGACCTCCACCACCCCTTCCTGGCGCGGGGCGCCCTGGGCTGGGTGCCGTCCGACGGCGGGCTGACGGTGAACCTCACCCTCCTGGACAACGTGGTCCTGCCCCTGCGCTTCGTCCTGGGCCAGGGCCGGGCGGCGGCGGAACGGACCGCCCTGGAACTGCTGGAGCAGGCGGGGCTGGGCCCCCAGGCGCGCCAGCGCCCGGCGGTACCCGGGGACCGGGTGTCCTGGCTGGTGTCCCTGGCCCGGGCCGCCGC
Source organism: Holophaga sp. (assembly GCA_049508835.1). Classification (GTDB taxonomy): domain Bacteria; phylum Acidobacteriota; class Holophagae; order Holophagales; family Holophagaceae; genus Mesoterricola. The sequence continues at coordinate 71,819 of JBELAL010000005.1, read as the reverse complement.
CAAGGGCTCCCGGCTCTGGCTGGTGGACCGGCCCGCGGGGGGACTGGACGCCGCCTCCATCCGCGCCGCCGGGGACCTCCTGGAGCGGGCGGCGCAGGATCCGGACGTGACCCTGCTCATGGTGGGCGGGGACTGGATGTCCCGGTTCGGGGATGAGCTGCAGGTGGGGAACGGATCGGTCGGGAGGGAGCCATGAGGCTAGAGAAGGACGACGCCAAGATCGGGCTGATGGTCTTCCTCACCCTGGCCCTGTTCGTGGGCTTCATCTTCCAGCGGAGCGTCTCCACCATCTTCCGCAGGGTGACCCTGGTGCGGGTGCGCCTGGAGAACGCCGCGGACGTCACCGTGGGCACCGAGGTCCAGCTCCAGGGCCTGCGGGTGGGCCAGGTGGACACCGTGGGCCTGGAGCGGGACGGGGTCCAGTACCACTTCCTGGCCACCCTGGGCCTGCGCACGGACATCCTGCTGTGGGAAGGCACCAAGGTGCTGGTGGTGTCCAAGCCCCTGGGCGGGGCCTACCTGGACCTGGAGCTCCCGCCCCCGGCCGCGCGCCTGGAAGTGCTGCGCCCCGGCACCATCCTGCCCGCCTCCGCCAGCCCGTCCATGACCTCCCTGGTGGACGACCTCACCGCCCTGGTGGACAACCTCAACCAGGGGGTGGTGGAGGTCCGGGGCGAATTCAAGAAGAAGGGCGCGGGCGTGATCCTGGACCATCCCGGGGTGGCCAAGGTCATGGCCAGCCTGGACGCCTCCCTGCAGTCGGTCCGGGGGCTGGCCGACGACAGCCGCAAGCTGGTGCAGCAGGGCGGCGGCACCGTCAAGGCCCTGGACCGCACCCTGGACACCCTCCAGCAGTCCCTGGCCCAGGTCCAGACCCTCCTGACGGACCGCCGCAGCGACCTGGACAGCATCGTGGAGCACCTGGCCGGGACCCTGAAGGAAGTGGAGGGCCTCACCCAGGAGATCCGGGGCGTGCTGCAGCAGGCGGGCCCCGACGCGGACGAGAGCCTCAAGTCCCTGGACCGCACCCTCCGCTCCACCGAGGAATTGCTTGAATTGCTCAAGGAAAAGCCCAACCGCGTGGTCTGGGGCACCCCCACCCCGGCGGAGCAGCGGGCGGCGAAGGACAAGGTGGAGGCGGCGCGCAAGGCCCAGGGGGCCAAGCCTTGAACCATGGAGACGGGCGAAGGAACCTGGACCCCGAATAAAACATATATAGAGGGACCCCACCCCGGGGACGGCTCCCCCCGCGGGATCCCGTCCCTCTCCGGCGGGATCCCCGGGGGCACGGCGCCCCCGTCCCAAGGAGCACCCCATGCGCTTCCACCTTCTTCCCCGAGCCGCCGCCATCCTGTGCGCGGCGGCGCCCACCCTGGCCGCCCACGACCTGGCAGGCACCCACTTCACCCTGGACGTCAAGGTGCACGGCCAGGAGTACGCGGTAGGACTCCTGGGCCCGACCCTGAAGATCGAACTGGACGCCGACGGGGGCTGCCTGGTGACCGTGACCAACCATGACCCGTCCGGGGTCTATGCGGTACTGGCGGCCTGCCGGGAGGGCCTGGGCGAGGCCAACCGGCCGCTGGCGGAAATGATCCGCAAGCCCGAATGGCGCCTGGGCCTGGATGAACTGGCCGCGACCCTGGAATCCATGGTCCTTTACCCGGACCTGCGCACGACCGTCCTGGACCTGATCGCCGGCTCCGGGGCGGCCGCCCCGGCGGAAAACAAGGCCCGCGAAGACAAGGCGCACACCGGAGCCACCTCCAATCCCCCCACGACCCCGAATCTCCCGGCCCAGCCCAGGCAGGCCGCCCCGGTGGAGAACAAGGCGAACGGGAGGTCCGCGCCCAAGCCCGCCGCGGTTTCCGCCGATCCGGCCGACCGGGACCTGGCTGCCGCCCTCGCCCTGTCCCTGGCGTCCGCGCCGATGCGCGATTCCCAGGCGGACCTGGATGCGGCCCTCGTCCTGTCCCGGGCGTCGGCGCCGTTGCGCGATTCCCAGACGGACCTGGATGCGGCCCTCGCCCTGTCCCGGGCTGCCGCGCCGTTGCGCGATTCCCAGGCGGACCTGGATGCGGCCCTCGCCCTGTCCCGGGCTGCCGCGCCGTTGCGCGATTTCAAGGCGGACCTGGATACGGCCCTCGCCCTGTCCCGGGCGTCCCTGCCGGCGCACTCGGCGGCCCCGGCGCTGCCCATCACGGACGGCAAGGCGGGTCCCGTCACCCGGCTCCACCGGGTCGTGGACCTTGACCACCTGGCCGTGTCCCAGGCGCTCGCCCCCGCGGACTCGCTCACCGTCGCCCGGCTGGAAGTCCTCAAGGCGGCCACCGAAGAGGTGGTCCTCGGCCTGGGCGACCAGATCCGCGCGACCCTGAGCCGGAACCCGGTGCAGGCGAGGTTCGTGCGGGAAGCCGACCTGGCCCTGCTCCTGGACCAGGCCCAGACCGATTGCAATGCGCTTTTCAAGAGGAAGGTCGAGGCGCCGGGGTTCACCTGGAACGAGGCGGCCATGCGGGGGTTCGCCAGGGACGCCGCGGACCAGCTCAAGCTCCGGCTCGAAGGCAAGTTCCCCATGGCCGCCGAGATCATCATGGGCAGTGACCGGGCCCAGTGGCGCAGCCAGCTGGAGGACTCGTTCGGCAAGGCCTTCACGAGGTGGGTCGACGGTTGAGAACCGCAACCGCTCGCCGGGCCGGATTGAGCCGGGCCGATCAGGACTTATCCTTGGGGGGCACCATCCTCCGGCGAGTGATCCTCCTTGGCAAACGGCAGCTTGTTCAGCTCTTTTTCCCTGCCCCTGCGGCTGCTTGGCCGGTACGATCCCCGGAACCTGCTGGAGGCCCGGCTGCCGTGGGTGCTGGGCGGGATGCTGGGCTGGGTGCTCATGATCCTCCTGCGCCTGGTCTGGCTGCAGGTGGTGGAGCACCGGTACTACCGGGAGCGGGCCGAGCGCCAGCACACCACCGTGGTGCCCATCGCCCCCATCCGGGGCGAGCTGCGGGACCGGCACGGCGAATCCCTGGCCATCTCCCTCAAGGCCGAGAGCCTGTTCGCCACCCCGCCCTCCTTCTATCCTGACTACCGCGCCGGCAAAAGTCATTTCGTCTCGCGTATCCCCGCAGGGGATACCGAGAAAGGCGAGGCCGAGCGGTTCTGGGGCGAGCCCGACCGGGAGAGCTCCGGGAAGGTGGCGGACGAACTGGCGCGGATCCTGGACCTGTCCCGGTCCTCGGTGCTGGACAAGCTCCTGCGCCACAAGCCGTTCGTGTGGATCGACCGGGAGCTGCCGATGGACAAGGCCGAGGCGGTCAAGGCCCTCAAGCTCGACGGGGTGGACTTCCTGCCCGAGAGCAAGCGCTACTATCCCCGCGGCAGCCTGGCCTGCCAGGTGGTGGGCTTCGTCAACATCGACGGGGTGGGCCAGCTGGGCATCGAGCGGGCCTACAACGAGCAGCTCGCGGGCCAGCAGGGCGAACTGGTGGCCCCCCGGGACGCCAAGGGGCACCTGCTCATGCTGGAGGAGAACTACACCAAGATCCCGGTCAACGGCAGCACCCTCCAGCTCACCCTGGACGCCTCCATCCAGCACCTGGTGGAGGACGCCCTGGCGGAAGGCGTCGCCAAGGTCCACCCGGCCTCGGCCTACGCGGTGGTGGTCGATCCCTTCACCGGGGAGATCCTGGCCATGGCCGGCACGCCTTCCTACGATCCCAACCAGATCCTGCCCGCAAAGTTCCTGAACCGCCCCGAATCGGAATGGAGCCCCGAGGACAAGGCGGAGTACCAGCAGGAGATGGAGCGCCAGAAGGCCGCCCGCAGGGTCCACCCGGTGGAGGACAGCTACGAGCCCGGGTCCACCATGAAGATCTTCACCGTGGCCTCGGCCCTGGAGGAGCGCAAGGTCCATCTCGGCGAGCAGATCAACTGCGAAGGCGGGCATTGGTACCGCAACGGCGCCCGGATCACCGACGACCACCATTTCGGCGTGCTCAGCATGGAGGAGGTGCTCTGGCACAGCTCCAACATCGGCGCCGCCAAGATCGGCACCCGCCTGGACCCGGCGGTGCACTACCAGTACCTGCGCAAGTTCGGGTTCGGCGAGCCCACCGGGCTCAACTTCCCCGGCGAGACCCAGGGGCACCACCCAGCAGACCATGTGCTACGGCTACGGACTGTCGGTGACGCCCCTGCAGATCCTCATGGCCGGCTGCGCCCTGGCCAACGGCGGGCGGCTGATGCAGCCCTACCTGGTGCAGAAGGTCTACGACGACCAGGGCGCGCTGCTGGCGGAGTCCAGGCCCAAGGTGCGCCGGCAAGTGATCAGCGAGGAGACCTCGGACCTGATGAAGGAGATCCTCAAGGGGGTCGTCACCAGCGGCACCGCGCGGCTGGCCCGGATGGATGGCGGGGTGGAGGCCTTCGGCAAGACCGGCACGGCCCGGAAGCTGATCGACGGCAAGTACGATCCCAAGCGCCACTACGCCTCGTTCATGGGCTTCTTCCCGGCGGAGCGGCCCGAGTACGGGATGCTCTTCATGCTGGACGACCCCGTGGGCGGCGGGCTGGAAGGGGGCACGGTGGCGGCGCCGCTGTTCAAGGAGGTGGCCGACGCCATCATGCGCTCCCGGCTCACCCCGCTCACCCCCGGCCCCAGCGCCGACCTCAAGCTCAGCTTGCGGGACTGGCCGGGGGGAGACGAGGCCAAGACCGTGGCGCAGGTGGAGCCCGGCAAGGTGCCCGAAGTGGAGGGCCTCAGCCTCAAGGCCGCCATCCAGCGGGTGGTGCTGGCCGGCGGGGTGCCGCGCATCGCCGGCCAGGCGCCGGCGGACCCGCGCCCGGTCCGGGTGGAGGGCCAGGATCCCGCCCCGGGCGGGCCGCTCCCGGCCAACAGGGTGGTGACCCTGCGGCCGGGGACCGGGATGCCGCCGGCACCGGCGCCGTCGCCTCCGGCCCCGGTCGCGCCAGCGCCCCAGGCGGCCAAGGCTGCCGCGGGCGGGGCGCGGCCGGCCGGCCCGGCATCTCCGGCCGCCGCACCGCGGCTCGGGCCGTCCCAGGAACCGAAGGCGAAGGCGGTACCGACCGGAGGCTAGGGCCCCGGATCCTTGGGACCAATGGCTATCGGCTGGCGCTGCGCCTGAGAGAAGGCTGACGGCAATCACCAAATCGTGGGGTGAAGGGATCTGTCCCAGGACCGACCAGGGCCACCAGGATGGCGTCCTGATGGCCCTATGGAAGGGTTGCCGCCAAGTGAACGCATCGGTCGTCGGTCTCCTCTCGGCGACCTTCCACATCACGGATGCCCATAGGCCAGGGCAAGGTCATTGTTCAGCTTGCGCAGATGCAGGATAGGAGACGTTGCCGTCAGCATCGATGATTGCGAAGGGCGTCAAGGAGGCGGGTTCGCCCTTTGTTGTCGTGAAGAGATGAACTACTTGGAAACCATACGCAAGTAGGTAATCCGTCACAATACGCCGGTGGCATCGCCACCAGACAGCCTCCGCGCACATGATCGCGCATGTCTCACACGACGCCATTTTGATCAACTCATGCAAGCCGACCTGGAAGGAAGTCGACTGAGCATAGTCGGCATAATTATGAAACGGCTGGCGTTCCCATCCTGCGTTAAGGTTTTCCTCAATGCATCTGCTCTTCGCACGATGCCCACCGAGTTCGGTCAGGTGGACGTAGGCTATCTCTTTGTCGCGTAACGTGTTTGGCAACACATCGAGGTTGAACTGTGGGTTGGTTTGCGATCGAGGGATGCGGCGGATATCGATGAGGCGGGTCACTGAGAAGGCGAGAAGAATATCGATTAACTCGTCCACCGAACGGGTCGAGTGTCCAACGGTATAGATCGTTCGATTCACCTTCGCGACATCTACCTCGTGCTCCGCCTTGTTTTCGATCGCGCTCACGGCTCTGGCTTCCCGGCTCCGGCCTTCGTAGTTGGTTTCACATCAGCGCCTCGACTTTTGCAGCGCCGAGCCTTTATGAATGGCGACATGATCTGTCTTGTCGCTCTTGATTTCATACTGCGGTTCAGCTGCGCTCGCATGGTGCATATACCCCTTATACTCAACATCCTGGGTATGCACTTTGAGGATGGTTCCACTGACATGCCCAGCTTCTGAATTCCAGGTGACGCGATCACCGACTCTGAATTTGCCCGCCATGAGGGCCCTCCGAACATTTCAAGAATTCATCAATACGCCCAACGTCATTTTTTTCATCCTTCTGCTCCAATCGTGGACCCTTTTGGCTTAGGTACCGGGGTGGACGTCACCATCTCATAGCAATTCTATTGTCTGACGCGGAATCTTCTCCTATCAAATGACCCCGAAATTTCAGGGTCATCCGGCAAATCGTGGGGTGAAGGGATCTTCCCCAGGAACGACCAGGGCCACCAGGATGGCGCTCTGATGGCCCTATACTTTTCCAACATTTTCCTGTCAGCGCGCGAGTTCGCCCACCAGCCCCACCGCGGCCTGGACCGCGGCCGGGTCCAGGGTCAGGCTCACGTGGCCCACGCCCGACACCAGGGTGACCGGCACCGGATGGCCCGCAGCCCGGAAGGCCTCCTCGAATCGCTCGGCGTGGAAGACCTCGTCCTCCTGTCCGGCCATGAGGCGCATGGGCTGCCGCACGGCGCGGATGTTGGCCCGCCAGTCCCGCCAGGGCATGAAATCGGTGGCCAGGCTGTAGGAATAGGCGGGCGTGAGGTGCTTGCGCCCGTATTCGTCCAGGGCGAAGCGGACCACCGGCAGGCCGTTGCAGGCCCGGATCCCGAACCTGTTCAGGAGGGAGATGGCCACCAGGCGGGGCACCCCGACCTTCGCCCAGCCTCCGGCTTCCGGCCGGAAGGTGGGCGCGTCCCGGCCGAGCAGGGGGGACAGCAGGAGGTAGCCGTCGAACCGCTGGTGGCGCGGATCGCCGGCGAAGCGCAGGGCGAACCCGCCCCCGGAGGAGAACCCTGCCAGCACGATCGGCCGGGGCGGCCGCACCGCGTCCAGGAAGTCCTCCAGGTCGTCCTCCAACTGCCCCACGTAGGCGATGGTGCCCCGGGGGCCGGAGTCCCCGTGGCCGCGCAGGTCCAGGGCGAAGGCCCGGTAGCCCGCGGCGGCCAGGCCCTTGGCCAGGACGTGCATGCTGACACCGCTTGCGGACGACCCGTGCACCAGCACCACGCTGCCCCGGGCCCCAACCTCGGGACCGTAGGCGCGGTAGGCCAGATGGGCCCCGTCCCGGGCGGAATACCGGCTGAGCGCCGGAAGGTCGGAGTAGTCCACCCGGGCGAAGGGGTCGTTGATGCTGGGCATGGACGGAACTTCCCCCGGCCCGCCGAACCCGATGGCCAGGGCGATCCCGGCGGCGGCCACCACCAGGACAAGGACCAGCGCCACCAGGATTTTCACGGCTTCAGCCCCAGGCCCTGCAGCACCCGGTCGAACCCCAGCCCCCGGGACTCGTCCCAGGGGACCGGTCCCGGGATCCCGGCCGGCACTTCCCCGTCCGGGCGCACCACCCCCACCGTCAGGGTGAGCGGCACCACCCCGGCCCACACCGGCTGTTCCATGTCCCCGGGATCGTCCTTGGGCGGTCCGGAGCGGGTCTTCACCACGGCCTCCTCCATGTCCAGGACCATGACCACCGTCTGCTTCAGCTCCGCCGCCGACCCGGGCCGGGCCTGGGCCGAGCGCCCCGGGCAGAGCCGCTCCACGAATGCGTCCAGGGCCGCGGCCTGGTCCGCCTCGGGCAGGGGCCGGGCGACCCCGAACGCCATCACCGAGCGGTAGTTGAGGCTGTGGTGGAAGGCGGACCGGGCCAGCACCAGCCCGTCCAGGTGGGTCACGGTGACGCACACCGGCAGCCCCTTGGCCTGGGCCCGGTGCATGCGGCTGCCGGCGGACCCGTGCCAGTACAGCCGGGTCCCGTGCCGCCAGAACGCCGTGGGGGTCACGTACGTCTGGCCGTCCACCACATAGCCGATGTGGGCCACCAGCGCCGCGTCCAGCACCGCGAACACCGCCTCGTGGTCGTAGGAGGCGCGCTCGGGAAGCCGGCGCGCCCGGTTGCGGTCGGTGACGGGGAACTCGGCCATGGTCGCCTCCAGGGAGTGTGACGATGCTAGCCGTCCATCATGACCTCTCCCGCCCACAGGCGGCGAAGGAATTCCAGGGCGGGCAGGACCAGGACCCCGTTCCCCAGCAGCCGCGGCCGATCCTCCAGGCACACGATGATGCGGTGGCCCACCCGCGGATGCTCGATCTTGAGCTGTTCCAGCCCGTTCTGGTGCTGGGGCCTGACCCGATCGGTGGCCTTCACCTCGATGGCCGCCTCCAGGTCGCCGAGGATGAAATCGACTTCGATCCCCGACGCCAGCCGCCAGTACCGGATGTCGTAATGCAGACCCGAATAATGGGAGTGTGCCTGCAGTTCGTGGCAGATCCAGTTCTCGAACGCCTTGCCGAAGATCTCCTGGCCCGGCTCCAGGCGATGCCTTTTGGCCAAGGCGTTCACGCAGCCCACGTCTCGGAAATAGAACTTGGGGGCTCGCACCAGGCGCCGCTTTTCCCGCTTGGTATAGGCCGGCACGAAGCAGCCCAGGAGGGTGTCCACCAGGATCTGGTAGTGCTCCTTGATGGTCGGGGCCGAAACCCCGCATTCCTGGGCGATGTTCTCGTAGTTGACGATCTCCGTGTCACCTATGGCCGCAGCCCGGAGGAAGTCATGGAAGGCGGCGATGTTGCGTACCAACCCCTCCTGGGCCACCTCCTCGCGCAGGTAATCCTCCACATAGGCCCTCAGGGCCGGCGCCGGGTGATCAGCCAGGAAATGCCGGGGCAGTACCCCGTGGCGGCAGAACCGTGTCACGTCGGCCATGGCGCCCACCTCCTCGGTGGTCAGCCCGAACAGCTCGAACCGGAGGGCACGCCCTCCAAGCAGGTTGGCATGGCCACGGCGAAGCTTGCGGGCACTGGACCCGCAGAGCCCGAACACGAACCCGTGCTCCACCATCAGCCGCTGGACTTCGTCCAGGAGCTGGGGCACCTTCTGGATCTCGTCGATCAGCACGATCCGGGGCTGGTCGGACCGGGCCAGCAGCTCTTCCCCCAGGCTCTCGGGGCTTCTGATGAATCTCGTGTATTCGGAGCTTCGGAGCAGATCGTACCGGGGCTGACCGGGGAAGCGCTCCAGAAGGAAGGTCGTCTTCCCGGTCTGGCGCGGACCCCAGAGGAAGAAGGTCTCGGTGATGTCGGCAGGGATGGGCACACGTCGGGAGAACATGCCGAAATGATAACGGAAATCCCTGATAAACCAAATCACCGCTTTGGTTAATCATGATAAACCAAATCTATATTTTAGATTTGCATAGATAAGAACTTATATGATGTGACTTCTGATTAAATATTCCATAATTACCCAATTAGGCCATTCCCTCGGTCACTCCGGCTGACCGCCCAGGAGCCCGGCCCGGCAGAACCGGATGTAGTCCGTGCCGCCCGGCTCCATCCCGGCCCCGCGCAGGATGGCTGCGATCTGCCCGCGGTGGTGGGCGCCGTGCAGCGCCACGTGCAGCAGGATGTCGCCCAGGCGGGTCCGGTGCTGCACGCCCTTGGTGTCGCGGTAGGCGATGACCTCCTCGAAGCCTTCCGGGGGCGTGGCCGCCAGCCGTTCCTGGTGCCCCCGCCGGTTCTGGTCGGACAGGGCGCGGCACTCCTGGATCGAAAGCTGCGGCCACACCGGGGCGGCCCCTGGGTCCAGGCCCTGGATCCGCAGCAGCCAGACCCGCTCGGCACCCAGGATGTGCCCCAGCAGCCTGAGCGCCGGCGGCGGGTAATCCCCGGCCGCCTCCGCGGCCCGCAGGAGCTGGTCATCGGCCCAGTGGAGGTGCTGGAAGAGGCGGTCGAGGGCGGTCTTCATGGCTCGTTCCCCCAAAGGGACAGCCGGTCACGGCTGCCGGTTCCACTCGTCCCGCATGGCCTTCATCTCGTCCAGGGTGTTCGCGGCCGCCCCCGCCGCCCCCAGCGCGATGGCCTTCTCCAGCAGCGCCGCCGCCTCCGGAGCGTGCCCGGTGCGCCTCAGCAGCTGGGCCTTCAGCCACAGGTTGCGGTAGCCCTCCTTGATCCGGATGGACCGCTCGATCCACGCCAGGCCCTGGTCCAGGTGGGTGCCGGTGAGCAGGCAGTAGTTCGCAGCCGCGTCCAGGGGCTGCCCTTCCTCCGGGCCGGCCCCGGCCACGGTCTTCTCCAGGTAGGCCCAGTAGATCCCCTGGGCGTCCAGGGCCACGTCGAAGCCCACGGCCAGGGTGTCCCAGGCCAGCTCCACCCGCAGGGCGCCGGGGCCCGCCACCTGGATGGCGTAGGCGAGGTACTCCCGGGGCGGGCAGGCCCGGGGCCTGGCCTGGATGCGCAGGGCGTCCTGGCCGGGCTGGTAGGCGAACGCGCCCCACTGCTTGGGGCTGCGGCTGAAGATCAGGGTCCATTCTTCCGGCCCGGGGATGGCGAAGAAGCCGTAGGTCCCGGCCGGCAGGTCCTTGCCGTCGACCTTCACCGGGTCGCTGAAGGCGATGGTGGTGGCCTCGTTGGCCCCCGCGCGCCAGACCTTGTCGTACGGCACCAGGCCGCCCCAGATCTTCCGCCCCTGCACCGCCGGGGCGTGGTAGTCGATCTTCACGCTGCTGATGCCCAGTTCCTGGGTGACGCTGGCGGCGGGGCTGACCCGGTAGGGCCGGACCACGGTCTGGCGGGCGGGCAGGACCGCGCAGGAGATCAGGAAGGCGGCGGCGAAGAGGGTGCGCATCACTCGGCCTCCCGGATGGCTTCGGAACGGATGGTTCGGCGGGCCTGGATCATCGCCCGCAGGGTCTCCTGGGCCTCGGCGGACAGGCCGCGCAGCACCAGCCCCACCCGGTACGGCAGGGGATCCTCGGGCAGCTGCCCGGAATGGCGCACCTCGCCCACCATGGCCAGCGCGGTGCCGCCCGGGAGCCGGGTCTCCACCGCCACTTCGCCCTTCAGCGGGCACGGGGGAGGCTGCTTCAGGCCCAGTCCCAGGCCGGTCTCGGTGAGGTTCAGCAGCTTGGCCGCGATCCGCCGGCCCTGCACCACCAGGGTCGCGCCCAGGGGCGGCAGGTCCGGAGTGGCCACCCGCACCTCGTCCCGGTGGTGGCGCTCGGGCTTTGATACGGGCCAGGCGGCGCGCAGGGTCCGGGGCGGGAGGTGGTCCAGCAGCACGGTGTGGATGCACACCACCTCCTGGTCCAGCAGGAAGGAGAGGGTCACCGGGGTCCCCGCCGGCGGCAGGGCGTCCCTCCTCTTGGCGCCGTGGAGCCGCAGGGCGACGCCCGGCTCCAGGCCGCGCAGCTGGAGGTGGCCCAGCATGCGGGCGGTGCCGTCCACCCGCATGCTGGCGGCGCAGCGGGCTTCCTGGATCCGCTCCAGGAGACGTTCCAGGTCGTCGGGGGGCGATGATGGGGCAGGGCGGGGGGTCGAAGTCGAAGTCTCAGACATACCGGTCAGATTCCATGGTGAAGCCGTTCGGCCAGGTTGGGGTGCAGTCCCGCGGCCTGGATGGCCCGGGCGGCGCCGGCGCAGTCGTAGTCCAGGCGGTGCAGCTTGAGCCGCAGGCCCGCCGGATCGAAGGTCATGAAGGAAAGGCGGGGATCCCGGTCCCGGGGCTGGCCCACCGACCCCGGGTTGACCAGGTAGCGGCAGCCCTCCCGCAGCTGGAACCAGGCGCCGGCCTCGAAGGCGAGGTGGGTCAGGCGCTGGGCCGCCTCGTCCAGTTCGTAGCCCTCCGCCAGGTGGGTGTGGCCGAAGAAGCACAGCCGGCGCCGGAACCCGTCGAAGGCCTGGAGGGCCTCCCGCGGGTGGAGCAGGTAGGCGTCCTCGTCCAGGCGGGAGCCGTGGACGATCTCGTACACCTCCCCCACCTCCAGGGGCCCGGTGGGCATCCGTTCCAGGAACCGGGCGTTCTCGGCCGTCAGGTGGGCCCGGGTCCAGCTCACCGCGGTGCGGGCCGGCAGGCTGAAGCCCAGCTCGTCGCCCGGCGAGACGCAGGCCCGGTCGTGGTTGCCCCGCACCAGCACCCGGGGCTCCAGCAGGCGGATCAGGCCCAGGGTCTCGTTGGGGTTGGCCCCGTAGCCCACCAGGTCACCCAGGAACACGTAGCGTTCGATGGCCCGCCGCTTGGCGTAGCGCACCACCGCGCGCAGCGCCTGGAGATTGGAATGGATGTCGGAAAGGATCAGGTCCATAAGGAAGGAAGTGTCGCCTCAGTGTTGCACAGTTCAAGGCTTCCCGGAATGCGGGCTAGGCGCCCCGCGGGGGCCCGGGAAACATCGTCTGGGGGTGGCTGGATCTTCCCCATCTTAGACGACCGCACCGGCCGGGACGTCCCGGACGACAACATTCATACAAAATTTTGATAAACCAGGGCCTCCGCCAGCGCCTGGGGCGTCCGCCCCAGGGGCAGCACCATGGGCGCCAGCCACCAAGCCGCTGAACGGCCAGACCATCGGGCCATGAATGGCTCCCGGGATACCGCCAGGGGCCGGGCCGGGTCCCGCCCCACCCGGGCCCAGGCCTGCTCCGGCACTTCCGCCAGCCACAGGGGCCGGAAGCCCGCCGCCCGCACCGCCTCCCGGATGGCCGGGTCCTCCCAGGCCCCGCCGCCCAGGGCCACCACCGCCGGAGCCCGCACGCAGTCCCGCACCGCCCGGGCCTCCAGGGCTCGGAACCCGGCCTCGCCACGGGCCGCGAAGATGGCGGCGATGGATGAGCCCTGCTCCGCCACCACCACCTGGTCCGTATCCAGCGCCGGCAGGCCCAGGCGCCCGGCCAGGGCCGGGGCCAGGGCGGACTTGCCCGCCCCGCTGCCGCCCAGCAGCACCACCCCCTGCCCGGGGGCGACCGGGGGGCGGACCTTCCAGCGTTCCGCCTGCACTTCCCAGAGCAGCCCGGCGGGGTCTTCGGCCCGGGCCACGGCCGACACCATGGCCAGGGCCTCGGCGCCGGCCTCGAAGCAGTCCCGGGCGTCGGCCCCGGTCAGCCCGCCGATGGCCACCGGGGCCACCCCCGCCGCCCGCAGCGCCCGGCAACCCTCCTTCAGGCCTTCCGGCCCCAGTGGCTCGGCGTGGCCGGGCTTGGTCCCGGTGGCCCGGAACGGGCCCACGCCGGCGTGGTCCCAGGCCGGGTCCGGCCGGTCCCATTCCTGGAACCGGCGGGTGGAGCCCCCCAGGTGGACCCGGCCCAGCCCCGGCAGCCCCCGGGCCGCCGCGGCCGGCAGGTCGGTCTGGCCCAGGTGCACGCCCCAGGGGACCCGCCCGGAGAACGCCGCCAGCACCGCCAGGTCGGCCCGGTCGTTGACGCAGATGGCCGGCCAGCCGCCGTTGTCGCCGGACGCCTCCAGGGCCAGGGTCAGCTCCCGCCACTGGGTGCGGGCGTCCAGCGGCTTGCCCCGGAACTGCACCAGGGGAAAGCCGGCCGCGCCCAGGCGCCGCACCTGGGCCGAGAGGGGCAGGTCCAGGCGGGCGTCGGTGATGGGGTAGAGGGGCGGGAGGTGAAGCATCACGCCACCTCTTCCTGCTTTTCGAACTGCAGCCGCACCAGCTTGGCGTAGGTGCCGTCCAGCTCCATCAGTTCGTCGTGCCGGCCCCGCTCCACCAGCTGGCCCTGGTCCATGACCCAGATCTCGTCGGCGTCCTTGATGGTGCTCAGGCGGTGGGCGATGGTGAAGGTGGTGAGGCGGTGGCTGACCCGCTCGATGACCTGCTGGATCTTGTGCTCGGTCTCGCTGTCGATATTGGCGGTGGCCTCGTCCAGGAGCAGGATCTCCGGCTCCTGGTAGAGCATCCGGGCGAAGGCCACCAGCTGGCGCTCGCCGGCCGAGAGCTTCTGGCCGCGCTCGCCCACCTGGGTCTCCAGCCCCTGGTTGAGGCGCCCCACCAGGTCCTGGAGCTGGCTCTGGGCCAGGACTTCCCGCAGCCGTTCCGCATCCAGGGGCCGGCCCAGGGTGATGTTCTCCTCCAGGGTGCCGGAGAAGACGAACACGTCCTGCAGCACCAGCCCGAACAGCGCCCGCAGCGGCTTCAGCCCGGCCCGGCGCAGGTCCACCCCGTCCACCGTGATGCGGCCCTCCTCCACGTCGTAGAAGCGCATGAGCAGGTTGATGAGGGTCGACTTCCCCGCTCCGGTGTGGCCCACCACAGCCACCCGCCGGCCCTTGGGGATCACCCCCGACAGGCCCCGCACCACCTGGCGGCCCCCGGGCTCGTAGGCGAAGCCCACGTCCTCCAGCCGGATCTCCGAGGTGAAGGCGACCGGCTCGGGCGTCTCCGGTTCCGGGATCTGGTCCTTGTTGTCCAGCAGCTTGAAGATGCGCTCGCTGGAGGCCAGGGCGGTCTGCATGACGTTGTAGCGCTCGGCCAGTTCCCGGATGGGCCGGAAGAACCGCCCGGACTGCTGGATGAAGGCCAGGAGCAGTCCCAGGGTGAGGGTGCCGGCCTGGAGCTTGAACCCGGCGTAGAAGATCAGCGCGGCCAGGGTGCCGTTGGTGATGAACTCCACCACCGGGAAGAACACCGCGTAGGCGAAGATGGTGCGCAGGAAGGCGTCCAGGTACTTCTGGTTGAAGTCGTCGAACAGGAGGCGGCTGGCCTGTTCCCGGGCGTTCATCTGCACCAGGGGCATGCCGGCCAGCTGCTCCTGCAGGAAGGCCATGATGGCGGCGTAGCGCCCCTGGGTCTCCCGGTAGGCCACCGAGGCGTAGCGCCGGAAGATCTCCGTGGACACCAGCAGCAGGGGCATGATGCCCACCGCCACCAGGGCCAGCCCCACGTGCTTGGAGAACATCCAGACCACGATGGCGGTAAGGGACAGGGCGTCGCCCAGGATCGCCACGAACCCCGAGGAGAACATCTCATTGAGGTTTTGAACATCGCTGATGACCCGGGTCATGAGCCGGCCCACCGGGTTGCGGTGGAAAAAGTGGGTTGAGCGTTTCATCAAGTGGGAGAACAGCTGCATGCGCAGGTCCAGCATGGCCCGCTGCCCCACCCAGGCGAGCATCCCGAACCGGGCCGTCTGGACCACGAACCCCAGCACCACGAAGCCCAGGAAGGCCGCCACCAGGGGGCCGGCCCCGCGCAGGCTGCC
Source organism: Holophaga sp. (assembly GCA_049508835.1). GTDB lineage: Bacteria > Acidobacteriota > Holophagae > Holophagales > Holophagaceae > Mesoterricola. The sequence continues at coordinate 56,661 of JBELAL010000005.1, read as the reverse complement.
CTTGGCCAGGTGGTGGTCGATCAGGCGCAGGGTGAACTCCGACGGCAGGACCTCCAGCACCGCCCCGGCCGCCATGAGCAGCACCAGGACCACCAGGCCGTGCCAGTAGGGCTTCAGGTAGCCGACCAGGCGCACGATCAAGGTGTGCCGGTGGGGCTGGTCCTCCACCGAGTCGGACTGAAAGAAAGGACTGGACGGTTCAGCCATGAAGGGATTCTTTCATATTTGCGCTCATGGCATGATGAATGATCCGCGTTGCGGATCTATTCAAATCCGGGGAAGAGGCCCTCTCGTTCAGGAACATGCCATGATGCGATGCGCCGTATTCATAGACGGTAATAATATTTTCCATTCGGCCCGCCAGCTGGGCTTCGAAGTGGACTATAGCCGGCTCCTGTCCCTCCTGGTGGGGCGCGACCGGGAATTGCTGCGCGCTTTCTTCTACACCGGTGTCGACGAGTCCGCCGACCGCCAGCGGGGGTTCCTCCACTGGATGCGCCGCAACGGCTTCCGGGTGGTGCAGAAACCGGTGAAACTGGAGCGGGACGGAACCCGCAGGGCCCGGCTGGAAGTGGAGATCACCACGGACATGATGAACTACGCCGACAAGGTCGATCTCGTCATCCTGGTGAGCGGCGACGAGGACTTCGCCTATCCCCTCCAGGCCCTGGCCCAGAACGGGGTCCGGGTGGAAGTGGCCGGCTTCCGTTCCGCCATGGCCAACAAGGTGATGGACGTGGCCGACCGCTACATCGAGCTGGACTTGCTCTCCGACCGGTTCCGCAAGGAAGCCGGCAACGACGACGACGTCGAGGACTACCGGGAGAAGCTTTGATGAACGAGGGGGGACCGCCCGCTCGCGAAGCTCGCTCTGCGTCCCCCCTCGTGCTCCCCCACAACGTGCCCAGGCGGAGCCCGCGCGCGTTGTCACGCGCAAGTTCATGAGGAGAAGGCAAGCATGGAGCTGACGTTGCCGGGAGATTTCCCCACCCGGGTCCGGGTCGAGGAAAGTCCTTCGCCGGCCTGGCTGCCCACCACGTCCTGGACCCTGGTGGGGGACGAGGCGGTCCGAGACTCCTGGCGTACCTGGGGCATGCCCGAGCCGCCCGGCACCCTGTGGGTCCCGGTGCGCGAGGCCGACAAGCGCCTGGAGACCCTGGTCCCCTGGCTGGAGACCTGGGCCGGGATCCCCCTGCTGCGGGGCTCGATCCTGGTGGTGGTGGGCGGGGGCGTGCTCACCGACATGGCCGGGCTGGGGGCCGCTCTCTACATGCGCGGCATCGCCTGGCACGCCTGGCCCACCACCCTGCTGGCCCAGGTGGACGCCGGGCTGGGGGGCAAGACCGGGGTGGATCTTGCGGCCGGCAAGAACCTGGCCGGGGCCTTCCACCCCCCGGCCCAGCTGGTGGTGTGCCGGAGCTTCCTGGCGACCCTTCCGGTCCGGCAACTGGACGCGGGGCGGTGGGAGATCTTCAAGATGGCCCTGGTCGAAGGGGACCTGGCCTGGGCCGGGACCCTGCTGGAGGGCGGCCTGCCCGCGCCGGAGACCCTGCTGCGGGCCCTCCGGGCCAAGGCGGAGATCGTGGCCCGGGATCCGCTGGAAGCCGGGGAGCGCCGCCTCCTGAACCTGGGCCATACCCTGGGCCACGCCCTGGAGGCGGCTTCGGGCTACCGCCTCCTGCACGGGGAAGCGGTGGGACTGGGCACCTTGGCGGCCTGCTGTCTGGCCGGGGACCAGGGGCTGCCCCCCTTCCCCGAGGCCTTCCTGGCCCGGGTCGCGGCCCCGCTCGCGCCCCTGGCGCCCCTGGTCCCGCCCTGGGAGGCTTGCCTGCAACGGCTGCTCCGGGATAAAAAGAGTGCGGCGACTGGGCAAAATCCGGCCCGAACGGCGATACACTGCATTCTGCCCTGTCCCGGCGCCCTCGCGGAACAGCGGTTGCTGCCCCCAGAGGCCTGGGGTCCCGCCCACCGGCGGCTGCTCGATCTCCTCACTTGAAATCAGGGGTCGCCGTGCTCACGAAGATCCTCCCAGCCCTCTGCGCCGCCACGCTGCTCGGTGCCGGGACGGGCTCCACCGTCGACGCCGACCCCCGGGCGATGATGATCCAGGCCCGGTCCATGCAGCGGGACGGCGGGGGCAACAATCCCCAGGGGGCCGTGGCCCTGTACCGCAAGGTGATCGCCCAGGTCCCGAAAAGCTCCCAGGCCTATCTGCGCCTGTCCGAAGCCCTCATGGAGAGCGGCAACGTGCAGGGCGCCCTGGACCCCGCCATCAAGGCCACCGAGCTGGACACGCGCAGCGGCGAGGCCTGGGCCCACCTGGGCCTGCTCTACTACATCCAGACCCAGAGCCACGAGTCCCTGCGCCCCGCGGCTGTGGCGGCCCTGCGCAAGGCGGTGCGCCTCCTGCCCTCCGACGCCGAGCTGTGGACCCGCCTGGCCGAGATCCTGGACACCCTGCGCGACGACCCGGGGGCCCTGCAGGCCTGGCTGAGCGTGGGCCGCCTGCGGCCCGCCGCCACCTACCGGGGCCGGGTGCTGTCGGACTTCGCCTGGGAGCGCGCCCTGGACCTGGCCGTCCAGCTCAAGAGCTACGAGGCCAGGAGGGAGGCGGTGCTGGCCCTGTGCGACCGCTCCAACCCCGACCAGAAGTACCTCAAGGCCCTGGAGGACCTGGCCCGGGACCAGGTGGACCTGGGCTTCCTGGGCCACGCCGAGGAGAGCTTCGAACTGCTGGGCCAGTTCCTGCCCCAGGAGCCCGCCATCTGGGAGAACATCGCCATCATCCAGCTGCGCACCGGCCGGTTCGAGGCGGCCCTGGAGGCCCTGACCAAGGCCGAGTCCATGCGCAAGTCGGCCCGCACCTCCTTCAACATGGGACTCTGCCTCATGAAGCTGGGAAGCTTCCCGGAGGCCGAGGCGCGCTGGAAGGCGCTGCTGCCGACCCTGGGCATCTCCGAGGAGGACGCGGCGCTGGCCCCCGGGGTGAAGGAGCTCTACGCCACCTGCGTGCTCCTGTCCGGCCGGCCCAAGGAGATGCTGGCCCTCTCCGCCCCCTGGCCCGAGTCCGCCAGCCTCGCCTCCCTGGCCGGGCTGCGGGCCCAGGCCTTCATCCAGGTGCAGGACTGGCAGCAGGCCCGGGTCACCCTCAAGGAGGGCATGGCGCGCTTCCCCGACCAGGAAGTGTTCCAGCGCGCGGCCGAGATCCCGCCCAAGATCTTCGAGGAAGGCCGGTTCTTCAAGTCCGAGTCCAGGCGCGCCCTGGTCCAGCTGGACCTGGAGGCCATGGCCGAGCTGTGGGCCCAGTTCCGGAGCTGGAACCGCTGCCTGGAGGCGGTGCTGGAGGCCCGCAAGGCGGCGCCAGTGCGGGACGTGGAGCTGCTGCTGCTCCAGGCCAACGCCCTGGAGAACCTGGGCCAGTCCGACCAGGCCATCAAGGTCCTGCGCGAAGGCCAGAAGCTCAAGCCCGACCACCCGGTCCTGCAGAACAACCTGGGCTTCTCCCTGCTGGAGCACGGCGGCAACCTGGACGAGGCCGCCCGCCTGATCAAGGCCGCCCTGGCCCAGGATCCCAACAACAGCGCCACCATGGACAGCATGGGCTGGGTCCTGGCCAAGCAGGGCCACTACGACGAGGCTGAGCCGGTGCTGCGCAAAGCCGCCGAGCTGAACCCGTTCAACCCCGAGGTGCACCAGCACCTGGGCGAGGTCCTGCGCCGGCTGGGCCGGCTCCAGGATGCGGTGGACGAACTGGTGCGGGCCCTGGCCTTCGCCGTCCCGCCCCAGGACCGGAAGGCCCTGGAGGATCAGGTGCAGGACCTGCGCACCAGGCTGGCCAAGACCCAGGCGGCCGAGGCGGTCACCGAGAACCATGACGAAGAGCCGGCCGAGGCCGATGACGGCGCCGACGACGCCACCGTAGAGGAAGGCAGCAATTGATGCGAATCCCCAAGGCCCTTTGCCCGGCGCTGTTCCTCACCGGCCTGCTGGCGGCGCCCGCGCCGCAGCCCCCGCCCGGGGGCGCCGGCGCCCAGTCGTCCACCCCCGCCACCACTCTCCGGGCCCAGTACAAGTGGGGCTACGCCGGGGCCGACGGCCAGGGCAAGGGCACCCTCAACATCCTGCTGGAGCCGGGGACGGGCCGGACCGTGCTGGAGCTCATGGGCCTGGGCGAGCGGCTGGTGCTGCTCGAGGGGGACGCCGCTTCCGGCTACCGGGTCCAGATCCCGCGCCAGAAGGTGGACCAGCGGACCGCGACCCTGGGCGCCATGCCCCTGCCCTTCCTGCCCCAGGTGGGCAGCCCCGATGCCCTGCGCCGACTGCTGGCCCAGGGGATAGGCCCGGGGGTGAAGGTCACCCGCCGGGACGGCCTGGGCCCGGTGAAGCTGCGCTACGACGGCCGGGACGACCGGAACAAGGAGGTCACCGTATGGCTGGAGCGCACCCGGTGGGAGGAGCAGCGGCAGCCGTAGTCAGCGGGTCCACCCGGCCGGCTCCGAGGCCGCCAGCGGGTCGTCGTCGCGCCAGAGCTTGGCGTCGACGCGCATGCCGGTGACCGGATCGGCCTGGTCCGAAACCAGCCAGAGCAGGGGCGGGACCACGATGGACGGCTTGAGCAGCAGGGCCCGGGACGCCTCGGGGAAGCTGGCCGGGATCATGCCGGTGAGGGTCGCGCCTCCGGGCAGCAGCGCGTTGACCGTCACCCCGGTGCCGCGCAGGTCCTCGGCCCAGATGACGGTCTCGGACTCCAGGGCCGCCTTGGAAGGGCCGTAGGGGGAGAACCCGGCGCGGCGCATGGTGGCGTGGTTGATGGCGACGTTGATGATGCGTCCCCACCCGGCCTCCACCATGGGCGGCGCCGCCGCCCAGGCCATGAGGAAGGGACCGTTGACGTTGGTGTCCACCACCAGGCGCCAGACCGCGGGCGGCACCTCCCAGAACCGGGTGGGCTCGGTCATGAACGTCTCGTTCACGTGCTTCATGCCGCGTCCTGCATTGTTCACGAGGATGTCCAGGCGCCCGAACTGCTCCAGGGCCACCGTCACCGTCCGGCGGGCGTCCGCCTCCAGGGTCGCGTCCGCCACCAGCGGCAGCACCAGGTCCTGCCCCAGCGTCATCCGGGCTTCCCTCGCGGTGTCCTCCACCTCCTCCGGCTGGCGCGCCGCGGTGGCCACCACCCGCACCCCGGCCCGGGCCAGGCCCAGCGCCATGGCGCGGCCGATGCCCCGGCCCGCGCCGGTCACGATCGCCACTTTGCCGAGGAGGGAACGATCCGCCATGGTCTCTTCCCCTGGTCCGCGCCATTGGGCGCGGGAACCGGAGGACCGGCCCGCCGGCACCTTGACAGTCCGGCCCACCGTGACCATTTTATCGAGTCCCCCGAAGCTTGGAGTCATCCATGCGCAAAACCCTCGTCGTCGCCCTCATCCTGGGCACCGGGCTCCTGGTGGGCTGGTGCGCGGGGCAGGTCACGCCCAGGCCCGCCGCCTCCCCCCGCCCCGTCACCCCCCGCGGCCCCCTGCCCGCCGCCGAGCAGGAGGTGGTGGACCGGTTCAAGGAGGCCCGGGTCTCGGTGGTCTACCTCACCTCGATCTCCTACCAGCAGGACTTCTTCTCCCTGGACGTGCAGGCGGTGCCCACCGGCACCGGCTCGGGGTTCATCTGGGACACCCAGGGCCACATCGTCACCAACTACCACGTGGTGGAGGACGCCCAGGAGGTGGAGGCCGCCCTGAGCGACGGCACCCGCAAGACGGCCAAGGTGGTGGGGGTGGCCCCCGAGAAGGACCTGGCGGTGCTGCGCATCCAGGCCCCCCCGGACGCCCTGCGCCCCATTCCCGTCGGCACCTCCGCCGACCTGCAGGTGGGCCAGCGGGTGCTGGCCATCGGCAACCCCTTCGGCCTGGACCAGACCCTCACCACCGGGGTGGTGTCGGCCCTGGGGCGGGAGATCCAGAGCGCCACCCGGCGCCGGATCTCCGGAGTGATCCAGACCGACGCCGCCATCAACCCCGGCAACTCCGGCGGCCCCCTCCTGGACAGCGCCGGGCGGCTGATCGGGGTCAACACCGCCATCCAGAGCACCAGCGGCAGTTCCGCCGGCATCGGCTTCGCCGTGCCGGTGGACACGGTGAACCGCATCGTCCCCCAGCTCATCGCCAAGGGCCATACCCGGCGCCTGGACCTGGGCTTCGACCCCCTGCCCGAGAACCTGGCGGTCTCCCCCGACGTGCCCAAGGGCGTGGTGGTGGCCCGGGTGCGCCGGGGCGGCGCCGCCGAACGGGCCGGACTCCAGGGCCTCACCCGCTCCTTCCGGGGCTACGTCCTGGGCGACGTGATCGTGGGCGTGGCCGGGAAGCCGGTGAAGGACCTGGACGGACTGCTGGACCGGCTGGAGACCGTGCCCCCGGGGAGCAAGGTGCAGCTGGATGTGGTGCGGGGAGGGCGCAGGCTGCAGCTGGGCCTGGAGGTGGGCGGCGGGGACTGACGCCTACTTCATCGAGTGCAGCCCGATCATGTTGCCCTCGGTGTCCACCACCAGGGCGATGCTCCCGTACTGGCCAATGGAGAACTTGGGCAGGTGCACCTGCCCCCCGGCGCCGGCCACCCGGCCCTGCTCCACCGCGCAGTCCTCGCAGTGGAAGTAGACGACGGTCGAGTTGCCCGCGGAGGGGACGCCTTTCCTCCGCACCAGGGCCCCGGGCGCCCCGTAGCTGTTCATGTGCCCGGGAAGGACCACATCTCCATGGCCGGATCGGGGTTGTCCAGCTTCTGCAGGACCACCTTGAAGACGGACTGGTAGAACTTCTTGGCGCGGGCCATGTCCTGCACGTAGATCTCGAACCAGGCGACGGGGTTGCTCATGACGGGCCTCCGGGAAGTTGAAACAAGAAAGCCATGGTAGTCCCTGGCTGCATGATTTTTCCATATTAATGAAGTTGTAAATTTCCGGCCACGGGAGGTCCGTTCGCCGGAAACCTATTCCATAAATTAGGCATATAAGGTTTGATAACCCAAGGGAAACCACGTCATTTCCCTTCCAACCTTCCGGGTCCCTCCATGAAATCCACCTTCGCCCGCACCTTGCTCCTGGTTCCCATGACCCTGGCCGCCCATGATGGGCCGGACCGCGCCATCGCCGCCTGGTCGGCCCCCAAGCCCGCCAAGGCCCGGGCGGCGCGCCCGGCCCCGCAGGCCAAGCCCGATCGCTTCATCCCCGTGAACCGGCGCACCGTGAAGATGCGCAAGCCGTTCTCGGTCTACCGCATCTACAACGCGATCAAGAGCGCCGTGCAGCGCAAGCAGGACCGCCGGCCGGCCCCGTCCCGCCCGGCGCCGCAGCCGGAGCGCCGGGAAGCGGCTTCGGCCTAACGGATGCCGGATTCCGGTCTTCCGCAGGTGTCCCCGCTGCCTGGCTTCGTGCCGGTGCGGGAAGGCGATGTTTCGCCTCGGCCCTCGGCCGGACTGGTGCTCGAAAGCAAGGCCCGGGCCCCGAAGCCCGTGGTCGTGCAGGAAAGGAGCATGACCCGGATGGAAGGCAACACCCCGCCGCCCTCCATCCCCCCCTCCCCGGTGTCCGTGGCCCGGCATAGCCCGGCCTTCGCCATGGACGAGATCGAGCTGGACGGGGCGGCTTCGGCCGGAGAACCGGAATGGCCCCGTCCCGCGAACCTGACGGAAGCGCCTGCCCATTCGATGCCCAGGGCGGAGTTCCATCCCGCCACCAGCGCCTACCCCCTGGAGAACCGCCGGGGCATCGACATCCAGCTGGCCCTGAACCTGAAGGACGGGAAGGCCGACTTCATCTACGTGGACGATCCCGCCGTTCCGGACACCATCCAGGTGCTGAACCGCCGGGGCCGGACCACCTGGGTGGTCAAGGCCAACGCCCAGGTGCGCGTCTACCTGGGCGCGCCCAAGGCAGGCCGCGAGCTGCGGCTCCTGGACGAGGACGGCACGGAGGTGGAAACCATCGCCACGGACTTCGTCGCCGCGTCCTGACGCATGAAGAAGGTTCCCGGCCCGAGCCAGCTACAGCCGGTCCAGCCCCTCCTGCCCGATCACCGGCGCCCAGGGCATCAGTTCGTACTGGGCCACCCCGGCCTTGGTGAACGGATCCCCGTCCCGGATGCCGTCCAGGGTCTTGTCCACGGCCCCGTCCGGCACCCGCAGCAGCAGGGCGCCGCCGCTGCGCGGGTCCAGCGGGCCGGAGACCAGCAGCAGGCCCTTCTCCTTCAGCGCGCGCAGGTAGGCCCGGTGCTCCTCCAGGTGCTTGAGGACTTCTTCCATGGGCTTGCGGTAGCGGACGATGGCCAGGGCGTACATAGCCTCTCCTATCAAGGAGATCAGTCTGGCACGATCCGGGTCCCCACCGTCTCGTAACTTTCCTTGCCCAGGGCCTCGGCGCTGGTGACCAGCACCTCCTTGCCGCCGGAGCGGATGAAGGCCAGGGCCGATTCCACCTTGGGGCCCATGGACCCGGCCGGGAACTGGCCCTCGGCCAGGTGCCGGGCGGCCTCGGAGGCGGTGAAGCGGTCCACCCACCGCTGGGTGGGCCGGCCCCAGTCCAGGGCGATCTTGGGCACGCCGGTGAGGATGATGTAAGTGTCGGCGCCCAGCTTCTCGGCCAGCAGCGAGGACAGCCGGTCCTTGTCGATGACCGCCTCCACCCCCACCAGCAGCCCGGAGGCGTCCCGGATCACCGGGATGCCGCCCCCGCCCCCGGCGATGACGCAGTGCCCGGCCCCCAGCAGCAGCCTGACGGCGTCCAGCTGGATGATCTCCAGGGGCCTGGGGGACGGCACCACCTTGCGCCAGCCGCGCCCGGCGTCCTCCTTCATGGTCCAGCCCTTCTGCTTCATCAGCTCCTCGGCCCGGTACCGGTTGTAGAACGGGCCCACCGGCTTGGTGGGGTTCCGGAACCCCGGGTCGTCCTTGTCCACCACCACCTCGGTGAGCACAGTGGTGACCGGCGCCTGCAGCTCCAGGAAGGCCAGCCGGTTGATGAGCATGCGCTCGATCATGTAGCCCATGGAGCCCTGGGTCATGGCGTCGCAGATGTCCAGGGTGTACGGCGGGATCCGGATGGTCCCGGCCTCCTGCTGGATCAGCAGGTTGCCCACCTGGGGCCCGTTGCCGTGGACCACGCACAGGGCGTAGCCGCCCTGGATGACGTTGCCGAACATCTCGGCGGTCTGCCGGGCGTTCTCCAGCTGCTCCTCCTGCAGCCCGCGCTGCTTCTCCTGCAGAAGGGCATTGCCGCCGATGGCGATCAGGGCGATTTTCCGGGGCATGATAGGTACCTGTGGGAAAAGGTTGATTCTACCCAGGGGCGGCGGCGGGTCAAGCCGCGGGCCGGACCCTGGCAAATTGCCCGGCACCGGGTAAACTGCCCTCAACCCTGTGGGATCTTCAGAACCTGCAATGGAATGGCCGCACCCGAGGATCAGGCCGCCGCTCCGGGCGCGACGGTTCGCCCTGGAGACGATGTGGACCAGTATCAGGAGTTCCGGCCCCCCGAAGCCAAGCTGGCGGACGCCATCGCCGCGCCGATGGAGCTGGCGTCCCGGGGCACCCGCCTGGGCGCCAAGACTCTCGACGGCCTGGCCTTCGCCGCGGTGGCCATGATCGTGGGGATGGGCTCGGCGGTGGCCATCCCGCTGCTGCAGATGGGCCGGGGCCCCCGCCCCTTCCTCCTGGGCTACGAGATCGCCGCCTTCGGCACCATGTTCCTGGCCATGGCCGGGCTGGTGGTGTGGAACTGCGTCTGGCTCCACCGCTACGGCCAGACCCTCGGCAAGCGCGCCCTGCGGATCCGGATCGTGCGCACCAACGGTGAGCGCGCCGGCCTGGGGCGGATCTTCCTGCTGCGCTTCCTGCCCGTGTTCCTGCTGGGCCTCATCCCGTTCCTGGGCCCCCTGCTCTCCCTGGCGGACACCCTGCTCATCTTCCGGGACAGCCGCCAGTGCCTCCACGACCAGTTCGCGGACACCGTGGTGGTGAGGGTATGATCGACACCCTCTGCGCCGTGGAGACGCCCGAAGGGGTGGAGCTGGAGTTCAGCCCGGCCGGGCCGGCGCCCCGGGCCCTGGCCTGGCTCGCCGACCTGGGGATCCGGGTGGTGCTCTACGCGGGGCTCTCCTCGCTCCTGGGGCTCCTGGGCCGAGCCGGCATGGGCGTCCTGCTGCTGGGGCTGTTCCTGCTGGAGTGGTTCTACCCGGTGGGCTTCGAGGTGCTGGCCCAGGGCCAGACCCCCGGCAAGAAGCTGGTGGGACTGCGGGTGCTGCGGGCCGACGGCGCCCCGGTGGGGTGGTCCCGCTCCAGCGTGCGCAGCCTGCTGGCCTTCGCCGACTTCCTGCCGTTCTGCTTCGCCTTCGGCCTCTGCGCCATGTTCCTGGGGCGCCGGTTCCAGCGCCTGGGGGACCTGGCCGCGGGCACCGTGGTGGTGCACGTGGAGCCGCCCCTGCCCTGCCCGGCCCCGGACACCGGCGAAGGCACCCTGCCCCCGCCGTTTCCCCTCACCCTGCCCGAGCAGCGGGCGGTGCTGGGCTTCTCCGAACGGGCCCCCGGCCTTAGCCCGGAGCGGGCCCGGGAGCTGTCCGACCTGCTGGAACCCCTCACCGGCGCCCGGGGCGACGAGGGCGTGCGCCGCCTGCACGCCCTGGCCCGGGGCCTGCGGGGGCTGGCGTGAAGCAGGAGCGCTTCGAGCGGGCCCACAGGGAGGAGTGGGCGGCCCTGGAGGCCCTCCTGGCGGGGGGGGCCAGAAGCCGGTCCGGCGCGCGCCTCCCCGCAGGGGATGCCGGGAGGGCCGCGGCCGCGGGTCTGCCCGAGGCCTACCGCCGGGCCTGCCAGCACCTGGCCCTGGCCCGGGAGCGCTGCTACAGCGCCGGGCTGGTCCAGCGCCTGAACGCGCTGGTCCTGGCCGGCCACCAGGCCCTTTACGGCTCCACCCTGGAGCTGGGACCCCAGTGGGGCCGGTTCCTGGCCGGGGGCCTGGCCCGGCGGACGCGTGCCCTGGCCCGGCCGGTGCTGCTGGCGGCGGCGCTCCTGGTGCTGCCCACCGCCGTCCTGCCCATGGCCATCGTCCGGGATCCCGAACTGGCCTACGTCCTGGAGGACCCCCACGACCTGGCCCGGCTGGAGACCATGTACCAGCCCGGGGCCGCTCGCGCCGGGCGCCCGGGGGGCGCCGCCGACGACGTGGCCATGTTCGGCTTCTACATCTGGAACAACGTGCGCATCAGCTTCCAGGCCTTCGCCGGCGGGATCCTGTTCGGGCTGGGGTCCGTGTTCTACCTGGTGTACAACGGTGTGCACGGGGGCGTGGCGGCGGGACACCTGGTCCAGGCCGGGCTGGGCCGGCAGTTCTGGCCCTTCGTGGCCACCCACACTGCCCTGGAGCTGCCCTCCCTGGTCCTGGCCGGAGGCGCCGGCCTGCACCTGGGCTGGGCCCTGCTGGCCCCCGGACGCCGGACCCGAGCCCGGGCCCTGCTGGAGGCCGCCCGGGACGCGCTGCCCCTGGTCTACGGGGCCGCCCTCCTGGACCTCGGGGCCGCCTGCATCGAAGCGTTCTGGTCCGCCAGCCCCCAGGTCCCCCCGCCGGTGAAGCTGGGCACCGGCGCGGCGCTGTGGCTCCTGGTGGCGGCCTACTTCCTCCTGGCCGGGAGGCGCCGCCATGCTTGACCGGCTGCGGGTGGCGGTGCGTCCCCGCTCCCCCTGGGAGGCGGCGGACCTGGGCGTGGCCCTGCTGCGGGACCAGGCCCGGCCGGCGTTCCTGGCCTGGCTGGCGGCGCTGCTGCCCCCGGCCGTGGTCCTGGGCGTCGCCTTCCGCCACCGCCCCTGGCTGGCCCTGCTCCTGCTCTGGTGGCTCAAGCCGCTCCTGGACCGCCCGGTGCTGCACGTCCTGGCCAAGGCCACCTTCGGCGAAACCCCAAGCCTGAAGGACACCTTCCGCGCCCTGCCCGTCACCTGCCGCCGGGGCCTGGCGGCCACCCTGCTGTGGCGCCGCCTCAGCCCCGAGCGCTCCCTGCTGCTCCCGGTCTGGCAGCTGGAGACCCCCACCGGAGCCGCCTTCCGCCGCCGCCGGAAGATCCTCCTGGGCCGGGTGCGGAACCAGGCCCAGTTGCTCTCCTTCGTGGGCCTGCTGTGCACCGCGGCCCTGGTGCTGGGGACCCTGGCCGCGATCGCCTTCTTCTGGCCGGTGGACGCCGGCCCCAACCCCTGGCTTGCCCTGTTCGCCCGGGCGGGGCGGCGCCTGGCCTGGCTGGACGCCCTGCTCCCGTTCCTGGTCCTGGCGGCCATGGCCGTGGTGGAGCCCTTCTACCTGGCCGCCGGGTTCGGGCTCTACTTGAACCGGCGGGTGCAGCTGGAAGCCTGGGACCTGGAACTGGCCTTCCGCCAGCTGGGCCGGCGGGCCCGGTCCCTGGGCGGGGGCGTCCTCCTGGCCCTGATCCTGGTGTCCCTGCGCCTGGGCGCCCAGCCGACGATGCCAACACTTCGCTCCAGGGGACAAACACCCGCCGGGATGGCTACGCCATCCCGGACGATGCCAACACTTGGCCGAGGCCAACACTTGAAGCCACATTCAGTGGCTCCAAGTGATGGCATCGCATCAAGTGGCTCCAAGCTGTTGGCATCGCCAAAAGCAACCCTGGAGGAGGTAATGAAGGCCCCGGAGTTCGGCGCCCGCCGCCCGGTCTGGCACCTGCACCTGCGTCATGAGCCCGCACCGGAGCCGGTCCGCCAGCCCCCCGCCTGGCTCACCATCCTGGCCCACCGCCTGGCCCGCCTGCTCCGGTGGCTCATCCCCGCGGCCCTCGTGGCCCTGCTCCTGCGCCTCCTGTGGACCCACCGGAAGGCCCTGGGCGCGGCCCTGGGCGGCGCCGCCCCGGTGCGGGCCCCGGAGCGCATGTTCGGGCTGGACATCCGCCCCCAGGCCCTGCCCGCCGACCTGCCCGGGGCCGCGGCGCGGCTGTGGGACCAGGGCGATCCCCGGGGCGCCCTGGCCCTGCTGTACCGGGGCGCCCTGGCCCACCTGGCGCACGGCCTGCATGCACCGGTCAATACCGCGTCCACCGAAGGGGAATGCCGGGTCCAGGCGGACCGGGCGCTGCCCGAGCCCGCGGCCCGGTACTTCGCCCGGCTTCTGGACGCCTGGCAGGGCGCGGCCTACGGCGGCCGGGTCCCGCCCCCCGGGGACCGGGAGCTGTGCGTCCAGTGGGCGGGGCACTTCCCGGCCCCGGAGCACCGGCCATGACATTGCGCGGCCGGATCCTCCTGGGCCTGGGGCTGGTCATCGCGGTCCTGCTGGGCTGGTGGTTCCACTCGACCTTCACCTGGGTGCGGGAGGACGCCGAGGCCGGCTACCAGGGGGAGGCCCTGGTCAACGACTTCCTGGCCGCCCAGCGCCTGCTCCAGCGCACCGGACACCAGGCCGAGTGCCTGCGCGCCCTGCCGGCCACACTGCCCCCGCCCGGAGACGTGCTGGTCCTGCCCCGCCGGGGCCGGCCCATGGCCCGGGCCCAGGCGGCGAGGATCCTGGCCTGGGTGGAGCGGGGCGGCCTGCTCCTGGCGGCGGGGACGGCCCCCGGGGAGCCCGGGGCGGATGCCCTGTTCGGGCAGTTCGGCGCCCGGATGGTGGCCGCGTCGCCCTCCCGGGAGCGTTTCGCGCCCTGGCGGTTCCGGTTGGACGACACCGACCTGGCCATGGAGACCGCCGCCGGCGTCCGGATCCAGGCCCCGGGGCAGGCCGACGACGACCGGGCCGGCCCAGGGGACGACGTGGCCCTCCTGCGCCGGGACCTGGGCGAGGGCTCGGCCCTGCTGTGCACCGACCTGGGCTGCCTGGACAACCGCCGCATCGGGCGGCTGGACCACGCGGACTTCCTGTGCGGGGTGGCGGACTGGCGCCCCGGAAGCAAGGTCTGGATCGTGATCCGCGGCGAAGCGCCCAGCGCCTGGGGCTGGCTGGCCCGCAACGCCTGGCCGGCGCTGGCCGCCCTGGCCGCCCTTTGCCTGGCGGGCGTGTGGGCCGCGGCGCCAAGGTTCGGCCCGCCCATGCCCGACCCGGAACCGGCCCGGCGCAGCTTCCTGGAGCACCTGGACGCCTGTGGGCGCTACCAGTGGCGCGCCGACCGGGGGCTGGCCCTGCTGGCCGCGGCCCGGGAAGCCTTCCGCCGGCGCTTGGTCCAGGTCCACCCCGGCTGGGCCGCCCTGGATCCCGAGCCCCTGGGCCGGCGCCTGGCCCAGGCCTCCGGCCTGCCCCCGGACCGCATCGCCCGCGCCCTGCACCACCCCGGCCCGCTGCCCCCCGCGGGCTTCCTGGAAGCCATGCAGACCCTCCATCACCTAGGAAACCACCTATGACCACCGAGACCGAACCCCTCACTGCCGAGCGCCTGGGCTGGGCCCAGGAAATGGCCGGCCGCATCCGCGCCGAGATCCACCAGGTGCTGGTGGGCCAGGAGGACACCGTGGACCAGGTGCTCACGGCGCTCCTGGCCGCCGGGCACGTGCTGCTGGAGGGCAACCCCGGCCTGGGCAAGACCCTCCTGGTGCGGGCCCTGGCCCGGGCGGTCCAGGCCGCCCACGCCCGGATCCAGTTCACCCCCGACCTGATGCCCTCGGACGTGATGGGCCACGCCGTCTACGACCCCAAGTCCGAGACCTTCCGCATCCGCAAAGGGCCGGTGTTCACCAACCTGCTCCTGGCCGACGAGATCAACCGCGCCCCCGCCAAGACCCAGTCCGCCTTGCTGGAGGTGATGCAGGAGCAGCAGGTGACCATCGAGGGACGGGCCTTCGAGACCGGACGCCCGTTCATGGTGCTGGCCACCCAGAACCCCCTGGAGCACGAGGGCACCTACCCCCTGCCCGAGGCCCAGCTGGACCGCTTCCTGCTCAAGGTGGCCATGGATTTCCCGAAGGATGAGGAGGAGCGGGCCCTGGTGCGCCTGGTCACCGCCGGCTCCTCCGGCGACGGCCTGTGGCTGGAGCCGGTGCGCCCGGTGGCCTCGGTGGAGGACGTGCTGGCCTTGCAGCAGGCCGCGGCCCAGGTGCGGGTCGACGACCAGGTGCTGAGCTACGCGGTGCGCATCACCCGGGCCACCCGCGGCTGGGCCGGGATCGACGTGGGCGCCAGCCCCCGGGGCAGCATCGCCCTGGTGCGGGCGGCCCGGGCCCGGTCCCTGCTGGCCGGGCGCGGATTCGCCACCCCCGACGATGTCAAAGCCTTGGCCCTGCCCGCCCTGCGCCACCGGGTCAGCCCTTCCCCCGAAAACGAGATCGAAGGCGAAACCTGCGACCAGATCCTCACCGCCATGCTGGAGCAGGTGGAGGCGCCGCGCGCATGAAAGGCGATGCTCTTGGCCTGCGGGGCGACGCTCTTGGCCTGCGGCCAGGGGCGCGCCTGCTCGCGCTCCTGGGGCTGTGGCTGGCCCTGGCGGTGCCGGCCTGCCTCTGGCCCGGCGCCTGGCGCCCCGGGTGGGCGGCCCTGGGCGTGGCCGCGGCGGCGCTGGCCCTGGCCGACGCCCTGGCGGCTCTGCGCCTGCCCGCGCCCGCCTGCGAGCGCCGGCTGCCCCCGGTGCTGCCCATCGGCGCCTGGACCCCGGTGCGCCTGCGCTTCGCCAACCGGTCCGGCATCCATCGGAGGCTGCGCTGGTTCGACGGCGCCCCCCCGTCCATGGACCTGCGCCACCAGCCCCAGGAACTGGTCCTGGCCCCGGGCGCCTGGGCCGAGACGAGCTATGCCGTCTGCCCGCGCCAACGGGGCCCCTGCGTTTTCACCCCCACCGACGTCCAGGTGGCCAGCCCCCTCCGCCTGTGGTGGCGCCTGCTCCGCCTGGGCCCGGCGCGCAGCGTCAAGGTCTTCCCCAATTTCGCCCCGGTGAAGAAGTACGCCCTGCTGGCCCGGGGCCACCGCCTGGAGCAGCTGGGCATCCACCGCCGCCGGCGCCGGGGCGAAGGCAGCGAGTTCCACCAGCTGCGCGACTACCGCCCCGGCGACAGCCTGCGCCAGGTGGACTGGAAGGCCACCGCCCGCATGCGCCGGCTCATCTCCCGGGACTACCAGGAGGAGCAGGACCAGCAGGTGGTGTGCCTGCTGGACTGCGGCCGGCGCATGCGCTCCCTGGACGGGCGCCTGTCCCACTTCGACCACACCCTGGCCGCCCTGCTCCTGCTGGCCTACGTGGCTCTGCGCCAGGGCGACGCCGTGGGCCTCCTCACCTTCGCGGGACCGACCATCTGGCTGCCCCCGCGCAAGACCCCCGCCACCCTGGACCGCCTGCTGGCCGCCGTGCACGACCTGCAGCCCACCCTGCGCCCCACCGACTACCTGGACGCCGCCCGGGCCGCCCTGGCCCGGATCAGGAAGCGCGCCCTGGTGGTGCTCATCACCAACCTCCGGGACGAGGACGACGAGACCCTGGGCCCGGCCCTGCAACTGCTGCGCCACCGCCACCGGGTGATCCTGGCCAGCCTGCGCGAGCCCGACCTGGACCTGGCCCGCCAGGCCCCCATCCATGAGTTCCGCCAGGCCTTGCGCGCCGGCGCCATCGACGCCTACCTGGCCCAGCGCCGCCAGGCCTTCACCCGCCTCGCCCCCCGGGGCGGCGCCGCCCTGGACGTGCTGCCCCGCCAGCTGCCGGTGGCGCTGGTGAACCAGTACCTGGCCGAGAAGCGGTCGGGAAGGATCTGACGGTAGATCGGCGGGGGACGGGAGTGCGGGGTCCGTGGTCGCACGCCTGGTTGGGCAAGTACGCCCATGCTTTTTACTGGAGCCCGCCGTACGACAGGGTTGGCAGCGTTTGGATGGCACCATAGATTTGAGAACGGGGCCCTTGGACAAATTCACTCTTGCACGGCATCCATGTATGGCTATCATATCGCTGGAGGGCACCCTTGATAGCGTCTTTCGGCGACACCTCGACGAAAGCCCTCTTTGATGGCTTCCCCAAAAAAGCATTCAAAAGCATCCCGCCAGACATTCATACCGTGGCTATCCGGAAATTGGACCTGCTGAATGCCGCCGCGGTCTTGGATGACCTCAAATCACCTCCGGGCAACAGACTGGAAGCCCTGAAAGACGATTTGGTGGGGTACCACAGCATCCGAGTAAATGACCAGTGGCGCATTGTCTTCCGTTGGCAGGGATCGGATGCCTTCGAAGTTCAAATCATTGATTGCCACTAAGGTAGGCCGCCCATGATCTCTTCACACCGCATCCCCACTCACCCCGGCAAGATCCTTCTTGAGGAATACCTCGTGCCTTTGGGTATCACTCAGGTTCAGTTGGCCGCTCACATCGCTGTGCCCACCCAACGCGTAAATGAATTGGTCCGCGGAAAGCGGGGAGTTACCCCAGATACCGCCTGGCTCTTGAGCAAGGCTTTCAGCACGAGCCCTGAGTTCTGGCTGAATCTCCAGTCAATCTACGATCTATCCCAGACCCGTCCTCACCGGACCATCCGTCCGATGAGAAAGGTGAGCTAATTTGCACCGAAGCGCCAACGATGGGCGCGCTTAATACTCCGGCGCCTCGGATGGGCCTGAACTCTTTACGACCTTGCCGGGATTAGCATTGGCGATGACGTGATGATCGGACCGAACGTAAGTATCATTACGGAAGGCCACCCGGTCGAACCATCCCAGCGGCGCGCCTACGTAATCGGAAAGCCCATCGTGATTGAGAGAAACGTATGGATCGCAGCCGGCGCGACCATCATCGGTGGCGTAACTGTGGGTGAGAATTCGGTCGTCGCGGCAGGTTTGGTAGTCACCAGGGACGTTCCCCCGAATACTCTTGTCGGAGGAAACCCGGCGAAAGTCATTCGTTCGATTGGCGACTGAGGGAACGTACGCAAGGGGTCGCTCTCGCTGCATGCACCGAACCGCTGAAGCACTGCGCGCCTCGGTGGGTCGGCGCCCCGGTCGGGCCTAACGCCAGCATTGACCGGCACGGCCCTGGCGGCACGATGAGGGGACGATGGACGGTGGATGATGACGGCAGATCGATGGATCACAAGAAGGGCCGTGCCCGGGGTCGAATGCACCGGTTAGGCACTCCGCCTAGCTTTCAAGCTGAGAGACACGAAATTCACGCTCAGACCGCATCATGCTAAGAACGTGAAGCGACTGGCTATCGAATATGTAGAAAATCCGACAGGGCGGCAGAACGAGCTCACGAGCAGAGTGCTCTGGCGCCTCAGGAATTCGCCGGCCTGACTTTGGGAACCTGGACTTGCTGTCCAGAGACTTCATGATTTGACCGGCCAAGGTTGAAGCTGCATCAAGGCTATCTTGGGCGATAAAACCCAGGATTTCGCGCATTTCCCTCAAAGCACGGTCGGTAAAAAGGATGTTTAGCGTTGCCACGAAGCCAGCTCCGCCTTCACTTCCTCCCAGGAATGCACCTTGCCTTCCACAACCTCCCTTTCGCCCGCACTCAAAGCGTCAAGGATGTTGGCTCGCCTAGCCATGGCTTCATAGCTCGCGACGTCCATCAGCACACCCGCAGCCTTCCCATGCTCAGTGATGACCATGAGCTCTCTGCCTTCACGCAATTCATGAAGAATCTTGCCGGGCTGTCGTTTCATATCGCTTACAGGAACCAGTCGAGGGAGCATTTGGTACCACCTTCGGTACCAAAGGTCGCACTTTACCTGGGCTCGGGCAAGGGGAGACTGCCGATTTGGGTATCGCACCAAGGGCGGGGGGATGCTGCCGGCCTAACGCCAGCGTTGAGTTGGCCACGCCCCGGCGGCGCGAACGAGGGAGGTGAATGGTTGTGATCGCCTTCATCTCGAAGGGTACGACGCAAGGGCGGGGTCCAACCTCGGACGCACTGTTGGGCGAGTACGGCCATGCTCTCGCTGAAACCCTCGGCCCGACACATTTTGCCTCGCCGAGGGAAAAGCAAAAGCTGATTGGCTAGAGGCGATCTGCTGCAGAACGGTATACAACGCTGCCTTCCCGTTTCCCCACGGCGATGACAATTACGACCAGGCGCGCATCCTCGACCTGGTAAACCAATCGATACCCCGCGCTTTTAAGTTTGATCTTGTAGCAGTCTGGCATTCCAGAGAGTTTGCTGGAATCTATACGAGGATTTTCGATTCGTTCGGCCAGCTTCCTCTTGAACTGTTCTCGTATGCTGCTGTCGAGCTTCCGCCACTCCTTGAGCGCCGATTCCTTGAATTCGAGGTTATAGGTCATCGAGAGTCACCTCTACTGATGGCTCTCCTTGTCGCTCTCGCACCAACCGAGCAAGATCCGCATCGTCAAGATGCTCCATTATCGCCTCAAACGTGGCAGCAGGCACCAGGTAAGCAGTCGGCCGGTTATGGTTCAAGATTGCAACCGGTTCCCCCTTGGATTGGGAAATCACGCCGCTAGGATTTTTCTTCAAATCGCTGATGCTTACGGTTGAGCGGGCATGGATGCGTTGCATGCGGCCCTCCTTGAAGACCTAATTATGGTACCTATTACAGGTCACCGCAAGAGGTGCTGACCAGCGCTCATGTAGCAAGTGCCTCCATGCACCACGGCGCAATCCCTTTGGGTGCGTCGGTCTACGGCGCCCCGGTTGGGCCTAACGCCAGCATTGACCGACACGGCCCTGGCGGCGCGATGAGAGGAGGATGGCCGAAGGGATGATGACGGCGGATGGTTGGATCAGAAACGGGGCCGTGTCCGGGGTCGAATGCAAGGTTAGGCAATGCGGCCCTGCTTTTTGTTGGGGCCCGCAGCACCATTGAATGGGCGAACCTTGAAGACAAAACCTGAAGAGCCAACCTAATAGCAACGGTTTGGTGAATTGGTAATGTAGTGGAAAGCCTTATTTGGGAAGAGGAGATTGCGCGATCCAGACACACGCATGGTTGTTTAGTTCTTGATAATTAAGTACACATACATAGTGGGACAAATTATCTTTGGATGCGATATGATGCTGATTAAGCAGGGCAATAAATTTGCGACCCCATTCAAAAACATCTGATAGATCCGGTTGTTTCATTTTGTCAGATGTTGTCTTGAAGGAGCCCAGTTTCCCTCTATGTAGCTTCTCTCCACATTCATGATATAAATTAATTAGCTCGGCCTTAGACAAATGGCCTGCCTCAACCCTCTCCATATTAACGTTACCGGTGTTGATTGTGAGTTTGACCGGGTGAGGGTAAAAATCCGGATGCAATTTCTCAAGGCGCTTGATTATCTTGTCTGCAGCATACTCCTTTTGAATTGAATTTGATTTAGTGGATTCCAAATCGCCATGGGCTGATATACATCCAATGGCGACAAGTTCACACATCATCCGCAATTGGAGATACGATATCTCGCGAAGAAAGGGCGGCGTCAAACCCGTGCCCATCCTCCCATTCATTGCCATATTTAAGATCTCAATCCGCGCCTTAATTTCTTCTAATATATAAACATAGAAGTTTAAATTATCATTTTGCTGATTGGATTTCGCCATTTTCTTGAGCTCCGTTCAGGAAAGGACGAATAACCATATAGGAATATCCTATCGCCAAATGAATGCAACACACCCAAAAACGATGATGCTTGACGCCCCTCGGTGGATCAGCGCCCCGATGGTGCCTAACTTTGAGCGGTTCTCCGGCACCGCACTCTACGGACCAACCGTGACGGTCTTCCCGCCGGATGGTCGCGGCGTTGAACGAAGCCGGTGGACGAAGACGCGCGCTATGGGTTTTACGATCCCTTAATCACCCAGAAGCCATTACCGAGAGGCTTCCATTGGGGGTTCGAAGGGGGATAGCGGGTGTCATGGGTTCGTCGGAAGGGACCAGGTGGGCCTACTGACTTTCTGAAGCCCAAGGATGGACCCAGAAAGCCGAATCCGCCAGTTTTGGCGCTCGTCCTGGGGGCAAAGGCTCGAGTGGGTCGAGATCTCCTCCGCGCGCAGCGCTTCGTTCAACTCGATTTATGCCAGTTGAAAAAACACGTCACCGTTTGGCCGAAGCTGACGGGCGGTTGATTAAACATAGCAATATAAAAACTTTGTCGGGCTATGATCCTGTTCGCGGTACTAAAATTCCGCGGATGGACACTCTTATTCCGCCAAGACCAACTCGGCTCCTGGATCGCCTGCGGGCGGAGATTCGGGTCCGGCATTACAGCCTCCGAACGGAGGAAACGTATGTGGGGTGGGTGCGTAGATTCATATTGTTTCGCGGCAAGCGACATCCGGGGGAGATGGGCGTCCGGGAGATCAGCGATTTCCTGTCTCATTTGGCCACGGAGCGGGGTGTAGCGGGCGCTACCCAGAACCAGGCGAAAGCGGCCATCCTGTTTCTCTACAAGTATGTGCTGGAAGTCGAGTTGCCCTGGGTGGAGGGGGTGGTACAGGCCAAGGCGCCTCGCCAACTGCCGGTGGTCCTCACTCCCGGGGAGGTTCGGGCGCTTCTTGAGCAGATGGAGGGTGTCACTGGGCTGGTGGCACGGCTTCTGTACGGCACCGGGATGCGTCTGATGGAAGCCCTGCGACTGCGGGTCAAGGACCTGGAGTTCGAACGGCTGGAAATCACCGTTCGTGAAGGCAAGGGAGCCCGGGACCGGGTGACCGTACTCCCCGCTTCCCTGGTAGCCCCCCTCAAGGGCCATCTGAAACTGGTGCGCAGGCTCTTCGACCGGGACCGTGCGCGGGGTGTGCCGGGGATCTGGCTTCCCGGCGCCTTGGCAGAAAAATACCCGGGCGCACCCCTCGCCTGGGGCTGGTGGTGGATGTTCCACTCGGTCGCCTTGGCCTTGGACCCACGCTCGGGCGTCATTCGCCGGCACCACCTGCACCCGGAAACAGTGTAGAAGGCGGTGCGCGTATCTACACCCATGTCCTCAACCGTGGGGGCATGGGCGTGCGGAGCCCCATCGATGCGGTGGGGCTCTGAAAGCATCTCCTGGCGCCTGGAACGGATCCCTGACACCCCCGGGGATTCGCGCTAGAATCGAGCCTTTACGCGGATTCCCATGCACATCCAAGAACTCATCTCGCGACTGACGACCTTCTGGGCCGACCGGGGCTGCCTCATCGGCCAGCCGTACGACCTGGAGAAGGGTGCGGGCACCATGAATCCGCTCACCTTCCTGGGCGCCCTGGGACCCCGGCCGTGGAACGTGGCCTACGTGGAGCCCTCCCGCCGCCCCGCGGACGGGCGCTACGGGGAGAACCCTTTCCGGCTTTACAAGCACCTGCAGATGCAGGTGATCCTCAAGCCCTCCCCGGCGAAGGTGCAGGACCTCTACATCGAGAGCCTGGAGGCCATGGGGGTGGACTTGGCCCAGCACGACCTGCGCTTCGAGGAGGACAACTGGGAGGCCCCGACCCTGGGCGCCTGGGGCGTGGGCTGGCAGGTGATGCTGGACGGCATGGAGATCACCCAGTTCACCTACTTCCAGCAGGTGGCGGGCATGGACTGCCGCCCGGTCTCGGCCGAGATCACCTACGGTATCGAGCGCATCTGCATGTTCCTCACGGGCATCGACAACATCTACGACCTGGTCTGGGGCGACGTGAAGACCGACGACGGCACCTTCCCGGTGTCCTACGGCACCGTGCGCCAGCGGGAGGAGTTCGAGCTGAGCGCCTACAGCTTCGAGCACGCCGACCTGGACCTGCACTGGCGCCTGTTCGAGGCGTACGAGCGGGAGGGGTGGCGCCTGGTCAACGACCACGGGCACTTCCTCTCGGGCTACGAGCAGGCCCTGAAGATGAGCCACACCTTCAACGTCCTGGACGCGCGGGGCGCGGTCTCCACCACCGAGCGCCCGGGGATCATCAAGCGGGTGCGCGACCTCACCTGCGCCTGCGCCCGGGCCTATGTGGAGAAGGAGCAGGCCACCCTCGAAGCGGCCTCCGGAAAGGAGGTGCGGGCATGAGCGAGACCCGTACCTTCCTGCTGGAGATCCACTGCGAGGAGATCCCCGCCCGCTTCCTGGCGCCCCTCTCGGCGGAGTTCAAGGAGGGCGTCCAGGGCTTCATTCGCGAGAGCTTCAAGGTCGGCCTGGGCTGCGAATGCTTCTATTCGCCCCGCAAGCTGGCCTGGCGCATCAAGGCCCTGCCCGTGGCCCAGGCGGACCAGAGCGAGACCCAGGTGGGCCCGCCCAGGCGCCTGTGCGTGGACGAGGCGGGACGGCCCACCCAGACCGGGACCAAGTTCGCCGAGAAGTGGGGCGTGGGCTTCGACCAGGTGCGCTTCGAGCAGCCCGCGGGCAAGAAGGAGCCCTGCGCGGTGGTGACCCTCACCCGCAAGGGCCGGCCCACGGCGGAGCTGCTGGCCGAGGCCCTGCCCCGGCTGGTGGCGTCCCTGCACGTGCCCAAGGCCATGCGCTGGGGCTCCAGCGAGTTCGTGTTCGTGCGCCCCATCCGCAACGTGCTGTGCCTGTTCGGCCACGAGGTGGTGCCGTTCCGGCTGGACGCGGTGGAAGCCGGGAATACCACCTGGGGCCACCGGCTGCACCACCGGGAGCACCCCGGACCGGTGACCGTGCCCCGCCCCGAGGCCTACGAGGAGGTGCTGGAGCAGGCCGGCGTGGTGGCGTCGTGCTCCGAGCGCCGGGCCCGGCTGGAGCGCCAGCTGCACGCCCTGGCCGCCCAGGCCGGAGGCCGCGTGGTGGATGACCCGCACCTGCTGGATACCCTGGCGGAGATCGTGGAGTGGCCCACCATCATCGTCGGTCACTTCCCCGAGTCGTTCCTGACCCTGCCCAAGGAGGTGCTGGTGACCTCCCTGGCCGAGCATCAGAAAGCATTTTGCGTGGAGAACGAGGCCGGCGTCCTGCTGCCCCGGTTCCTCACTGCCGCCAACCGCCCGGACGATCCCAAGGGCTTCATCCGGAGCGGCAACGAGTGGGTGCTGCGGGCGCGGCTGTACGACGCGCGGTTCTTCTTCGAGGAGGACCGCAAGCACCCGCTCAAGGACCGCCTGGAGAAGCTCAAGCACCTCACCTTCCACCGGGAGCTGGGCAGCTACCACGACAAGACCTTGCGCCTGGAGGCCCTGTGCTCGGCCATGGCCGGGAGCCTGGGCCTGGACGCCACCGACGGCAGGCTGGTGGCCCAGGCCTGCAAGTGCGACCTGGTGACCCTGATGGTGGGCGAGTTCCCCGAGCTGCAGGGCATCATGGGCGGCGAGTACCTGCGCCGGGAGGGCGCCCACGAGAAGGTCTGGAAGGCGGTGAAGGAGCACTACCGCCCGCTGTCCGCCGACGGCCCAGCCCCCTCCACCCCCCTGGGCGGGATCCTGGCCGCGGCCGACAAGCTGGACACGGTGGCGGGCTGCTTCGCCATCGGCCAGGTGCCCACCGGCTCCAAGGATCCCCTGGCCCTGCGCCGGGCCGGGCAGGGCATCGTGCGCATCCTGTTCGAGCAGGAGTGGAACCTGAACCCCCTGCGCCTCGCCGCCCTGGCCCTGGAAGGCATCGGCGCCAAGGCCACCCGCCCCGCCGCCGAGACCCTCGGTGACCTGGAAGGCTTCTTCCGGGACCGGGTGGCGTTCCAGCTGGAGCTGGCCGGCTACCCCGGCCCGGTGCGCCGCGCGGCCCTGGCCGCCGGGTGGACCGACCTGGTGGACCTCAAGGCCCGCTGCGAGGCCCTGGCGGCCTTCGCCGACGACCCCCGGTTCGCCAGCCTCGCCCAGAGCGCCAAGCGCATCGGCAACATCCTCAAGGACGAGGCCCCGGAGGAAAGCTTCGACCCCGCGCGGCTCCAGGAGCCCGAGGAGAAAGCCCTGGCCTGGCACCTGGAACAGCTGGAGGCCGACCCCGACCAGTCCAGCCTGCTCAGCCACCTGGCCCAGCTGGCCGAGCCCCTGGAGGCCTTCTTCACCGCGGTGCTGGTGAAGTGCGAGGACGCCGGACTGAAGGCGGCCCGGCTGGCGCTGCTGCGGCGGCTGCAGAAGGCGTTTTTGCGGGTGGCGGACTTCAGCCAGTGGCAGTGAACGGAAGCAGCCTTCAGATCCCCATCGCCCCCAGCACCCTCCCCACCAGGGCGCTGATCGCCATGGCCAGCCCGCCGCCCACCAGCACCCGCAGAGCGGCGCGGCCCTTGCGGTTGTTGGCCAGGTGTCCGCCCACCACGCCCAGCAGGGCCAGGCTGGCCAGTCCGGCCAGGGCCAGCACCGGCAGGTGCAGGCGCTCCGGGGCCGCCAGCAGGGCCAGGATCGGCAGCAGGGACGCCGCCGCGAAGCTGGCGGCGGACACCACGGCGGCCTGCACCGGCCGGGCCCGGGTGGCTTCGTGCAGGCCCAGCTCGTCGCGCATGTGGGCCTCCAGCACGTCGTGGCCGCTCAGCTGCCGCGCCACCTCCCGGGCCAGGCCCGGGCCCAGCCCGCGCTTCTCGTAGATCAGCGCCAGCTCCCGCAGCTCGTCCTTGGGGTTGGTGGCCAGCTCCCGCTGCTCCTGGGCGATGCTGGCCTCCTCCGAGTCCCGCTGGGAGCTGACCGACACATACTCCCCGGCGGCCATGGACAGGGAGCCCGCCACCATCCCGGCCAGCCCGGCCAGGAGGATGGCGTTGGGGCCGGCGGCGCTGGCGGTCACCCCGATCATGAGGCTGGTGGTGGAGACGATGCCGTCGTCGGCCCCCAGCACCGCCGCCCGCAGCCAGCCCTCCCGGCCGTTGGCGTGGGCCTCGTGGTGGGGATGGGCGGCCGGGGAGGGGAACAGCGTCATGAAAAAATAATCACCATGGCGGCAGCCCCTTGTCAATGCCTCACTGAACCTGGATGTCACTTGGTCAAATTAGTCATAAATAAAGAAATAGGTCGTTTTTGTGGCACCCGCCCCCCCGGACCCCTATTCT
Source organism: Holophaga sp. (assembly GCA_049508835.1). Classification (GTDB taxonomy): domain Bacteria; phylum Acidobacteriota; class Holophagae; order Holophagales; family Holophagaceae; genus Mesoterricola. The sequence goes on along the minus strand of JBELAL010000005.1, from coordinate 30,845 downwards.
GGTTCCAGCCGAGGTCCCATGGCGCAGCGTTCCAAGAGCTACCCCGACAACATCCCGGGGCCCTTCTTCGTCGACCGGACCTGCATCGACTGCGGCACCTGCTACGAGTACCTGCCCTCGGTGTTCCGGGAGGCCGAAGACCACAGCCGGGTCCACCGCCAGCCGGACGGGCCGTCCGATCGGCTGCTGGCCCTGAAGGCCCTGCTGTCCTGCCCCACCGGCTCAATCGGCACCGAGGGATCGGCGGGGATCAAGGAGGCCCAGGGCACCTTCCCCGACCCCATCGAGGACGAAGTCTCCTTCTGCGGCTTCACCTCCGAGAAGAGCTTCGGGGCCTGGAGCTACTTCATCCAGCGCCCCGACGGCAACGTGCTGATGGATTCCCCCCGGGCGGTGCCGGCGCTGATGAACCGCCTGGAGGAACTGGGCGGGGTGGCGCTGATGGTGCTCTCCCACCAGGACGACGTGGCCGACCACGCGCGCTACCACGAACGCTTCGGCTGCCAGCGGGTGCTGCACCGGGCCGACCTGAATGAAACCACCGCCGGGATCGAGCGGCCCGCGGACGGGGACGACCCGGTCCAACTGGCCCCGGACCTCCTGCTGATCCCCACCCCCGGACACACCGCCGGCAGCGCCTGCCTGCTGTACCGGGACAAGTTCCTGTTCAGCGGCGACCACCTGTGGTGGAACCCCCACCGGGCCATGCTGTCCGCCTCGAAGAGCTACTGCTGGCACCACTGGCCCACCCAACTGAAGAGCCTGGAGCGGCTGCTGGCCTACGACTTCACCTGGGTGCTGCCGGGGCACGGGACGTCGCACCGGGCGGGGAGTCCGGAGGCCATGCGCCGGGACCTGGCAAAGGCGATCGCCAATCTGAAGCGGATCTGAAGATGCACGACGGATGCATTCGGGACTCACCCCGTTCGCGGCGCCGGGGATCCGACCATCTCTTCCCGCAGCATCTCGATGGGGAGCGCCACGACTTCAAGCCCTCCCAGGTTGCGGATGGACCGATGGCGCACGCCAGGACTCAGCAGGAAGTTCCGCCCTTTGGGATAGTTCTCCCGGAAAGCCTTCAAGCCCCTCGGCTCGAACGCATCCGGATTCCACTTGCACTCGATGGCGTCCACCGTCTCCCGGCCGCGGGGAAGCACGAAGTCCATTCCCCTTTGCTGCTTGTCGCGCCAGAAACGGATGTTCCGGCATGGGGCGGCACGGAGGGTGTCCAGCACAAGGTGTTCCCAGAGCAGGCCGAGATCCTCGGTATGCAGATCCTCCCAGCCCCGCGCGAAACGCACGAACCCGGTATCGAACCCATAGACCTTGGGCTGGGCCAGGATTTCCCTCCGCCCGCCCGCCTCGAAAGGTCGCAACAGGAAAGCCACGTGGGTTATCTGGAGAATGTCCAGCCAGACGCCCAACGTGGGGCGGCTCACGCCGGTGTGCTTGGCCAGGCTCGTGATTTCCAGCATCCCCCCGCTCTGGCGCAGGACCAGTTCCAGCATCCGCAGGAACTCCGCCCGCTTGCCGAGATTGAACAATTCCTGTACGTCCCGGGCAAAGTAGGAATCCATCCATTCGGCATAGAATTACATCCAGCCCGCGGTGGGTCTACGCCTCCGCCCGGCGGATCTCCACCACTTCCCCGCCGGTGTCCGCCAGCAGCCGCTGGAAGTCGGGATTGGCGCGCAGCGCGTCCTCTGGGCGGGGCTGGTTGTCGGCGGAGAAGGTGATGGCCATCCGGGCCAGGCCCGGCAGCACCCGGCCCAGGGCCTCCAGCAGGTGGGGGTTGTCCTGCTCCTTCTCCAGGTCCTGGACGGTGTTGCGCACGTCGGGGGGGAACAGCCAGTGCAGGGTGCCGCCCCGGAAGGAGAGCTCGAGGGCCATGTGCGGCAGCGCGCCCAGGGTGCGGGGCAGGCCTCCGGGGGCCTGCTTCAGGGCGTCGCTGCAGGTCCGGCGCAGCTGGTCCGGGTCGCGGGGATCCACGGGCGGTCGGGCGGCAGGAGCGGGCGGGGGAATCGGTGCGGAGAGGGGCGCGGGGGGCGGCCCGGGTGTAACCGCGGCCGGAACCGGGAGGGCGGTGTCTGGCCGGGGGGCACCCGAGCGAGAGGTGGGGGAGCTGGGCGGAGCGGCGACGGGCGCCGGACCTGGATTCAGGTTCCGGGACGGGCCCGGGGCCGGTGGGGGAGCGGAAGGAGCGGGCGGACGGACACCGGTCGCGGGGGGAACCGGGCGGGGCGCGGCCGGGACCGGGGCGGACGATCCGGAGGAGCCTCCGGATGAAGCGCCGCCCGGGGGTCCGCCGGAAGCGCTCCCCGCCCCGGGTGGGGCGGCCCTGACCAGGGCGTCCAGGGGGGCCAGGTAGGGCAGCTGGGAGGCGGTGACCAGGGCCAGCTCCACCACCACCTCGGGCAGGCTGGTGTCGCGCAGGTCCCGCTCCCGCTGGAGCAGGAGCTGGAGCAGCCGGGCCCAGCGCAGGGTCTCGTGGGGGGCCGCGCCCCGGCGCAGGTCCGCCTCCATGCGGGCGCGCAGGGCCAGCATCAGCTCCCGCCAGAAGCTGATCCAGTCGGCGCCCAGGGAGGCCAGCCCCTGGCAGTGGTCCAGGATGGCCGGGGCGTCGCCAGCCAGGACCGCCTCCAGGATGGCCTGGATGCTCACCGCCGGGACGATCCCCAGCTGCTCCCGCACCAGCGCCTCCCCCACCCGGTCGCCCCCGGCGGCGATGACCCGGTCCAGGGTGGTGAGGGCATCGCGCATGGAGCCCTGCCCGGCCTCGGCCAGCAGGCGCAGGGCATCCGCCTCGAAGGTGACGCCCTCCTGCTCGCACACGTGCTTCAGCCGCGCCTCGATGACCGGCGCCGGGATCAGGCGGAAGGGGAAGATCTGCACCCGGCTCTTGATGGTGTCGGGCACGTCCTGGAGCTCGGTGGTGGCCAGCACGAACACCGCGTGGGCGGGGGGCTCCTCCAGGATCTTGAGCAGCGCGTCGAAGGCGCTGCGGCTCATCATGTGCACTTCGTCGATGATGTAGACCCGGTAGCGGCAGAAGGCGGGGCGGGTCTGCACCTGCTCCCGCAGGGCCCGGGCGTCCTCCACCGAGGACCGGGAGGCCGCGTCGATCTCCATGATGTCCAGGTTCTGGTCCGGCAGTTCGGACGCTTGGCAGGCGTCGCACACCCCGCAGGGCGTGGGCGTGGGCCCTTCCACGCAGTTCAGGGCCCGGGCCAGGATCCGCGCGGTGGAGGTCTTGCCGGTGCCCCGCACCCCGGCGAACAGGAAGGCCTGGTGGTGGATGGCCCCGCCGTTGGCCTTGGCCCGCAGCAGGGCGTTGGTGAGGGCCTTGACGCTGACTTCCTGCCCCACCAGGTCGGAAAGGAGGCGGGGACGGTACTTGAGGGCGAGCGTAGTCATAGGAAACGCCATTCTCCCATGAACGGCCCGGTTGCGGTGGGCCCGCCCATCACATGGCCTCGAACAGGCTCGGCTGGAAGGCCGGCGCCGGCGCCGGCCGCGGCCGCTCGGCTTCGGCCCGGCTCCGGGCCCGGCCCCTGCCCCGTCCGCAGGCGCCCGGCTCCGGCGGGAAGGCGCGCTGGAGCGCGGCGCGCACCTCCTCGAGGTAGTCGGGATCCAGGACGAACAGCCAACCGTGGCGGGCCAGCAGGTCGCGGAACGGGTCGTCCTTGAGCAGCCGCAGCCCGCCGGCCCAGGCGCCGCGGGCGCCGCTGTCCCGGGCGCGGCGGGCGAACACGGCGGGATCCTGCATGGCCATGAGCGGCGTGGCGGCCACCGTCACGGCCACCCCGGCCCGGGCCAGGCGCTCCAGGGCCAGCCAGCGGGAGGGGATCGGCGGCGCCTTGGGCTCCACCGCCTGGCGCACGGTGTCGTCGTCGGTGGGGATGGAGAAGCCCACCGACAGCCGGTCCCCGAAGGCCTTCAGCAGTTCCAGGTCCTGCAGCACCAGGGGCGAGCGGGTGTGCAGCAGGACCTGGGTGGTGGGGCACTGGAGCAGCACCTCCAGGCATCCGCGGGTCAGCCGGTACTCCCGCTCCAGGGGCTGGTAGGGATCGGTGGCCGAGGCCAGGAACACCGACTGCCGGTGCAGCCGGTGGCGCTGGGACCACAGCAGTTCCGGCGCGTTGAGCTTGGGCACGGCCCAGGCGCCCCACGCCTCCCGCGGGTGCAGGGCCCCGGGGCCGCCGTTGGGGACCGGCTGGGGGTAGTCCCGCACATAGCAGTACCGGCAGCCGTGCCCGCAGCCCCGGTAGGGGCTCAGGGCGAAGCCGAAGCCGTAGCGCTCGTCCCGCTGGGGGCGCAGGATGCTCTGGGCCTCCTCCGGCTCGACCAGGAGGTCGCGGAAGAGCGCCGGGGGTGCTGCGAGCGGAAACAGCGAGGTGGCCATATTGGGGAGTATTCGCCTTTTTTTCGCGGCGTCAATAATCTTTTCGTCTCGTGCGTCCCCTCGGGGAATTCCGGGAAAAGGCGTCCCGGACCTCGGGGCCGCCCCGGTGCCGACGGTCACAGGCTCGCCGGGGCCGCCCGCCCTTCCTTGACGCCCGTCCGGGCGATGGCACTAAACTTCTAATATTGGCTTGGGACGCGCTTGCTTGCGGCCAGGCTCTGGTATCCGGCGCGAAAGGTTGGCATATGGTTCACCTGAAAGGCAAGGCGGTCGTCGCCCAGGGCGGCGGTCCTACGGCAGTCATCAACCAGAGCCTGGTGGGACTGGTCATGGAGGCCCGCAAATGGCCCTTCATCACCAACCTGTACGGCGCCCGGTACGGCGTGCGGGGGATCATCAACCAGGACTTCCTGGACCTTAGCCTGGCCACCACCCACAACCTGGAGATGGTCGCCGCCACGCCCTCGTCGGCCCTGGGGTCCACCCGGGACAAGCCGGACCAGGAGTACTGCGCCCGCATGGTCACGGTGTTCCAGAAGCACGGGGTGCGCTACTTCTTCTACATCGGCGGCAACGATTCGGCCGAGACCTGCCGGATCGTGGCGGGCTACGCCAAGGAGGTGGGCTACGACCTGCGGGTGATCCACATCCCCAAGACCATCGACAACGACCTGATGGTCACCGACCACTGCCCCGGCTACGGCTCCGCCGCCCGCTTCGTCACTTCGGCCTTCGCCTGCCTGGACATGGACAACTACGCCATCCCCGGGGTGTTCATCGCGGTGGTCATGGGGCGCAACGCCGGGTGGCTCACCGCGTCCTCGGTCATGGCCCGGCGCGATCCCAAGGACGGGCCGCACCTCATCTACGTCCCCGAGCGGGTGTTCGACGCCGACCGGTTCCTGGCGGACGTGGAGCGGGTGTACTCCCAGAACGGGCGCTGCGTGGTGGCCCTGTCCGAGGGCATCGTCTCCGCCGACGGCCTGCCCATGCTGATGAAGCTCCAGGGCGAGACCGAGCGGGACCCGTTCGGCAACGTGCAGCTCTCCGGCCGGGGCACCCTGGGCGACGCCCTGAGCGACCAGATCAAGCAGAAGCTCAAGATCAAGCGGGTGCGCTGCGACACCTTCGGCTACCTGCAGCGGTCCTTCCTGGGGGTCGTGTCCGAGACGGACGTGTCCGAGGCCCGGGACGTGGGCGAGACCGCGGTCCACTTCGCCTCCAGCCGGAACCTGGACGGCTCGGTGGCGATCCGCCGCACCGGCGACTACTCGGTGGACTACTTCCTCACCCCGCTGGAGACCGTGGCCGCGGGCACAAAGTCCCTGCCCCCGGAATACCTCAAGGGCGACTACGACATCGCCGACGGTTTCCGGGACTACGCCCGCCCCCTGATCGGGACGATCCCCCACTTCGACCGGATCATCGCCCCGCCGGTGGCCATCACGCGCTGAACGGCGCCGGCGCCCCAGGCCCCGGACCGGAACCCACCCCCACGTCAACGAAGGGAGCCCGCCATGCAACTGTCCCGCACCGCTCTCGTCCTTTTCGCCAGCCTCTGCCTGGGCGCCCAGACCCTGCCCCTGAAACTGCCCCCGCCCGTGGAGGGCGGCGCCACCCTCGGCGAGGCGCTGGCCGGGCGCAAGACCCTGCGCACCCTCTACGGGCCGGCGCTGACCCTGCCCGAGGCGGCCCAGCTGCTGTGGGCGGCCCAGGGGGAGAACCGCGCCGGCCGGCGCACGGTGCCTTCCGCCCACGCCAAGTACCCCCTTGAGATGTACCTGCTCACCACCGGCAGTCCGGACCTGAAGGCGGGGCTGTACCACTACCAGCCCGCCGGCCACGCCCTGACCCGGATGGGGGACGGGGATCCAGCGACCACCCTGGGCAGGCTCAAGGGCATGCAACCCTGGATCTCCGCCGCCCCGGCGGTGTTCGTGGTGGCCGGGATGCCCACCCGCATCGATCCGGCCGGCAAGGGCAACGCCGTGGCCCTCACCTACTACGAGGGCGGGGCTGCGGCCCAGTGCCTGCTGCTCCAGGCCACCGCCATGGGCCTGGGCGCCGGCACCGCCGCCGGGCTGGACATGGAAGCCCTGGGCCAGGCCCTCAAGCTCCCGTCGGGCCTCCAGATCATGACGGTGCTCCCGGTGGGGCACGAGAAGAACCCCAGCTGATCCCGGGGCGGCCGTTGCGCCATTGCGCAATGGTTTTCCCTGCCCACCCTTACTGGTGTCATCCTGGGTGGAACTAACTTTGGATGTATGCCTCATTGGAGGTTCCAATGCAGGTCATCCGCAGAGAACTGGGCCGCTTGGGGATGGTTCTTGCCCTCTGCCTCGCGGGCTGGGCCGCGGGTCCGGCCCCGACGGCCGGCCGCAAGGTCTGCGTGGCCCGGATCCAGGGCACCATCGGGCCGGCCACCGCCAGCTACGTGGCCCGGGCCCTGGGCGAGGCCGCGGGCCAGCACGCCCAATGCCTAGTCATCGAGCTGGACACGCCGGGCGGGCTGCTGGACTCCACCAAGGAGATCATCCAGAGCTTCCTGCGCTCGCCGCTGCCCACGGTGGTCTACGTCTCGCCCCCGGGCGCCTGGGCCGGCAGCGCCGGGTGCTTCATCACCCTGGCCGCGGACGTGGCGGCCATGGCGCCCACCACCAGCATCGGCGCCGCCCACCCGGTGCAGCTGGGCGCCGGCGGCGAGAAGATGGACGAGACCATGAAGCAGAAGCTGGAGAACTTCACCGCCAGCTACCTGGAGGCCATCGCCGCCAGGCGCCACCGCAACACCGAGTGGGCCCGGGCCTCGGTGCGGGAGAGCGCCTCCATCACCGCCGAGCAGGCCCTGGAGAAGAACGTGGTGGACTACGTGGCCAAGGACCTGCCCGACCTGCTGCGGCAGATGGACGGCCGGGTGGTGAACGGGGCGAAGCTGGAGACCGCCGGGGCCGAGCAGGTGGACCTGCCCATGACCGTGCGGGAGCGCTTCCTCCAGGGCATCGCCCATCCCCAGGTGATGCTGGTGCTGATGCTGGTGGTGATGTACGGGGTGATCGGCGAGCTCACCAGCCCCGGGGCGATCCTGCCCGGGGTGGCGGGGCTGCTGGCCCTGGTGGTGCTGCTGTACCTGGGCTCCATCCTGCCCATGAACGTGGCCGGGCTGGCCTTGGTGCTGGTGGCCATCGCGCTGTTCATCATGGACGTGTTCACCCCCACCCACGCGGTGCTGACCGGCGGCGGGATCGTGGCCTTCTTCCTGGGCACCTTCATGCTGTTCGACCGGGACGAGCCGTTCCTGCGGCTCTCCCTGGCCTGGCTGGTGCCGGCCACGGCGGTCACCGCCCTGTTCTTCATCTTCATCGTCGGCGCCGGGATCCGGGCCCAGCGCCAGCCAGCCCGCACCGGGACGAACAGCATGGTGGGGCGCGCCGTCACCGCCCTGGAGCGGATCGACGCCTCGGGCGGGCGGGTGTTCATCGAGGGGGAATACTGGACGGCCGTGAGCCCGGAGCCCCTGGAGCCCGGCCAGCGGGGCGAGGTGGTGGCGGTGGAGGGACTGGTCCTGAAGGTGAAGCCGGCGCTTCCGCCGGAGGAGGGACGGACATGAGGGACGTGCTGTACAGCCTTGGCCCCTGGGTCTCCATCATCGTTCTGCTGGGGCTGATCACCCTGCCCCAGGCGGCCCGGATCCTGCGGGAGTACGAGCGGGGCGTGATCTTCCGCTGGGGCAAGCTCAAGCGCGCCAAGGGCCCCGGGCTGATCTTCCTGATCCCGTTCATCGACCGCATGGTGCGCATCGACCTGCGGGTGGTGACCATCGACGTGCCCCGGCAGGAGGTCATGACCCGGGACAACGTCCCGGCCACGGTGGACGCCGTGGTCTACTTCCGGGTGGTGGACCCGGAGTCGGCGGTGGTCAAGGTGGAGAACTTCCTCAAGGCTTCCTCCATGATCGCCCAGACCACGCTGCGCAGCGTGCTGGGCCAGTCGGAGCTGGATGAGCTGCTGGCCCGCCGGGAGAAGATCAACCTCCAGTTGCAGGAGATCATCGACCGCCAGACGGAACCCTGGGGGGTGAAGGTGAGCATGGTGGAGGTGCGCGACGTGGTCCTGCCCGACGGCATGAAGCGAGCCATGGCCAAGCAGGCCGAGGCCGAGCGGGAGCGGCGGGCCAAGGTGGTGAACGCCGAAGGGGAGTTCCAGGCCGCGGAAAAGATGGTCCAGGCCGCCGCCATGATCGCCCAGCAGCCCATCGCCCTGCAGTTGCGGTTCCTGCAGACCATGGTGGAGATCGCCAGCGAGCACAATACCACCACCTTCGTGCCGCTGCCCAGCGACCTGTTCGCGCCGTTCCTGAAGAAGCTGTGACGCAGACCGGGACGACCGTGTCCCGACCCGGCCGTGTCCGCCGACGGCCCCGGTGGCGTCTTTCGTCCCCTTGTTTTCGCGCCGGCCCACACCGAGATCGGAACGTGTCGACGACTTTGGAGGCGATCCGGATCCGCCCCAGCCACTAGCCGGCCTCGATTTTCCCATCGCCCTAGCGTCTCGGCCCCCTGCCGCTCCGGACTTGTCCAAGACCGTAAATTGGGTTGCGCGTGATCGAGTCGACCCACACGGGCGTTCGCGTCCCGCCACCCCGACTTGCTTACGATTGAACCCAAGAAAATATAGGAACCTGATATATTAGAAAACAATTCCTAACGCCTATCGCCTTCGGCTGTACCAGATACCACCTCCACCACCGAATAAAAGAACCACCACGACAATCAGAACCAACATGCTCATAAAGCCTCACCCGACAAATCGGAATCACCCTGTTTCAATCTCTGCCTTCGCTATTTCCCCAGGACCGTTTTGGCCTGGCTGAAGATCTTGGAAAGCAATACCTATTCCGTTGTTGTACCTCCAATCCCCTGGCCTGGTGAAGCTAGCGAATGCAAAATTTGATCATCCATGTTGGAGAAGAATAATTGTCCCTGTGAACGCCGCAGATCAGTGACCTCACTACAAACATGATATACAGTACCCCTACAATAAAAAAAAGCCACTGAAAGGTCTTGCCAACCAGGCCCATAAAGTGAAGACTCAATGGATACATCGAATTTTTCCCCTGCTTTTCCAACATGGTAATCCACCTTTACACACTGGGCACAATTCTTTCGCCTCACCCATTACCTAAAGCAGGATTTGGGCCATCCGAGACTACCAGGGAACCATGAGCCCCATCCGCATTCTACCTAGAGGTATTACAAATCCCTCGTTTCGCGGCGCGAGAAACCTAATCAAGACGAGATGTTGACTACTTCATTTTGAATAGAAGGATGGTTCAGGCGTTGCAAAAAAAAGGGGGTCACGCGGTACCAAAATGTCCTTCCGATCCGAATCCTTTTCCGTCTCCAGGAATGTCGAGGACCTATCCGAGCACGGATCCTGACCCGCCGACGATCCCAACCCCGAGCCGGCCCCCCGGCTTGAGCACCAAACCCGGCCCAAGCCCGCGCCCCTCGCCGGGATCCCAAGCAAGGCTCAGATTCCAGGATCAGCCTTCCCGTCAAGGCTGGGCGTCATTTCATTAGTCGGTTGGCAGCCTGGGCCAGGCTTCGCCTGTACAAATGGGCTGCGGCCTTGGCTTCAGAGGACTGCATGCTCTGCACAATGGTCATCCTTCGCCTTCAGGCCGCATGAATCGCCCAGGCCCGACTGGGCGGGTTTGCCGGCCCTCCAACGTCTCGGGTGGTCGGAATGGGGGTTTCAAGGTCGACTATTTTAAACATTATGAAACTTTTTTACTTGATGCAAGGCAATAACATTAACTACAACCGTGTATACCGCCCCTAAAACGAATAGCATCTCAATGGATTCGCCTTTTGTTTTCATAATAACAAATTTTATGACCAGAAAAATTAGCCATATCAATGCTAAAATGGTTGATATTTTATATGCTCCAACATTGAATTTATTTATCATTTTTAGATATATTATTCCAAATGTTATTGTTACTAAAGCGACAAAAATATATTCAATAATGTTTTTGGGATAATTTAATAGAATATTGTAAATAGTATAGGCTAGGTAGACCGCATTCCAAAAAACACCGAACCATGCCAGCATTTTTGCGAACATTGGCTTAGGTTTTCTCTTCCTTTTTATCGGCAAACTTGAACTGTGATTTCCCATTGACGTTGCCCCAGTTTTATCAACCCGCTTCTTTCAGTGCCGACATTTGGTGGCATCATTCTAGGCAGTTGTATCATTTTTTTTGACTCGGTTCCAGTGATGAAGATGTCATTTACGATTCCCATCCCTGCCGCGGGATCGTAACCGATCAAGCCCTGTTCCCCTAGGCAAGGACTCAAATGACCGGCCAGGGTTGGGTGTTCATTTAATGATGTCCAGGACCCCGCTCCGCAGGGAGAACCACACAACTTGCATGAACGTATCATCCCGCTTTTTTCGGTAGTCCACCTTGCCCACCTTCACCACGCCCATCGCATCCAGACCGTTGCTGTGCCGGAGCTTGAACGTGTTCATCAGGAATGAAGCCACCCGGTTGCCCAGTCCCTTTTCGGTTCCGGTTGCCCGGTCGAGGACGGCCATCTTCAAATCTCGGTAGCTCGCGCGAACCTGGCCGTGGGCCTGGCCGGCGATGACCCCGACCTCGAACGCCACCTCCTCCACCCTGCCGGACTTGATCCGGATGTGTTCGGCCCGGTCAAGGAATGCATCCAGGCTGGTCAGGTCCATGGCGCTGAGCGTGCCGGAATAGCGGAGCGAGACATCCGGACCCATGAGCGGGATGGTCATCAGCACCTTCAGCGCACCCGCGTCCATGAGCTTGCCCTGCGCCTTGAGCCGGATGGCAGCCGAGGCACCGCCGCGGTTGGTGATGTCCTCCGCGCGCAAATCCAAGGCCGTGAAGGTCAGCACGCCGGGGGCGGCGCCGGCGGTCACCCGCTCGCCATAGGTCAGGTGGCCGTCGGTGATGCTGAGCAGGTCCAGTTGCAGCGGCGGCCGGATCGCAGCCAGCGCCTCGTCGACCATGAGCGGACTGGGACCGGACGTCCGCACCGGCTTGTCCCGGTCCGCCAACAAGTCAAAGGATGGGTGGAGAACATGAACCTCACGGGCCCGGAACGCCCCAGCCTGGATCCATTCGGTAAACGCCCATCCCATGACCCGGCACTCGGGGACGACCACGTGAAACCGTGTCGTTCGAAAAGCATCCGCCGCGAACAGCGCCTGATCTCCGAGCAAGGGCCGAAGCTCGGTCCCTTCCGCGATCAGTTCCGAACCCGCCACCGACGCTCTCAGCCGCGCAGTGTGGACCCCGTAGTGGGCATGGGTGAATTCCATGCCGAGGCCGGTCGCATCGAGGCTGGCCTTGGCGAAGACCTCGGCCGGAGCGGCCCGGCCCAGAAGCAGCCGCGCCCAGCGGACGCCGGCCAGCGTGACCCGGCCGACCGCAAGCGTCGCACTCGGGGTATCCAGGGTGACGTTTTGCGCCGCCAGGCGGTTGGCGCCCAGCGAGTAATCCAATGCTCCGATCCGCAACACGTACCCGGGATGGGCTTCGGCAAAAGCCCGCTCCACTTTCCTTTTGCCGTAGCCGTTGAGGATCGCGCCGCCAAGCCACGGAATGAGCACCACTGCAAGGAGGACAACCCCACACAGGCAAAGGCCCAGGGCTGGCGTAAGCCAGCGGCCGGGCCGCGCCGTCCGCTGGTTGAGGAGATTTTTCAGTGAACGGCCGATGCGCATGAGGGGGCCCCGAGGGAGCACGCGGAGGCGGGGAGATTTTAAGATCAGAAGGCCGGGGCGCTTCGGCGCGGAGAGTCATAGGGTACCCGCTCCCGCATCCGGGCCACCCTGCCCGGGGATGGCCCCCGGAGCCGGTGGGTCAGCGTGGCCGATTCAGTCCTTCTTCACGGCGTGCTTGAACCCGTGGCCGACATCCTTGGCCCCATGCTTGAACCCGTGGCCGACGTCCGTGGCACCACGCTTGAACCCGTGGCCCACCTTCGTGGCGCCACGCTTGATCCCGTGGCCCACCTTCGTGGCGCCGTGGCCCACGTTCTTGCCGGCCGCCTTTACGTCTTGCTTGACCGAACCTTTGGGCGCTTCCTGAGCCCCCAGACCGGATGCGGCGAATGCCAAGCATCCGCATAACAGCAATAATCGAAGCATTTTATCCCTCCAAGGAGGGATAAAGCATCTTTGGGGCCATAATACAACATATTTATAAATCAGACACTTGAATTCCAAGCCTGGAGAGCAGCCGCCGTGGAAGACCACTTTGAACGAGTCAACTCCATCATTTCGACCGCTGACTGACTTGGTTCATATGATTCAACGCAGCGGAACTGTCCAGTTGAGTGGGTGGCAGGCTTAAGGCACCCTTCAGGTTTGCCTTTCCGGTCAACTTCGATGGGGACCGATTCGCCGGTCAACATGGACCGATCGAGCTGGGCCCACGAAGAATACGTTCCCAACAATCCGGTACTTATGGGTCGGCGCGTTTCCGGGGGACCCGAGGTGGGTTGGCGCGAACTGACATGGGACGTACGATGGCGCAGGAGCCGTCGGCGGACACTCCCGGGGCGGGACCGTGACGTCCCGGTGGGACTCAGGCCCAGGCCATCTCCGCGCCGAAGTGGCGGAGGTACTTGCTCTGCTTGACGATGCGCACGCCGCGCACGGTCTCGGCCTTGGCCTTGACCTCGCAGATCACCTCGGCGGCGAAGTCGAAGTGGCTCTGGGTGTAGACCCGGCGCGGGAAGGCCAGGCGCACCAGCTCCATGTTGCTGTAGGTCTCGGTGCCGTCGTCCATGCGCTTGCCGAACATCACCGAGCCGATCTCCACGCCGCGGATGCCGCCTTCCAGGTAGAGGGCGTTGGCCAGGGACCAGGCCGGGTAGTCCTGGGGCTTGAGGTGGGGCAGGAAGGCCTTGGCGTCGATGTAGACCGCGTGACCGCCGGTGGGCTGGACGATGCTCACGCCACCGGCCAGCAGCTTCTCGCCCATGTACTCGGCGGTGCGCAGGCGGTAGCGCAGGTAGTCCTCGTGCAGGACCTCCTCCAGGCCCACCGCCAGGGCCTCCAGGTCGCGCCCGGCCAGGCCTCCGTAGGTGGGGAAGCCTTCGGTGAGGATCAGCATGTTGCGGCAGGCCTCCACCCACTTGGCGCTCTTGAGGGCGATGAACCCGCCGATGTTGACCATGCCGTCCTTCTTGGCGCTCATCAGGCAGCCGTCCGCCAGGCGGAACATCTCGTGGGCGATGTCCTCGGGGGTGCGGTCCTGCATGCCCGGCTCGCGGAGCTTGATGAACATGGCGTTCTCGGCGAAGCGGCAGACGTCCAGGATCAGGGGCTTGCCGTACTTCTTCAGCAGCTCGCTGTAGGCCCGCAGGTTGGCCAGGGACACCGGCTGGCCGCCGCCGGAGTTGTTGGTGAGGGTGATCATGCCGAACGGGATCCGGTCGCCCTCGCGCTTGAGCAGGTCCTCCACCTTGCCCAGGTCGATGTTGCCCTTGAACGGGTGGATCGTCGCCGGCTGGGTGCCCTCGGGGATCACCAGGTCCACTGCCTCCACCCCGTCGAACTCCAGGTTCGCCCGGGTGGTGTCGAAGTGGGTGTTGTTGGGGACGATGTCGCCCTTCTTGGTGGCGATCCCGAAGAAGATCCGCTCGGAGGCGCGCCCCTGGTGGGTCGGGATGACGTGCTCGTAGCCGGTGAGCTTCTGGATCACCGCCTGGAAGCGGTAGAAGCTCTTGGCGCCGGCGTAGCTCTCGTCGCCCTCCATGATGGCGCCCCACTGGCGGGCGCTCATGGCGCCGGTGCCGGAGTCGGTGAGGAAGTCGAGGATCACGTCCTCGGCGCGCAGCCTGAAGACGTTGAGCTTGGCGTCCTCCAGCAGCTGGACCCGCTGTTCGCGCGTGGTCATGCGGATGGGCTCGACGCTCTTGATGCGGAAGGGTTCGATCATGGTCTTGGGCATGGGTAGGCCTCAGGCAGGAAAAAGGGTTGAAGGAAAACCAAGGGACAGGCTCCTAGGCCACGCCGTCACCGCACGAGGACCGGGGCTCGTGCTCTGCTCTCCGCTGTTTCATCCTGCATGCCGGGATCATACGCCACTCTTTTTAGCAGGGCGGCCCGGGAAGCTGAAGCCCCAACCTGCGGGAACCGGTCACATTAACTGAACATAGGCTACGGGGGCTCCCAGGCGAGGACGCACCGGGCCGCCACCTCCAGGGCCTGCGCCACGGTCGGCGCCTGCACCACCCCGGCCAGCGGCACCGCCCCTTCCAGGCCGATCACGGTCTTGCCGAACTGCAGGCCCAGGGCCACTTCCGACAGGGTGCCGAGGCTGGCGCCGATGGCCACCAGGCACAGCGCGGCACGGGCGATGAGCGCGTTGCGCGCTTCGCCGATGCCGGTGGCGAGGACGAGGCCCACGTGGGGGTTGGCTTCCGCCGGATCCGGCCCGGGCACCAGGCCCACGGCGATCCCGCCGGCGGCGGCGGCGCCGCGGCAGACCGCCTCCATGACCCCTTCCCGGCCCCCGCACAGCACCGCGACTCCCATCGCCGCCAGGCCGCGCCCCACCTCCTCCGCGGCGGCCAGCTGGGACTTGGAGGCGGCCCGGGGGCCGACCACCGCCACCGGCACGCGGCAGGGACAGCCGCTCTCCAGCTGCAGCCAGGCCGCGGCCGCCCTGGCGTCCACCGCCTCCCCGGCGTCGGGGGGCGCGCCCGCGGCCCACACCCGGCGCCGGAGATCCAGGCGGCGCCCCCAGGGGTCGCACAGCGCGCCCTGGGCCCGGTCCAGGCTGAACGGGACGCTCATGGCCGCCCCCGGGCCGGCAGCCACGGCTCCTCCGGGCGGGCGCGCCCGGTGGGCGGAAGGCAGGCCGGGGCTGGGGATGGGGCAGCGCGCATGGGGAAGGTCCGGAGGAGGTCTCTCGAGTGTACTCCCGATCCGGGGCTGGTTCCCGTCCCTCCGAATCTGGGTCCTGTCCCCGCGCTCCAAGGCCGAAACCAAGGCCGGCGGGTCGTGATCAAAGCTGGGCGATGGCCTGCAGCCCCGACAAGGCCCGCTCCATGGACAGGAACAGCGGCAGCCCGACCCGCATGAAGGTCTCCCGGTAGGCCTCGTACAGCGGCCCGCCCTCCACCACCACCCCCAGCCGCTTGCCGGAGTCCTTGGCGATGGCCAGCAGCTCCCGGGCGAACGCCTCCATCTTTTCCGGATCGGCGGTCTCCAGGCGCCGGGTGAGGGGCACCAGCCCCACCACCAGGGTGTCGGCCTGGGTGCGGGCCGCGAACCGGCACAGGTCCAGGTAGGCCGCCTCGTCGGCCATGGGCGTCACGTCCAGGGGCAGGCGCGGGTTGACCAGTTCCTGGAGCTTGTGCGCCTCCAGCAGCTCCCGGCACTGCTCCACCTGGGCCGGCTCCAGGACGTGGCCGGTGATGGCGCCCACCAGCAGGTCGGCGCTCACCACCGACTCGTAGCCGGCGTTGGTGACCACCGCCACCCGGGAGGGCCTGCCCTCGGGGAAGGCGGCGAGCCAGGCCAGGATGGCGTCGTACCCCCCCATGCTCTCGGTGACGATCACCCCGGCCCGCCGGAGCAGCGCCTTCTGCAGCTCCCAGTCCCCGGCCAGGGCCCCGGTGTGGCTGCTGGCGGCGGCCTGGCCGGCCTCGCTGCGCCCGCCCTTGTACAGCACCACCCACTTGCCGGCGGCGACGGCCTCCCGGGCCGCCAGGGAGGTGGCCAGGAGGTCGCCGGGCATGAACCCCTCCACGTAGGTGGCCAGCACCCGGGTCTCGGGATCCCGGCCCAGGGCGGCGACGAAGTCCGACAGGCGCACGTCCAGCTGGTTGCCGATGGACACGGCGTAGCGTATGGGCAGCTGGCCCAGGCAGGACAGCCGGGTCACCAGGAACGCGCCGCTCTGGCTCACCAGGGACAGGGGGCCGCCCTTGGCTTCCAACGGCAGCTTCTCCCGGGGGATGAACAGGGTGTTGACCCGGTTCTCGCTGCTCAGGAAGCCCAGCCCGTTGGGCCCCACCAGGGCCGGGGTCCAAAGCCCCTGGGCCCGGCGGCCGGCGATCAGCTCCGCCACCGCCTTGCCGCGCCCCTCGGTATCGGCCCCGTCGCCCACCCCGCCAGGCACCAGGTAGACCACCTGGGCGCCCCCGCCCTGGGCGCACAGCTGCTGGATGGCCTCCACCGTCTGGGGCGCCGGCAGGCAGAGGATGAGCATGTCCACCGGGTCCGCCAGCAGGTCCTCGACCCCGTTCAGGCAGGGCAGGCCGTCGATCTCCGCGGTGTTGGGCTTGATGGGGCGGATCGCGGACCGGTCCAGGGCGGAGCCCAGCAGGTTGTCCAGGATCATCCGCCCGGGGGTGCCCGGGCGGGCGGAGATCCCGGCCAGGGCGATGGTGCGCGGCTTGACCAGCAGGTCCAGCAGCTCGCCCGGGGCCAGGGCGGGACCCGCGGGGGCGGGACCGGCCGGGGCGGCCAGGCTGCCCACGCCGTCCAGGGCCACCGGATGCCCTTCCGGCCCCACCACCACCGGGTTCATCTCCAGCAGGTCGGCGCCCTCCTCGTCCAGGATCGCCGCCAGCTTCCACAGGCCGCGCAGGTAGGCCAGCACCTTCGGTTCGTCGGTCAGGGCCTCGCCCTGGCGCAGGCTGCCCAGCCAGATCCGGCCCAGGTAGTGGGCCTTGAACTCGGCCAGGGCCTGCTCGGGGGTGACCAGGCTGATGGGCCACAGGCAGGGCTTGATCTGCTCGCCCCAGGCGTTGGTGTGCAGCCCGCCGATGCCCAGCACCACAGTCCACCCGGCGTCCCGGGTCTTGCGCAGGGCGGCCAGGGCCTCGCAGGGCAGGCCGGGCTGCTGCCGGAACTCCACCCGCTCGGTCACCAGGGTGCCCACCCATTCCCCGTGGACCGACCCGACCCGGGCCAGGTCCTCGGCCAGGGCCCAGATGCGCCCGGGGTCGAAGTTCTCGAACCGCACCAGGCCCAGGTCGGACTTGTGCCACACGTCCTGGGCCACCCCCTTCACCACCACCCGGTCGCCGGGGCGGAAGGGCAGCGCCGCCAGGTCGGCCCGGGTGCGCACCACGCCCTGGCGCAGCTCGCCCAGCCCGGCGCGCTTCAGCAGCTGGTAGGCCTTCACTTCATGGATGAAAGAACGGGTCATGGGAACTCCGCTAGCAAGTATCCAGGCGCGGGCCTGTGCCGGGGATCACGAGGCGCAGCTCACCCACCCCGCCCTTCCCGGGATCTCGGTGCGCCCCACGGCCCGGGCCGGGGGGTTGCGGGCCTTCCATTCGGGCACCCAGTCGGCGTGGGTGCGGGTGCGCACCTCCCGGTCCCGGAGCCCCTGCAGGAAGGCCTGGAAGGTCTCCGCCAGGGCGCCGCCCTCCACCTCCGTGTGCAGGGCGTAGACATTCAGGGCGTCCTCCCGGATCAGCCCCCAGACCTCCCGGTTCACCTGGTCCGGGGTGCGCCCGTCCAGGCCCAGGAGCTCGTCCAGGGTGGGCAGGGTGGTGGGCACCTGCAGGGTCCTGAGGGTACGGCCCTTGACCACCGGGTAGAACGGCTCGGACCCCCGGCAGTCCCCGGCGTAGTCCAGGCCGTAGGCCTCCTGCAGTTCCAGCGTGGTGTCGTTGCAGCGCCAGGCCGGGCTCACGGCGCCCCGCGCCTTCTCCCCGAACACCGCCGCGAACGCCTGGTGGGCCTGCTCGTACCAGTCCGCCAGCCACTGCCGGGACTTGCGGTCCAGCAGGTCGTGGTACTGCACGTGGTCCCAGCCGTGGATGGCCACTTCGTGGCCCGCCTCCCTGGCCTGGCGCATGGGTTCCGCGGCCCGCTTCCAGATGATCGGCGCCGGCAGGAGGGTGCCGTACAGCATGGTCTTCAGCCCGTACAGCCGGCCGGCGCCGGTGCGGCGCATCTTGGCCAGGAAGCCCCTGCGGAAGATCCGCCGCAGGGCCTTGCCGCTGTTGTCGGGGCCGAAGCAGAAGTAGAAGCTGGCCTGCATCCGGTGGCGGTCCAGCATGCGCAGCAGGGCCGGGATGCCCTTCAGGCTGCCCTCCAGGGTGTCCACGTCGACGCGCAGGGAGATGGTCTTCATGGTCCCATTGTGGCAGCGCTACAGCAGCTTCTCCCAGTACTGCCCGACCAGGTCGTGGCCGAAGCTGTGGTGGGGTTCGCTCTTGACCAGACTGAACCCGCAGGCCTGGTAGATCCTCCGGGCCGAGGCCAGGCAGTCGTTGGTCCACAAGGTGATCTTGCGGTAGCCCGCCCGGCGGGCGAAGGCCAGGCATTCGTCCACCAGCTTGCGCCCGATGCCCATCCCGCGCGCCTGCCGGTCCACGAACAGCATGCGCAGCTTGGCCACGGTCTTCGACTGGGCCACCAGGGTGACCGAGCCCACCCGCTGGCCGTCCACCTCCGCGATCCAGCAGTGTTCCCGGGCCGGGTCGAAGCGGCGCAGGAACCGGGCGCAGATCTCCGCCACCAGGGCCTCGAACTCCTGGTTCCAGCCGTACTCCTCGGCGTACAGGCGGGCCTGGCCCTCCACCACCCACCCCAGGTCCCCGCTGCGGTGGGGGCGCAGCACCACCAGGGGCGGCCTGCCTTCCCCATCGCCGCCCAGCAGGCGCATCACGGTGCCCATGGCGGCCGCCAGCTCCTCCCGCTCCCCTTCGCCCAGGGGCTCCAGCCAGCCTTCGAGCTGGCGCCGGGAGGCCCCGTCCAGGGGATCGAACACCGTGCGCCCGGACGGGGTCAGGGCGATGCGCTGGCGCCGGGCATCGTCCGTGTCCGGAGCCCGGGTGACCCAGCCCCGGTCCTGGTAGTCGCCCAGGATCCGGCTCAGGTAGCTGGGGTCCAGGTCGAGCCGGCGGCACAGGTCCACCGCGCTCCAGTCCTCCCCCTGGGCCAGTTCCCACAGCACCCGCACCTGGGTCAGGGTGAGGGGCGAACCCAGCAGGCCCTGGTTCAGGGTGCCCAGTTTCTGGGTGTAGAAGCGGTTGAACCGGCGGATCGCCTCGATCCGGTCCAGCACGGCGGATTCCGGCATGACGGCCTCCTGGGGTTGGATGGTTGTCAATATCCATGAAACAGTGGACGGCGTCCATAAAAATCTTAATTCCTCCGTCCTTCAACAAACCTCCCTGACCCTATGGAAAATTTTTATGAAAAGGCTAATTTAGAGTCGAGGCCGATAGAAGGCCGTCATACCTGGATTTCCTGGAGCAAAAAACGATCCAATTGTCACTTTATATCTTGTTTAGACAATTAATATAAATTCGGAACCCTTCCCTCCACCATCTCCTTCCTGGCGCCCTCCCATGACCCTGCTCGTCGTCATCAAGCCGTCCGCCTCCCGGAAACGGGACCCCAAGGACCTTCTGGCCGCCGCCTTCTGCGCCGTGAGCACCCTGGTGCTGGTCCTGGCCCTGCTGCTCCACTGACTCCTGGCAGAATGGGGGCATCCCAAAGGATGCCCATGACGACCCAGGCCTGGCCCCTTCTGGCCCTTGCCGCCTTTGCCGGCGGGTTTCTCAACGCCGTGGCGGGCGGGGGGAGCTTCCTCACCTTCCCCGCCCTGGTGTTCGCGGGCATCCCCCCGGTGGCCGGGAACGCCACCAGCGCGGTGGTGCTCAGCCCGGGCTACCTGGGCAGCGCGTACGGCTTCCGGGCCGAACTGGGCGCCCAGCCGGGAGCGCGCCTGCGCCGGGAAGGGGCGCTGTGCGCCGCCGGAGGGGTCGCCGGGGCCCTCCTGCTGCTGCTCACCCCGGGGCGGCTGTTCTCCGGGGTGGTGCCGTGGCTGATCCTGTTCGCCACCGGCCTGTTCGCCCTGGGCCCCCGCATCCTGGCGGCGCGCGGGCGGACATCGGCGGCCGGGCGGGACGGGAAGGCTCCCCGCTCCGCCCTGGGGTCCCTGGCCCTGCTCCTGATCTCCGTCTACGGCGGCTACTTCAACGGCGGCCTGGGGATCCTGCTCCTGGCCCGGTCCGCCGCCGGCGGCGAGCCGTCCATCCACACCGCCAACGCCCTGAAGAACTTCAACTCCTTCGTGCTCTCCCTGGTGTCGGTGGCGGCGTTCATCCTGGCCGGCATCGTCCGCTGGCCCCAGGCCGTGGTCATGATGGCCCTGGCCACCGCCGGGGGGTTCCTGGGGGCGCGCCTGGCCCTGCGGCTCCCGGCGGCCTGGGTGCGCGGAGCCATCCTGACGGCCGGGCTGGGCACCGCCGGGTGGTTCTTCCACCGGCCGCTCTAGGCTGCCGACCCTTCCTTCAGGATCTCCTCCAGGCGCTTGAACAGGTGCGCCCGGGGCCCCAGGGGGATCTTCTTCAGGCTCATGCCGGCCTGCTCGGGGGTGCGCCCGCCCTTGGTCTGGTTGCACCCCAGGCAGCAGGCCACCAGGTTCTGCCAGGTGGTCCGGCCGCCCTGGCACAGAGGGATGATGTGGTCGACCGTGTCGGCCCGGTTGTGGCAGCCCTCGTACTGGCAGATGTAGTGGTCGCGCTTCATCACCCGGCGGTCCAGGCGGCCCATGAGCAGCTTGCTCTCTGGGCAGGCCTTGGCGTGGGGGTAGATGATCAGGGCGATGGCCCCCTGCAGGTTCAGGTGGCGGTCCAGGCTGGCGGGATCCAGCACCCAGGCCCGGCCGGTGGCCACCGCCCGGATCGCCTTCCGCCGGGCCACCTCCATCATCGGCACATAGTTCCGGTCCACGGCGATAACCGAGTTGACGGCGGGCCTTTCCATCCGGTGCGACATAGGGACCTGCAGGTGAGACCGATCCGCCTCCATTTTTGCAGGGAAAGGTTCCCCATGAACAGGTTTTTCCCCGGCATTCCGCGCAAAGCCTGCCCCCAGGGGACCTGCCCGGAGCCCTCCCGGGTCCGCGCGGTTGTTGTCTAGGGCAAGATCCAGCGGGCCCGGCGCTCGTCCCCGTCCCCCTCCAGCCACAGGCGCGCCACCCAGTCGGTGGGCCAGGGACCGGTGTCGCCGGCCCACTCCACCACCAGGTAGTCCCCGGGCCGCACGGTCTCTTCCAGGCCCAGGGACCAGGCTCCGGCCTCCCCCAGGCGGTACAGGTCCAGGTGGTGGACGAACCCCGACGGGCAGGCGTAGCGGTGCAGCACCGCGTACGTGGGCGAGGCCACCTGGTCGGGGTCCCCGCCCAGCCCGGCCACGAAGCCGCGGGTGAAGGTGGTCTTGCCGGCCCCCAGTTCACCCATGAGCAGCCACGTGCCCCCCGGCGGGGTCAGGGCCGCCAGCTCGGCGCCCAGGGACTCGGTGGCCGGGTCCCCGCGCAGCACCCGGGTCTCACCGGCGGCCGGCGGCATCCTGGGCCTCCCTCAGCAGGGCCGCGAGGCTCGCGCCCAGTTCCCGGATCATGAGCGGGCCCGGCCCCAGCCGGTCGGCGGCGGCCCCGTGCAGCCAGACGGCCTCGCCCACCGCCCCCTTGAGCGGGCCCGGACCGGCGCCCCGCCGCCACTGGGCCACCCTGGCCCCCACCATCCCCGCCAGGAAGTCCCCGGCGCCCCCGGCGGAGAGGCCCGGGTGGCCGGTGGGATTCACCCACAGTTCCGGATCGCCGCCCCCGGCGACGATGCTCTGGGCGCCCTTGAGCACCAGGATGCCCGGGCCGGTGGCCACCTCCGCGGCCCGGGCTAGGCGCTCGGAGGTCGTCCGGGGCTGGGCGCCGGGGAACAGCCGGGCGAACTCCCCGGGATGGGGAGTGATGACCGTCTCCGGGCGGGCCAGCCACCGCGCCCCGGCGCCCGCTTCCAGGGCCGAGGCGTCCAGCACCAGGGGCCCGTCCCACCCGGGCACCTCGGTGATGCCCCCGGGCCCCGCCACCAGGGCGTCGATGCCGGGCGGGACCTGCCCGTCCCAGGGCCGGACCATGGCCTCGGGCACCTGGGCCGCCACCTCGGCCCGCACCTGGGGATCGGTCAGCACGGTGACCAGCCCGCAGCCCATGCGCAGGGCGCCCAGGGCGGCCATGACCGCCGCCCCGCTCATGCCCTGGGACCCGGCGCGGATGGCCAGGTGGCCGAAATCCTTCTTGTGGGCGTCCCAGCGCCGCGCCTGCGGCTCTGGGGCCGAGAGCAGGCGCAGGCGGGGCGCGGGCGCCTTGGCGAGGGGGATCGGGACCAGGGTGATCTCCCCGCACAGGTCCCGGGCGGGGCGCAGCCCATGGCAGACTTTGAAGAGTCCAAAACAGGCGGTGCGGTCGGCGCGCACCGCCGGCCCGTCGACCTCCGGGGAACTGGGATCCAGGCCCGAGGGCAAGTCCAGGGCCAGGATCCGGAACGGCGCCCCCGGCCCGGCCGCCGCGGCCAGGGCCTGGACCCAGGCCTCGGCCGGGCCCCTCAGGGGCAGGCGGGTGCCCAGCCCGAACAGCCCGTCCACCACCCAGCCTCGGAATCCGGCCACCGCCTCGGCCGGCACCGGGGCGTGCCGGTAGGTCCCTCCGAGGCCCTCCCACAGCCGGGCCTGGAGGCCCGCGTCGCCCTTCCAGCCGGGCTGGGGGTCCAGGGTCCACACCTGCACCTGTCGGCCCTGGAGCCGGGCCAGCCGGGCCAGGGCGAGGGCGTCGCCGCCGTTGTTGCCGGGGCCGGCCAGCACCTGGAGCGGCTCTCCGCCCGGCACCATGCCCAGGGCGCCCAGGGCCGCGTGCTCCTGCAGCACCAGGGAAGGCATGCCCCAGCCGTCGATGGCCTTCCGTTCCAGGCTGTTCATCTCCGATGCGGTCATGAGCGGAATCATGCGCCCTCCCCGGGTGCCTCCGGCGGGAGGCGCTCCCATTGTTGCCGAGATCCTCCGTTCCGTTGCGCCTTTGGTCACGGCCGGCCCCGGATCGCCATGCTACATTCAAGCGTCTGCTGGAGTTGCGATGTCCACGTCTCCGATCCGCGTCATCATTGCCAAGCCCGGCCTGGACGGCCATGACCGGGGCGCCAAGGTGGTGGCGCGCGCCCTGCGGGACGCGGGGATGGAAGTGATCTACACCGGCCTGCGCCAGACCCCGGCCCAGATCGTCGCCGCGGTGGTGCAGGAGGACGCGCAGGTGCTGGGCCTGTCCATCCTCAGCGGCGCCCACAACCAGATCTTCCCGGAAGTGATGCGCCTGCTCAAGGAGCAGGGCGCGCACGACGTGCTGGTGTTCGCCGGCGGCATCATCCCCGACGAGGACATCCCCGGCCTCAAGGCCCTGGGCATCCGGGAGGTGTTCCAGCCCGGCACCAACACCGACGAAGTGGTCGCCCTGATCCGCAGGGACCTGGCGGTCGCCTAGCCTCATTGTGACTGTGGGGGGACCGCCCGCTCGCGAAGCTCGCTCCACGTCCCCCCACACCCCCGCGCCATGACCGGGCGGAGCCCGGCCATGGCGTCTAGCGGCCCAGCCAGCGGGTCCCGGCCGGGGCCTGGAAGGTGAACTCCGACGCGGCGAAGGGCGCCGCGGGGATGTGCGGATCCTGCAGCTGGATCACCTGCCGGGCTCCGGTGGCGTCGGTCCACTGGATCCGCTGCAGCAGGTTGCCGCGCCCGGTCAGTTCCACCCGCGGCAGGTCCTGGCGCCGGGGCTCCAGGGTGAGGGTGTCGCCGCCCGCGGGCCTGACTTCGTAGTACCCGGCCAGGGCGCCGGGGTTGAGCAGGATGTACAGCAGCGGCATGTCGGCGGCGGCGGTGCGCAGGCGGGTCCGCTGGGCGGTGCGGGCGTCCGGGTCGTACTGGATCAGGCTGGCGCCGTCGGCCACCAGCAGGACGCCCTTGCGGTACTCCACCCGCAGCCGCCCGCCCTTGGCCAGCTTCAGGCGGCCCTGGCGGCTGAGCTTGCCGAACACCGCGCTATCGGATTCCTGCACGAAGGAACTCTCCAGCCTGGGCAGGCCGGGGAAGGCCTTCCACCAGGCCGGGAGCTCACCGGCCTGCGCCGCCGACCCGAGCACCGCCAGACTCAGCGCACCGCACAGCAGCAATTCACGACCTCTTCAGTTCCACCGACAGGGCCCCGCTGCCCTCGGCGCCCACGGCAGGCAGCGCGGTGGCCGCCTCGGCCACCACCACGCCCTTGTTCCGGACCACCACCTGGAGTTCCAGTTCGTCGCCTTCGGCCTCGGGCGGCAGCAGCACCTGCAGCACCGGCCCGCCGCGGGGCGTGCCTGGATGGACGGGCGGCGGCGGCCAGGACACCTTGGGCACGGGCACGTTGGCGGACGGCGGCTTCAGGGCCAGCCGGGGCCGGGGCAGGCCGTTGCTGGCCCCGACCACCGGGGAGACGGTGGCCGAGCCCCTGGCCTGGGGCGGGGGCAGCTTCACGAACATGGGCGGCATGACCTTCACCTGCTCCTCGCCGGGGGCCGGTGGTTCCTGCCCGGCCTCGGGCCCGCCGGAGACCTGCTCGAACAGGTCCAGGGCGCTGGAGAGGTCCAGGAAGCTCAAGGCCTCCGCCAGGCTCTCCCCGCTGCCCGCGGCCGGGACCGGGACGGTTTCCGCCGCGCTCCGGGGCAGGACCGACGGCGGCGTCGGGATCATGGGCGCCGCGGGGGGCGGATGGGCGGACAGGGCAAGGGACGGGTCGTTGAACAGGGCGGACACCGGGGGGAGGTCGATGGGCAGATCGGAAGGCAGGCCGTGGGGCGTGTCCAGGGGCAGGTCCCCGGACAGGTCCAGCGGCGCGGCCGGCGTGGCCGCGAGCCCGGGCGGGCGAAGGGTCCCCGGGGTGGGGGCGGCCCAGGAAGGGGCCTCCGGCGCGACGCCCTGGGGCTGGGCCCAGTCGGCGCCGCGGGCGGGCGCCGGGGCCGAATCGCCCAGGTGCATGCGCTTGATGTGGGCCAGGGCCAGCCGGGAGATCCCGCGCAGGGTCTCGAACACCCCCTCGCCGTTCCGGGCGATGGCCTGGAAGCTGGGCAGGCCCTTGGGGTTCAGTTCCCCCTCCAGGATGTCCACCGATACGATCTGCTTCAGGTCCCGCTTGTTCCACTGGAACACCATGGGGACCTCGCCCAGGTGCAGGCCCAGTTCCCGCAGATTCTCGGTGAGGTTCTGCAGGCTCTCGCGGTTGGCGTCCAGCATGGCGGCCTGGCTGTCGGCCACGAACACGATCCCGTCCACTCCCTTCAGCACCAGCTTGCGGGTGGAGTTGTAGAACACCTGCCCGGGCACGGTGTAGAGCTGCAGCTTGGCCTTGAACCCGCCGACGATCCCCACCTCCAGGGGCAGCAGGTCGAAGAACAGCGTGCGATCGGTTTCCGTGTTCAGGGACACCATCTCGCCCCGGGCCTTCTGGGAGGTCCGCTCGTAAATGGCGCTGAGGTTGGTCGTCTTCCCGCCCAGCCCCGGCCCGTAGTAGACCAGCTTGGCCGTCATCTGGCGGGTGGCATGGTTGAAAAAAACCATTGTTTGGTGTCCCTAGTGCAAAGGAAAGTGTACCCGCAAGGGACACCCGCTCCAACCATTAATCATTCAGCACAGGGGACGGCCACCGTCAGCAGCTGCGCATCACCCCGACCAGGACGCCCTGGATGTTGATGCGGTCCGGAGCGAAGCACTTGGGCGAGAGGTCGGGGTTGTGCGGAATGAGCCACACGCCCTGGACGTCCCGGCGGTACTCCTTGAGGGTGGCCTCCTCGCCATCGATGAGGGCCACGATCCGGTCGCCGTTGCGGTAGTCCCCGCGGCGCTGGAGCACGATCAGGTCGCCGTCCAGGATGGAGTCCTCGATCATGGATTCGCCCCGCACCCGCAGCACGAACAGGTCCTGGCGGTCCCGGTGGATGCAGTTGGGCACCTCCAGGGGGATGGCCCGGGACTCGGGCAGCAGGGGGGTGCCCGCGGCCACGTCGCCGTAGAAGGGGATGGACCTGGCCCGGCGGGGCTCCTCGGTCATCCACCCGGGCGCCGCCGGGACGGGGCCGGGAGCCGCGTCTTCGGCCAGGACGATGTTGTTGCCCTTGCCGTGGCTGCGGCCCAGGAATCCCTTATCAATCAGGTGCTGGACGTGCTTGTGGATGGTGCTGACGGCGCTGGAGCCCACCCCGTCGGCAATTTCCTTCAGCGTCGGGCTCCTGCCCTCCGTTTCGAGAAACTTCCGGATGTGCTGGAGCACGGCCAGCTGTCGTTTGGTCAGGTCCATGGGTCTCATGATGCATAAGATAGGCGAAAGGTCCGTCCGGGTCAATCCCTTTTTTTTCGCTCAAAAATCCTGGGTCGGATAGAACCGGTACCCGACCGTTTTGGTAAGCTTTTTTCATGGCTCGAACTTCCCGCCCATCCCGGGGGTTCGCAATATGATGGTTCTGGCCCAACCTCGTTCCCAAGGGAGATGAAACCCATGCTCACCCATCCCGGCGCCTCAAAAATCCTGGAAGGCCATTCATGTGTGAATGATTTTTCCATTGAGGTGGCGACGGTCAACGGATCCGGTTCCCAGACCGCCAATAACGTGCTCATGCGCACCATCTTCCAGATGGGCGTCCCGGTCATCGGCAAGAACCTGTTCCCCTCCAACATAGCGGGCCTGCCCACCTGGTTCCAGATCCGGGCCAACCACCGGGGCTACCAGGCGCGCTCGCAGAGCATCGACTTCATGATCTGCATGAACCCAGAGACCGCCAAGGACGACGTGGCCAAGGTCGGGCCGGGGACGGTGCTGGTGTACGACGAGCCGCTGAAGCTGGACGCGCTGCGCGGCGACCTGCACTTCTGCCCGGTGCCGTTCCAGAAGCTGGCGGCCGCGGCCTGCCCTGAGCCCAAGCTGCAGAAGCTGGTCAAGAACATGGTCTACGTGGGGGTCGCGGCGCAGATGCTGGGCCTGGACATGGACGAGGTCAAGCTCGCCATCGGCAAGCAGCTCAAGGGCAAGCAGAAGGCCATCGAGCTCAACCAGGCCGCGGTGCAGGCCGGGTTCGACTGGGCCGCGGCCGAGGCGCCGCGCCAGGACCGCCTGCGGATCGTGCGGGACGACAAGACCACGGGCCAGATCATCATCGACGGCAACTCCGCCTGCGCGCTGGGCGCCATGTTCGCGGGGGTCACGGTGGTGGCCTGGTATCCCATCACGCCCAGTTCCTCCCTGGTGGAGTCGCTGATCGACTACGCCAAGGTGTACCGCCGGGACCCGGCCACCGGGCGCAGCAACCTGTCCATCATCCAGATGGAGGACGAGATCGCCTCCGCCGGCGTGGTGGTGGGCGCGGGCTGGGCCGGAGCGCGGTCCATGACCTCCACGTCGGGCCCGGGCATCTCGCTGATGAGCGAGTTCATCGGCCTGGCCTACTTCGCCGAGTGCCCGGGAGTGTTCGTGGACGTGACCCGGATGGGCCCTTCCACCGGCCTGCCCACCCGCACCAGCCAGGGCGACGTGGAGCTCTGCGCCCGGGCCAGCCACGGCGACACGCTGCACATCTGCCTCTACCCCGGGACCATGGAGGAGTGCTTCCAGTTCACCTACCAGGCCTTCGACCTGACCGAGCGGTTCCAGACCCCGGTGTTCGTGGTGTCCGACCTGGACCTGGGGATGCAGAACTGGAGCACCAGGCCGTTCGCCTATCCGGAAGGCCCCCAGGACCGGGGCAAGGTGCTGGACCCGGAGACCCTGAAGCGGATCGAGGACTGGGGCCGCTACAAGGACGTGGACGGCGACGGCATCCCCTGGCGCACCCTGCCCGGGACCCCCGGGGGCAAGGGCGCCTACTTCACCCGCGGCTCCGGCCACAACGCCTACGCCCTGTATTCGGAGAAGCCCGAGGACCTGCACTACCTGGTGGACCGGCTGAAACGGAAATTCCTCACCGCCAAGGGATTCGTGCCCGGGCCGGTGTACGAGGGCGGCGGCTGCCGGCGGGGCATCCTGGCCTACGGCTCCAGCCACCCCGCGGTGGTGGAGGCCCGGGACATCCTGCTGGAGGAGCACGGCAAGGAGACCGACTACCTGCGCGTCCGCGCCCTGCCCTTCACCGACGAGGTGGCCGAGTTCATCCGGGCCCGGGACGTGGTCTACCTGGTGGAGCAGAACCGGGACGGGCAGATGGGCGGCCTGCTCAAGGACTTCCACCCGGACCTGGCGGACCGCCTGCGGCCGGTCCTGCACTACGACAGCACCGCCATCCCCGCCCGCGCCATCGTCGACCAGATCAACGCCTTCGAGAAGTGAGAACCCCCATGGCCACCACCGCCACCGCTCCCGTCCCCACCAACAAGCTCGGCCTCACCAGGCAGGACTACGTGGGCGCCAAGTCCACCCTCTGCCCAGGCTGCGGCCATGACGCCATCACCTCCCAGATCATCCAGGCGGCCTTCGAGATGAACCTCGAGCCGCACCGGGTGGCCAAGCTCTCCGGCATCGGCTGCTCCAGCAAGACCCCGACCTACTTCCTGAGCCAGGCCTGGGGCTTCAATTCCGTCCACGGCCGCGCCGCCGCCGTGTGCACCGGCGTGGCCCTGGCCAACCGGGACCTGGTCAACATCCTCGTTAGCGGCGACGGGGATTCCATGTCCATCGGCATGGGCCAGCTGGTGCACATGATCCGGCGCAACGTGCCCGTGGTCTACCTCATCGAGGACAACGGCGTCTACGGCCTGACCAAGGGCCAGTTCAGCGCCACCGCCGACGTGGGCTCCACCCTCAAGCACGGGGACGTGAACGAGATCCCCCCGCTGGATCCCTGCACCCTGGCCATGGAGCTGGGCTGCGGCTTCGTGGCCCGCTCCTTCAGCGGCAACCCCAAGCAGCTGGGGATCATCCTCAAGGCCGCCCTGGCCTACCGCGGCACCGCCCTCATCGACGTGATCAGCCCGTGCGTGACCTTCAACAACCACGAGACCTCCACCCGCTCGTACAAGGCCGCCAAGGACGCCGAGATGCCCCTCCAGGACCTGGGCTTCGTGCCGTACTACGACCTGGATGAAGTGGACATCCCGCCCGGCGAGGCCCGGGAGGTGGACCTGCCCGACGGCTCCCGGCTCACCATCCGCTCCCTGCGGGAGGACTTCGACCCCACCGACCGGTTCGCCGCCATGCGGGCCATCCACGAGGGCCACCAGAAGGGCGAGCTCCTGACCGGGATCATCCACATCGATACCGGGAAGCACACCCTGCACGACTTCATGCACGCAGTGGAGGCCCCCCTGGCCACCCTGCCCCAGGCGGCCGTGAAGCCCGGGCCCGAGGCGCTGGAGGCCTGCATGCGTGAGCTCATGTAGCTGCGCGGCGGCCACTTCCGGGCCGGGCCATTGACGAAAGCCCGGCCCCGGGTAGACTGGAAATCCCCATGGGGCTGTAGCTCAGCTGGGAGAGCGCCACGTTCGCAATGTGGAAGTCGAGGGTTCGAGCCCCTTCAGCTCCACCAGTAATTTAAGAAAATGGGCCATTTACATAGTGGCCCATTGACTTTGACTGCCGAATTTTTCGGTTGTCGTCAATAGATCGTCAAAACTCTTCCACGGCATTGGGTGATCCCCGGTGACGCCTGGTGGCGACTAGATCACCCCCGGTCCCCCTGCCGCCTCCCGCGCGGCCTTGCTTTCAGCGATCAGCTGTGTCAGATAGGCGGTGTGCCGCTCGGCGATGGCCGTATCCTGCCTGGCATCCGCGAGGACCCGCAGGAGCTTCACGTCCATTGGCGCAGACGCCTGGGCACTTGCCTCCCGGGCGAGGAACTTGTCGATCTCAGTCCTGGGGACGATCAAGGCCCGGCCGATTCGCACAACCTTGAGTCGACCTGTGGCGATCAGATTCCTGACCGTCGACTTACCGAGGCTGAGGATGTCCGCCGTCTCTGGGACGGTCAGGGCTCTGTCCAGTCACGCGTCCCAACCGGGCGTACAGCGGTTCGGGGAGAGCACGGAAACGCTTTCCAGCGTTCCAGGCGGTTTCAAGGTGTTACGGAGGGCCCGCATGAATGGTGCGCGG
Organism: Holophaga sp.; assembly: GCA_049508835.1. GTDB lineage: Bacteria > Acidobacteriota > Holophagae > Holophagales > Holophagaceae > Mesoterricola. The sequence goes on along the minus strand of JBELAL010000005.1, from coordinate 492 downwards.
CAGATCCCTCCCGTTGGCGCGCCGGCCATGGCCGAGCTGGAAACCATTACGGCTAGGGCCGGGGACAGCACGAAGTCGGCGGTCATCCCGAAGATCGAATGCAGGTGTACGGCGCCGATGTCGAACTTGCCCTTAAGCTTGGTGGCCTCCTTCTTCCCCCCCCGGTTCGACTGCACCGGGGTGACCAGCAGCAGCTTGCGGAGCTCGGCATAGACGCCCGGGCGGAAGACCTTGTCCAGGTCGGCGAGCAGGTCGTTGGCGACCACGTCGTAGTCGGGCATGGCGGGTTCGTCGGCGCCATCGACCTGGCTGAAGTCGGCGGCGTCCCGGCGCAGCCTGCGCTCGCGCTGGACGTACGCGAGCACGTCGATCTAGGAGACCGTCCAAGACTGGGTGCCCTGGCGGGCACCCCGAGGGCTGAAAACATGCTGGCGCTCCGGTAACTTGGGGCGCCAGGTATTTTAGGTGCGGGCCAGACCCCCTTAGGATGAT